>NZ_CP041372.2:661592-1323184 GCF_006965545.2 Paenalkalicoccus suaedae
TATACCAGCAGAAGTATAGCTACCAACTCCAGTATGCACATCTAATTCGACGATGATCGCCGCGGCAAAGTAATCGCTTGTCAGGATTTCCACGCTTTTCGTATTGATCTTTTGTAGTTTGGCTGATAAAGAAATAGGTTCCTTACCGACCTGCTCTACTAATAACTGCATAGCGGATGTTTGGATGGCTGCAGGGACTCCATGTCCCATCACGTCTAGCAAGTAGATAAATAATCGTTTGCCATTATCAAGCCATAAATAACCAAGGCCATCTCCGCTCACATAATTTGCAGCTTCATAAATCGTTTTTATCGTTACTTGCTTATTGGCAACAGGAGCAGGCAAAAAGCTTTTTTGCACCTCTCCTGCTACGATAAGCTCCTGCTGTAGGTCCAGTTCTTTAGAGATATCTTTACCGACTAAGATAAAGGTTTGGGAGGAGGGGCGATACGTCAGTCTCCAAATATGTGGAGTGAAGAGCTTGTCTGTTATCATATTCCCTCTAAACTGTAGTTCGAGCTTTGATTTGCCCTCTTCCATTAATCTTTGTAGCTTTTCTTCTGGAATGTTGTTGAAAAGCGTTGCTACTTGCTTACCTGGTTTTATGGAAATTCGCGTAGCTGCTTTGTCTCTCAGTTGTTTATTCCACTTTATTAATCGACCGGATCTATCCATGACAATAATGACATCCTGAAGCGTATCAAGCATTTGTTGCTGTTGATTTAGGTGCTGTTTAATTGCTTCCATACCACTATCAGAGTGATCGAACATTGTGGCCAATGTATGAATCAAATCCTCTACTAAAGGGTTCTCCGCCAATAAACGCTCTTGTGTGTTTTGGGTAAAGAGAACGAAATAAGCATGGAAGATTGTTGAAGGAAGCAGCTTATTACACGATAGATGTTCACTAAAAAGACTCGATGAAGGACGGTTATTTATTGTCGAACCTTTATGCTCCTCATATAGGAAGCTAACGTATCCATCTACTGCTTCGAGTGTGAGACCAACCTTCTTTATACGTAGTGATGTAGAAGCAATTCGCAACATTCTCTCTAATACAGGCTTTTCTTTAAGTAAGAATACATGTAGCGATTTTGATGTAAGTAGTAGTTCGGAAGGTACGTTTATCATAAGCTTATCTACTCACCCATCTGGAAGACATGGTGAAGCCTTGTTAACGTAAAAATCTCTTTCACGGAACCGCGTGCATTTAAAATACGTACCTCGCCATTATTTTGGGTAGCTCGTTTATGTATTGCGACGAGAACACCTAATCCAGCACTATCGATAAACGTCACTTCACTAAAATCGAAATGGAAATTTGCTTTTCCTTCCTCTACATATGGAAGGAGTTTTTCGCGTAATAAGGAAGCATCACTTACGTAAACTTCTCCGTGCAACTTCACATGCACGTCATTATGTATTAATTTTATTTCCTTGATCATGCTGATGCCTCCTTTTCTGAATGAAAGATGTCTACTACTTCTGTCAAGTTCGTTGCCATTCGGCTCATTTCTTCCACATTTGCTGTAATACCTTCAAGCGTTGAATTAGTTTCGTTAGCAGACTCATAAACTTCAATCGCACTCTTTTCTGTACTTTCTACGAATGTTGCTAAAAGGTCAATAAGGGAAACGATTTTCTCTGATGTAGCTACCTCTTCTGTTGTGACACTCTTAATTTCATTCATATCTGTTGCAGTGTCTTCAACCGCTGCAAAGATACGCTCTAACGCTTCACTCGTTTTTGTTACTTCTGCCTCACCGTGAATAACCGATTGTTCATTACGATCAATCGCTGTTACCGTTTGAGACGTTGTATTTGTTATCTCATTTATGATAGTTGTTACATTATCTGCTTCTTTTGATGTTTGCTCAGCAAGTTTTCGTACTTCATCGGCAACTACTGCAAAGCCTTTTCCAGCTTCGCCAGCTCGTGCTGCCTCGATAGCTGCGTTTAAAGCTAAAAGATTCGTTTGTTCAGATATTTGGGTAATCGTATCGACAATGGAGTGAATTTGTTTTGAATAAGCTTCCAGTGATTCAACTTTTGCTTTTGTTGCAGCTGATTCACGCTTAATATTAGCCATCTGTTCGTGAACGTCGTTTAATCTATTTCTTCCCGCCTCTGATGCTTCGATCGTGATTGCCGTATTTTTTTCTGCGGCCGTAGCTTTATCTTTTGCAATCTGAATTAAGGACGATAGCTCTAATAATGCTTGAGAAACCTCTTCTATGGCATTATTCCCATGGGAAGCTTGCATTTTGAGTGTCTCCGCGCTACTTTTTACTTCGTAAGAGGCGGCACTGATCTCTTCTACGGCAGCGGCGTTTTGTTCGCTTGATTCTGCAACCTCCATGGCGGAGTTTCGAACGGAAGTAATCACTTCTAGCATAGAAGCATTTAAGCCGTTAACAGTTGTAGCAAGCTGACCTAACTCATCCTTGGATGGTGCCGGGATTTGTTTGGATAAATCGATTCGTTCTCCATGTATGTCATGAAGCGTTCGATTCATTGCTTGAATAGGCCTAAGCACAACGTATCGTAGGCTAACCAATAAAAATGTGATCATAATGAACAAGTTCACGATAATCGTAAAGTAAGTTCGTAACAAACTATAAACCTGCGTACCTAACACCTCTAATACTCCTGATGAAAAAATTAACGTTTGGATATACGCGATAGGGGCACCCATTACTAAACTAAAGACAGTTGCAGCAATAATTGCTAGAATTAATTTCTTGCGGATGGTCGTTTTAAGCTGATTTTTCAACATGTTTTTGCGCAAACTAGTGTCTGCTTCCATAGCTAGGTTCATGTCTTTTTCCTCCTAAATGTTAGTTTGGGTATATCCAGAGAATAATGTTAGTTAGGCAAATAGATACATTTAGACTCTTAGGTCTAAAGATACACTATAAAGGAGAATAAAGCCACTTATATTTAAGAATTTTGGCAAAATATCGTTCGACATAACTATAATTACTTAGGGAAGCTAAAAGACTTGTGAGGGAAAGTTCCGAGGTGTTAGAATTTTAAATTAGAAGTGAGGTGAGGAAATGGTAACAATTAATGATATCGCCAAACGAGCTGGAGTCTCACGAACGACTGTATCTCGAGTTATAAACAATTCAGGATATGTGAGTGAAGCGTCAAAAAGACGAATCATGACAGCTATTGAGGAGACCGGATACGTACCAAGCGAGCAAGCCAAATCTCTTCGACTAAAACGCACGAAGGTAATTGGTGTCATTTTACCTAAAATTAGCACCGAAACATCCAGTCGCGTTGTAGATGGAATAAATAGCGAATTAAATAGCAACGGCTATCAAATACTATTAGCAAGCTCTGATTTATCGATGGAAAGAGAGATCGAGCATCTAAAGCTGCTTCAAAGCAGACGTGTAGATGGAATAATCCTAGTAGCAACGAATAGAGAACAGCCACTTTTAAACGCTATTCATCAAGCGGAGGTCCCTGTTGTCGTACTAGGACAGGATATTAAAGGAAACTCATCAGTGTTGTACGATGATTACCATGCAGCAAAGGCAGTTATGAACGCGATTTTTGCCAAAGGACATAAAAAAATTGGGTTTATCGGTGTACATGAACAGGACCAGGCTGTCGGCGTCGAACGTAAACAAGCTTACCTAGATGCGATGGCTGAAAGTGGGGTAACGATTGAGGAGGGATGGATGCAAGAGGCGATTTTCGATATCGACTCTGGTGCAACAGCTACTAAACAAATGATGCAGTCTTTAGTTAAGCCAACCGCCATTTTTGCAGTAACCGATCGTCTAGCAATCGGTGCGATGCAATACTTACAAGCAAATGGCTTGAAGATTCCTGAAGATATTGCCATTATAGGAATAGGGGCATCAGATTTATCTAAATATGTGACTCCTTCCTTATCAACTGTGGATTATTTCCATGAAGAGGCGGGTATACTGTCAGCGAGGCTTTTACTAAACAACCTCCAAAATGGTGAAAAAAAAGTCGAAAAATCTCTTATGAGGTATAGACTTATTGAACGAAATAGTTTAGTATAGTCATGGAATCGATTACATAAGCGATTTATTCTTTTTAAATCTTTGTGGAATCGATTACACAACGCTGTTATTTTTTATAAAATTTATATAGGAGGGTTCTATCATGTCAGATGAAAACCGCCGCATAGCGGAAGAACTGATTGAAGCCATAGGTGGAAAAGAAAACATTGATACTGCCGCTCACTGTGCGACACGTCTTCGCCTTATGGTAAAAGACAAGGAAAAGATCGATCAAGAGAAGGTAGAGGAGATTGACAAGGTTAAGGGAGCGTTTTATAACTCCGGTCAGTACCAAGTCATCTTTGGAACTGGTACAGTAAACCGAATTCACGAGCAAGTTATCGGTCTAGGTGTATCAGAATCGTCAAAAGGTGAGCAAAAAGAAGAAGTAAAGCAACAAGGCAACAAGTTCCAGCGCTTATTGCGTACATTCGGTGACATTTTCGTTCCGATCATTCCAGTACTCGTAGCAACTGGTCTTTTCATGGGGTTCCGTGGACTCGTTACACAACCGGAAATCCTGGCCCTTTTTGGATTAACACCTGATTCTATTTCTGATAACTTCCTATTATATACAAACGTATTAACGGATACGGCATTTGCTTTCTTACCAGCGCTCATAGCCTGGTCGACCTTCCGCGTATTTGGAGGTAGTCCGGTTATCGGTATTGTGCTCGGACTTATGCTCGTTAACCCTGCGCTTCCAAATGCGTATGACGTAGGTTCTGGCGATGCTGAACCTCTTCGATTCTTAGAATTCATTCCAGTAGTAGGCTATCAAGGATCCGTAATCCCAGCCTTCATCGCAGGTTTCTTAGGGGCTAAGCTCGAAAAATGGTTGAGAAACCGTATTCCAGAAGCATTGGATCTTATCTTAACACCGTTCTTAACGTTACTTATTATGATCACAGCAGCACTTTTCGTACTTGGTCCAATTTTCTCAGCAGTAGAAGCAGGAATCATGGCAGGAGCAAGCTTCGTTCTTGAGCTACCATTTGGTTTAAGTGGTCTAATTATTGGGGGACTTCACCAAGTAATCGTTATTACAGGGGTTCACCACTTATTCAACTTATTTGAAATCAGGCTTCTTGCAGACAATGGCTTAAACCCATTTAACGCATTAATCACAGCTGGTATCGCAGCGCAGGGTGGTGCAGCACTTGCAGTTGGTCTTAAGACAAAATCTGCAAAGCTAAAAGCACTTGCTTTACCATCATCTTTATCTGCATTCTTAGGTATTACTGAGCCCGCTATCTTTGGTGTAAACTTACGCTACGGGAAGCCATTCTTAATGGGGCTTGCAGGTGGTGCTGCAGGTGGTTTCTTCGCAGCTTTATTCAACCTAGAAGCTACTGGTATGGCGATTACGGTAATTCCAGGAATACTCCTTTACATTGGGGAACTGAACACATTGTTGCTATACGGTATTACAAACATTATTGCAATCGGTGTAGCATTCGCCTTAACATGGGCATTCGGATACTCTGACAAGCAACTAAATAACTAATCGATCGACATGATCCCGCTACGGAGCTAGCGGGATTTTTTTGTGTTTTTGAGGAAAGGGGGTGTGGTGGACTAAGCGAAGTGGACGGAGGTGCATACGAAAGTATAAGGAACAAACGAGGTACGAGGAGACTCAAACCATGTGTCAGTAGGTTCAAACCGTGTGTCAGTAGGCTCAAACAAAGGTGAAGGAGGAACAAACAAGGTGGACGGAGGTGCATACGAAAGTAGGAGGAACAAACAAGGTAGACGGAGGCACAAACAGAAGTTAAAGGTACAAATACGGCACAATTCCCTGCTGCACCAAAAAACGTGAATCCCCATCTAGGAGATCCACGTTTCATTAACCTTCTATTAAAGCTTTTTTACTTGTGGTTTTACTTCAACCCTTTTTCCTCTCGACCAAGGGAAGCTGTCCCAGAAGAACCCTCCTATGAATACGGTCAACAGGACTCCCCAGAAAAGGGCTTTCCATAAAAGACTGTGTGGAAAGTGGTAATCTAGGACTCCGATCGCAGGATGTGCGAGTGTGTAAACGAGAAGCTTTACACCAACCCAGCCTACGATCAGATACGATACGTGCTCAAGCTGTGGTCGCTTCTCTAATAAGCGAATGAACCAGTGAGCGGCGAAGCGCATCATTGTAATTCCGGCAAGACCGGCAATAAAGATAACAGCGAAGTGGCCACCGTCCATGCCTCCAACTGTTGGTAATCCTGAAGCAGGTAATACAACGGCAAGAGCAACAGCTGCTAAGATAGAGTCTACTGCAAAAGCAATATCCGCGAGCTCTACCTTAAAGACGGTTTTCCAAAATCCGTCCGTACTTGGGCGAAGGCGATGCTGTACTTGCTTACGAACAAAGTGATTAATACATAGGAAGAGGAGATACGCGGCCCCAATGGCCTGCACTTGCCATACGTCTACAAGAAACGAGATCATAAACAGAGAAGCAAAGCGAAAGACAAATGCTCCGAACAGTCCATAAAACAACGCTTTCTTACGTTTTTCCTCCGGTAAATGCTTGACCATCATCGCGAGCACGAGCGCATTGTCTGCGGCGAGTAGTCCTTCGAGAGCGATTAAAACGAGTAGTGTCCAACCGTATTCCATCAATAATGCCACCATTTCCATTACCCCTTTTAGTCAATTTGAGGTAAAAGAAAAAGACCTTTACCTCAGCGGTAAAGGTCTTGCCGGCAGCAATTTGCTGTCCGAATGAACCGAGGGAGGTTTTCCCTGTAATGACGACTCATTCGATTATGGCTACTCCCCTTTAGTTGTTACGAGTAGTATAAGGAAAATCGTGGCAAACGTCAATCATATTTTTTACGTTCCATATTATTTATCTTCTTTACGAGATGGATCCACATTCTTCTCTTCTTCCGAAGAAGAGAAGTCTTCTCGTAGATCTTCATATATTTTCTCTTTAAACTCTTCGTACACTTCTTCTTTAATATCGTCGTATACCTCATCTTTTACTTGTTCATATACTTCTTCTTTGACCTCTTCCTTGATCTCTTGCTTCACTTCTTTATAAACGTCTTCTTTCATATCATCATAAACATCGTCGCGGAAGTCTTCTTTGAAGTCATCGTATACATTATCTTTCATGCCGCCGTATACTTCTTTTTTAACACGACGACGCTCTCTAAATTTCGTTCTTATACCATCTGCTTTTAAATCCTTTGTCATCATCACAATGAGCGACGCAAGCATGACGACCATGACCAAGGCAAACGGCAAGGCGGCTATGATAGAGGCAGTTTGCAAGCCGTCGAGTCCACCACTAATTAATAGAACAGATGCTGTACCAGCAATTAAGAAGCCCCAAACAACTTTTACCCAAAGCTTAGGATCTAAACTACCGTTACTTGTCATGGCACCTAGTACGTAAGACGCCGAGTCTGCTGATGTGATAAAGAAAATGAGGATCAATAACACAGCTAGCATACTCATAACGGTGCTAAGAGGTAGCTGGCTTAACGTGGCGAACAAGGCAAGTTCTACCTCTCCACCATCACCAACAACCATATCACCGATCGTTTCATTACCGCTTAAAATCATATTTAGAGCAGTTCCACCAAAAGCAGTGAACCATACTGCAGCTAAGATAGAAGGGACGATAAGTACGCCTGCTACAAACTCACGAATCGTACGTCCGCGAGAAATACGAGCGATAAATATCCCCATAAATGGTGCCCAGGAAATGTGCCATGCCCAGAAGAAGATCGTATTGTTGCCTAACCATTCTCCATCGCCAAAGGGATTTAAATCTAAACTCATCGTTGTCACGTTTGATATGTAGCCACCAATTGTTGTGACAAAGCTTTGTGCGATAAATAGCGTAGGGCCAGTAATGATAACAAACAATAAAAGGATTCCAGCGACACTTAAATTAATATTACTTAATATCTTAATTCCTTTATTTACGCCCGTTGCGGCGGAAAAGATGAATAAAATAGTCACAATGATGATAATCGTAAACTGAGTCATGGATGTATTTTGAATAGGCTCAAACAAATAAGAGAGCCCGCCTGAAATTTGCAAGGCGCTAAGTCCAAATGTTGTGGCAACACCCGTAGCAGTAGCAAGTACGGCTAAAACATCAATCGCTTTACCAAATGGTCCATATGCTTTATCTCCAATTAAGGGATGGAAAGCAGAACTAATAAGTGCAGGTTGTCCTTTGCGGAACTGTACATAAGCAAGCGTTAATGCTACTAACGAGAAGATAGCCCAAGGATGCAGCGCCCAGTGAAATACACCGTAGCGAAGCCCGGCAGTGGCTAACTCTCCCTCTGATGCTCCTACAAAATCTGGATGTGGATCATAAAAATAAAGTACTGGTTCGGCTACACCCCAAAAGATAAAGCCTACTCCGATCCCGGCAGAAAATAGCATACCGAGCCAAGTGAAAAAGTTGTACTCCGGTCTCTCGTCTGGCTTCCCAAGTCGAAGCTTTCCATAAGGACTGATTGCTAAAAAGAGTACAAATAAAATGAATAGTGCAGTTGAAAGCATGTAGAACCAACCGAAGTTATCAAGCGTAAACGCTAACCCCGCGCTTGATGCATTCTCCAGTGAACCCGGACCAAAGAAGCCCCATAAAACAAACAATAGAACAATTGGTGCTGCAATGAAAAATACAATGCTTGGCTTTTTTGTTTCATACGAATAATTGGCCATAGTATGTTGTTGTACCTAACAGATCAAATTTGTTAGGTAATCCCCCTTCCATATCTAGAAATTGAAACCACTTTGCTTTCCATACCCACATTTTCACACGATATAAACGGCTAAATATGTTTAGTTGGGTCCATTAACTACATTTAAGTAGCAAATTCATTGCTATGACAGAAAAGAGAAGGCTTACACAAGTTTCTAAAAAAGATTATTTGTAAAATAGTGCGAATTGCGAGACAATATGAGGGATTATTTTAAGGGAGGTAAGAATGGTGGCAACGTTTGAAGATTTTTTGAAGTTGGATGTAAGGGTAGGCACAATCATAGAGGCAAGCGAGCTTGAGAAGGCACGAGTCCCAGCATATAAGCTAAAAATTAATTTTGGGGATGAGATAGGTGTGAAACAGTCCAGCGCACAAATTACAAAGCGCTACGACGCGGCCAATCTGCCTGGGCGTCAAGTCATTGCCATAGTGAACTTTCCACCTCGGAGAGTAGCAGGTTTTAAATCAGAGGTCTTAGTCTTAGGTGGGATGCCAGGCGAAGGTGACGTGGTCTTGTTGAATATAGATGAGCCTATAGCTAACGGGACAAAAATCGGATAGATTGTTTAAAGTGCCGCGCTTAGTAGAGATTTTGCTAAGGCGGTTTTTTCTGGTTGGGGGTGAGAGGGGTTAGGATGAAAGTTACTTTTTTATACTTCGGTGGGTAGAAGTCCATAACTCCGGAAGACGGCACATAAAATCGAAATGGGGAACATAACTTCAGGATAAGGAACATAACTCTAAAATAAAGTCCATAATCTATGTACAAAACCCAATACACACCTAAATCTAATGAAAAAACCGACAAATTTAACCTCAACCAGCACGAGCAAACCTGACATATTTAAGATACAGTGGCAATTCGCGCATAAAGCAACTCCAGGCGCGCTTTTAATCAATCATGTAAGTCCAACATGCCAGAATGGGGCAAAAATACTATAACAACCAACTGCAATCAGTAACTTAAAAAACAAAAAAAGCCAAAGCCCACTTATCCAAGGGCCTTGGCTTTTACCTATGAACCTATCGGAGTTACCGTAAACTCTACTGAATCTACGAGCTCGTCGTCAATCAAGATGTCTAATCGGTAATCTGCTACAGGGGTAGTTGGATCTGCTGTATCGATGAGCTGTAAAGAGACGCTCTCCTGCGTAAAGAATCCATATGTCATACTACTGTACTCGACAAACTCCCCATTTTCCTCCACATATAAATTAGCGGTAAAGGATCGTGAGTTAACAGGCTCTCCTATATAGAGCAGATTGATGCGCGCGCTATATTTTGCGAATGAGTCGCGATTCGCCTCCACGGCTGTTTGAGGAAAAGGCAGATTATCATCGTACACGTAGACGCCATCAGGTACCGGTTGATCAATTATTGTAGCAGCTGTTAAGGCGGATGGGAATAGAATAACGGTACCTAACATTAGGGGTATCAGCGCCCCAGTCACCACGGAGCGACCGCTCTTCATAAAGAGTGGGGGAACAGTGGTGCCGCTGCTTTTTGCATGTATGATTCGTTTAACGTGTGCTGCGTAGCGAGCGTTGGCCAAAAAGCCGAATCCAGTATGTAGAAGTAGCACGAGTACAGGTAAAAAAACAAATCGTAAGATGGTGTCACCAAGTCCGATAAATAAATACGCATCACTAATGATAAAGATGCCGATAAAAATCATATAGAGTGTACTCAACATGTAAAGCTGTCTTGCAGCGGACCAAAAGGGTGCTAATAAAAATGCGCTCCAGTTAAAGCCTGCATAGCGAGTTGGGGTCTTTGCTTTTTGCCATTTTGTCTTATAGTACTCTATATTAGTTTGCACAATTGTTGAAAGTTCGTCATGAAAGGCGAAACTAACTTGTTTGGTCAACGAGACCAACTCCTTTTAGTTAAACAAGATTTGCACTACTAAGATGCTTTCATAAGTGTATCACGATTTAGCGAATAGGTCGTTGCGCACATTTTGACTAATTTTTGATAAAATGAATCCAAAGGAGGAGGAATGGAATGAAAATATGGCATGTTTTTACGATCGTACTTGTCCTTCTCGTAGGATGTAGTCAAAACGAGGAGACTGCAGAGGTAGAATTTCCTTATTCATACATACATGAGACGTTTAGCTATGACCAATTTTATTATCCTGATAGCTGGGAAGTTGTGGCGATTAGTTCGTCGGTGCCACTTATTTATCGAGACGGGAACGACCCTGATGCGTTCGAGTACTCGAATACCCCGACAAACTATCGACTAACGTTTGGAGAAGAAGCACCAGAGAATGAGGTTGTGGAAGAAGCATTAGAAGAGTTTAATGTACAGCAAGCAAGGGGTGGCAGCGGGTTACGCCAACTTTATTATCACTCTTATTTTGCTCACTATGCGGACCTTACTATCAGTCAAAATGGATTTCATACGTTGCTTATGGAATATGATGCCGCAATGGAGTGGGAGGTAGAAAATAGAACGGTTATCGTACTTCAAGAAGGGAATGAGTGGGCGGCTAATTGGACTTCTGGTGGCGTGTACTACGATTTAATTGTTAGAGGAGAGGCACTTATCGAATCCGAGGAACAGTTCAGGGGATTGCTTGAGCAAATAATTGGTGCGTAGGTCAATGGCTTCGAATTGGATCATAATATAGCTTCGATAGTATAGAGTGCGATCAATAACGAACATTGTGCGATCAATAGCAGGCATCGTGCAATCAATAACAGCACCAGTCCGACCAATAACAGTAGCACTACTCAAAAAGAGAATTAAAACGAAATGTGAGAAATAACGTACTATCCTACTAAAAGAGGCCAGGACAGTTCAATCACTTCTGTACCAGCCTCATCAGAGGATCTAACTCCTACATTTTAGCGATGCTTTTCTTGTGTAACATCTACAATTGTTGATGTTTGATCAGCGTGCAAGTATTTAGATCGACCGAGATACAAAGGCAACGTCACTTTTGTAAAGTCAGGCAATCCGTCCTTCGTAAAGAGTTCTTGATTTCGATAAAAAGCGTCCATAGAAGCAACGAACCAATCATGATCTCCATATCGATTCACATCTATCGTAGAGCATTCGTATGCTACATAAGCATCGGTTAATATTGGAGCGCCATTTTCTCCTAGATTATACGCTAAGCCAATTCGATCGAGCTTTGCCCCGTCGGAGCCTGTCCATACGCCAGCCTGTTGAATCGCTTCAGCGTGAGCAGCTGGTAAGAAGTTAATAGCAAACTTGCCTTCCTGCTTGACTAAATGGTGCGTGTAGCGTTCTTCAGCAATCGCGACACCGTATATTGGTGGGGTATAGGATATGTAAGAGTGCCAGCCGGCAGCCATGATATTTGTTTCTCCTTTATGAGCAACTGTTACGATGGCAACGAGGCCGGGATAGCTGTGCATAACGGTGTTTTGTGACTTAGTAAGCAATGGTATCTCTCCCTTATAATCGAAATAAAGGCCACCCAAAACGGGTAGCCCTTCTAACGGTTTTATTGATAGACAGGATAATCTTCAGGATTTCCAGCTTGGATTGGTGTAGATAGATCTAAGTGGCCTAAAAACTCCCCAATTTCATCGCCTTCGATTAAAAGCATTGTTTCAGTAGCGCCGAATTGTTGCATCATCATCGCGATTTGTTCTGTTAGCATTGCTTCTCCACTAGAACCGAGATTAGCATTTTCGACCTCAGACGATAAAGAAACGTAAGCCGTTGAGCCGTCAATCTCCACTGACTCTACGCTCGCTCCTTCAGGTAGTAAACCAAATAGTCCTTCTTGAGATGGACCAGCTTCCCATAGAGCCATTGCTTCCATAGCACCAGTTTCGTCCATAGATACTAACTGATCTGTTTCTACTCGATATGTTTCTAAGAGTTGATCATCAGAAAAGTATAAGTATACGTTTTGTACGTCAATCGCTTCTTCGTTTGCTTCTGTATCATTTGACACCGCTTCTTCTTCCTCTTCATTATTCACGGCTTCGTTATCAATTGTCGCTGTTTCTTCATTAACAGGTTCTTCGTTAACGTCATTCCCTGCTTCTTCCTCATTATTTACGACTGGCTCCTCCGCATCTGTTGCATTGTTTGCCGATCCGTCGTTGTTCTCCACAACGTTATTCTCTGAGACATTGTTCTCTGTCTCTACGTTACTTACCTCTGCATTTGTGTTTGTGTCGACTGGCGTTGTATCTTCGCCTTGTCCACATGCAGCTAATACGGCTACAGCACTTAAGAGTGCGAATCCTACTTTTTTCATATGTGTATCCCTTCCTTCGTTTAAATTATCAGCATTCTACCCTTTTAGACGTGTCTTTTCCTAAAAGGTTACAGCCTGTATTAGTATATCGACAACTTTTGCTTCGTTCAACCTGCTACCTACGCATGTATATATACCTAGATATCCATTTGTGGGAGAAAAAGGTGACTACCTTTTCTGTCAAAAAAGAAGGGATTGAAGTCGCATAGACCAATTATCTGATACAATCTATGATAGGAAGTTGTGTTAGCTTTGCAAAAGAAGGAGAGACGCATCATGAGATGGAAGAATTGGCAAGTTGCCTTATTACTTATTATCGGTGGATTTGTAGCAGCCGGAACCTTTTGGGTATGGGTGTTAATGTCTAATTAAAATCATACATTTACGTGTAACAAATAGAGAGAAAGAACGACAGTATAGATAGCAGGGAGGGAATTCCGTGAGAGAGGAGTTCGAGCGGTTATATACCACGTATCATCAGCAATTATTCCAATACATTTATTATCTAGTCAGAAACCGTCAAACTGCTGAAGAACTCGTGCAAGAAGTTTATATTAAAGTCCTTCATGCTTACGAAACGTTTGAGGGGAAAAGTAGCGAAAAGACATGGCTATATTCGATAGCAAAGCATGTATCTATAGATTGGATTCGAAAACAGTCGCGAAAAAAGCGGAAATTTGAAGGCAAGGAATTCGAATGGAGCGAGCGAGAGTTTGAAATTCAGGATAAAGAGCCGCTACCAGAGGATATTGTTGTCGAGCAAGAAGAGATGGCGACTGTCTTTCGAGAACTGAAGCGATGTACAGAAGACCAACAGCAGGTTGTTTTGCTTAGATACGTCCAAGGACTTTCTATTACAGAGAGTGCAGAGATTTTAGGATGGACGGAAAGTAAAGTAAAGACAACACAGCATCGCGCAATCAAAACGTTAAAAAAGCACCTGCAGGATACTAGTTCTCTTAGGGAGGAGGTAAGCAAATGAGTAAGAACAAATGGACAGAGGATCACATCGAGAAAACACTAACCGATCTTCCTAAGCAACGAGATCATCGTTCGAAAGACGACGTGTTTGAGGCGATGATGAAGCAAGCGGAAAAGAGTCCGATGCCATCAAGACGTAAGAAGCGTCCGCGACCATGGGCAGTACCTGCGTTAGCATCAGCCGCAGCAGTGCTATTAGTAGTCTTGATGCTCCCATCGTTTATGAATACAGGGCTATTTAGCTCCGATCAGCAAATAAACATGGAGTCTGACAGCATGGAATCTCAATCGGGGAACAGTGCAAATATCGCGATGAATGGTTCGGACGAAGATTCAGACCAAGAAATGTTCTCGAGTGAATCTAACTCCGCTAATGAAGCAGATCAGCCAGTCGACAATTCTTCCGAAGCATCTGTTAATGAAGGTACGGACGATTCAGATGTGGAAAATGATATGAATGCAGATTACTCTGATGAGGGATCTACCGGCATCGCAGCCATTGAGTCAGAAGAAAATGTAGAAGAATTTCAGGTGCGTCAAGAAGAGTCGCTTTATGTAACAGCCAGTGTGCAAACAACAGAAGACGGCTCTGCTCAATATACGGTGTTGACAACAGAGGATGCAAATGGCCGAACGCTTGAGGAGGCACTCTTATCCGTATTAGTAGAGAGTGACCCTACTTCGGGTAACTATTTGAGCTCTATTGAGCAAGTGACGCTTAATGACCCGCAAGCGGGTACCATAACGCTCGATTTTTCTGACGAAAATGCGTTAGACAGTCTGAGCAGCACGGAGGCACTTTCGCTAGAAGAGGTTCTTCAAGAAACACTCGCCCTCCATAAAATCCAAGAGGTGCGTTTTACGGCTAACGGAGAGCCGCTACTTGTTGGACCAATCGGGGAGGACACGCTTGAACTTTCTAGCTTGAATCGTGGTTATTATCTCGTTGCAAATGAACAAGGAGCAGCACAATTTGTTAGCGGAAGAGTAGCCCAAGAAGCTATGACGAATGGTGCAGGCGACCCATTAAACTTTGTGGAGACACTTAATCAAATGCAGGACGTACCAGAGGGAGAGTGGTACGAATCCGCTATTGCAGATAGCATCGAGATAATGGATGTTCGCTATGAAGGCGAATCCGCCTTTGTGATCTATGACGCGACAGAGAATACGACGGATGAGGAGCTTAGCATCTTTTACGAGGCGGCGAATTTAACCGCGAAATACTATACACTCGATACGCTACAGTTTGTAAACGAATCAGCTGGAGAAGTAGTCGAGTATCAAGTGCAAGTCCCTTAAATAAGTAATTAGGCAAAGAGAGGGCGTCTATCCATGGCAGAAGGTGCAGAGCAAAAACACGAAAAAAAGCCAGTGAACTGGCGGCAATTTTATGAGCTGGTACGGCAAACAAAGCCACCAGTTTGGATTATGGTCATCGCGATTACGTTAAGTATTGTGGAGACTGCGATAGGGCTTGTCATCCCTTTGTTCACGCAACAAATTGTCGATGGAATGGCGTCGGGAGCTGTTAACAGCAGCTTCCTTTTGCTGTTCCTCGGACTGTTTGTGTTACAAGCGGTGGGGACTGGTGTTTCCCTTTATTTACTTACGTATATTGGCGAGCATATCGTGCGCGGATTACGTACGCGACTGTGGCAAAAGATTATTCGCTTGCCGATCCCGTATTTTGACGGTCAAGAGACAGGAGAAACGGTAAGTCGCATTACAAACGATACGTCTATTATCAAAGGACTCATAACGCGTCATCTCGTTTCAGCCGTAACAGGCGTTTTATCAATGGGGGGAGCCGTGATTATCCTCCTCTATTTAGATTGGCAAATGACCCTTGTCATGCTAACAGCGGTGCCAATTATGCTGTTTATTATTTTGCCAATTGGACGGCGCATGTACCGCATTTCTAAACGTCTCCAAACGGAAATGGCAAGTTTTACAGCTGTATTAAGTACGGTCCTGTCTGAAATACGATTGGTAAAAACGTACAATGCTGAGGAGCATGAATCAACAAGAGGTGGCTCACGTATACAAGAGCTATTCCGCTATGGGTTAAAAGAAGCACGCTTAATGGCGATTTTAAATCCGCTTATTTCGCTTGCAATGATGGTGATGCTTGTCTTTATTATTGGTTATGGAGGCGTTCGTGTTGCATCAGGAGCACTAACTGCCGGAGAGCTTGTAGCCTTTATCCTGTACCTGTTCCTCATTATTGTACCTGTCAGTCAGTTCTCCTCCTTTTTTGCCGAGCTACAAAAGGCAATGGGGGCAACAGAACGATTACAGGAGCTCTTACATGAGCCAGGTGAAGGACAACAGGGCAAGCAAGGGAAACCAGGTGTGAAAGCACATGTAACCTTTAAGGACGTTGTTTTCTCTTACAAGCCAGAAGAGAAGGTCTTAAAAGGAGTATCGTTTACCATTCCGACGAACCAAGTGACCGCGATTGTTGGACCAAGTGGAGCGGGAAAGACGACACTATTTTCGTTAATCGAGCGATTTTATGAGCTAGACGCTGGTACGATTCTGTACGGCGATACGGCCATTCACGAGCTCGACTTACATGAATGGCGTCGGAAAATCGGTTATGTGTCGCAGGATAGTCCGCTTATGTCTGGGACAATTCGAGATAATCTGAGCTACGGATTAGGCTTTACACCTAGTGATGAGGAGCTCTTAGTTTCAGCGGCTACTGCCTACGCCAAGGATTTTATAGAAGAACTTCCACAAGGGCTTGATACGGCGGTAGGGGAGCGAGGAATTCGCTTATCTGGTGGTCAAAAGCAACGTATTGCTATTGCCCGAGCCGTACTACGTGATCCGGAGATTCTGATGCTAGACGAAGCAACGGCGAGCCTTGATAGTGAATCCGAGCAGCACGTACAAAAAGCCCTGCAAACGCTTATGCAGGGTCGTACGACGCTCGTTATTGCCCACCGTCTTTCTACCGTCATGAATGCGAATGCCATCATTGTCATGGAAAATGGGAAAGAAACCGGAATTGGCACGCATGAGGAGCTTTACCGCTCCCACGAGCTCTATAAAAAGCTGGCTGATCATCAAATGAAGCTTAGCGCAGGTTAAATTTGCGCACGCGATACTGTAAGTTTTGACGGCTGAGGCCCAGTGCCTCGGCCGTTTTTGTTATATTGCCTTGGAAGCTTTCAAGCGATTTCTTCACATACGTTCGCTCCATCTCCTCCATTACATGATGAAGCGGCTGAATAGCAGATATAGGTGTCGAGTATTCTACCTGGACGAGCTGATCTGGCTTTGGGAACTTCGTACGCATGTGCGTTGGAAGGTGACTGTACTCAATTTCCTCATCGTCATACATCACGTTCATTGCTCCTTCAATGACATGCTCTAGCTCGCGAACATTTCCTGGGAAATCGTAGTGAGCAAATAGCTCCGCGACTTCTTTCGATAATCCTCTAACTTGGAGCATAAATCGCTTATTAAACTTCATAATAAACGAGAAGGCTAATCGTAAAATATCATCACGGCGCTCTCGTAATGGCGGAATGACAAGGGAGACTACACTTAATCGATAGTAAAGATCCTCACGTAAACGATTCTCAGCAATGGCTGTCATCGGATCCTCGTTCATGGTCGCAATAATGCGGACATCAATGGCGCGATCTTTAGTATCACCAATACGACGAATTGATTTCTCTTGAATAGCCCGGAGTAGCTTTGCCTGCAAGGGAGCACTCAAGGAGTTTAACTCATCTAGCATGAGCGTTCCGCCGTTTGCTTGCTCAAATAAGCCGGGATGATTCGTAGCTCCTGTAAACGCTCCTTTTACAGAGCCGAACAGCATTCCTTCTATTAATGAGTCGGGTAAGGCAGCACAGTTTTGACTAATGAATGGTCCCGTTGCGCGCTCACTTCCTGTATGGATGCTTTGCGCGAATAACTCTTTACCTGTACCAGTCTCCCCGTAAATCAGCACGGAAGAGGTTGTCCGAGTAGCAAGCTTGGCTCGTTCGATCACTTCTAATAAACTAGGACTCTCCCCGACGATTTGATCAAACGTAAAGAGCGAGTGCTTTTCACGCGTTTGCTCCCTTGTCAGCTTCTCGAGCTTCGTAATATCTCGCGCGATCTCAACAGCACCAATGCGCTTTCCAGCATCTAGTAGAGGGAAGGTATCATTTACCGTCGTAATTTCCTGCCCTTTAAAGTTAAAGTATGTTTGCTTCGTATTTTTTTGGTTTGCTCCATGTTTAAGCGCCTGTAAGAGTCTGCTCTCTTCTTCTGATTGGAACAAAAATATCTCCATAATCGACTTATATAGCACATCCTCCTTATCCATGTCCTCAATCTCCGACATTTTTTTATTATAAATAATGGACCTGCCTTCTAAATCAACCACATGCACACCGACATCGACAGCATCTAGCAATTGTTTATAAACGTCAGGTAATACTGGTAGCTCACCTTTACCTTTCATTCCGATCACTCCTTTAAGTTCCTTCATTTTACAGAAAAATCAGGGAATAGTGCAAATATTTTTTGCTATTTCATGCAAAATGATTTTTCAGGTGAAAATATATTTTGCAGTAAAGCGCGTGTAAATGCTTACAGTTAGAAGGTTCAGAAAGTTGGCATCGAACTTGCATTATATATTTGATGAATAAAACTATTGATTATTAAAGGAGTGTTTTTATTTATGGTAGTACCTTACAAACACGAACCGTTTACAGATTTCTCAGTGAAAGAAAACGAGCAGGCTTACTTGGATGCACTAGCAGTCGTAAAAGAGCAGCTTGGCAAAGAGTATCCCCTTATTATAAATGGCGAACAAATTTTTACAGAAGATAAAATTGTCTCAGAGAATCCAGCGAATCATAAAGAGATTGTCGGCTATGTTTCGAAAGCATCGAAAGAGCACGCAGAACAAGCGATGCAAGCAGCTGATGAAGCGTTTAAAACGTGGAAGAAGTGGGATGTAAAAGCGCGTGCAAACATTCTATTCCGTGCATCTGCGATGATTCGTCGCCGTAAGCATGAATTCTCGGCTTGGTTAACGTACGAAGCTGGTAAGCCATGGAGAGAAGCAGATGCGGACACTGCAGAAGCAATCGACTTCCTTGAGTACTATGCGCGTCAGATTATTGAGCTAAAGGATGGCGTGGAGATTAACTCTCGTGAAATCGAGCATAACTCGTTCTCTTATATTCCTCTAGGCGTAGGTATCACGATCTCTCCATGGAACTTTGCATTTGCAATCATGGCGGGTACAACAGTTGGACCGATGGTTGCAGGGAACACGATGTTACTAAAGCCAGCTAGCACAACGCCAGTTATTGCATATAAATTTATGGAAGTACTAATCGAAGCGGGCATGCCAAAAGGTGTTGTCAACTACATCCCTGGTGATAGCCGTGAAATGGGAGACTACGTAGTCGATCACCCACGCACACGCTTCATTAACTTCACAGGATCAAAAGCAGTTGGTCTACACATCGCAGAGCGCGCAGCGAAAATTCAAGAAGGACAAATTTGGATGAAGCGCATGATCGCCGAGATGGGTGGTAAGGATACGATTATCGTAGATAACGACTCGGACCTCGAGCTTGCAGCTGAAGCAATTACGATGTCTGCATTCGGATTCTCTGGTCAAAAGTGTTCGGCTTGTTCACGAGCGGTTATTCACCAAGATGTATATGACACGGTGTTAGATCGCGTTGTTGAGCTTACAAAGGAATTAACAGTGGGTGCAACATTTAATGACAATAGCAAATTCATGGGACCTGTGAACGACCAAGCGGCGTTTGATAAAGTCCTTAAGTATATTGAAATCGGAAAAGAAGAAGGACGCCTTATGCACGGTGGTAAAGGCGATAACTCAGAAGGATATTTCGTAGAGCCAACGATCTTTGCTGACGTAGCTCCAAAAGCTCGCCTCATGCA
This sequence comes from Paenalkalicoccus suaedae, assembly GCF_006965545.2. Classification (NCBI taxonomy): domain Bacteria; kingdom Bacillati; phylum Bacillota; class Bacilli; order Caryophanales; family Bacillaceae; genus Paenalkalicoccus; species Paenalkalicoccus suaedae. The sequence continues at coordinate 681,536 of NZ_CP041372.2, forward strand.
GGAAGAGATCTTCGGACCAGTTGTAGCATTCTCTAAGGCGAAGGACTTCGATGAATTAATCGAGATCGCTAATAACACGGAGTACGGACTAACTGGAGCAGTTATCTCGAACAACCGTGAGCATTTAGAGCAGGCTCGTCAAGATTTCCACGTAGGAAACCTATACTTTAACCGTGGATGTACAGCGGCAATCGTAGGCTATCAGCCATTTGGTGGATTTAACATGTCTGGTACAGATTCAAAAGCTGGTGGACCAGACTACCTACTTCACTTCTTACAAGCTAAAACTGTTTCTGACATGTTTTAATTTACTTGCCTTGGGGCCGTGTCATCCGTGGCACTGCCCTAAAAAGGCAGCATCTTAAATAAAAAGGAGGCGTTACGCATGGCAACTGTGACAACGTCTATTATTGAACAAACAGAAAAGCATGGAGCACGTAACTATAATCCACTGCCAATCGTTATTTCTAAAGCAGAAGGTGTATGGGTAGAGGATCCGGAGGGCAATCGCTATATTGATATGCTGAGCGCCTATTCAGCGGTGAACCAAGGTCACCGTCACCCTACGATTATCCAAGCGCTCAAAGATCAGGCAGATCGCATTACATTAACATCCCGCGCCTTCCATAACGATCAACTCGCTCCTTTTTACGAAAAAGTAGCGGCATTGACGAAGATGGACATGGTGCTTCCGATGAATACGGGTGCAGAAGCGGTAGAGACAGCGGTAAAAGCTGTGCGTCGTTGGGCATACCGTGTAAAGGGTGTACCAAATGATTTAGCAGAAATTATTGTGTGTGAAGAGAACTTTCATGGTCGCACGATGACAGCTGTTTCCCTTTCATCTAATGATGCGTATAAAAAGGATTTTGGTCCGATGCTACCAGGAATTAAAGTTATTCCATACGGAGATGCAGATGCATTACGTGAGGCGATCACGCCAAACACAGCAGCATTCATCTTTGAGCCAATTCAAGGAGAAGCAGGGATTAATATTCCAAAAGAAGGCTTTTTACGTGAGGCGCGCGCTATTTGCGAGGAGAACCGTGTGCTGTATGTAGCGGACGAAATCCAATGTGGACTCGGGCGTTCCGGTAAGATGTTTGCATGTGACTGGGAAGACGTGAAGCCAGACATGTTTATCTTAGGGAAAGCACTAGGTGGAGGCGTTATGCCAATCTCCTGTGTGGCCGCAAACAAAGAGATTTTAGGCGTGTTTGAGCCAGGCTCTCATGGATCAACATTTGGAGGAAATCCACTAGCATGTGCGGTATCTGTTGCCTCCCTTCAGGTTATTGAGGACGAGAACCTAGTGGATCGCTCTCTTGAATTAGGGAATTATTTAAAAGAAGAGCTTGCTAAAATCGATAATCCAAAAATCCGCGAAGTACGAGGAAGAGGATTGTTTATTGGCGTGGAGTTAACAGAACCAGCGAGACCTTACTGTGAAGCACTGAAAGAGAAAGGTCTTCTTTGTAAGGAAACGCAGGAGAACGTGATTCGTTTTGCACCACCGCTCGTAATTTCCAAAGAAGACTTAGATTTTGCATTAACACGTATTAAAGAAGTGCTAAGCTAACTCGTCTATTTTAATGGACGACTGTGCGCAGGACTTTTAGTAAGCTTGATGACCTACAGCGCCTTTCCTAAATAAAGAGAGGGCGTAATCAATCCAATACAAGAATGCTAACAGGTGAAGGGGGATGAAGGAGACATGATTACAAGAAACTTCTTCTTGTTTTTGTCCCAAAATAAGTTTATGAAGGGGAGAGCGATGAAATGGGGGCCGAAATTTGGCGCCAAATCTGTTATTGCCGGAGAAACAATTCAAGAAGCGATTGACACAGTGCGAAAGCTGAATGAAAAGGGACTTAGTGCAACGGTCGACCACTTAGGAGAGTTTGTCTATAGTCGTGAGGAAGCAATCGAATCGGCTGATTATTGTATCCGTACTTTGGAAGCGATTTCAGAAGCGGGCGTAGACTGCAACCTATCGCTTAAGCTTACACAGCTCGGTCTCGATGTCGACAGAGAGCTGTGCTTATCGAATATGAAACGTATTTTAGAGGTTGCGAAGGCGGATAATAACTTCGTGCGCATTGATATGGAGGATTACTCTCACTTAGATGCTACGCTATCACTTCTCGCTGAGCTTCGTGAGTCGTATGATAATGTTGGTACAGCCATTCAGGGCTATCTCTTCCGCGCGAGTGAGGATATTGATAAACTGAAGGGGATGAACCTGAGACTTATTAAGGGTGCTTATAAGGAGTCGCCTGCGCATGCATATCAGAAGCAGGAGGATGTCGATCGCAATTACGTATCTATCATTAAACAGCATATGCTAAATGGTAGCTATGCAGCAGTAGCGACACATGATCATAACGTGATTGCAGAGATCAAAAAGTTTGCAGCGGAAAATGATATTCCAGTTGATAAGTTCGAATTCCAAATGCTCTACGGCTTCCGTACGGATATGCAGGCAGACATTCGAAGCGAAGGCTATAAAATGCGTGTATACGTTCCGTTTGGGAACGACTGGTACGGCTACTTTATGCGCCGTTTAGCAGAGCGACCGCAAAACGTGGCGTTTGCTGTTCGCGGACTTCTTTCTAAATAAGGGTTTAATCAATCAGGTAGGGCTTGCCCTGCCTGTTCGTGCGTAGCTTTACGAGGCGCATGTAATTTTGGATGAGGTGAATAGGATGAAGCAAAAGATTTCGATTATCGGTGTACCAATGGATTTAGGTCAAATGCGTCGTGGTGTTGATATGGGACCTAGCGTCATTCGCTATGCGGGTGTCGTGGAGCGTTTAGAAGCGCTTGGTTATGCAGTTGAGGATCGCGGAGATGTAAAAATTGGTCGTCCATCTACACTTGATGTGAAAAATGACGACAATTTAAAGGATTTAAACGTAGTAATTGAAGCGAACCAAACATTGGCAGAGGAAGTTTCTAAAGCAGTGGCAGAGGATGCATTCCCACTTATTTTAGGAGGCGACCACAGCATCGCGATCGGCTCACTCGCAGGAGTTGCTGATAAAGTCGATCAGCTTGGCGTCATTTGGTATGATGCGCACGGCGACTTAAATACAGGAGAGACGTCTCCATCAGGGAATATTCACGGGATGCCTCTTGCTGCAAGTCTTGGTATCGGCCATCCATCCTTAACGGAAATCGGCGGCTATGCTCCGAAGGTTCGTCCGGAGAACGTGGTCATTATCGGAGCTCGTTCTTTAGATGAAGGTGAGCGCGAGTTAATTAAGGAAAAAGGTATCAAGGTATTTACGATGCACGAAGTCGATCGCCTCGGCATGAGCAAGGTAATGGAGCAAGCGATTGAGCACGTGACGAAAAACACAGACGGCGTGCACTTAAGCCTCGATTTAGACGCGTTAGATCCACTCTATGCGCCAGGCGTCGGTACACCGGTAATTGGTGGCCCTACATATCGCGAGACGCACCTTGCGATGGAGATGCTCGCTGAGAGCGGAATCATTACCTCAGCCGAGTTTGTCGAAGTAAACCCAATTTTAGACGTTAAAAATCAAACAGCCGAAGCGGCAGTTGCCTTGATTGGTTCCCTGTTTGGGGAGAAACTCTTGTAAGGGTCTGTGGGGATTTAATAGAAGGCTAGAAGCCAACTACTAGAGTGACTGCAGAAGCGGTTATGAGGTGGTTGGTTTTTTGTGGTTGGGAGGGAGGAATTGAAATTTGTTGGAGGCGGAGGTCCATAACGTTGGAATGGGGAACATGGAACATAACTGGTTTTATTCCTATCACTAAGTCCATAACTTTGGAATGCGGAACATAAAACTGAAATAGGGAACATAAAAGCTGAATAAGGCACATAACTAGGTGTCTAAGCAGAGGGAAGTCCATAACTTTTGAATAAGGCACATAAAATTGAAATGGGGAACATATTTCCGAAATGCGGAACATAACTCATACACAAAGCTTATAGCACTTAATAAATCTTGTACTTTCTCAACCTTTTAACGAAAAATGCTTTTATTTAAACTACAACTAGCGCGAGAATACAACCAATCTTTAAGATACAGTGGCTTTTTCGCGCATGAAGCAACTCCATGCGCGCTTTCAATGAGAGAAGTCCATAACTCCTGAATGGGGAACATAAAACTGAAATAGGGAACATAAAAACCGAATAAGGCACATAACTAGGTGTCTAAGCAGGGAGAAGTCCATAACTCCTGAATGGGGAACATAAAACTGAAATAGGGAACATAAAAACCGAATAAGGCACATAGCTAGGTGCCTAAGCAGAGAGAAGTCCATAACTTTTGCATAAGGCACATAAAATTGAAATAGGGAACATAACTTCAAAATACGGAACATAACACAAACAAAAAAGCACCGCACAGCAATTCCAGCCATGCGATGCTCTCTTATAAAAATTCTCAACTCCTTATTAAATAAGGAACTGCATAAGTGCTGTTGCGATACCAAAATAAATCAGCAACGAAAAGATATCGTTGATCGTGGTAATAAGTGGACCAGAGGCAACTGCTGGATCTAAGCCTACTCGCGATAAGATGATTGGAATGGTGGTACCAGCCATCGTCCCGATAATAAGTGTTGCTACAAGAGAGACACCTACAACGATACCAAATGCGACAGATTGCCAGAGTGTGGCGATTAAGAATACGAGCGCACCACAGACAATTCCAATAATGATACCCACTTTAAACTCTCGCCATATGAGCTTTAGCACGGTTTTACGGTCATTGTCGTTTGTAACAAGGCCGCGGACAACGACAGCAAGCGATTGCGTCCCAGTATTACCAGTCATACCTGCAATCATTGGCATGAAGAAAATAAGCGCAACGACCTGCTCTAACGTATTCTCAAAGCTATCTAAAATACTTCCTGATAAAAGTCCAATAAATAAGAGCAAAATAAGCCATGGTAGTCGTCTATAAGAGGCGACAAAGGCGGGGGTATTAAAGTCGATATCCTTACCGGATGCGGAAAGTTTCTCAATATCCTCTCGTGCTTCCTCGATGAAGACGTCGATAACGTCATCAACGGTAACGATCCCTTTTAACACGTTATTTTCGTCCACGACTGGCACTGCTAAAAAGTCATAGCGCTCAATCATTTGCGCAACTTCCTCTTGGTCCATATCGATTGGAGCAGAGATAACACGATTAAACATAATGTCGCGAATCATTTCGCTACCGTCGGCAATAAGCATGTCTCTGTAGCTGACAACGCCAACAAGCTTCTTATTTTCGTCAATTACATATAAGTAATAAATATTTCTCGTGAATTCTGCGAAGCTCTTAAACTTCTCGACAGCGTCACGGACAGTATAATAATCGCGAATCCAAACAAATTCGTTCGTCATAATACCACCGGCAGTTTCTGGCGGATAGCTCATTAACTGCTGGACGGTACGCGATTCTTCCTGCTCCATGGCAGATAAGTATTCAGCCAAGTTATCTTCCGAGATTTCGCTCAGTAAGTCGGCCAGGTCATCGTTCTCCATAATATCCATGATTTTAGAGGAGCGCTCAATACCAAGCTTCTGCAGGACTTCTAGCTGCATGTCCGAATCGAGCTCCATGATTAAATCGGCGATATTTGCTTTAGGTAAGAAGCTTAAAAACTTGTAGTGATGCTTCTCCGGCAACGCACGATATAATTCAGCGATATCGTATGGATGAAGCTCTTCAATCATCTCCTGAAAAGCAGTCTTCTGCGCTTCCTTTAAATAGCGGATTGTTAGTACGGTAAGTTTGTTTGTATCCATTCGGTCACATCCTCTCCAACATCTCTCTATACCCTTATTGTACAAAAAGATCACCTGCTTTGACACGCCCAACCCGATTTTCTTCAATGGCAGAAAAAGGGGGTAGAGTTTGTCGGGGATGTGAACGTTTGCATGCTTATTGTGAGAAAATTTTGTATCTGTGAGATGTATAATTGACCCTATGAAAATGTATGTGCTATACTTCAGATGGAATGAAAATCATTCTCAATTAGATTAGAATGATTCTAAATAAGCCTATAAATGAATCACTTATATATAGCTACGGGACTTGAGGAATAGTTTATTGCAGGAGGTTGGAGCATGAGCTTTTTACAGCTAGAGAATATTTCAAAAGTATTTGCAGGTGCAGGCAAGCCTGCAGTAAATGGGTTAAAGCTAACGATTAACCAAGGGGAAATCGTTTCTCTTTTAGGACCGAGTGGTTGTGGAAAGACGACAACACTTCGTATGATCGCCGGGTTTGAGAACCCATCGGAAGGAACGATTAAAATTGATGGAGCAACGATCGTGAAGGATGCCTTTGCGCTTCCCCCAGAAAAGCGCGGAATTGGCATGGTGTTTCAGGACTATGCTCTTTTCCCACACATGACGATCTTAAAGAATGTGATGTTTGGGCTAAATAAATGGAGCTCTCGTGACAAGAAGAAGCGAGCAAAGGAAGTGCTGGAGCTAGTTGGTTTAGAAGAGTTTGCGGATCGTTATCCGACTCAAATCTCTGGTGGTCAGCAACAACGCGTCGCATTAGCGCGTGCTTTGGCACCACGTCCGCACGTAGTATTGATGGACGAGCCATTTAGTAACTTGGACGCTGGTCTTCGCGAAAAGATGCGTTTTGAAATCACGAACATTTTGCGTCGTGCTAACACAACTGCAATCATTGTTACGCACGATCAAAAGGATGCATTTGCGGTCTCGGATCGTGTTGTTGTTATGAATGAAGGCGAAATCCAACAAATTGCTGCACCGAAAGAGATGTATCGCTGTCCAAAGAACTGTTTTGTCGCGCAGTTTGTCGGCAAAACAAACCTGCTTACAGGCAAAATGGATCAAGATCTCCGTAGCATCCATACACATATTGGTCGGGTTACGTTACCTGAGGAATCAAAGCAACTTCTTGAAGACGTGACGCTTTCAGTTAGACCAGAAGGCTGTATGCTCTCTGAGCAAGGTGCCTACTGTGGTAAGGTTGAGCGCGTGACGTATAGTGGAGAGTATCAAGAATTGCATGTCCACCTGCAAAACGACGGCGGATTAGCTCCTGCACCGATGCTTATTTATGCTCCCGTTGAGCAAGACATCGAAGTAGGTACGGTTGTCTCCTTCGATATCAAACCAGAACTCGTTGCATTAGTGGATTAATAGATTGTTACAGAGTAAGAGCCTGTCCTTTTGTGCAGGCTCTTTTTACTTGGGAAGAGCGATGCTGGGAAGGGCATTCCTAGTGCAAATTCCTACGCTTATTTGGAATCGTTATCAATAGTCACGCTTTTTTCATAATTACGATGAAAAGATACCAAAACCTTATTGACAATGATTCTCACTGTCAGTATAGTGAACATTAGTGATAATGAGAATCGTTATCAATAAAACAAACTACATACTAATTAGGAGTGAAGATACATGAAAAAGTCAACAAAGGTACTTATCTCAGCTGTATTATCTGCAAGTGTACTAGCTGCTTGTGGTAATAATGATGGAGCAAACACGGAAGAACCGGCTGCGAATACGAATACAAACGCAGGGGCAAATGAAGAAAACGCAACAAACGAAACAAATGAAACAAATGCGAACGGCACAGACGATGTTTCTAACAACGAAGGAAATAATGAAACAGCCGCTGATGCAGAACTTGAAGGCGAGCTTGTGGTATACTCAAACCGTAACGAACAGTTTGTACAATCACTATTAGATAAGTTTGAAGAAGAGACTGGCGTCGAAGTGCGCGCACTTCACGGAGCAGACCCACTTCAAGTACAAGAGGAAGCAAATAACGTCCAAGCAGATATCTTTATCTCAAATGATATCGGTGCGCTTGAATACTTAAATACAGAAGGACTTTTATCTCCTTCTAACCCAACAAACGTTGAATCGATTGATGAGCAATATCGTGCCGACGAAAATGAGTGGGTAGCAATCTCTGCTCGTGCTCGTGGATTCATTTATAATAAAGACATGATTTCTGAAGACGAAATGCCAACAAAAATGGAAGATCTACTTGACCCACAGTGGGCAGACGTCGAGAACGGCTATGCGATCACACGCGGTGGTAACGGCGGTATGATCGGTAACGTATCAGCGCTACGCTATGAGTGGGGTGATGACCAGACAATGGAATGGATCTCTGCTATTCAAGAAAATGCGGCAGGTATCTTCGAAGGGCACGGTGACATTCGTCGCGCAGTCGGTGCTGGTGAGCATGCATTTGGTCTAGTAAACAACTATTACTACCACCAACAGCTTGAAGAGCCAACAGATAACAACGTAGGCTTCATTTACACAGACCAAGGGGAAGGCGAAATGGGCGCAATTGCTAACGCAGCTGGCGCAGGTGTTGTCGCAGGAGCTCCAAACGAAGCAAATGCACAAGCGTTTATGGATTGGTTACTAGAGGATGAAAACCAGCTAGAATTTGTTGGAGAATCGTTGGAAGTACCAATGAACCCAGATCTAGAACCACCGTTCGCAGAAGCAGTCCCATTCTCTGAGCTTCAAGTACAAGATATGCCATTAAGTGAACTAGGTAATTACTTCCAAGATACAGTACAAATCATTGAAGACGCTGGCTTAGACCTAGAGTTACGCTAAACTAGCTTAGAAGATACTATCACGTTAGCGAGGGTAAACAGCTATGACTGAGGAGAATCGCAAGCAGATTTCACATACTAAAAAATCCCAGGCTGGAGACAAATCGTCTCCGGCCCTTCTCCGTTTCATAAGGCGGCGTTGGCTTGAAACGTGGAATGGGAATCCACCAGGGTTTATTCTCCTCACGATTGGAATTGTCGTTGCGATCCTGATGTCGATTCCGCTCCTTTATGTCATTTGGCGCTCTATATCTGCAGGCGCAGACAGCTGGATGCGTCTCCTCGGCGATCGTATCCCGCAATTACTATGGAACACCGTATCGCTAACCGTTGCCGTCACTGCCTTTGCGATCGTCATCGGGGTTTCTCTCGCATGGATCGTGACGCGCACAGATCTACCTGGACGCAAATGGTGGCAGTGGATGCTCGCCTTGCCACTAGTCATTCCGCCTTATGTCGGCGCGGTGACGTACATTATCGTCTTTGGGCCGAGTGGCTTTTTAGCGCGCGCGTGGCGAGAGAGCGACATGATCACGATGAGCTTTCCGATCAACATTTATTCCTTCTGGGGCGTCTTTTTCGTCTTGACGATGTTCACCTATCCATACGTCTTTTTGATCGCTAGTGCTTCTCTTCGGAAAATGAATCGAAACTTCGAGGAGGTTGCCCGCTCTCAAGGGATGACGACGTCGCAAATATTCTGGAAGGTTAATTTGCCTTTACTTAGACCGGCAATAGGCGCAGGGGCGATCCTTATTTCTCTATATGTCCTATCCGATTTCGGTGCTATTGCGATGATGCGCTACGTAACATTTACAGCGGCCATCTATTTCCAGCGAGCGAGCTTTGATATTCCGTCAGCAACGGTGCTAAGCCTTGTGCTGATCGTCATCACGATTATCGTTCTTTGGATCGAAGCGTACACGCGACGTAAAAACAAGTTTTACCAAACGTCTAACACGTTCCGAGAGCCCCAGATTTTATCGCTCGGTAAGTGGAAGCCACTCGCGATTATCTTTGTAAGTAGCGTCTTTTTTATGGCGGTCATTTTACCGATTGCAGTCCTCGTTTATTGGACAGTTATTGGAGCTGGGATGGGTGCGATTGATAGTAGCTTCTTTGAATTTGCTTGGAACAGTATTCAAGTATCTGGACTTGCAGCCCTTCTCTGTATGGTACTCGCGGTGCCAGTTATTTACTTAAAATCACGTCACCCGTCGATGATTTCAACGGGTATTGATAAGCTGAGCTACACAGGCTATGCATTACCTGGCGTCATCGTGGCACTCGGTCTCGTATTTATTTTTAACAATCACGTGCCGTTGCTTTACAATACGTTTTATATGATTGCCATTGCCTTTGTCGTTCGCTTCTTACCGCAGGCGATGCAGGCTGGCGAAGCATCCTTAAGCCTTGTTTCGCCACGAATGGATGAAGCTGCTCGAAGCCTAGGCTATCCGGCGTGGAAGGTCATGCTTAAAGTGACGCTCCCATCGATTTTACCCGGTATCTTAGCCGGAGGAGCGCTCGTATTTGTTAGCTCGATTAAAGAGCTACCAGCAACATTAATGCTCCGCCCGCCTGGATTCGATACGCTCGCCGTGCGCGTTTACTATAACGCGTCCGAGGCTATCTATCACCAGGCGGCACCAGGAGCCTTATTGATCGTGCTAGTCTCCATCATTCCTCTTCACTATTTGCTGAAAAGGTATTAGATACGCTTAATATGTGGTTGATTGAGCCCCTCGCTTTAGTTGGCGAGGGGCTTTTGTTTGGTTGAGATAGGAGTTATGGCAGAGTGGGATGAGGTTATGACAAAATGAGGTGCGGTTATGACAAAATGGCGTGAGGTTATGACAAGTTGAAGGAAAATTATGACAAGTTGCGGAGTATTTATGACAAAGCGGCGGATATTTATGACAAGTTGAAGGATAATTATGACAAGGTGCGGATTTACCGCAATTTTACTTTTAGTTATCACGAAATGCGTATCAGTTATCACAAAGCCAAGCTCCGTTTTCAAACGAATGGATCTGTCGCGTCTCCTAGCTCCTTATTTGCGTCTAATTAACGTGAGGTTTGACAATGTGGAGGTGTCCTGATGCACAAGTGATAAAGCCAGCTGCCCCTTTAGTAGAACAAAGAGAAAGACCAGCTCCCAATGAGCTGGCCTCCCTCGACATTCACATCATACAATTTTAAAAGAAGATCAAATCTACTACATAAAAGAACAGCACCATTAATCCAAATCCACCTGCAATGTACACCCATTTTGCTTGGCGGAATCGCTCGCGTTTCTTCCAGCGGTCGGGGTCGAAGCCGACATCGTCCTGATCATGGACATTCTGGTAATAGCTCTCGCGTGTAACTTTTGATAGAGTAAGAGGTGCTAACAGTGCACCTGCAATTAGACCAAAGATATGGGCAATGATATTAATATTAGGATTAATAAATGTCATAATGACACCGATTACGATGATGACCGTAATAAGCTGAGCATTTTGAGAGTTTATCAGATCCTTCCGTACAAGTACCATGTACAAGTAAATACCGAACAATCCGTACACCGCACCAGATGCTCCTAGGTGCCACGCTCGTGGATCGCCCAGGAAGTAATACACGACGTTGGCAAATATACCAGTTCCGAGATATACCATTAAAAAAGTGCCGCGACCAAGCATGCGTTCAAGCGCCGGTCCAAATAGGAATAGTGAAAAACTATTGAAGGCTACGTGCATGAGCCCTGCGTGAAGGAAGATCGGTGTCACGAGTCGCCAATATTCTCCGAAGGCTACGTAGACGTTATTACCTATCCCTAACCAATAAATCTCGTCACCGCCTAAAAACCCAAACCAGTCCGTCCACATATATAGCACAAGGTTAATAAATATTAGAGCTGATACTACTTTATACTTGCGAAGAAATTCGCCAAAGCTTTCATTCCGAATAAACATAGGATTCACGCCTTTTAAAGTCATTTAATCCCCTTCATAGTAGCATATAAGCACATTCAGCCGCTAGAAAGGGGTACTCTATTTATACGAAAGAGGGAGCCGTTATGATTCAAGGAATCGGATTAGATGTGATCGAATTATCGCGCATTCAAACTATTATCGAGCGCCAACCCCGTTTTTACACACGTGTATTGACAGAAACAGAGCAACAAACGTTTCTCACACTTAAAGGATCTAGGCAAGTGGAGTTTTTGGCTGGGCGATTTGCGGCGAAGGAAGCCTGCGCAAAGGCGCTCGGATGTGGGATTGGCGGCGAGCTGTCATTCCAAGATATTCAAATTGATAAAGATGCGTTAGGAAAACCTATTTTAGTCTGCGCCAAAGCGGAGAGAGCGCATGTCTCTATTACGCATTCTAGAGAATTTGCGGCTGCACAAGTGATCATCGAAAAGGCATAAGCGTCGGGACAACCTCATATATGTGTAAGGCAACGACTAGACATAAAGGGGTTGAACAGATGAAGAGGATGATCGTTTTCGTTTTTGCGCTACTCATGCTACTTGCAGCCTGTGGCGAAAAGACGGAGCAGGATGTATTAAATGATATGGAGCAGCTGATGACGGACATGCAAGGGTATAAGGCAACTGCTACGATGACGCTGGAAACTGGAGAGGAGCCTCAGGAATATGAGGTGCAGATTTGGTACAAGCATCCTACTTACTACAAGGTAGAGCTTGCACACACAGAGAAGGAGCAGAAGCAAATTATTTTGCGGAACGATGAAGGCGTATTTGTGTTAACGCCATCGCTAAATAAGAGTTTCCGCTTCCAGAGTGATTGGCCAGAGAATAATAGTCAGGTGTACATGTATGACTCGCTTTTAAACGATATTTTAATTGATGCAGAAAGACAGTTCGAGGCGGGAGAAGAGGAGTATACCTTCCGCACGAATACGAACTACTCCAATCAAAACTTGGCGCAACAGGAAATTAAGCTAGATAAAAAGACGCTGACACCAACAGAGGTGGATGTAACTGATTTAAGCTTAAAGGTACTTGTACATGTCGATTTTGATTCCTTCGAGTTAAATCCGACGTTTACGGATCAGGATTTTTCTAAAGAAGCGGTGATGGGTGAATCTGTTCCAGAGGAGGGCGATGCCTCGAATAATGAAGGAGCAGAAGGTGCTACGAGTGATGACGGATTAGCGAATGACAACGGCGGCGCTTCGGATGACCAAAACGAGGACGAAGGTAGCAACGAAGGGGATCGTGACGGTGCTGACGGTGGAGAAGATGGTGCCCAGAATGGAAACGGTACTGGATCGGGTGAGGGCGGATCTGAAGATGGAGACGGCGTTGGGTCTGGTGAGAACGACGATTCCGCTACTGGCGACGCGTCTGCGTTTACCGTATTCTATCCATTGTATGAACCGGATGGCACAACGCTTTCTTCTTCCGACGAAATTAATGATCGCGTCATTCTGACATACGATGGGACGCAGCCTTTTACATTAATTCAGCAAAAGGCACGGTACATGCAGATGGATGCAGCAATTGATAGCGTCGGCGAACCACTCGATTTAGGCTTTACGATCGGGGTGCTAACAACTGATGCAAAGGGCTTGTCGCTATCTTGGACCTATGCAGGAACAGAATTCTTCCTTGCCTCAAACGTGATGGAGCTCCAGGAGCTGGAGGCCGTAGCAAGAAGCGTGCATGGTACGGAGGAAAAATAGGTTAAGGTGCTAATTTCGAATAGACAGTAAAGGGCCCCGCTGATGCGGGGCCCTTTGTGTGTTGAAGAGGGCTCGTATATGTTGGAAGTTCGCGAGGAGGGAATCACTGCGCGTAGGTAGGGGAGGATTGCTCAAATTTGATACGTGGTCGCGCGAGTTGAACAATTCTATACATGAAGCGGAATGGATTCAATACTACATAAAGAAGCTTTAATAAGATGCCGGATACAGCCATGAAGTGTATTTGATAGATGATGCAAACTGCATGCAAAATGGCGCATCGATATCTATGAATGACGCATATTTTTTACCTTGACGCATACGGGATATCAACTGAAGCAACGAACATGTGATTTGATGCAACTAACGGGCAATTTGGTGTAATGAGACATCCGTTCAACGCAAGCCAAATTACTCCACTATAGACAGCTCGCTAAACCAACTACCATCCCATTCACACATTTTTCTAAATTAAAATTAAGGTAGGTTTTGACACGACGGGGGGCTAAATCGTTATAATGGAGAGATCAACGTTAAAAAGTGGAGGCTGGACTGTGGAATCGTTACGACCATTTTATCGAGATACTTGGGCAGAGGTTGATTTGGATGCAATCGCCCATAATATACACGCTATAAAATCAACGCTACCTGAGCATGTGCACATTATGGCGGTAGTAAAAGCGAACGCGTATGGACATGGCGCGGCCGATGTTGCGCGCGAATCACTTGCGGCAGGTGCGTCAATACTTGGAGTCGCCATATTAGATGAGGCGATCGCTCTTCGTCAAGAAGGGATTGTGGCACCGATTTTGGTGATGGGTTACGTGAGACCAGAGGATGTAAAGATTGCCTGCGAGCTAAATATTACACTCACTGTCTTTCAGGCCGAGTGGGCAACGCTTGCCTTGCAAACTCTTCAAGACTCAACGCTCAAGCTACATTGTCACCTTAAGCTTGATACAGGTATGAATCGAATAGGAATGAAGACCGAGGAGGAGATCGATGAGCTTTTAGCTGTTTTAGAAACAACGAAGAAGATCATCGTAGATGGCGCATACACACATTTAGCAAAAGCCGACGAGCATGATAAGCAATACACGTTCAAGCAAATTGATCGGTTTAATCAGCTTTTAGACCATCTCCGAATAAAAGGCATCGATCCATTCTTTAAGCACTGTGCAAACAGTGCGGGGACTTTGCAGTATGAACAGGCTCCTTTCAACGTCATACGAGCTGGGATTGCCATGTACGGATTAACGCCATCTATAGAGATGAAGCCTACGCTGCCTGTCAAACTCAAACAGGCATTTTCTCTCCATAGTAAAGTGACGCATGTAAAACGTCTTGGACCTGGGGAGAAGGTTAGCTACGGTGGTACGTATGAAACGAAGCAAGAAGAGTGGATTATTACTATTCCGATTGGATATGCAGATGGCTTTATCCGAGCAAATCAGTCTGGGGAAGTGCTTGTTAATGGGGACCGTGCGCCGATTGTCGGTCGAGTCTGTATGGACCAGCTGATGGTTCGGGTCAAAGAAGAAGTACCAGTTGGAACAAAGGTCACCTTGATTGGGGCGCAGGGCGACTCGCACATATCAACAGATGAAGTCGCAGAGAGACTCGAGACGATCAACTATGAGGTGTCGTGCATCATCAGCTACCGTGTGCCAAGGGCAATTGTAAAAGACGGCAAGACCCTACACATCCATAACCGCGTGTTTTCTTAAAATTAGTAGGAAGCTTTGATGAATAGATGCTAAACTTTAAGATATAACTTGCTAATCTATGCATATAGTAGTCTTAAGAAAAGGTTTAATATCACTACTGTACAACCTTTGTGCCATTATCTTACATGATTTGTTAGAAAATTGACGAAAAAGTTAAGAAATTGCCAAAAGTTGCTTTGCAATCTACTTTGTCAAATGATATGATTGAACAGGAATACAAACTTGTTTCGATGGCTACATGGAGGTGTTCGGTGTCTATGGAAAGTACAAAGAACATTACGGTTAGTTTACCGCAACAATTGGTGAATGAATTAGATGCATTAACAGAAGGTAAAGATGAAGATCGCTGCGCATTTATCCAACGTGCAACAAAAATGTACGTGCAGGAGCAAAAGAAGCTACTCATTCGCGAGACGATGCAACAGGGGTACGAAGAAATGGCGAAAATCAACTTAATGATTGCAACGGAATCCTTTTTAGTTGAAGAGGAGGCTGAAAGTACGCTAGATCGCCTTGTTAGTGGGGTGTAGCGGATTTGATAGTCAAACGCGGTGATGTTTATTTTGCAGACTTATCACCAGTCGTTGGGTCAGAGCAGGGAGGAGTAAGACCTGTTTTGATCGTACAAAACGACATTGGGAACAGATTTAGCCCAACGGTGATTGTTGCAGCAATTACAGCACAAATTCAAAAAGCAAAACTACCAACACACGTAGAGATCAACGCTAAGCAATACGGATTTGATCGCGACTCGGTCATTTTATTAGAACAAATCCGCACGATTGACAAACAACGATTAACAGACAAAATTACTCATTTAGATGACGATATGATGTTAAAAGTGAATGACGCATTGAACATAAGCATTGGCCTTATTGACTTTTAACACTCAGCGACCAAAAAGACTGGACTCCACGAACGGCAGATTCAGTCTTTTTTGTATGGACATATGTTTGGAAGCATTCTTTGACAATGTTTGCAATTAGGTATAAACAGTGAAATAATGAAAGTATCATTTTTTAAAAGTAGAGTGGAGGAAAGACAATGAATCCTAAGGTCAGGGATGAAGTACTAAAACACAGACAAACAATTATCGAATCGTGGCTCGAGTCAATTGAGCAATTTCGAGCAGACGATCTTTTACAGAATATCTCTGATACCATGTACGAGAATACGAACCGTGAGTTCGTAAACAAACTAGTACTCACTATTCAAAACGGTGAGACAAACGCAGAAAATGACTTGAACCAATATGTAGAGCGCTTAATCCAAATGGGATGGCCGCTTAACTATATCACACGAGGACTTCAAGAGTTTAGGAAGACAACGATTCGCGTGTTGGCTTCTGAAAGCAACCAAGACAGTGAGCATATTGAATATTTCCTAGAGATCGAAGACTGGATTGATGATGTCATCAATGTACTAGTGAATCAATATTCTGGATCTTGGGAGAATACTGTTTTTCTACAAAAAATGGCACTTAAGGAATTATCCGCACCGCTAATTCCTGTTTTTGAGCACATTAGCGTAATGCCATTGGTCGGGACGATCGATACAGAACGCGCTAAGCTCATCATGGAAAATCTGTTAGACGGAGTTATCGAGCACCGGTCGCAGGTAGTATTAATTGATATTACTGGCGTGCCAGTAGTAGACACAATGGTTGCGCACCATATTATTCAAGCTTCGGAAGCTGTACGACTAGTTGGGGCGAAATGTATCCTAGTTGGAATCCGTCCGGAAATTGCGCAGACAATTGTAAACTTAGGGATTGATCTTGGTAAATTCCCTACAAAAAGCACGCTCAAAAAAGGAATTGAATCAGCCTTAGAGATGACGAAAAAACAAATCGTCGAGCTCGAAGGTAAATAGGGGGGCTTGTTGTGCGAATTCCTATTCTTAAACTACATGATTATCTATTAATCTCTGTCCAAGTAGAATTAGATGATCAAACTGCTCTGCAGTTTCAAGAAGACGTGTTAGAAAAAATTCATCAAGAAGGGTCGAGAGGCGTTGTTATCGACCTAACCTCCGTAGATATGATAGATTCCTTCATCGCAAAAGTGTTAGGCGATGTAGTCGATATGTCTAATTTAATGGGAGCGAAAGTCGTATTAACTGGGATCCAACCAGCGGTTGCGATTACCCTCATTGACATGGGCATTGTGCTTGATGATGTTCCGACTGCATTAGACCTTGAACAAGGGTTGGAGAGACTCCAACTCGAATTGGAGGGTTGATTATGCAAGTTCAAACCCATGTTGATATAAACAGTGAATGGGGTATCGTTGCTGCCAGACAAGCAGGACGTAAATTAGCGCGAGAAATTGGATTCGGTTCTGTTGATCAGGCACGAATCACGACTGCCATCTCAGAGCTTGCAAGAAACATTTATTTATATGCAAACAAGGGACAAATTCAAATAGAAGAAGTAGCTGCTTCAGGCAAACGTGGAATAAAAATTATTGCAGATGATCAAGGACCAGGGATTAAGGATCTTAGACGCGTAATGGAAGATGGTTTTACGACGTCAGGCGGACTTGGGGCCGGCTTGCCAGGTGTGAGACGCTTAATGGACGAGTTTTCTATTGATTCGGAGTTAGACCAGGGGACGACGATTACTGCAACGAAGTGGCTTCGTTAGGGAGGTGCGCTCGTTTTGGAGGAAATGAAGGTATCGATGTACCAGCTTTATAAGGAAATGCTAACATCTTATTTAGAAAACCAGAGTGAACATGCTTTATATCATGCGCAACAGTTTAGTAAGCAAATGATGGAGCAGGACATGTCACCAGAAGAAACAGTGAGCCTTCACATTTCCGTGTTTCAAGAACTAAAGGATGACTTATCACAAGAGGTGATCGATTCATTTGATCTATTGCTAGAGGTCATGATCGGTTACGGTCTTGCTTATCGAGAGCATCAGAGTTTAAGAGACAGACAGCAACGACTAGAGTCAGAGCTAGATGTTGCTGCCAGAATGCAAAAAACGCTCCTTCCACATAACGACCTAAAGATGGATCAGATCGACTTAGGTGTCATTAGTGTCCCCGCTAGTAAAATGAGCGGGGATTATTATCACTATGGAACGGACGATAGCGGAAATGTGATTGTTGCCGTAGCGGATGTTATTGGTAAGGGCGTCCCCGCAGCACTTTCGATGTCGATGATTAAGTATGCAGTAGATACATTGACAGAGAAAGAGTTTCAGCCTGCCTCTCTTTTAGAGAGTTTAAACAGGGTTGTGCATCGTAACATTGATGAAGACATGTTTATTACGATGATGTACGGATTATATGATTCGACAGACCATACATTTTATTATGCAAGCGCTGGGCACGAACCTGGGTTTGTTTATGATGCGTCTGAAGACACGTTTGATAATTTGGAGGCTAAAGGGCTCGTTCTCGGTGTGTCTCCTAAAGTGTCTTATAAGGAGAGCTCGTTTTCTTTAAAAGAAAATGATTTCGTTGTGTTATTGTCTGACGGTGTAACGGAATGTCGTGTAGATGGAGAGTTTATTGAACGCGCGCAGCTCGTCGATATCATAAGGCGACATCAGCATTTAACTGCGCAGGAAATCGTTGATCAAGTCTATCAAGAGCTTGAAAAAGCACAGGAATTCCAATTAAAGGACGATTTTACCCTGCTAATTTTACGCCGTAAGGTTTAGCTTTTTGCAAAATGAGGAATATAGATTTAGGCTCATTTTTTTCGTAACTATTAGGAGGGAACTATATGAATTTAGAAATCAATGTAACAGAATCGGAAAACCAAAACCTCGCACAAGTTTCTGGAGAAGTAGACGTGTATACAGCGTCGAAGCTGAAGGAAACATTACATCCACTTGCTGAACAGCCAAACAAACATCTTATCGTCGATTTATCAGACGTGAACTATATTGATAGTACGGGTCTAGGGATCTTTATCGGTACGTTAAAATCAACGGAAAAGTCTGGCAGTACATTAACACTTACTGGATTAAATGAACGCGTGAGGCGTCTATTTGAGATTACAGGATTGAACGAAGTAATCGAAATTGACGCAACTAAAAGGGAGGAAGCATAGTGATGACTCAAACTTCTGATGTTATTGAAATGAAAGTCCCTGCGAAGCCAGAATATGTAGGCGTCGTAAGACTTACCGTTTCAGGAGTCGCAAATCGTTTAGGCTACTCATACGACGACATTGAAGACATTAAGATTGCCATTGCTGAGGCATGCACGAATGTTGTAAATCATGCTTATAAAGATGATTCTGTCGAAAACACGATGCATGTTGGCTTTACTGTTTATGAGGATCGATTAGAGATGATCGTTGCCGATAACGGTGGCGCTATCGATGTGGAGACACTCTTGTCAGAGCGTGGTCCTATTTCAAAGGATCAGCCTGTTGAGGATATGAAGGAAGGAGGGCTTGGGCTCTTCTTAATCGAAACACTCATGGACCGAGTGGAGATTCGCGGGGAATCTGGCGTCATGATCGTGATGACGAAGTACCTGCATAGAGATGAGGTGGAAAGCCATGTCAGATCAACCTCAAAAGAAAACGCAGAGCAGTAAGCAACAGCAGCATAAGCAAAAAGTTCTTGAAATGATTTTAGAATTTCAACGAACGGGCGACGAAAATCTGCAAACGGATCTCGTTCTTGAGTATGAAAGTCTTGTTCATGCTTTAGCTAGAAAGTTTTCGCGAGGACAACGACATGACGAAGATCTCGTCCAAGTTGGAATGATTGGTCTGCTTGCTGCCTTTAGGCGTTTTGATGAATCCTTCGGTCGAAGCTTTGAATCGTTTGCTGTTCCGACAATAGTTGGTGAGATTAAACGGTTCATTCGCGATAAAACGTGGAGTGTTCACGTCCCAAGACGTATTAAAGAGTTAGGTCCAAAAATTAAAAGTGCTGTAGAAGAGCTGACAACAGCCCTTCAACGTTCTCCATCTGTGCATGAAATTGCGGAGCACCTTGATGTAACAGATGAAGAAGTACTTGAGACGATGGAAATGGGGAAGAGCTACCAGGCACTTTCTGTCGATCGCTCTATAGAAGCTGATGATGAGGGAAGTGCAGTGACACTTCTTGACTTAGTTGGCCAACAAGAGGATGGCTATGCCAAAACAGATCAGCAGCTACTATTACAAAAGGCATTTACTGTCTTAACTGATCGCGAGAAGCAAATTCTTCAGTTAACGTATTTCGAGAACATGAGTCAAAAGGAGACGGGTGATAAGCTCGGTATTTCCCAGATGCATGTATCACGATTGCAACGAAGGGCTTTGCAAAAGCTACGTGAATCAATTCGAATCGAGCCAACGGAGGCCTTTTAAATGATCGAACACCAGCATTTACGGGAGATCGACGTTAGCATTTATCAAACAGCCAAGAATGGAAACTGGTGTTCGGGCGACGGGTATTTAACACTTCGGACTGACGACTTTGTTTTGACAGCAGTCGCAGATGGATTAGGGAGTGGAGAGGAAGCGATGCATGCTTCCTCAACCGTCATGAAGGTTATTGAAGAGAATAGTGAGAAGGACTTATTAACACTTATGGACCTCTGTAACAACGAGATGTTTGGTACGAGAGGGGTCGTTCTCACTATTCTTAAATTTCATTTTCATGAGCGTATGATTGAATACTGTAATGTAGGTAACATTGCTTGTGTTCTTTACCGTAGTCCAGGGAAAGTAGTTCGTCCATTACCATCTCGAGGGTTTTTGTCTGGTCGTAAGAAAAAGTTCTTCATCCAGCAATTCGCTTACGAGAAAGACATGCTATTTCTTCTGCATTCCGATGGATTTAAGCTTTTACCGGTTCACCATACTTTGTTCTCAGGTGTGGAGCGTCCACAGGAAGTCCTTCAGAAGGTTCTTCTAATGATGGATAATCCAGATGATGATACTACCGTTTTAGTCGGAAAGATCAATTAACTTCATACGATCACGTGTAAAAGACCAATAGCATTAGCGTTGGTCTTTTTTTGATGAGTTTAGAGACTTAGAAAAAGTGAGACGTGATGACACAAAGGGAAAGCTAGAAAGCGCGATTAAAGGTCGTGGACGAGCAAACGAGGGGTGCGGACGCGTAAACGAAAGTACAAAGAACAATCTAATTGGTAGAAGGAATAAACGAGGATCATAAACGCGCACAAGAAAAACAGAGCTACCAAACCAAGCTTACCTAAAGCGCAATTAAGGTGCCTAGTGCGCAAATGCAACTCAATGAGATATCGTGCTTTTGTCATTCGCCTTCTACTTCCTGTATGATAGATAAAGTAGGAGGGATTAACATGACACAAAACATAGAATTAGTGAGTAAAGAATTACAAATTAAACCGAAGCAAGTACAGGAGGTTATCTCTCTATCGGATGAAGGGAACACCGTCCCGTTTATTGCGCGTTACCGAAAAGAGCAGACAGGTGGTCTCGATGAGGAACAAATTCGAGCTATACTAACTCGATGGGAATATATGAATGCCCTTGATAAACGTAAAGAGGAAGTCGTTCGTTTAATTGAGGAGCAAGGCAAGTTAACAGACGAACTTTCAGAAGCTATTGAAGCGTCGACGAAGCTTCAAGAAGTGGAGGACATTTATCGTCCGTATAAGCAAAAGCGCAGAACTCGCGCTACGATAGCAAAAGAACGTGGTTTAGAGCCATTTGCAACGTGGATTATGTCGTTCCCTAAAGAGGGAGACCTCCATGCACAGGCGACTACATATGTTAATGAAGAAAAAGAGGTTGGAACGGCAGAGGATGCGATCGCTGGTGCGCAGGATATTATTGCGGAGATGGTAGCCGATGATCCGGATATTCGCAAGCAGGTGCGTCAGATGACGTGGCGCGACGGGATGCTTGTGTCGGAGCGAAAGCCGAAGTCGGAGGATGAGAAGGGTACGTTTGAGATGTACTACGAATATGGAGAGAAGGTGGCAAAGATTGTTCCGCACCGTATTCTCGCTGTAAATCGTGGAGAATCGGAGGACGTACTGAAGGTGAAGGTTGAGCCACCGATTGATCGTATTCAGACGTGGATGGAGAAGCAGGTGTTAAAAGGCACGTACACGATCGTCGCGGATGCGGTAAAGGGTGCGATTGCGGATGGCTATAAGCGCCTGTTGCAACCGTCGATTGAGCGTGACATTCGCGGAGAGCTGAATGAGAAGGCGGAGGAGCATGCGATCGAGATCTTCTCGGAGAATTTGAGGAACCTTTTACTACAGCCGCCACTAAAAGGACGAGTTGTACTAGGAGTGGACCCGGCATTTCGAACTGGCTGTAAGCTCGCGGTCGTAGATGATACGGGTAAAATGCTTCATGTGAGTGTCATTTATCCAACGGCTCCGTGGAATAAAACGGCGGAAGCAAAAAAAGTTGTTATAGATCTTGTCCAAAAGCACGGCGTGAAAATGATCGCAATTGGTAACGGTACGGCGTCTCGTGAGACAGAGCAGTTTATCGCAGATGTCCTTAAGGAGACGACGGATGTGTACTATCTCATCGTGAATGAAGCGGGAGCAAGTGTCTATTCAGCTTCAAAGCTTGCAAAAGAAGAGTTCCCAGACTTGCAAGTAGAGGAACGAAGTGCGGTATCAATCGCGCGTCGTTTACAGGACCCATTAGCTGAGCTTGTAAAAATTGATCCGAAATCAGTTGGCGTTGGGCAGTATCAGCATGATGTGACACAGTCTAAGCTTGGAGATAGTTTAACGTTTGTCGTAGAGACGGTAGTTAACCGAGTAGGAGTCAACGTAAACACGGCTTCATCCTCGTTATTGCAGTATGTAGCTGGTCTCTCAAAGACAGTTGCAACAAATATTGTGAAGCGTCGTGAGGAAGAAGGTAAGTTTGTTTCGCGTAAGGAGCTTAAGAAGATTCCTCGCTTAGGCGCTAAAACATATGAACAGGCAATCGGGTTTATGCGGATTAATGACGGCAAAGAGATACTTGACCGCACGGCGATTCACCCGGAGAGCTATGATGTCACGCATGCGTTGCTCCAGCACCTGTCGCTGACAAAAGAGCAAATTGGCTCTGAAGAGGCAAAAGCGGCACTTGAAGCGATCGACATTCGTGAGATGGCTACTACGCTCGAAACTGGGGAGCCAACGCTACGCGACATCGTGCAGGCATTGATTCAACCGGGGCGTGATCCACGTGACGATATTCAAAAGCCTCTATTAAAGCAAGACGTTCTATCTCTTTCCGATTTAGAAAAGGGGATGGAGCTCCAAGGGACTGTGCGTAATGTCGTTGATTTTGGAGCATTTGTTGATATAGGTGTAAAGCAGGATGGATTGGTGCATATTTCGAAGCTCGCAAATCGATTTGTGAAGCATCCAATGGATATTGTCTCTGTTGGTGATGTGGTAACTGTGTGGGTGGATGGCGTAGATGAGCAGAAAGGGCGAGTCTCGTTAACGATGAAGCAACCATCTGATCAATAAAATCTAGGGAGTCTACAGGCGCTGGTAGTAAAACCAGCACGCGTTCAGCGTACGGACCTTATAAAGGTCTCGTGTCCTGTAGGCTTCTTTTAATTGATTGATTAACCAATGCGGCACGAAAAGACACGTCCTTTCCCTTTTCGACTTTTATATAGAATGATATAGTATATGCAGGATCAAAATAATTGTGATGGAGTGCGTGCATAATGAATGATAAAGATTTACAGCAGCTAACGGAATCTATATCGATGGAATACTTTAAGCGCCCTTTTTTACATCGGGCTTTTTTTAACCCGCGCTTGCGAACTACAGGTGGTCGCTATTCATTAGGTACGCATGATATTGAAATTAATCCTCGTCACTTTGAGTATTTCGGAGAGGAAGAGGTTGTGAGTATCATCAAGCACGAGCTTTGTCATTATCATTTACATATCCTTGGTATGGGGTATCAGCATAAGGATGAGGATTTTAAGCTTCTATTAAAGCAAGTTGGTGGTTCTCGTCACTGTAAAACGATCCCGAATAGCAGGTCCACTTCGTCTAAGCTACACATTTATGAGTGTGAATCCTGTGCGCTACAGTTCACTCGCCGTCGTCAAATGAATACGAAAAAGTACGTGTGTGGCAGGTGTCAGGGCAGCCTCAAAAAAATAGTAACAAAAACATTTAAAAAACCATTGACGGTAAATTAGATTCTGTGTTAAATTATAAAAGTCGCTGAACGAGCGGTGCTTACAGCGCCAACGACAAAAAATACTTTTTTAAAAAAGTATTGTTGACATAGACCACTGAAAAGTGGTAAGATAAATCTTGTCGAAAAGAGACAAACCTTACTTAATATTCCACAGTAGCTCAGTGGTAGAGCTATCGGCTGTTAACCGATCGGTCGTAGGTTCGAATCCTACCTGTGGAGCCATTTCTTGGAGAAGTACTCAAGTGGCTGAAGAGGCGCCCCTGCTAAGGGTGTAGGTCGCGAAAGCGGCGCGAGGGTTCAAATCCCTCCTTCTCCGCCAGTAAATTTTTCGCCTTTACTGGCCCGTTGGTCAAGTGGTTAAGACACCGCCCTTTCACGGCGGTAACACGGGTTCGAATCCCGTACGGGTCACCATGATTTACATAAACGCAGTCATCTGATACGAAAACGAGAACAGTTGACAAAGAGATTCGCCCTTACAAAAAACTTGATTGGATAAAGAAACAAGAAGATCGAGGAAACAAGGGAGAGAACGTTCAAGCGTACTCAGGTACGTGAGAAAAGTGAACGAGTGCAGTTGACAAAGAGATTCGTAGTTTATTTATCCAATATGGAGGATTAGCTCAGTTGGGAGAGCACCTGCCTTACAAGCAGGGGGTCGGCGGTTCGAGCCCGTCATCCTCCACCATTATAAGTGGTCCCGTGGTGTAGCGGTTAACATGCCTGCCTGTCACGCAGGAGATCGCGGGTTCGATTCCCGTCGGGACCGCCATTTATATTTTTAAGACTTTCAATTGTGCGGGTGTGGCGGAACTGGCAGACGCGCTAGACTTAGGATCTAGTGCCTTCGGGCGTGGGGGTTCGACTCCCTTCACCCGCACCAATTATTACAATTTAACAGTTTATGTACGCGGTCGTGGCGGAATGGCAGACGCGCTAGGTTGAGGGCCTAGTGGGAGAAATCCCGTGGAAGTTCGACTCTTCTCGACCGCACCAATTACATAAATCCCTGAATATATAACATGTAAATGTCGCCCTTAACCGGGAAGTAGCTCAGCTTGGTAGAGCACTTGGTTTGGGACCAAGGGGTCGCAGGTTCGAATCCTGTCTTCCCGACCAGTTATACGACATTTTATCATGCGGGTGTAGTTTAGTGGTAAAACCTCAGCCTTCCAAGCTGATGATGTGAGTTCGATTCTCATCACCCGCTCCATTTATTTAACCAAATTACATGATTGGTTCAGGGCCTGTAGCTCAGCTGGTTAGAGCGCACGCCTGATAAGCGTGAGGTCGGTGGTTCGAGTCCACTCAGGCCCACCATAAGAACTTCTCATAGAACAACTTGCTCTTTGAAAACTAAACAAAAGACGAAGCGAAGGAATTAAAAGAGATGAAAACCATCTCGTCAATTTTTTTAAATGAAGAACCTAGTTCTTCAAAATGAATCGCTAGATTCGTTGTTCGAGTTTACTCGAACGTTAGTCAGAAGTTCAAACTTCGACGATTTATCGGAGAGTTTGATCCTGGCTCAGGACGAACGCTGGCGGCATGCCTAATACATGCAAGTCGAGCGCAGGAAGCATCACGATCTCTTCGGAGTGAATGATGTGGAATGAGCGGCGGACGGGTGAGTAACACGTGGGCAACCTGCCCTGTAGACTGGGATAACTTCGGGAAACCGAAGCTAATACCGGATAATCAAAGGAACCGCATGGTTCCCTTGTAAAAGTTGGGTTTTACCTAACACTACAGGATGGGCCCGCGGCGCATTAGCTAGTTGGTAAGGTAATGGCTTACCAAGGCGACGATGCGTAGCCGACCTGAGAGGGTGATCGGCCACACTGGGACTGAGACACGGCCCAGACTCCTACGGGAGGCAGCAGTAGGGAATCATCCGCAATGGGCGAAAGCCTGACGGTGCAATGCCGCGTGAACGATGAAGGTCTTCGGATCGTAAAGTTCTGTTATGAGGGAAGAACAAGTGCCGCACGAATAGACCGGCACCTTGACGGTACCTCACGAGAAAGCCCCGGCTAACTACGTGCCAGCAGCCGCGGTAATACGTAGGGGGCAAGCGTTGTCCGGAATTATTGGGCGTAAAGCGCGCGCAGGCGGTCTCTTAAGTCTGATGTGAAAGCCCACGGCTCAACCGTGGAGGGTCATTGGAAACTGGGAGACTTGAGTGTAAGAGAGGAAAGTGGAATTCCATGTGTAGCGGTGAAATGCGTAGATATATGGAGGAACACCAGTGGCGAAGGCGACTTTCTGGCTTACAACTGACGCTGAGGCGCGAAAGCGTGGGGAGCAAACAGGATTAGATACCCTGGTAGTCCACGCCGTAAACGATGAGTGCTAGGTGTTAGGGGTTTCGATGCCCTTAGTGCCGAAGTTAACACATTAAGCACTCCGCCTGGGGAGTACGGCCGCAAGGCTGAAACTCAAAGGAATTGACGGGGGCCCGCACAAGCAGTGGAGCATGTGGTTTAATTCGAAGCAACGCGAAGAACCTTACCAGGTCTTGACATCCTCTGCCACTCCTAGAGATAGGACGTTCCCCTTCGGGGGACAGAGTGACAGGTGGTGCATGGTTGTCGTCAGCTCGTGTCGTGAGATGTTGGGTTAAGTCCCGCAACGAGCGCAACCCTTGACCTTAGTTGCCAGCATTTAGTTGGGCACTCTAAGGTGACTGCCGGTGACAAACCGGAGGAAGGTGGGGACGACGTCAAATCATCATGCCCCTTATGACCTGGGCTACACACGTGCTACAATGGATGGTACAAAGGGCAGCAAAACCGCGAGGTTGAGCAAATCCCATAAAGCCATTCTCAGTTCGGATTGTAGGCTGCAACTCGCCTACATGAAGCCGGAATTGCTAGTAATCGCGGATCAGCATGCCGCGGTGAATACGTTCCCGGGCCTTGTACACACCGCCCGTCACACCACGAGAGTTTGTAACACCCGAAGTCGGTGAGGTAACCTTTATGGAGCCAGCCGCCGAAGGTGGGACAGATGATTGGGGTGAAGTCGTAACAAGGTATCCCTACCGGAAGGTGGGGATGGATCACCTCCTTTCTAAGGAGCATTAAGCTCAATCGAACTTCGCATTCGATCCTTTTGTTTAGTTTTGAGAGGGTAAGCCTCTCCGGAAGAACCCCTTGTGGGGTCTATTCCGAGTTGACCTTTGAAAACTGGATAGTAAGAACATGTAGAAAAGAATCACCGGAAAATCAATCCGTTTGGAAACAAACGAAAGGTTTTTCCGAGTGTCTTAGAAGATAGCCAAGAAGTAAAACGACGTCCTAACAGTAAGTTAGGTTAAGCGAATAAGGGCGCACGGTGGATACCTTGGCACTAGGAGCCGATGAAGGACGGGACGAACACCGATATGCTTCGGGGAGCTGTAAGTAAGCGTTGATCCGGAGATTTCCGAATGGGGGAACCCACTACCCGTAATGGGGTAGGATCCATATCTGAATCCATAGGATATGAGAAGGCAGACCCAGGGAACTGAAACATCTTAGTACCTGGAGGAAGAGAAAGCAAATGCGATTTCCTTAGTAGCGGCGAGCGAAACGGAATTAGCCCAAACCAAAAGGCTTGCCTTTTGGGGTTGTAGGACATTCCATACGGAGTAAGAAAGAGAGAGTCTAGACGAAGCGATCTGGAAAGATCCGCGGTACAAGGTAACAGCCCTGTAGTCAAAAGACTCCCTCCTCCGGAGTGTATCCTGAGTACGGCGGGACACGTGAAACCCCGTCGGAATCTGGGAGGACCATCTCCCAAGGCTAAATACTCCCTAGTGACCGATAGTGAACCAGTACCGTGAGGGAAAGGTGAAAAGCACCCCGAGAGGGGAGTGAAAGAGATCTTGAAACCGTGTGCCTACAAGTAGTTGGAGCCCGTTAATGGGTGACAGCGTGCCTTTTGTAGAATGAACCGGCGAGTTACGATTACGTGCAAGGTTAAGTTGAAGAGACGGAGCCGCAGCGAAAGCGAGTCTGAATAGGGCGACATAGTACGTGGTTGTAGACCCGAAACCGGGTGATCTACCCATGTCCAGGGTGAAGTCCAGGTAACACTGGATGGAGGCCCGAACCCACGCACGTTGAAAAGTGCGGGGATGAGGTGTGGGTAGGGGTGAAATGCCAATCGAACTCGGAAATAGCTGGTTCTCCCCGAAATAGCTTTAGGGCTAGCCTCGAGGGAAGAGTATTGGAGGTAGAGCACTGATTGGACTAGGGGTCCCCACAGGATTACCGAATTCAGTCAAACTCCGAATGCCAATTACTTATCCTCGGGAGTCAGACTGCGAGTGCTAAGATCCGTAGTCAAAAGGGAAACAGCCCAGACCATCAGCTAAGGTCCCAAAGTATACGTTAAGTGGAAAAGGATGTGGAGTTGCTTAGACAACCAGGATGTTGGCTTAGAAGCAGCCATCATTGAAAGAGTGCGTAATAGCTCACTGGTCGAGTGACTCTGCGCCGAAAATGTACCGGGGCTAAACGTATCACCGAAGCTATGGATTAACACCTTAGGTGTTAATGGTAGGGGAGCGTTCCAAGGGCTGCGAAGCAAGACCGGAAGGACTTGTGGAGCGCTTGGAAGTGAGAATGCCGGTATGAGTAGCGAAAAGAGGGGTGAGAATCCCCTCCGTCGAAAGCCTAAGGGTTCCTGAGGAAGGCTCGTCCACTCAGGGTTAGTCGGGACCTAAGCCGAGGCCGAAAGGCGTAGGCGATGGCAAACAGGTTGATATTCCTGTACCACCACGCTTTTGTTTGAGCAATGGGGGGACGCAGGAAGGTAGGGAATGCGCACGATTGGAAGTGTGCGCTGAAGCAGTGAGGCTGGTAGATAGGCAAATCCGTCTACCGTAAGGTTGAGCTGTGATCACGAGCGAAATTTAGTAGCGAAGTTCCCGATCCTACACTGCCAAGAAAAGCCTCTAGTGAGAAAGCTGGTGCCCGTACCGCAAACCGACACAGGTAGGCGGGAAGAGAATTCTAAGACGCGCGGGAGAACTCTCGTTAAGGAACTCGGCAAAATGACTCCGTAACTTCGGGAGAAGGAGTGCTCTATTAGGGTGCAAGCCCGAGAGAGCCGCAGTGAATAGGCCCAAACGACTGTTTATCAAAAACACAGGTCTCTGCGAAGCCGCAAGGCGAAGTATAGGGGCTGACACCTGCCCGGTGCTGGAAGGTTAAGAGGAGGGGTTATCCCTTACGGGAGAAGCTCTGAATTGAAGCCCCAGTAAACGGCGGCCGTAACTATAACGGTCCTAAGGTAGCGAAATTCCTTGTCGGGTAAGTTCCGACCCGCACGAAAGGTGCAACGATTTGGGCACTGTCTCAACGAGAGACCCGGTGAAATTATATTACCTGTGAAGATGCAGGTTACCCGCGACAGGACGGAAAGACCCCATGGAGCTTTACTGTAGCTTGATATTGGATGTTGGAACAGCTTGTACAGGATAGGTAGGAGCCTTGGAAACCGGAGCGCTAGCTTCGGTGGAGGCATTGGTGGGATACTACCCTGGCTGTTTTGACATTCTAACCTCGAACCGTGATCCGGTTCAGGGACAGTGTCAGGTGGGCAGTTTGACTGGGGCGGTCGCCTCCTAAAAAGTAACGGAGGCGCCCAAAGGTTCCCTCAGAATGGTTGGAAATCATTCGCAGAGTGCAAAGGCATAAGGGAGCTTGACTGCGAGACATACAGGTCGAGCAGGGACGAAAGTCGGGCTTAGTGATCCGGCGGCACCGTATGGAAGGGCCGTCGCTCAACGGATAAAAGCTACCCTGGGGATAACAGGCTAATCTCTCCCAAGAGTCCACATCGACGGGGAGGTTTGGCACCTCGATGTCGGCTCGTCGCATCCTGGGGCTGAAGTAGGTCCCAAGGGTTGGGCTGTTCGCCCATTAAAGCGGCACGCGAGCTGGGTTCAGAACGTCGTGAGACAGTTCGGTCCCTATCCGTCGCGGGCGTTGGAAATTTGAGAGGAGCTGTCCTTAGTACGAGAGGACCGGGATGGACACACCGCTGGTGTACCAGTTGTTCCGCCAGGAGCATAGCTGGGTAGCTACGTGTGGACGGGATAAGTGCTGAAAGCATCTAAGCATGAAGCCCCCCTCAAGATGAGATTTCCCATCACTTATAGTGAGTAAGATCCCTTAGAGATGATGAGGTAGATAGGTCTCGTGTGGAAGCATAGCGATATGCGGAGCTGAGAGATACTAATCGATCGAGGGCTTAACCAAGATATATAGTTTTACAGAAGGCGTCAACTAAGACGATTCTTCTTCTACATGTTCACTATCCAGTTTTGAAAGGTCAACGACCTTTATCTTTCTTGATTCGCACAGCGGAGCAAGAAATCATAGTCTAGTGACGATAGCAGAGAGGTCACACCCGTTCCCATGCCGAACACGGAAGTTAAGCTCTCTAGCGCCGATGGTAGTTGGGGGCTGTCCCCCTGTGAGAGTAGGACGTTGCTGGGCAAACGAGCATCCACCTGATGGTGGGTGTTTTTTTGTGTGTTAAAAAGGGAAATTAGCTGCCTTTTTAACGGGAAGGTCGTTGATTTATCGATCGTTTACGTCAGGCTAGAGGTCGTTTGCATCATATTGGGTAGTGAGTGCGCCACCTGATCTTCCGTATGCGTCGCGGCAGATTGGCTTGCATCAAATGAAGGAGTGTATGCATCCAAGATAGAACGGCGTTTGCATCACATCTAAGATGGAGTGCGTCAGTTGGGTCTTCGTATGCGTCTGTTAAACTAGCTTTGCATCAAATGGGAAACTGTTTGCTTCAAACGCCTAGGCATATGCATCAAACAAGGTATCCGTTGCATCACTTGGCACTGGGTATGCGTCAAGTCCCATTCTTCGCATCAAATCCGTGCTTGTATGCGTCATTTGGAAGTCCGTATTTACCAAATCAGAAAGAAGGTCCGTCGCTTAATCTTCCATAAACGTTAAGCAGCTAGTTGATCCAGATGACATAAAAGAAGTAAGGAGCAAATGGAAGTAAGGTGAATCTAATGAGAAGTATGCCGCAACAACCAATATCCTCCAACTAACAACCTCAAAAAACTAACACCACTCAAAACAAAAAACGCCGCTGACTCTCTGACAGAGCGCACCGGCGGGCTGGCAACAGACCAGCAAATATATTTAAGGGGGAAAGGACGTAATGTCCTTTACTGATACCTACTATACAGAGGAATTATGAAGCTAATATGAAGGGGACATGAAGCCTATATGACAAATCATTAATTTGTTTTCTTCCATATGGGTGTATAAAAATACGCGCAAAATAAAACGATTATCTATATTATCTGACTAATTTAAGGTATGATAGTGAGATAAATGATTTTTGTGAATAGAAGGGATGATTGACCATGCGTTTTGATACAATGAACGTGCATTTTCCTACCAAGGAGCAAGCAAATGAAGTGAGTAAAACAAAGCCGATTTACCAAACTTCGGCATTTACCTTTAAAGACTTCACAGAGATGGAAGAGTACTATCAGGGGAATAAAAATTACCTCTACACGCGTATGGGTAATCCAAATAATGATGACCTAGGCAAGGGGGTTGCGGACCTTGAAGGAGCAGAGATGGGCGTGGCAACATCCTCTGGGCTATCCGCTATCCTAGCAGGTGTCTTAGCCGTTGCGAAAACAGGCGATCATATCATCGCAACAGAAGACCTTTACGGAGGGACATATTCGCTATTTAAGCAGGATCTCGCAGACTTCGGAATCGAAGTAAGCTTTATTGACTTAACCGATCGAGAGGCAATCGAAGCATCAGTAAAGGACAACACCGTCCTTCTCTATAGCGAATCGATCACAAATCCATTACTACGAGTAGAGGACATCGAAGGGCTCTCACAAATTGCGCTCACTAACGATATTAAACTTATGATCGACAATACGTTTGCAACACCATACCTATTACGACCACACGAACTCGGAGCAGACATCGTTGTCCACAGCGTTACCAAATATATCGGTGGACACAGTGACGTGACAGCAGGAGCTGTTACTGGGTCACGTGAGCTTATGGTAAAAGCAAAGGCTAAAATGGCTATGCTTGGTAGCAACGTCGGACCATTCGACGCATGGCTCGCGAGCCGAGGACTTAAAACACTTAGCCTCCGCATGGAACGGCAGTGTAATAACGCACAAAAGCTAGCTCGATCACTGGAGACAGCAGACGGCGTCAAGCACGTTTACTATCCAAAAGCAGCATCTACAAAAGGCAACGGCGCTATCGTGACGATCGAACTCGATGATGCTATCGACGTCTTTGACTTTTCGTCTAAACTAGGATTTGTCAAAGTCGTCCCTACGCTCGCAGGACTCGAGACATCGATCTCCTATCCGATCGCAACATCGCACCGATCCATACCAGACGAACTACGCCAAAAGCTAGGCGTCACTGCCCAAACGATTCGCATCTCCGTAGGAATCGAAGACGCAGACGACATCACAGAAGCATTCGAAAAAGCGCTTCAAGCCGTACGATTTGAGCAACAAGCTTAATTTTTTGGGCTAACCACATAACGCATCAACGATGACAGAAGACGAAGGAGGAACCATGCCTCCTCGCTTCTGTTTTTTGTTTGTTTAATCCCGCTTGTTGTTACGCTATAGGTATTGGTATAATAGGGACGCAGCAAAACAGAACGGGAGGACAGCCAATGGAGACGTGGCACCTAAATACAATAGAAGTAAGAGAAACAGAGGCGTTCGCTGACAAATTAGGCGGCCTATTAAAACCAGGGGATCTTGTCACCTTAAGTGGAGACTTAGGCGCAGGTAAAACGACGTTTACAAAAGCATTAGCAAAAGCATTAGGCGTTACCAAAAACGTAAACAGTCCAACGTTTACGATTATGAAGGAATATAGGGGCTACGTACCCTTTTATCATATGGATGCGTACCGACTCGAAGACTCATTTGAGGATCTTGGCCTCGACGAGTATTTTGAAGGAGAAGGTGTCACAATCGTCGAGTGGCCGGAAATGATCGAGGAGCAGCTCCCAACGGAACGGTTAGCCCTCTTTATTTCGTACGAAGGGGAGACAGCAAGACAAATCCGTCTTGAAGCAACTGGCGAGCGGTACGAGGCGATTGTAAAGGAGCTTAAGCAAGGATGAATATACTAGCAATAGATACGACCTCCACTGTGATGACAGTGGCAGTAGTCAAAGACGAGAGGCTGCGTGGGGAGATAACGACGCATCATAAAAAGAATCATTCGATTCGGCTGATGCCGGCGATCCGTATGCTGTTTGAAGAAGCGGATATGAAGTCAGAAGAAATCGACCGCATCGTGGTCTCAGAGGGTCCTGGTTCTTATACAGGTGTCCGCATAGGTGTTACAACCGCCAAAACGATGGCATGGTCACTAGGTGTGCCACTCGTAGGTGTATCCAGTATGGAAATGTTAGCGCAAAACGGTCGCTATTTTAACGGACTGATTTCGCCGTTTTATGATGCGCGTCGTGGACAAGTATTCACGGGGCTTTATCGTGCGGCAAACGGCATCGTGGAGCAGGTGGAAAAAGACCAGCTTATTATGCATGAAGAATGGCTTACGAAGCTTAAAGACTATGACGAACCTGTCTTGTTCTTTAGTCCAGATATCGAGAAGCACGAGGAGCTTATTCGGGAGCAGCTAGCGTCTGCGGTCATTGCACAGCCTATCAACCAGCAGTCTCACGCAGCAGCTTTAGCGGCAATTGGAGCGACTAGAGAGCCAGTTACGGATATTCATGCATTTACACCGACGTATTTACGGATTGCCGAAGCGGAAGCGAATTGGTTAAAGCGTCAACAGCAGGAGCAGGCTGATGGCAAGTGATGTGCAGATTCGTCTTATGGACATCCCGGATATAGATGGGGTATTAGATGTTGAGCACGATAGTTTTCCAACGCCTTGGACGAGAGAGGCGTTTTATAATGAAATTACGAAGAATCAGTATGCGTATTATTTAGTCGCGGTTGACGGCGAAAAGGTAATTGGGTACTGCGGGCTGTGGGTGATTGTGGATAGTTCGCATATCACGAATATCGCGGTGCACAGCTCGATGCGTCGCGAGGGAATTGGTGAGGCGTTGTTGCATGGGTCGATGGAGATGGCGCGCATGCTTGGCGCGGAGCGGATTAGTTTAGAGGTGCGGGTGTCGAATGAGCCGGCGCAGGCGATGTATCGGAAGTTTGGATTTGAGAACGGTGGAATTAGAAAGCAATACTATACGGATAACCAAGAGGATGCTCTTGTGATGTGGGTGAAGCTATGAATAAACAATCATTGATATTAGGTATTGAGACGAGCTGTGATGAGACGGCGGCAGCGGTTGTACGCGACGGTCGGCAGATTGTGAGTAACGTGGTCTCGTCGCAGATCGAGAGTCATAAGCGCTTTGGTGGTGTCGTGCCGGAGATTGCGTCGCGTCATCACGTGGAGCAGATGACGTATATTATCGAGGCGGCGCTACAAGAAGCGGACGCGGAGTTTAGCGATCTGGATGCGATTGCGGTGACGGAGGGGCCTGGTCTAGTTGGTGCCCTGCTGATCGGCGTGAACGCAGCCAAAGCGCTGGCGTTTACTCGCAACATTCCGCTCGTCGGCGTGCATCATATTGCCGGTCATATTTACGCGAATCATCTTATAGAGGAGCTAACCTTCCCGCTCGTGACGCTTGTCGTCTCCGGCGGTCACACAGAGCTTGTCTATATGCAGGAGCATGGCTCCTACGAGATTATTGGGGAAACTCGGGACGACGCTGTTGGCGAAGCGTACGATAAGGTTGCGCGTACGATTGGTCTACCGTATCCTGGAGGACCTCATATTGATAGACTTGCAGCAGAAGGGGAGGAGACAATTGATCTCCCACGTGCGTGGCTTGAGGACGGGTCGTACGATTTCAGCTTCAGTGGCTTAAAGTCTGCAGTTATTAATACGTTGCACAACGCGAAGCAAAAGGGAATCGAGCTTCGTCAGGAGGACATTGCGGCGAGCTTTCAGGCTGCAGCCGTCGATGTGTTAGTAACAAAGACGATGCGTGCTGTGGAAGAAAAGGGAGTAGATCGTCTCTTAGTTGCAGGTGGAGTAGCGGCAAATAAAGGTCTACGTAAAGCGTTAACAGATGCCTGTTTAGATAAAGGAATTACGCTAACAATCCCGCCACTGTCCTTATGCACGGATAACGCTGCGATGATTGCAGCAGCAGGTGCGATTGCGTTTGAACAAGGTCGCAGAAGTGATGATCGCTTAAACGGTGAACCAGGTCTTGACCTTAAGTAGCATGATTTGTCGAACATAGACTAAATTTGAAACATTTTTCCTGCTTCCTCCGTATATATAAAAAAAGGAGGGAGCTTTCTTATGGAAAGAACGGTCTATTTCAGTGATAATTTTTTCTCATCAGGCAAAACAGATATTTTTAACGAGGATAAAGAGCGTGTTGGAGAGCTCGATTTGAAGGGGGCTTTCTCTTCAAGCGTACGCATTGAAACAAAGGAAGGAAATGTGCTAGAAGCGGCTTTCCCATTCTTCTCGATGAAATGGCGTATTAAGCTTGAGGATGGTACGAAGGTAGGCGAGGTCAAATACGCGCTCTCGTTCTCTAAAAAGCGCTACACATATACGACATCAACGGGTGAGTATGATATCTCTGCTCCAGCATTCTCGCGCTCTTATACGATTAAGGATACGGACGAACAAACAGTTGCCATCTTTGATCGGGTAAGCGGCTTTTTTTCTGCGCCGTCATACAAGCTTGTCAATGAATCAGACTACTTAACAACAGAAGAACTCATTGCGGTCGTGATGGGCGTCAATGCGATTGAGAAGGCAAGCAGTAATAATAGTCACACACCGACACCTTAAGTAGGAGTGGATAACGTTATCCACAACCTGTGCAAAAGATCGAATATTGTTGAATTGTAAAGAATTTGTCGTGTTAATAAATAATTTGTGGATAAGTCGTGGAATTGTTAATAAGATATGAATATGGCGTTAAATGGGCATTTTTCTGTGTATATCTCTGTGGATAATGTGGATATGTCAGAAAATAAGCATATTTTTGTGTATTTAACGGTGGATTATAGGAAAAAATTCAGTGGATAACCATGAGAGTGCAGTTTTTAGGGGGAGACTTAGGTCTCCCTTGTCCCTCAACATGCATTCTTTTTATGTTATTTTGTCGGATAAGAACTGTTTGAACCGTTCGAAGGAAAAAGTTGTCCACACTTTTAAGAATTTTTTAATTAATATGAGCTTTTTTGCTTATTAAAAGCATCATACGCTATTACTCATTAGATTCTAAAACTTTTATTTCTTTTGTATACATGATCGGAGGTAGCATCTCTGCTAATCCATCGTGCTCCGGGGTTACTTGTATCATATCGCCGACCCGTAAATCGTTTAATTCAATTTGCTCTCGATTGTTATCCACAATAACGCCATTACTTATATCAATAGAGAATTCACCTGTCCATTGTTGATTTTCAGCAGCTTCAATTAATGGTCCTGATTGTTCATATGTTTCCTTTATAACTGCTTGAAAAGGAGGGAAATCAGGCTCAGTGTTTGTGGAGAGAACGTCTATTTTGTGTACATACATTCCTAGAGGTTCGCTACTTTCAAGACCTCTAATTTCACGTGTAATTTTTACTCTGTCGCCTCTTTTAATGTCTTCCATTCCAATCTCGTCTCCATTTTCATTAAGAACCACTGCAGCGGTGTTCTCCTCATCAAATTTGACGATGAATTCTTTAGACCTTCCCATATCTGCGGTTGCACCATCAATGACTTCTATTAATAGTGAATCCCCACCTCCACCTCTTGATCGCACGATCTCACCAGTTACTTCCGCTTCAAATGTTGGTAAGCTCTCTTCGTCATCTCTACCCCATCTAGTGTCTACATTGGTATCGGTATTTTCACTCGAATTCTCAGCAGTAATCTCAGAGGTAGAAGGGATATTCGTCTGATTTTCGCTTGTATTTGAACAACCAGCTAAAAATAAACATGCTAGTAGAAACGTAATCACAAATCTCATGCTCTCACTCCTTTATCTATTAGTCGAAAGGGGGAGAACTAAAGTTACATGAATCTTTAAATCGATGGCTTCAAATTACTGCTTTTCAGTTACACGACTCTGTCTACGCGAAGCCCTAAAAATCGAGCGAACAATTAGTTGTGCAATAAACGAGGCAATCCCCGTGAGCAGAACAACCATTTCCATTGTAAAAGGATTAAACCAAGATGGATTAGGTGGCACTAAAAACGACACAGCTAAAAATAAGGAAAGAATGATCGTTAATAAATTCGCAATTACGACGTGGAGTATAAAGACTCGCGACGATAATCCACCAATAACAATAATCAACCCTATTGCAACAATAGCAACTACATAAAACAGCTCTATACCTCTATCCACTAAAACAATATCAACGAAAAATACTAAAAACGGAAGCGGAACAAGCGTAAGTAACAACCAAATATACTTGATATAAATTCCTCCTTTGATTGCAAACGTCGAATGAAACTCTTCCATTGTCACTCACGTAGATAATATTATCCAATTATTACAGAAAACAAACAATTGTCAAATCATCTAAGTAGGAGAGTGAGTGGCATGAACAAACTGTTAATAGGAAATGTCTTTGTCCTAACGGGCATGCTTCTTTTAGTGATCGCATCCAATATATCTGATTCAACACTTTGGCTCATCACAATGAGTGCTAGTGTCTTCTCGAACATACTAGGGACTATCTTTTTGTCCTTGTTCTTAAAAAAGACACTTGCTGATAAAAAAGCTGTTTCAAATTCTCGATAAGTTAGATTATTCACTAGCATTTTTACTAAACCCTTAAAAGAAGCACCAAGCCGGCAAACTCGGAAGACACCTGAAGACAATCCATAGGAATAGGCTGGCACTTAAGACCCCACAGGAAGGCGTTTAGGGTAAGGCGACAGCCGCGCCCTGCCGACGAGGAGGCATAAGGTCAGACCCTATGCCGAGGGTGTCTGTAGAGCTGATGGCTCTTCCTTCCTTCTACACAAAACAAACAGAATGAACCGTCTGGCACTTAAGCTCTTATAACAGCTCGAAGAGCTGTATTCATTCGACAAACAAAAGAAAAAGCCAGCCCAGAAGGACTGACTACTGTAACGCTTCCCATTCTTCGAACGCCTCATCCATCTCTGCTTTCGCAGCCTCCAGTTGCTCGTTCACCTCACGAGCCTTCTCATGGTCTGCAAATACCTCCGGATCAACAAGCTTCGCTTCTAGTTCTTCGATCACCGTTTCCTTCTGCTCAATCGCATTTTCTAGCTCTTCAATGCGACGCTTTCGCTGACGTTCGTTCTTTTGCTTCGCCTTGTTTTCCTGATAGTCGGATTTAGAAGAAGGAGTAGCCTGCACGTCTGAAACCGCCGGCTTATTTTCCTCCTCGGCAAGACGCTTTAGCTCAGCCTGCTCGAGCTTCTTTTGCACGTAGTAATCGTAGTCGCCGAGATAGCTTGTGACGCCAGTTGGCGAGAGCTCGGCTACACGCGTCGCCATACGATTGACGAAATATCGGTCGTGCGAGACGAAAATAATCGTGCCTGGATAGCTAATCAAGGCTTCCTCGAGCACCTCTTTACTATCGAGATCCAAGTGGTTCGTCGGCTCATCGAGAATGAGGACATTAGCCTTTTGCATCATCAGTTTTGAGAGTGCAAGACGCGCCTTCTCGCCACCGCTTAAATCTTGGACATTTTTTAGCACATCGTCGCCACTAAATAAGAAATTCCCAAGTACCGTACGAATATCCTTCTCCGGCGTTTGTGGATAATCGTCCCACAGCTCCTGTAAGACGGTCTTTGACGAATGGAGCTCCGTTTGTTCCTGATCGTAGTAGCCAATTTCCACGTTACTACCGTAATGAATCGATCCTGCGAGCGGCTTTAACTTCTTTACGATCGCCTTTAACAGCGTCGATTTCCCAATCCCGTTCGGACCAATGAGCGCTAAACTCTCGCCGCGCGATAGATCGAGCGAAAGGTTCGTCACAAGCGCCTCATCCGTGTACCCGAGTGAGAGGCTATCAATCTTCATGACATCATTACCCGTCTGCTTCGTAATCCCAAACGAGAACTGCGCAGACTTATCGTCCGACCGCGGCCGATCCATGCGCTCCATACGATCAAGCTGCTTACGACGACTCTTCGCACGGTTACTCGTCGACGCACGCGCCAAGTTACGTTGCACAAAATCCTCGAGCTTCTTAATCTCACCCTGCTGCTTCTCAAACAGCTTCCACTCCTGCTCCTCAAGCTTCGCGGCCTCATCTAAATACGATGAATAGTTCCCGACGAATCGGCGCGTCTGGCGGAACGACAGCTCGTACACGACCCCTACAACCTTATCTAAAAAGTATCTATCGTGAGAAACAATCAAAACAGCTCCGTCATAAGCGGACAAATAGCCTTCTAGCCACGTCAACGTGTCGATGTCCAAATGGTTTGTTGGCTCGTCTAAAATGAGCAGGTCCGGCTTAGAGAGCAGAAGCTTTCCTAAAGCAAGGCGCGTTTTTTGCCCTCCACTAAGAGACTCAACCGGTGTATCATAATCAAACGAAGTAAAGTGAAGTCCTGATAAAATACTGCGAATGTCAGCTTCATATTGAAACCCTCCACGAGCCTGGAAGTCGAGCTGAAGCTGGTCATATTCCTTTAAAATCTTTTCATAGTCCTCTTGCATCGGATCGCTCATTCGCTCCTCTAACTTGCGAAGCGTCTTCTCCATGTTTCTCACCTCGGTAAAGACGGTGAGCATCTCATCCCAGATCGAGCGGGAGGTCTCGAGGCCGCTGTCCTGAGCGAGATAGCCGATCGTGGTCTCCTTTGGAATCATGAGCGTGCCACTATCATAGTTCATCTCACCGGCGATCACCTTTAAGAGGGTGGACTTGCCGGCGCCGTTGCGACCAACAAGTGCCACGCGCTCGCGACTTTTAATTTCCAATTTCACATTTGATAAAATTTGCTCGGATCCAAAGAATTTGGATAGCTGAGCGCACTGTAATAAAATCATAGCTAGGTCATCCTCACGTTATAGTCTACGTTAAGCGTACAGGAAGTGTTGTGCCTCTGGCAACTATTCAATGACCAAGATCTCTGCACAGGGACACAAAATAGTGTAGAATAGAACGTGACTGCGGAAATATCGCAAAAAACTGGATTGTGAAGGTTATTACATATATACTGCTAGATAGGATGCTTACTTTAGTAAGCTATTTGTCACTTAAAAGATTGGAAGCGTTATCAACCTAGCAGGCTAATGTTTTACTTATATAATGTTAAAAGCTTTATTACAGGGGGCATACAAGATGGATATGGATCAAGCGAAAATTCCACAGGCAACGGCAAAGCGACTGCCGTTATACTATCGATTTCTTGAAGGACTCCAGACGTCAGGCAAAACGAGAGTGTCGTCGTCTGAATTAAGTGAAGCGGTGAAGGTCGATTCGGCCACCATTCGCCGCGACTTCTCGTACTTTGGCGCATTAGGGAAGAAGGGCTACGGCTACAACGTCAATTACCTCCTCTCCTTTTTCCGCAAAACACTCGATCAAGACGAGCTTACAAAAGTAGCACTCGTCGGCGTCGGTAACCTAGGCACAGCCTTTTTAAAGTACAACTTCAGTAAGAGCAATAACACACGCATTGAGATGGCCTTTGATGTGGACGAAAATACAGTCGGCACGGTCATTGGCGATGTACCTGTACATCATTTTGATGATTTAAAGCGTCATATTGAAGGGAACTTAGACGTTGCAATCTTAACGGTCCCATCAAGT
The DNA here is from genome assembly GCF_006965545.2 of Paenalkalicoccus suaedae. NCBI lineage: Bacteria > Bacillati > Bacillota > Bacilli > Caryophanales > Bacillaceae > Paenalkalicoccus > Paenalkalicoccus suaedae. The sequence continues at coordinate 722,555 of NZ_CP041372.2, forward strand.
GCAGCGCAGGGGATTGCGGAGAAGCTAGTGGAAGCTGGCATCAAGGGTATTCTGAATTTCACTCCAGCGAGACTGTCTGTACCGGACGATGTTCGTGTGCATCATATTGATCTGTCGGTAGAGTTGCAGTCACTTGTTTATTTCTTAAAGCACTATCCGTTGTCGTCGAATTAAGGGAGGGTCCGAGCCTATGTGGTTCGGGCTTTTTTGTTTGGGGTTAAGGGAAAGAGCAAGATCAAGGTCAAGGTCAAGTGCTGTCACCTTCGGTGCCCCTGCGCGGCGGGCGCAACTACCGGTGGTGGCTTGCTCAACTATTTCGCCCGTCCAGGGGACGTGCGAAAGGATTTTCGCCGCGCGTAAGTGCTACCACTGGTAATACGCGCCCGCCGCTTCGGAGCACCTACGGCGACGGTAAATGGATTGATACGTTCACTTTCTCTTTCCCTTCACAGTCCATCAGTAAGGCACCATCAGTTGCTCAACTGCCACTTATAAAAGAGCGCACGAAGAAACAAGTGAAGCGAACGGTTTGTGTTGTGAAGAGAAGCGGTGACGAAGTGAAGGGAAAGCTGCTAGTTGTGATGTGAAACGTGGTAGAAATGACGAGCAAGTAAGAAGTGAAGCGAACGGTTTGCGTTGTGAAGAGAAGCGGTAATGAAATGAAGAGAAAATTGCCAGTTGTGATGCGAACCGTGGTAGAAGTGACGAGAAAGCAAAATGGAAACACAAACTATCATGAACATCTCTAAGTAATCTGGCATTCCCCAATAGAAGCTCAAGAGGCGGCAGACTCGGAGGACATTCGGAGACAATTAGCAGGAATTGGCTAGGGATGAGACCCCACAGAGATGCGTTTAGGAGGAGACGACAGTCGACTCCTGCAGCACGAGGAGGCTCAGACCTAGACCCTGCTAATGTCGTAGAGTGTCCGCAGAGCTGACGACTCAAACCTGATACTCTACCAAAACCGAAAGTAACAGATTGGCACTTCGGCATCTAAATAAGGTCTAGCTCCAAGAGCTAGACGCCCTAAACAAGTTGGCACTTATTCACTTAGCTCGAAGAGCTAAAAGCACTAAATTAGTTAGCAGTTATTCATCTAGCAAGTAAACCAAACACCTCGTAAGCAACTTTCACCCCAACATGGTATGATAGAGGAATATTACTGATTCGGAACTCGAAAGAAACCTTCAATCTAAACACACTTATATAAGCACTAACCAAACCATCACCACCGCGAACCAACTTCAAAAAAGGAGAACACCATGGCTAAAATCCCACAGAAATGGCTCGTTGTCATTTCCGTTCTACTCGGAACATTCACCATCATATTAAATAACAGTATGCTAAATCCCGCCGTGCCACAGCTAATGCGCGTCTTTGACTCCGATGCCGTTGCAACGGGCTGGGTCATTACGATCTTTATGGTCACAATGGGGATGACGATGCCGCTAACCGGCTACCTCGGAGATAAAATCGGTAAAAAGCAACTCTTTTTGATCGGACTTACGATCTTTACCATCGGATCCGTACTAGGCTCTCTATCTTGGAATCTACCATCTCTCATTACATTCCGAGGCCTGCAGGGAATCGGAGGTGGCGTGATGATGCCACTGTCACTCGCGCTTATTTTCGAAGTGTTCCCTAAAAACGAACGCGGACTCGCGACAGGGGTATGGGGAATTGCCGCAATGATGGCGCCAACGATTGGACCTCCTATAGTAGTAGTAAGACATATCATAATCAATGGAACTCGACATTGCTCACCCAAACTTTCCTCTCTCGCGCTTTGTGAGGTTTAAGATCGTCTGAATCTACATCAAAGCTTTTAATTAGCATAGAGAGCATACTCTTTTTTTCCATGTGATCTAACTCGATCCAGTTTCTTTCGAAGTCAGCTAAAACATTGGCCATACTTCTATAATCAAGTTGCATACTTTTGCTTTCTAATTTGGATATATACATTTTTAAATTTGATAATGCCTCTTGATCCATTTCTGTATGAGATCGTAACTCATCGAGTGATATAACTCCTTCAGCATACGCGACTTGCCACTTTTTACGTCTCCCTTGTACTTTATTCAATTCCCGTGTTAACTGCTTTAATTCCTGTGTATGATCATCCTCGCGTTTAATGAGCGACTTATCTTCACTAATCTCCCTGTACTCCGACGAAAGCTTTCTGATTTCTTTTAGAAGCTCACGATCAATGCTTTCTTCGTTAATTTGTTTAGATGTGCAGCCGTCACGTTTTCTAGTACATATATAAGTACGATAGAAGGGAGCAGTGCCATCTAACTTCTTTCTTCCATGTTTCGAATGACCTTTCATCGGCGCACCACAACGCGCACAACGCGCAAACCCAGAGAAGGGGTAGCTGGACCTGATTGTTCGCGGATGGGCTCCTCTCCTACTTGTCCTTAATTTCATTGCACTCTCAAAACGCTCCTTAGGGATTATTGCATCTGTATAATCATTATACATATTCCCACCCCAAGAAAATTCCCCGGTCATCAATGTCCTTTTCAAAGTATCTCTTACAGCTTTAGCGCGCCAATTATTTCCTCGTCTCGTTTTATAGCCTTGCTCATTGAGCCTGTCTGCTATTCTTTGTTCTCCAAACCCATCAAAGTACAAATCAAACATTTTCTCTACCACTTTAGCTTCAACCGGATCGACCTCTAATTGTTTAGTGTCTTTATTGTATGAGTACCCAAAAGGAGGAGGACCACCAGGATACTGTTTCTCCTCAATCATTCTCTCCTGGCCCATTCTTACACGCTCACCAAGGTTCTCTCGTTCCCATTGTGCGAGTGCGGCGACAAGCGTAATAAAAAGCCTGCCCATCGCCGTAGTTGTATCGTAGACTTCTGTTGCTGATTTAAATTTGCAATTATAGCGCTCAAAGAAATCTAGCAGTTCATATAAATCCCTCACGGATCGTGTGAGTCTGTCTAAGCGATATACAAGCACAACATCAATCTTTCCATCCTCAATATCCTTCATGAGACGATTCAATTCTTGACGCTTCGTGTCCTTTGCAGATACGCCCTCCTCAATATAATAATCAACCACAGACCAATCCTGAGAGTCAGCAAAGTTATTTAATCGTTCATGCTGAGCTCGTATACTAAATCCTTCTTTAACCTGTTCGTCTGTTGATACACGGATGTAAATACCAGTCCTCATAGCACACCTCTAATTCTTGATTGTTCAGAAGCCTGTTCGATAATTCTGTTCACGCGAAGTCTCGCCAATTTTGGAGAGACACCAAAATCACGAGCAATTTCACGATGTACATTAGGATGCTTCAGATCATAACCTTTTAACAAATGGAATGGAATAGCAGCATAACTCATAAAACGATTAGCGTCCCATTCTTGCAATTCTTTCATCATCTTAGTTATCGTCTTACTCTGATAACCAACGTGTCTGAGGATATGACAAAGCTCATGAAAGAAAATTTCTCTTTGTTCCTCTTCACTAAAGTTAGGATCAAGATTGATCGACTTTAATCTTGTGTTTAGAAAGGCAATAGATCTAGTTGGTTTGTGAGTTAAGAAAATGTTGAAGTGTTTGGCGATTAAATCTAAGTCAATATCGGTAGGTTGTTGAATAGAGAGACTTTTATACTTTGCGGAGATCCACTTTTCAACGTCTGTTGGGTAATATTTCATGGGGTTCACCTCTTTTTCTTTACATTATAAGAACAAATGTTCGTATAATCAAGCGAAATGATAAAAATCGGAAAAAGAGGTGGGTTTTATCAGGAGAAGATGTGGTAAGAGAGGATTGCTTTGTTTCGCCGATTATCAAAATCGTTATTAATGTCTTTAGCTACTTCGCTATCTGGCAAAAAGAAAAATTCTGCATTCAATTTATTAAGAATGAAATGAAACTTTGAATGATAATTAGAGAAATTTAAATCATTATTCTCTACTTTACCAAGACACTTTTTATTCATATCAAATACATAAGTCGTGCGCAAATTATAAATAAACATTAGATAACCACCATCAATTAGTATCTCATCTACTTCCTCTTGTTTGTTAATATGTCTTTTAATATTTTTAGGCAACTTAAAATACTTGTCTTGATTTTTTTGAGCATTGAAGTTCTCAAAAAAGTTTGAAATAACATCATATGTGTCGGTATCTTTAATTGCTTGAATAAATTCAATCTCTTCTGATGTTTCAGGATTAATTTTACTTAATAAGTGTTTGCATAACGTTTTTGATTGGCCAGCTCTACATGTACACCTTCCTGTCAATTCATTATTGTTGATTAAAAACATGACTTCATATAGATCACCCTTAGACCCTTCTACTTCAAATTGGTATTCCATACATATCCCTCCATTAAATTTGTTTAAAAAAATAGTGCGTAAATACGCACATATTAATTACCTTCTTCCATCTGTCTTGCCTTATATCTTAAAAACTCTAGATGCTTCTTTAGCTCAATTAATTCTTCCTCCGTTAAGTTCTCTTCATCGAAGAAGAATAGGCTCTCATCTTTGCTTTGAGGTTTTAAAGGATCAGGTTCATCTGAACGCCCCAAAATATAATCAGCAGATACATCAAAAAAATTAGCGAAAACATTTATTTCATTATCTGATAGTGGTCTAGATCCAGATTCTATTCGACTTATTACACTGTAATTAATATTGACTCTTTCGGAGAGCTCACGTAAAGAAAGATTATGATGCTTTCTTAATTGCTTAACATTATTTTTAATTCGGCTCATTATTAACACCACTTTTCTATATTGGCAACAGTTTAATAATATCATTTATTTATATCAGAAAAAATAATATTTGTTAAAATAGCAACAAAAGTGTTGACTTTGCTAAAACAACAAATTATACTTTAGTTAAGTTGCTGATATAACAACAAGAAGGGAGGACATAATGAGAACATTTAACCTTATTTATATAAAGAACCGACGAAAAGAATTACAAATTTCTCTACAAGAAATGGCTGTTTCTCTCGGTTTCAAGAATGCTTCTACTTATATGAAATACGAACGTGGTGACTATTCCTTTAAGGCCGAACACTTGCCACTACTAGCAAAAGAATTAAATTGTAAAATAGAAAATTTTTTTAGCTTGAATGTTGTTAAAACAGCAACAAAGAGAAAAAGAAAAGCTAATTGAGGTAATTGGCCCGGAGTTACCCGGGCGAGAGGAGGTATTGCAGTGGAAAAGCCAAGTAAAGAAGCTTTGAGAAATGTTGCGAAGTATTTTGCGAAGACTACAGTGCCACGCCTGATCAAGAAGGACCAGGAAAAGGCGAAGAAAGAAAAGGCTGTCTAATGAGTATGTACCCTTATTATAGAACATTTGTTTCTGTTTTATGGTCACTCTCACGAACTGTTCGTATCACGAACATAGAGGGGGTGGATTGAATTGGAGTTTGGAGCATACATGAAGGAAGCTCGAAAACGAGCAGGCTTCACACAAGAGTACATGGCTAGTCTTATGCACCGTAGCCGAAGCAGCGTTGTCAAAATGGAACGCGACCAACAAGCGATTGAGGTTAATGACTTTGTTAGATGGATGAAGTTGACCAACGCACAAGATTTGATGGTGGCTGCAACATTAGGAATGGACATTACTACATTGCAACCAGTCATAGAAGTTTTATCAAAGTTAGTGACTGGATTGATCATTTTACTATGAGGAGGCACTTATGAAGACGCAACCGTTTAAGGGTTTTTCGAAGTCAAAAATTGATTATGTAGTTAACGCAGTGGCGCTAGAACAAGTCAAAGCTGGTGCAGAGGATAAATGCTTGTCAATTGCATTTAACAAGCTTAAAAGCCAACGTAACAACGCTGAGTTAGATAGCATGGAAATGATCTTGCTTGCGAGAGCATTAAAACGCTTATATGTCAGATTGTATAAAGAATACGGTGAAGAAAGCTTTAAGAAAGAGCGTCAGCATTTACTTAATATCGCGAATAAAATCGACATTGCGCGTTTGCAACACCAAGAAAATAATCACCCGTTAAAAAAGCACAAAAAAATACTGACCGCGTGAACGATCAGCATTTTTAGATAGAACAATGTCAACAACCTAAGACAAGTATACCGTAACAGATTAACAAAGGCAAGCTTAGCTTTGCCTTTAGGCTCCCGGGATATCAACCAGCGTCCCTTCTAATTCCCCTGCCCGGGAGTCTAAAGGTGTAGCTAACACCAAATAAAATTATGAAGGAGGAAATTAGTATGGAAGAAATTAAATTCGAAGAAAAGAAGTATACGCAATTTAATCATGTTAGTGGAGTGGTTCGAGTGTTTTGTGGAACATATTCGCAAGTAAATAGTTTCTTTATTGAAAATCCAGATCTAGAGATCCAAGATATGCAAATGTCTTCTGGCTCACCTTTCCCACAGATCATGGTCATTTATCTTGCAGAAGATTAATTTTTGGGAGGTAGAACAATGTGAACAACCTATTTAGACATCGCAGGATTCTACTTCCTTCTCACTGTTTTAACGATCAGAACGAGCCTTTAAATGACCGTATCAGAGCGTATTTAGCCAAGTCATATAAAGAGGTCAAGTTTATTAAAACAGACGGTAAATTCGCTATCTGTGAAGGGAGGTAACGATGCAGGAACTTGTGTATGAGAAGGATGGAATGGTTGTAACTGATTCGCTCACATTAGCAGCAGCCTTTGAAAAAGGGCATGACAAGGTGCTAAGAGATATTCGTAATATTAAATGCTCAGAGGCGTTTAAGAATGAGCATTTTGCAGAGTTTGTATACAAGAATAAGCAAGGCCGAGAAATGCCCATGTATTATCTGACCTACGAAGGATTTGTGTTTGTAGCAATGAGCTATACAGGATCAAGAGCAGCCGAACTCAAGGAAGATTTTATTTTAAACTTCGGCAATCGAGTGAAACAACTCGCTAGTAGCCAGCCGGATATGAAGCATTTAGAGGCTACATACACTGACGCTATTACAATCAAATCGGATAAGCAAAGGGTGATACAAGTAGCTGTTAGAAATCGCGTGTACGAGCAATATGGACACATTTCAGATAGTGCCAGGAGAAAGTACTTTGCTCTAATGTATCAGCAAATTAGAAAAGAGTTTGGCGTGTTGTCTTATCGCGATCTACGAGAAAAAGACTTTCAACGTGCATTAAATTTTATAGATAAATCGACTCTCCAAATTATAACGAGTCAATAACGACAAGGGTTTATAACCACTCGCCAAAGTTGGAGAGTCGTAAAGGGGAGTAATGTTTATGGATCAACAAGAGTTAATAGACAAAATGCTCAGCATCAACTTAGACGGGAACGTTATACCTCATTCTTGGTTTAAGGAGCTTAAAAAGGACACTGGTAAACCAGATGTGCATTCGATGATATTGTTGTCTGAATTTGTTTATTGGTATCGTCCTGTTCCCGTTAAAGATGAAATAACGGGTGAGTTCATCGGTTACCGCATGAAATTTAAATCGGACAAGCTTCAGAGATCTTATGCTCACCTTGAGGAACAGTTTGGTCTTTCCGAAAAACAAATTCGTGAAGCTCTTATAAGACTAGAAAATAAGGGGCTCATCAAGCGTGAATTTAGAAATATTGTGGTCAACCGAAAGAACCTAAGTAACGTGATGTTCATTGACATTAACCCGGATAAAGTGAGGGATATTTCAGTTAGTACGAAAGTCAGGGGTGGTTCCCAAAAAGGAAACACCCTCCTTCCCAAAAAGGAAACACCCTCCTTCCCAAAAGGGAAACACGTATACGGAGATTACTATACAGAGATTTATAAAGAGATAGTGTCTTTTCTAAATCATCATGCAGACAAAGGATTTAAAGACACAACACCCAAGACCCAAAAACTAATAAGAGAGCGACTCAAAGAAGGAAACACCGTAGATGACTTTAAACAAGTTATTCTAACTAAGGTCTCTATGTGGAAGAATGATCCAGATAAAAATTTGTATTTAAGACCTGAAACACTGTTTGGTAATAAGTTCGAAGGTTACCTAAACGAGAAGGTACCAGAAAATAAAAAGTCAACTGGAGGTTTCGCTCAATTTGCTAAAAAAGGGGATGATCCTAGTGACAAGGAATGAGGTTGTAGAGCTTTTAGAACAAATTAATGCAGCTTATCCAAATAAGATTGAGCAAACGGAAACGACCTTTAATTTATGGCTTAGACAAATGAAAGATCAAACAGCAGCAGATGTTTTTAGACGGTTAGACGCCTATATCCTTGTTAACAAGTTTGCTCCAGGAATTGGCGACTTGAAGCGAGTTGAGCGCCCTGAGCATAACAAGAATCCATTGCAGAAATACGAGCATTGGAAGTCTAACGCTTCACAGGGACCTAGTGAAGAGCAGAAACTGCGCATTAGGGAAATATTATCTGCTAGGGAGGGGTAAACGTGGTAGAACAAATTCAAAACACCGAAGCCGAGAAGTTGCTCTTGGGTGCCATATTAAAAGATCCCGATGTAGCCAAAGAACTCACCATTGAGCATAAGCATATTTCGGTTATGCATCGTCACATTTTTGAAGCAATCACAAAAATCGTTGCTGAGAATGAAAAAGTAGACTTAGCTACAATTAGTGCTTATCTCCCTCCTGGTGCTATGAGTCAAGTGGACTGGCGAGGCATAAAAGATCACGTTCCGTCTGCTAGATCACACGAGACTTATCAGCGACTCATATTAGAATCGTATAAGCACAATGAGTTGAAAAGGATGGCTCAATCATTCTTAGAAGAATCTAGTGAGCATGTCTCAAAAGAAAGTTTTGAAAGCTTTATTAACGAAGTCACGCAACTTAATTTAACCCACCATGTTCAAAAGGATTTTGATTTACAAAGTGTGCTATTAGATATCTGGAACGATGCAGAATCAGGGGTTGTGGATCAAGGGATACTTACTGGTTATAGCGAGCTAGATCGTATGACAAATGGCATTAAGAAAACAGAGTTGACGATTGTAGCAGCTCGTCCATCTGTCGGAAAAACAGCTTTTGCGATAAACATAAGTAATGCGCTTATGTCGCGAGATGCATTTGGTCACCTATATTCTCTTGAAATGGGCGAAAAGAAATTCGTTATACGGATGTTAACCGCAGAAGGCAATATAGACTCTATGAAAATGCGAAATCCTAGAGATTATTTCGAAGCAAGTGATTGGGAGAGGCTTTCATATGCTACGGCTGCTATTAATAAGCAAAGCATGTACATCCATGAAGCATCGAATGTCAAAGTTGCTCAAATCTACGCTAATACTAAAAAGTTGATGAGACAACATCCGGATAAAGAGCATTTTGTTGTCATTGACTATTTACAGCTACTTACACCGACTTCTAACAAGGTTAATCGGAATGAACAAATTTCTGAAATCAGTCGTGCTCTTAAAAATATGGCAATGGATTTAAACATCCCTGTTATTGCTTTATCGCAGTTATCTCGTGGCGTAGAACAGCGACAAGATAAACGACCAATGCTTTCGGATCTACGTGAGTCAGGAAGCATCGAGCAAGATGCTGATAATGTTCTGTTCCTTTACCGTGATGATTATTATGACAAAGAGTCCGAGAAGAAGGACATTATTGAGATCATCATTGCGAAACAGCGTGAGGGTCCTGTAGGTACTGTAGAACTGGCTTATATCAGAGAGTATAACAAGTTCGTGAATCTCGAACGGCGGTATGCATCATGATCGACGAAAAGAATAGAGTTGACGTTCCTGAAGAGATAGCAAATTGGACAATTGCACAATACTATGAAGCTATTTTAGAAGGTGGAGGCATGGCTCCTATCGCTGGTTTGATCGAATATTTAGTATTTGAGCGAAAGGTATTACGGATGGATCACAACCACCGAAATATAGATTTTGTTTTAAAAAAGTACCCATTTTTAAATCAAGAGATTGAGGCATATACGCATCGGATGGGGTATAAATTCAGGCATGAGGAGGGATGGGAAGTTGGCTAATTTACGTAAGGCTTGCATAATTGCTGAGCTACAAAAAATGCAAATCTATGAGTCTCGCGATAAGCGCTCACTGACTGCATTAACGCTAGAAGAATTAGAGGTTGAGCTTGTAAGGGCTCCAGAGGTTAGGGAGCTGGAAAGGATCAAAAAAGAATCTACAGGAGGCGTTGAGATTGGCTGAGAGAATTGTAAATTTAGAAGAGTTGGCTGGTGGAGCACTAACTGAACGTGTGAATCAAGAAATGTTAAAGGTGTTAAGTAATATTGCAGACCCTAACACTGATCCGTCTAAGGTGCGTACCATCACAGCAACTTTAAAAATTTCAGGAGATAAGGAAAGAAACATTGGTAATACCTTAGTTGAGGTCAAGTCTAAGCTTGCTCCTGCTGAAGAAGCAGCATTTAAGATGATTATTGACCGTGACTCTAACGGCAAGATCACTGGCGCTGAATTGAAGAGTGGTGTACGAGGACAAACGTATATGGAGGAAGACGGTGTTTATGATGATCGAGGAGAAAAAGTATATGATTTCCGCACTAAACAAACAACTTCTGAGGGGGCTAAATAATGATTAAAGAAGCAATTAAATACATCGTGGATCTAGGAAATAAAGAAGCACAAGTGATTGAAGGTAGGCACTACACTCCAGAAACGTTATATCCCGTTGAACTACCGAGAGTGAATTCATTAGAGGTTAATACATTAAGTGGTCTAGTAGATTACATCCAATCTGAATTTGATAGTAAAAACCCATTAATGATTCATGTTGTTTCTCCACAGACGGTTAAATTATTTGATGCAGTCAATCAAGATGCTAAAAGAAATACATTTATTGTTGCTAACGCGTTAACACCTAGCTTTAATTTTGATCATTATTATGATGTAGAGTCATTCAACATTAAATTGCAATCTGTTTTTGTAGCAAATGATGATCGAGATTCAATGCTTAGACTTGTAGGCAACGTTAAAGAAGAATCAGTAAATGAATATGGAGACGACGGTATAACTCAATCCGTTACTGCTAAGACAGGTGTAGCCCAAGTAGGTACGGCAATTGTTCCGAATCCTGTTACATTAGCTCCTTACAGGACTTTCTTAGAGATTAAACAACCAGAATCACACTTTGTATTTAGAATGCAGTCTGGTCCAAAATGTGCCTTGTTTGAAGCAGACGGTGGTGCTTGGAAGCTAAATGCTATGAAAGATATTGCTACTTACCTTAGAGGTCAGCTAAGTGAAGAAATTGAAAAAGGCAGCATTAAGTTGATCGTTTAATCAATCAGGCGCCGACCTCATCGGTTGGCGCTATTTTCTTAGGAGGTAATTATGATTACTTGTGTGTATCCAGACGGGCGTAAGCTTATGCAGATTGAATGTGAAATCATGAATGACAACATGATGTGGATTGAACAGGAGATCATGATTGAGCAAATGTATACAAGAGCCATGATCAAAAAAAAGGCTGCTGAAGCATTAATGAATGTCGTTAGAGAGATCGGTTCAATGTTTAGAGAAACCGTTTTAAGTTTTGTAAATGGCATTAAAGATTTTTTCAAATCACTACAAGAAGCAAACAATCAGGATAGATCATTTGAAAACCTCCAATTCAAACGATTAAAGACTGCTCGCATACCTAACTTGATTATGCGAGATCAGGTATTGATGCGTAAGCCGATGTTCTCCATGCCCAGGAATAGAATATAAGAGGTGGTATGAATGAGGTTTGTTGAGTTCACCGGAAAAGAAAACGAAAAAGAATTCTTGCTGAAATGCTTAGAACAATGGGATGCCACTACCAGCACCAATGTTCCAGAAGCAATCAAGGTAATACATCTTGCAACTGTTTTTAGGGAGATTAGTCACCGAATTGATGAATTAGATTGAGTTTAGAAAGAAGGTGCTGCATGGAAGCATTATCAATGTTGTTTATGGGACTATATTTATTTACATTACTCGTCCTATTCATCTGTAGTCTTAGAGTGATTGTTCAAATAATGATGTTTATTGTGGCTCTGACCCGAAGAATTAAAGACGTAGAAAGCTTCAAAGAAATGATGAAGTCATTGAAGAGAGGTTCACAAGATCATAGCTGTGTATCATGCAAACGACCGATGATCTTACTAGCAATCAACAATGATGGTGATACCCGTAAAGATTTATTCGGTTGTAAGACTTGCGATGGTGGAGGTTACGCCATTTATAAAGAGGATGGGGTGACGATCAGAAGAAAAGTTTGGTGGAAATATTAAGTTGGTGCGCATAACGGACAAAAGGAAGTGTGTTTATGAATAACGAAACGTTGGAAGAACTTCGTAAATTATATGGTTCCATTTACGACATCGCTTTGAGTGCGTTTAAAGGTGGATACGTTGAGCAAGTAACAATAGCTTCGCTAGAGATAGAAGAAAAAAATGAACGACATCCTATGAGAAAGAAGCAATTACAAAAACAGATTCAGAAAATGAAATTAGAAGAGCGTAAAAATAAACGTTAGCGCACATAACGGACATTAAACGAAATAAGAAGGAGTTGGAAGTAAAGTGAAAGCAAAGGATATTGCCGAAAAATTAGAGCGTTATGAACAGAAAGCCTATGAAGGTGGATATGGTATCGATTGGTTAGAAGGTATAGGTATAAACTTAAAATATTATATGATTGAATGTGACAAAAAAGAGGTTGAACCAACGATGCGAGACTTCCTTTCACGAATCGATGAAATGCATAAAAAAGCTGAAGCTTGATTCACATTAACCCCATTATGCGCAATAGAGAGGAGAAAAAAATGTCAAAAACTGCTCTTATAGAGTGGGAGTACGAAGATAATCTCGATTTTGATTTAACGAAGGGTATGTTCTTAGCTAGTGAGATTGTCTACGGTGTTCGGATGTATCCCTATGTGTCTATAAATAACGATAGGTATTACTTGGAACGTACTAAGTAGCAACCCCATTATGCGCAACAAAAAAGGGAGAGGTAAGCAATGAGAGAGGTTAAGTATAGGATTTATAGCAAGTCTCGCAAGGAAATGTTTCCTGACGGCTTTGGCGAAAGTGTTTGTTCAGGAATGATAAAAATGGCTTTGGCCTATAACGAACAATCCATAAAACTTGGGAAAGGTCCTGTATTTTCTAAAGATTCTCTTCCTAAAACCGGCATCTACTTGCCTACTGATGATAAGGATTTAATTTTCATGGATTACACAGGATTGATTGATAAGACAAGCAATCGAATATTTAATGGTGACATTTTAAAAGACGATGAGAAATTTCTATGGAAGGTCCACTTCAAACAAGGCGCTTACTACGCAGAATGTAATGACCTTATGGCTGATCAATTGTTATCGTCAGTGAACTTATATTGCAAAGTCGTTGGGAATGTTTACGACAACGCAGATCTACTAAGGGTGTAAAACCCATTATGTGCTGAAAGGAGATAGTTTCATGGAGCTAAGCGATTATTTCACTAGAAATCAGCAAAAGCGTATTGAAAAATCTATAACAGGCTTTCCAATGTCTCCAGAACAAGCAACAAGGATTTTAGAAATAGCAGCGTTTGTCTACGGACAAGGTAGAGATCCAAGAATAATAATCTTGCACGACACTGAGACATCAACTGAGGAGCAACTTAACGAATTGAGAAAGTACTATTATTCTTCGGAACGAAAATATTGAGATCCCATTAAACAGAGAAAGGATGGAAACTGATGAGTGATATCGAAAAAAGCGCTCGTGCTATCAGAAGAGCCAAACGGATTATGTATGTGTTGTTTCATAGATCTTTTCAGAGAATAGGCCTGTATTACGTGGTAGATAAGTTGAATAATTTCCTCTTGAATATTAGAAGGAGCTGAGTATTAATGACAGACAAAAAAGTACCGATATCTTTAGCTAATATTAAAGTTGATCGAATAGAGAAACAGAAATCTGATATTAAGCAAAGCATAAAAGATGCTTTAGAAACTTTACCTGAACAAATAGAAATATTCGAGGTACAGGCTAAAGTGTTAAAGGCTCGTTATGACAAACTACTAAAAGTTGGTTTTAGTGAAGAACAAGCTTTAGAGATTATTAAAACTCGACCGATCCTTGAATAAAAAAAATTCGCAAAGGAGACAAGTAATCAATGAAAGATCTGATGAATGGCCTATTCACTTTGGCTCTATGTTTACTTATTGCTGTCAGTATTTATTTAAACTACGAAAAGAAAAAAAGTATTGATGAGTTGAATGAAACTCAAAGTCGCTATATTGATGCTTGGGAGTCATTAGATGAGAGATTTAAAGCTATAGTTGATGAACATTTCAGGTGCAATGAGGAGGTTGAGGTTTGTTATGACTAAAGATAGACACAAGGGTGATCGTTATCGTCCAGTCGTAACAATAGCTAAAACAAAGAACGGTGTCCCTACTGTAATTGATGTCAGTGGTCACAGATACACATTAACGCATCCGCATCACAACAGGGGTGCTCAAGAAATTAATAGGAGGGCTAAGTAATGGAACAAAGGTTAAATAGACTCGAAAGCAACATTGAGCATTGGGCAACGGAAAGAGGATTAGATACTGCTGATCCTAGCAAACAAATGTTAAAGCTCATAGAAGAAGTAGGAGAGCTTGCAGGCGGTCTTGCTAAAGAGCAGCCTTACGTTGTAATGGATTCCATTGGAGATGTATTTGTAGTTATAAAGATTTTATCTATGCAACTAAATATAGATTTCAATGATTGTATCCAATTAGCTTACAACGAAATAGAAGACCGAAAAGGTGAAATGGTCAATGGCGTTTTTGTCAAAGAAGAAGATTTAAAAAAATAATCAAAAAGGAGGAGATGATCTTGGAAATCTTTTTTGATCACCCTGTACTGACATCGTGGTTTATCTTCTGGATTTGCATTTGCTTAGGTTTTGGTGGAGCTATCGCATTTACAGATCACAATAAATAAGGTGTCACCATGAATATTCAAATGGATTTGTTTAAACAAGTGGCTGATGTCGATTTGAATTATTACCATAAGCTATGCGAGCAATGCGGTTTAACCAATTCGCTAATAGCAGTTAGCGCAAGCACGGATAGGATTGTATGCAAGATAGACGAAGAACTGTGGCTGCTAGATATTACAGAAGAACCTACTAGATTATCAGACTATGAAAGTATCATAGGTTGTTTGATAGAGAAAAGAAAAATTAAACATCATGAACTAAAGGACAAGGATTGGATACTTGCATGAGGGGGGAGCACATGAAAATTAATCAAGAAGATTGGACGGCTACCATTGATTTAACAGACAACGCTACATATGTGGTGAAAGATGGCCACATAAAAAAGGTTACACCAGTTTCTTCGGGTTTTGGAAAGCAAACTATAACTTGGCAACAGGAAAAGCCAGTTTATGAAGAGGTAACAATTACAGAAAAATTATAAACAGCTTATCGGAAAAACCGAGAGCACATTACATAGTAACTTGTAATGTGCTTTTTTATTTGAAGGAGGAACTATGAAAAAGACGCCAGCTATTAAACCACCAAAAAAACGAAAAACAAAAGACATGACGAAACGCGAAGTCGAAGAGCTTATGGGTGTAAACCGACAGACTTACGTACGTAATAAAGGCGCAATCAGACAAAAATAAAAGGGGGCATTTTTCATGGTAGTAGAATTTAAGATAACGGATATTGACTCAAAAGCAACTCGTAAGAAGGTATCAAGGGAATTGCAAAGATTAAGTTTGTATTGGGGCGCAGTAAGGTCCGTTCCTTCTATTACGCCAAGTTATGCGCTTATACCTGGAGCACCCTCAGGATTCAATTCGAAAGTAGAAAATGCAGCCGTAAAGAATGTAGACCAAGAGAGAGAACGTGAAGAATACGTATCTCGAATGATGGATTGCATTAATCGTTTAAATGATACTCAAAGGCAAATTCTGATTATGGAGTATATTGAATCTGAGTATCGTTTTAATTATGAGATATGGAATAAGATCGGAATGTCCGAAAGTCAATTCTATAAGGTGAAGAGCCAAGCCTTTTACCGATTAGCATTTATGCTTGGCATCGAAGTTTATAAAAAAGGAGATGAGCGATAATGAAACTCGTTCAGCCGATCCGGGACAAAGAGACAGTGGTTGAAGTAAAAAGATATCTACAGGAAAGAAATCAACGCAACTATCTTTTGTTTGTAGTAGGTATCTATACAGGTCTTCGAGTATCAGACATCCTATCAATCAAAGTGTCTGACATAATACAAAACAAGTATCTTGTGATTAAAGAAAGCAAAACAGATAAGACGAACAGAATCGAACTACATGGAGAGTTAAAGCGCGAATTGCTCAAATCTATTAAAGATAAGAAAGAGCATGAATATATATTTCAAAGCAGAAAGGGCCACAACAAACCTATATCAAGAATCACTGCATATAGAATATTAAAAGAGGCAGCTCAATGGGTAGGACTAACGGAGATAGGCACACACACTATGCGTAAGACCTTTGGTTATCATTTGTACAATAGCACAAAGGATATAGCCACACTTCAGAAACTCTTTAATCATTCTAGTCCACAACATACGCTTAGATATATTGGCATCACTCAAGAAACGTTAGACGACTTCAGACGCAAAGTACATTACTAACTCTGTCCAATAAGTGGGCAGGGTTTTTTCTTTTTTTCTATAAAACATTTATAACTATAAGTGTAATCGGTTAGGAGGTTATGGACCTGTAAAGCTCGCTGAATGTTTTAAAATAAGCGCGTGTTACATTCGTTTTGTTAATGTGAGTTTGAACCAATGCTATCAAGGCATTCAAGACTTCAATTAATGCAACACAATGTAAGATATGATACATTCAATAGACAATATCTAGGAGAAAATAGGCTATAAAAATAAACCGTGGAGTTTTTGGAGAGTTTTTGTGGAGTTTATAACAAGAATTACCTGTTAATATGATAAGTAGGTTGATAAGCCAAAGAAAGGGCGTTTCGCTTTGCGAGCGTCCTTTTTTGTGTGTTTTTTTAAAAATAAAAGTTAAAAAAGTTCTTGTGGCTCAAGGGTTTTGGGCTTTAGGTTCTCCTGGCGGTTTGTGAAGACCATGCGGGTGCTACGACCCCGGAAAAGCGCTAGTTTTTTTCGCTAAAAGGTCATTTCGCTTTCGAGTGATTTTGTCTTGGGAAATAATTTAGTGGAACACCAAAAAACCTTTGAGCGACAAGGGTTAATTGCACTTTTTTTGAGGAAATAAAATCGTGCTTTAAAAGCGAAATGGGGGGTTTTTGACCCTTCAAATTAGCGAAATCGAGTGATTTTGCTAGAAAGGAGGGTCAAAATGACTAAAAAGGAAGAGTTAAACAGTGATTTTGTCGTAACTACAGAAGATTTAGCCACGATCCTAGGTGTAAGTAAAAGAAGGGTGCAACAACTAGCAACTGAAAACCATTTGCATAAATTTGGGCGTGGAAAGTTTGATCTTCCAGCATCAATAAGACTGTATACCGATTATTTAATAGAAAGACACTCTGGTGGAGACAATAGCAAGTCTGAAGAAGAAATGTTATGGACAAGAGCGAGACGTATCAAGACAGAAACCGAAGTAAAGATCATGCAGGGGAGCTTACACCGTTCTGCTGATGTTGAAGCTGTCATGAACGACATGCTAGGTAATTTTAGAGCTCGTATGTTGGTGCTACCTCAAAAAGTTGCAAGCAGCCTTTTACACCAAGATGAAATTGAAGTTATTAAAGACATTGTAAAGAAAGCAATACTCGAAGGATTGTCGGAGTTATCCGAATACGATCCAGAAGTTTTCTACGGGCGGAGTAACGATGAACTATTTATAGAGGAACATGATGAGCGAGAACAGCAACATTCAAAAACAGACTAAAAAATTATTTGCAAAGCTAGCAAAAATTGTAGCACCTCCCCCGGAGCTAAGTGTTTCAGAGTGGGCTGATCTTTATAGAAAACTATCGTCCGAAGCATCGGCAGAGCCTGGGCAATGGCGAACCGAAAGAGCACCATACCAAAAAGAAATCATGGATGCTATTAACGATCCTAAAACGGAAGAAATAGTGGTTATGTCTTCGGCTCAGGTTGGAAAGACAGAAATTATATTAAATACAGTAGCTTATCATGTCGATTATGATCCGGCGCCGATAATGATCATTCAGCCTACTGTAGATTTAGCTAATACGTTCAGTAAAACTAGACTTGCTCCAATGCTTAGAGATACACCAGCCCTTAAAAATAAAGTGGCAGATGCTAAGAGTCGTGACAGTAGTAACACGATTCGAGAAAAGGCATTCCCTGGTGGAGTAATTATGATGGTTGGAGCCAACTCACCTACAGGGCTTTCCAGTCGTCCGGTGAGAATACTATTAGCTGATGAGGTGGATCGCTTTCCGGTTAGTGCCGGTACCGAGGGTGATCCACTTTCGCTCGCTGTTAAAAGAACAAATACATTTGCTAACAGAAAGAAAATATTTGTATCAACTCCTACAATCAAAGGCGCAAGCCGTATTGAAAAAGCATATGAAGAAAGCACTCAAGAAAAATGGAACCTCCCATGTCCTTCATGTGATGAGTTACAGCCTTTAAGCTGGGATCAAATTTCATTTGAAAGTGTAGCGATGGCATGTAAGTCGTGTGGTTCGGTGCACAAGGAATATGAATGGAAAAGAGGTAAGGGAAAATGGGTTGCAAATAATCCATCTTCTAAAATCAGAGGTTTTCATCTTAATGAGATGGCCAGCCCATGGAAAAAGTGGGAAGAGATTATAACGGACTTTAAGCGAGCCAATAAGGAAGGTACTGAATCCCTAAAAGTATGGGTTAATACTAGCATGGGTGAAACGTGGGAAGAACGCGGTGAAAGCATTAATTCTGATGCGTTACTAGAAAAAACGGAAGATTATTCTAGTGAAGTGCCACAAAGTGTTGGAGTACTAACCTGTGGAGTCGATGTACAAGATAATAGATTGGAATATGAAATAGTTGGCTGGGGATTGAATAGAGAAAGCTGGGGTATTAAATACGGCATTATAATGGGTGATCCTGGACATGAACATGTATGGGAAGAATTAGATGGCGTTCTCAATGCTAGCTATGATCGTGAAGATGGAGAAAAATTGCAAATTATGAGTACGTGTATTGATTCAGGTGGTCATCATACTAAAACAGTTTACGACTATTGTAAAAAAAGAGAAATAAATAGAGTTTGGGCAATTAAAGGGCAAGGCGGAACTGGTATTTCATTTATTAAACGTCCTACACGTCGTCAGGATAGTGGTGTTTGGTTGTTTACGATAGGTGTAGACGTTGGTAAAGACCAGGTACTATCTCGCCTTAGAGCGACTACTGAGCAGCATGGTTACTGTCATTTCCCTAATGATCCCACGAAAGGCTATGATCAAGATTATTTTAAGGGAATAACTTCGGAGCATAAAGTGATCAGAAGCAAAGGTGGTCAAACTAAGCACGTATGGGAAAAGAAGAGAGGTCATGCACGAAATGAACCTTTTGATATCAGGAACTATGCAACGGCTGCTCTTGAAATATTAAATCCAGATATTGATAAGATCATCGAATCTGAAGGTGTGGTTAAGCCCATGGTCAGAAAGAAAAAGAGAAAGAGGGCGAGGAGAACATAATGTCACGAGCTGAGCGGATAAAAGAACTTGAAGAATATTTGAAAGAACTAAAAGAGGCTCGATCAAAAGTATTGCAAGGTCAAGCATACAGAATTAACGATAGACAAATCACACGAGCGGATGGATCTTTTATTGTATCCGAAATTAAAGAAACAGAGAAGAAATTAATTCGACTAAAAGGATCACGGCGAAGAAATCACCGTTTTGTGCCTCGTGATCTTTAGGAAGGAGGAAAGATTGTGAATTTTGTAGATAAAATGATTAGTAAAGTTGCACCAAGCTATGCCTTAAATCGTGTTGTAAGTAGAGAAAAACTGAAAGTGTTTAATCAGGTAAGTTCATCAAACGGATACGGGAAGCATGGAGCAAGTCATAAGAAGAGTTTAATAGGTTGGTCTAGTCGCGGTGGATCAGCAATTGAAGACATCGAATACAATGTTGAGAAGCTAAGAGAGCGTTCAAGAGATTTATACATGGGAGTCCCATTAGCTACCGGCGCTCTTAAAACGATGCGAACGAATGTTATTGGATCAGGTCTAAGGCTTAACTCGCAAATAGATTATGAGTATCTAAATATGACAAATAAAGAGGCAGATGCATGGGAGACGAAAGTTGAGAGAGAATTCAACATGTGGGCTCGAAGTAATACGTGCGATGTGCAGCGTATGAATAACTTTTACGAGCTTCAACAGCTTGCATTTCTTTCATGGCTCATGTCTGGTGATGCCTTTGCTACATTGCCATATATTAAACGTCCAGGAATGCCATATGACATACGAGTGCAATTATTTGAAGCGGATCGCGTAAGTAATCCTAATCATGCATCTACTATTGATGGGAAAATTATCAACGGGGTTGAAATTGACTCCAAAGGTGAAGTGATCGCCTATCACTTTGCACAAGCCCATCCTGGCTCAAGCCTGATTGCTTCAAATGAGTGGAAGCGCATTGAGAAGTACGGCAAAAAAACCGGAAGAATTAATGTCATTCATCTTATGGAATCTGAAAGGCCTGAACAAAGACGTGGCATTCCTGTATTAGCACCAGTAATCGAATCCTTAAAGCAATTAGGTCGATATACAGACGCTGAATTAATGGCTGCGGTAGTCTCCGGAATGTATACGGCATTTGTCACTAGTAAGGATGGCGATCCAGCAACTGGACCTCTAACGGATGCGATATCCGAGGAAGAACAAGTTACACATGATGACTATGATTATGAGTTAGGTCCAGGAACAGTTGTACACCTTGATGAAGGGGAAGATGTCACTTTTGCAAACCCCGGCAGACCTAATCAAGCATTTGATGGTTTTGTTACTTCAATTTGTCGCCAAGTTGGAACGGCGTTAGAAATTCCATATGAAGTCCTCTTAAAACACTTTACTAGCTCTTATTCAGCTAGTAGAGCAGCACTACTTGAAGCGTGGAAGATGTTTAAGATGCGTCGAGAGTGGCTTGCGAATGACTTCTGCCAGCCGATTTATGAAGAGTTTTTAGCAGAAGGTATTGCAAAAGGTCGAATATATGCCCCAGGATTCTTTACTGATCCTGTTATAAGAGAAGCCTACTGTGGAGCGGAATGGAATGGTCCGAGTCAAGGACAATTAGATCCACTCAAAGAAGTGAATGCAGCTACAAAAAGAGTAGAACAAGGGTTTAGCACTCGGACAAAAGAAACGGTTGAACTTGGCAATGGTGAATTCTTCAGGAATAACCATTTAAGAAAAGTAGAAGAGGAAGCAAGAAGAGAAGCAGGGCTTGTTGCACCTGAAGAGGATATATTAAATGAAGGGGGTGAGAGAAATGAAGAGGATTAATATAAAAGGTGTTATTGTCGATTCAGATGATCAGTGGCTATATGATTATTTGGACATGGAAGCAACGAGTCCAAAGAAATTTGCTGATAAATTAGCAGAAGCTGATGAAGATGAAGAGATCATTGTTGAAATCAATTCTGGTGGTGGATATGTTTGGGCAGCATCTGAAATTTATACAAAGCTAAGACAGCACAAAGGCGATGTGAAAATTGAGATCGTTGGAATAGCAGCAAGTGCAGCGTCCTTTATTGCTTGTGCAGGAAAAGTTTTTATATCCCCTACTGCACAAATGATGATCCATAATGCATGGACAATGGCAAGTGGTGATAAAAACCAGATGCAGGGCGTAAGTGAAATGTTAAAAACCACTGACGAGGCAATTACTTTGGCTTATGCAGACAAGACAAACCTTAGCCAAGAAGAGTTACTGGACCTTATGGAAAAAGAAACTTGGATGAGTGCAACAAAGGCAAAAGAACTTGGTTTTGCAGATGAAATTATGTTTGAGAAAACCTCAAATCAAGCGGTGGCCTCTGCTAATAATACGGGCCTCATTCCAGAAGCCGTATTAAACAAGTTAAAAAACGAACTCATAGACCAAAGAATAGTTGCTTCAGCACCAAAAAAGGAGGAAGAAACATTGAAATCAGTTGAAGAGTTAAAAAATCAATATCCAGATTTACACAAGCAAGTTACTGATGAAGCTTTTAATGCTGGAATCAAAGCAGAGAATAATCGTCTAAAAGAGATTGAAGAACTTAGCATTGGTGGAGCTGAAGATTTAGTAAATAAGGCTAAAGAAGACCCGTCAATGACTGCCGAGAAGTTAGCAATGCAAATCGTCAAAGCGCAAAAAGATACAGGCGCAAATTATTTAAATCAAGTCCAAGAGGATGCGCAAGAATTAAATGAGCTTGAAGGTTCAGATACATCAGCCAAAAATAGCGATGCTGAAAGATCACAAAACGCGAAATCGTTAGCTGAAGCAATGAATAAAAAACGAGGAGGTAAATAATTATGCAAATCGGAGAACGTAAGTATGACAATTTACTTGCCGGCGGTATCTCTCCAATCGTTTCTAAAGGAGCGACTTTGAAAGCTGGACAACAGTATTTTCGTGGGGATGTTCTAGCGTTAGATGCTGATAACAAAGCAGTCTTAATAGATTCTGAATCTGAAGTTGATAGCGTAAAAGAACCTTATGCTATTTTAGCTGAAGACGTTGACGCTACAGAGGAAGATGCAGAAGCCGGTGTATACCTGACTGGTGAGTTTAATGCACATGCATTACGCACGTCGGATAATGATGAGATTTATGATCATATCATTGCACTTCGTAACATTGGTATCTTTGTTAAAGAAAATATTGAAGCATAGAGGGGGCTTATTTAATGAACATGTATGATACACGCACAATGTTAGAAGCAATCGAACAATTAAAGCCAGTTAACACATTTTTAAAGGACACATTCTTCCCAACACCTAAAACATTTGATACTGCGGCGGTTGAGGTAGATTATCGTAAAGGGAAAAGAAAACTAGCTCCATTCGTATCAGACAGAGTTGCTGGAAAAGTCGTTGATCGTGAAGGATTCACTACACATTTATTCGAACCGGCAACCATTAAACCCGTGCGTACTATTCAGAGCATTGACCTTATGAAACGCTCCATGGGTGAAAATGTATATGGAGCACGAAGCCCACAGGAGCGAGCACAAGAAATTTTAGCTAACGATATTACAGACCTTGATGAAATGATTACTCGCCGTGAAGAATGGATGGCTGCTCAAGTTTTATTTGAAGGCAAAGTAGACATTGTTGGTGAGGGCGTTAATAAAACGATGAATTTTGATTTCACCAATAAAGAAACGTTGTCAGGCACTGATCTTTGGACTCACGCTGATAGTGATCCACTGAAAGACTTAAAAGATACACGTAGAAAAATTATGATTTCATCGGGAATTTCTCCAAATACAGTGATCTTTAGTTCGGACGTTGTAGATGATTTTGTGAATCATCCTAAAGTTTCTGGATTGCTTAACAACCGTCGAATAACAATTGGTCAAATTGATCCAATGGCTATGCCAAATGGAGTCACTTATATTGGTAATATCACCGAATTAGGCTGTGATATTTATACGTATGATGAGTTTTATTACGATGAAGAAACCCAAGAAGATAAATCTCTAGTTCCAGACGGTACAGTCATGATGGGATCAACAAATTCTAAGTCCACAATGGCGTATGGTGCAATTACAATTGCCGATACTTCAAATAATACATTTTCGGTTGTCGAAAGTACGCGCGTACCAGTTTCATTTGTGCAAGTTGATCCTGCTGCTCGTTTCTTGCAAATTCACAGTAAACCTTTGCCAATTCCACATGAAGTAAACAGTTGGGCCATTCTAAAAGTAAAGTAGGTGCTAAGTAATGATAGAAGCTAAAGAAAAGATCAGACACAACGGACAATCAATCGCGATTGGACAGAAGTTAAATGGATTATCAAAAGAAGAAGAACAACGACTGGTAGCCTTAGGGGCTGCTTTTTTTGTTGACACAAAGCCTGTTGTACAAGTAGAGGGAACAAAAGAGCCTCAAGATCCACCAAATGATTTAGGCGATAAGAAAGATGGTAAAGAAGACGATATTAGCGTCCTGAAAAATGAATTTATTGGCATCGAACTTGCCGATTTAAAAGCGACAGCTAAAGAAGTAGGCGTTGAATTTACTGGTAACATCGGACATGAGAAGCTAGTAGATCGCATTATTGAAGTAGGACTAGCACAAAACGTTTTATCTCAGTTTGAGGATTAATCTAATGAACTTCAAAGACATGGTGAATGATGACATATTTACTTTTTTGAATATTGATGAGTTTGGTGAAGTCACAACTATTGATGATGAAGAAGTAGTTGTTGTCTTTGGAACAATTGAACTCTCTGATTTCACTATTAAAAATGGTGAAGGACTTCTAGAAGAAGATCGTATCTTTTACGTAAAAGATGGCGATCTTTCTTTCTATCCTCGTCAAGGAAATAAAATCGTTGTTAATGGTGATAAATGTGAAGTTTTACAAACATCAGAAGATGATGGTCTACTTAAAGTCCTTATTAGGTTGATAGAGTCATAAAGCATGGGTGGTGTTTAAGGTGATTGACATTGATCTACAACGTGAGGTATCAAAGGATCTAAAAAAACGATTGAAAAGATTTCAGGCACGACTACCTCAAGCGTCTGCTGAAGCAGCTAACAGGGCAGCAATTACTCTTCGCAAAAATATGAATATGGAAATACGCAAAGAGTACACCATTAAAGCGACTGATATTAAAGAGACTGTATCTCTTGATAAGGCAACTAAAGCAACCATGTTTGCTGAAGTTGGTTCACGCGGTAATCCGATTAGCTTAGATCGCTTTAAGTTGTTGCCACGTAAAGTAAGTCCTAAACGTAAGGCTCCGATTAAGGCTGCTGTTAAGAAAGGTGCTACCAAAGCAATACCTGGAGCCTTTGTAACAAATCTTAAAGATCGCAGATTAGGAAATATTGTTGGTGCTGCAATGCGACAATCTAAATCAAGAAACCCTATTCGTCGTTTATCGGGTCCATCTATCCCTCAGATGCTTAATAACGACAGAGTGAATAAGGTAATTAGAGAAACAGGACAAGAAGCATTTCAAAAGCGATTTGACCACAATGTAAGTCGAATCTTAGATCAGGTGATGTCTCAATGAATCCACTTACTTTACAGGTTGAACTAAAAAAAAGGTTTGAGAGGGAATTTGCAAACTTACGCCTAGAAAGACCGGATGAGGGTGGAAGAGATGTTGCTCTACAAATCTTCAAACAACACTTACCAGCAAACAAAAAGACGTCTAAAGATGAAAAAGATTCACACTATCCATGTCTGATCATTCAACTAGACGAGGGAGAGATTTCATCTGAGGATGAGCCACAAGAAGTATCAGTGATTTTTATGGCTGGCGTTTATGATGAGCAAGACGATTATCAAGGTTATCAAGATGCATTTTTAATTATTGATCGTGTGTTTAATAGTCTACAAAAAGATAGGTATATCAAAGGCACGTATCAAGCCATGTTACCCATGAAATGGGCTTATCATAGCGAAAATGCGATGCCTTATTTTTTTACCGGACTATTTGTTAGTTTTGAAGCACCAAAAGCAATGCGACAAGATGTGGAGGCGATGATATGAACGAGAAAGAAGTAAAAGATGAAAAGGTGGAGCCAATTATCCCACTCAACGAATCACCAAAGGCGAAGCCTAAAGCGCAAAGTAAAAAGGTAGAGCAGGAAGCGATTGAGGTTAAGGCAGAGCCGAAAAATGAGAAGGTTATTTATATTGGACCTACATTTAACGGTATTCAGCAGTTTACAGCGCTAGAAAAAGTACCGGAATCGTTTAAAGAAGTAAATGAAGAACACGCTTTTTTCAAATACCTTTTTGTTAAATTCAGTGACTTTCCTAAGGCGCGTCAAAATGTATTTAAGACAGGAACACGAGAATATCAATTAGTCGAAAAAGCGAAGGAGGTTATCTAATGGCATACCGACATGGTATTGAAGTTGATAGACAGCCGTTTGGCTTGTCTTTAGCAACTGGCGGAGCTAACACAGTCCCAGTGGTATTTGGTACAGCGCAATCAAATTTAGCATCTGATCCATCCTCAAATTTAAATAAACCTGTACTAATTCGCAATCCGCGTGAAGCTCGCGAGCTAGTAGGTTTTTCTACAGATTTCGAGTTTACATTGAATCAGGCTATTGATGCAGCCTTTAATGAGCTGAAAATATCTCCGATTTTAGTAGTCAATGTGCTTGATGTTGCTACTCATAAAGAGTCTGAAACAACTACTGTAAACCTTACGTCTGGTGAGGCGGTTATTAATGATACACGTGCGCTCTTAGATACTGTAGAAATAGAAGAATTAACTGCTGATACAGACTTTATTGTCTCTCGTGATCCTCGTAATCGTTTAGTTATTAGTTTACTAGATGCAGACGCAATTGCTGACTCAAGTTCGGTAGAAGTTACGTATGATCGAATTGATCCGAGTCTGGTAACGGATGAAGATGTAGTTGGTTCATATGATCCTGCCACTAACGTTTATAAGGGAATCGAGCTTTTAACACAGGTATATCCTAAGTATCAATTAATTCCTAATGTTATCAGTGCACCAGGTTTCTCAGCATCGGCAGTTGTAGGTGCAGCATTAACTGCTAAAGCTGATCTTATCAACGGGATTCTTAATGCATTTGTCCTGCTTGATGTGGAAGGAGAAACAAGACAACAAGCATTAGAAGCAAAAGTAGAAGCTGGCTATGACTCCGGTAAATCTACTGTCTTATGGCCTAAGGTTGTAGTAGCTAGTAAGAAGTATTGGTATAGCGCCTACATGTCAGCTGTAATTGCTCAATTAGATAGCGTTAATGATAATGTTCCGTTCAAGTCTCCATCTAATCAGCGCATCACAATTAGCGGTTTAGAGACTCCTGGAGGACAAGAAGTTTTTCAGGATAAAACACATGGTAATGAATTGAATGCAAAAGGTATCGTTACAGCAATCAATGTAGGTGGATGGAGAACGTGGGGCAATGAAACAGCAGCCTTTGATTCTACACTTGAAGAGATTGATATTGCAGATCTGTATATTTCAAATCGACGTATGTTCGATTGGTGGTCAAATTCATTTATTCTAAGTTACTTTAGCAAAGTCGATAACCCCACTGATTTTAGATTAATTGAACAGTTAGTTGATGATGAAAACATTCGTGCCAATGGTTTTCAGGCTGCTGGACAAATCGCAGGAGCTCGAATTTCATTTAGTCAAGATGAAAACCCTATTGAGAGCATTTTAGCTGGTGAGATTGTGTTTGATCAGGAGATTGCTTTCTATCCTCCTGCTAAACACATTAAAAACCGTCTGTCATTCAATCCGACAATTTTAAATGATGCATTATTTGGAGGTGCTTAATCGTGAGTACAGTTATTCCTGAAAAATTGATTAACTACAACGTTTATGACGATCAAGAAAAACTAGCCGGTGTGCAAGCTGAAGTAACGTTACCAAGTTTTGAAGCAATGTCAGAATCTATCTCAGGTGCTGGCATTGCTGGTGAATATGAATCACCAACTATTGGACATTTTGGTTCTCAAACCATGCAAATGTCATTCAGAGTTTTAAATGAAGCGCCTTTCCGTTTAATGCGTAATCAAGCGCGTACGCTGACGATTCGGGCAGCACAACAATCTTATGACAAAGCAGCAGGAAGAAATTTAGTTCGTCCTTTTAAGGTTGTTGTTAAAGGCATGGCTAAAGGTGGAGAATTAGGAACCCTTGCGCCAGGAGCACAAACAAACAGTAACGCTACGATTGAAGTATTGTACATTAAGATCGAACTCGAAGGTCGCACAATTTTAGAGTTTGATAAATTAAACTATATCTATATTTTGGATGGCGTAGACGTCTTAGCTGATGTTAGAAACGCACTATAGGAGGATAAACTATTATGAATCAAAACGAAAATTACACTCAGGCAAGCCAAGTAGCAGCACAAGCGAATGAGAAATCTCAATCGAGTAATCAAGATGACTCTTTTGGAAGGAATAATCCAGAAAACCCAAATTCGCATGTAGTTAGCGAACATCAGGAGACTCAAAATGAGTCTTCTGAAAGTAATTTAACAGTTAGCAATAATAATCTAGTTGAGTTTGACCAGTCAAAGCCTACCGTGATCAAACTATCCAAACCAGTTGTGTTCGAAGGTCAAACTTATCATGAACTAGTTTGTTATTTTGACGACTTAACAGGTAACGACATGGATGCCATCGGAAAAGAAGTAGCATCGGCTGGACACATGGTAATTAACCCGGGTATTAGCACACCTTTTCTCGCTGCATTTGCAGCACGAGCAGCACGAGTGCCTACAGCATTAGTTGCATCATTTAAAGCGAAGGACTATCAAAAAGCAACTAACGCGGCTCAGATTTTTTTGGGGGAGTAGGTTACGACTTAGAGCAGTCGTCGCCTGTAAGCATAGTAAATTCAATCAGAGAAAACGCCGTTCACCTTTCTATAAACACTTACACATCCGTTGAATACTGGATGTCTAGAACACTGTCACAGTTGCATGGTTGGGTTGCAACTGTGAATAAAGTTATGCAGGATCGAGGAGGGGAGGGAAATAGGCAGTGAGTCAAAAAGCTTATGAGATAGCTTTTAAACTTGGCGCGCAAATGGACCCCTCCATGCAAAAAGTAATGGGCGATACACAAAAGAATATGAAAGGCCTCGAGAAAGGCATGGAAGGAGCTCAGAAAAAATCTGGGCTCCTTCGTCGTTCTTTTGGTAATCTATCAGGCGCTGCTAAGTTAGCAGGTGGATTAATAGTTACTTATTTAGGCGCAAGAACATTTAAAGCTGTAATAGGTGCTGCAAGTGAATTTGAAGATCAAATGGCAAACATATCAACTCTTTTAACTGGCGACGTATCGGCGAGTATGCAATCTATGAATGAAGATATCAAAAGAATTGCTAAACAGACTGGTGTATCGACAGAGCTCTTAGCTGATGGTCTTTATCAAGTTGTTTCTGCCTTTGGTGAAGCGAAAGATAATGCAGAAGTCTTAGAAATTGCAACGAAGGCAGCCTCAGCTGGTAATGCCGAAGTAGCTGATAGCGTAAACTTACTTTCAGCCGTTACAAAGGGTTACGGCGACACGAGCGCAGAAGCCGTTCAGAAAGCATCTGACTTAGCATTTGCAACAGTTCGATTAGGACAAACCTCATTTCCGGAATTAGCATCAAGTATGGGTAAAGTAATTCCTCTTGCTGCTACACTAGGCGCTGAACAAGAAGAACTTTTTGGAGCTATGGCAACCCTTACGGGGGTTACAGGTAACACAGCAGAGGTAACTACTCAGCTACGATCAACGTTACAAGGGTTTCTCCAGCCTTCAGGAGCCATGGGCGACGCCTTAAAGAGTTTAGGCTATGAGAACGGACAAGTAGCCTTACAATCAGAAGGTTTGCAAGGAATACTTGAGAGTTTGCGCAAAGAAGTCGGTAACGATGAAATTGCCTTTTCTAATTTGTTTGGTTCAGTTGAAGCTAAAAACGCAGTCTTGGCACTTACGGGATCACAAGCAGAGAACTTTACCGAAAAGACTAAAGAAATGGCCAATGCTGTAGGAGCTACAGAAGAAGCATTTGAAAAGAAGCAAAAAACAGCTAAAGCAGCATGGGCAAGGATACAACAATACATCAATGTTGCTGCCATAAATATTGGAGATAAGTTTCTACCGATTATAGCTGAAGGTCTTACTTGGACGATGGACTTGTTCGATAAGGTTTGGCCGAAAGTAAGTGAATTTGCTAATCAGTTCGCTGAGCCTTTAAAGGGTCTAGGTAAAGTGGTGCAAGGGATCTTCCAGTATATGAGTGGCAATTCATATGATGGATTCATCAGTTTTGTGGAGTCTGGATTTTCTCCTGGCATCATCAAAATGGTAGATAATTTTGCAAAGTCTGTTGGCGAGATTGCTTCGAACGTTAAAGATGCAATTAGTATTGGTAAAGGATTCATCCAAAACTTATTCGGCGATAGAAAAGACGGTAATGCATCTATCATAAGCGCAAATTTGGGACCTGATACAACAAAGAGGTTATTAGATATTGCTAAGAATGTAAGAGAATTCGGTGAGACGGTAGTAACTTATTTTAAATCAGCTTTTGATACATTATGGCCAATACTTCAAATGGTTTTTCAAAATGTACAAGATGGAATAGCCTTTTTAATGCCTTACATTGTTAGCGCTATTGGTCCAGTAGTAGGTTTCTTTAAAGGGATTTTAGAGCAAATATCTACTTTTTGGCAAGAAAACGGAGCGCAGATCATTCAAGCACTAGTAAATATTGGTGGGTTTTTAAAAGACACATTTATATTTTTACTTCCATTTATTTTAGGAATTGTAAAGGCGGTTTGGGGTAATATCCAAGGCGTTATTTCTGGTGCCGTCGGCGTCATTACAGGAATCATTAAGTTATTAGCATCTGTGTTTACTGGCGATATGGCAGGCATGTGGGAGGCGTTGAAACAAATATTCATGAGTGGGGTAAAACTCATTTGGAATATGATCCAACTTACTTTCTACGGTCGAATAATTGGAGGTATTAGAGCGTTAGCAATTGGTGCTCGAACAATACTTTCTGGTATGTGGACTGCTATACGAACTTTCTTTACTAATGGTGTTGTCAATGCGGTAACGTCAGTTGGTCGCTTTGTGGTTGGTGTAAGAAATGGATTTACACGCGCTCGAACAGCTGTAGTCGATACAATGCGAAGAATGTATGATGCTGTTAAATCACGATTTGATAGCATGGTAACAGGAGCAAGAGAGTTACCAGGGCGGTTAGGTTCAGGAATACGTGCCATGGCTAGTAAAGCTGTTGACGGAGTAAAAAAATTAGGTAATGACATGGTAAATGGATTAGCTGCCGCGATCAATGGCGTTGGTGAAGGAGTTAACTGGATTTTAGGTAAGATCGGCGTGAGCTTTACTATTCCATCGTGGGTTCCTCCTGCTTATGCAAAAGGAACAGACTATCACCCCGGTGGTCCGGCGATTGTAGGTGATGGTGGAGGACCAGAATTAATGGTTATGCCGAACGGGAGGCAAATGCTTTCTCCGAGCACCGACACGTTAATGAACCTTCCAAAGGGAACGCAAGTATTACCTTATGAAAAGACTACACAGTTAATGAAAGGCATTCCTGCTTACGCTGAAGGAACAGGCTTAATTAATCGAGCGTGGGATGGCGTGAGGAACTTCGCAGGCAGAGTAAAAGATGTTACTACAGATGTATTTAGTTATATCTCTAATCCATCCAAGCTACTTACAAATGTCTTAAATGATCTAGGTGTAGCTTTACCCTCTTTAAATGGTGCAGCCGGTAAATTAGTACCGGGTGCTTTTAGTTTTATCAAAAATAAAGCTGTGGAATTTCTTACGAGCAAGATAGGAGACTTTGGCGCCGATGGAGGTAGTGGTGGCGTAGGAGCAAATACGTTTGCTAACTGGCGACTAACCTCACCATTCGGGATGCGTGTTCATCCGATCACAGGACGCAGAACAATGCATAGAGGTGTGGACTATGCAGCACCTACAGGTACACAATTACGATCAAACGTAAGTGGTCGCGTATCAGGTGCAAGTTATTTAGGCGGATATGGTAATACGGTTCAAGTTCAGTCCGGTATGTTCACTCACTTGTATGCTCACTTATCGCGAATACTCACGAACGTAGGTCGTCAAGTAAGCGCTGGTGATTTACTAGGTCTAATCGGTTCTACAGGACGTTCAACGGGACCTCATTTACATTATGAAGTGCGACGCGGAGGCATGGCCATCAATCCAATGCCGTTTGTTGGTAGAGGATTCGCAAAAGGTGGAACTGTTTCGCATGGTCAAACAGCTTGGGTTGGTGAACAAGGACCAGAGCTAGCACAATTGCCTGGCGGTACACGCATTCTAAATAACAAAGATAGCATGGGAGTCGGTGGCTCTTATACGATCGAAATAAACGATAATAGAACGATTAGAGTCGAAGGAAGCTCAGATGCATCATTATTAAAACGTTTACTCGATGAAGATCGCAACGAATTAGTTCGTCTCGTCGAGAAGATCATTCGTGAGAAAGACAGATTAGCCTTCAGATAAGGAGGGAGTATAGTAGATGAACACTTATGAAACAGTATCAGGGGATACATGGGATCTTATCGCTTATAAGGTTTTTAATAATGAAAATAAGCTAGTTGATCTAATGAAAGCTAACCCAGATTATATTTCTACTGTCATATTTAGCGCTAACGTTACATTAACAATCCCGGAATTAACTGAAACACCTCGCTTAAATCTCCCTCCTTGGAAGCGAGGTCTGTAACAATGACTAAAGCGAGAAGAACAGAAGTAGAGGTGCATTATAACGGAATAAATGTATCAAAAGACTTCGCAAAAGATCTGAAGAGCTTTTCATACGTTGACAATGCATCTGGTGAGTCTGACAGTATCAGTATCACTCTCCAAGATGAGAACGAAGTTTGGATGAATGAATGGTTTGCCAATAAGAGTGACCAGATAAGAGCAATAATTAATACAATGAACTGGAAAACACAAAATGATTCAGAAAGATTGTTGTGCGGGACATTTTTTATTGATATGCCTGAACTATCAGGATTTCCGAATGAAGTCACAATTAATGCTGCATCCGTCCCAGCTAACGAACAACTTATGTCTCGACCACGAACACAAAAATGGAAAGGTATCGGTCTAAAGCGCATCGCAAATGATATTGCTTTCCGTAGTGGATTAAAGCTCGAATATTTAGCTAATAATCCGTGGTACGGTTCAAAGGAACAAAGTGGTGTGACTGATGCAGCGTTCTTATCTGAATTGTGTGAGTCTGAAGGACTTGCCATGAAGGTAACAAATAGAAAAATCATCATATTTAAAGAAAGTGATTTTGAAAAAGAAAAACCTGTAGATAGTTACCATCGTAAAGCCGGAAGAGTATTGAGCTATAATTTCAATTCAGATTATAGCAAAGGTTATGCAGGCGTAAAGCTGTCTTATTTTGATGTGAAACTGAAAAGGAAAATTGAATTTCTATATACAGTTCGCGACATTTCTAATACAAATGAAGAAGAAGAAGCAAACAAAAATAAAATTTATCTCCTTAACACAAAAGTCCATACAGGCGAAGAAGCAAGAAGAGCTGCACAAAATAAACTTAGAAATCTCAACAAGAGAGAAACACAAGTAGATTTAACCTTATTAGGCAATGTGAATTTAGTTGGAGGCAGCACACTACAATTAGATGGTTTCGGTAAATTTAGTGGTAAATACTTTATTGAGCAAGCACGGCATGATATTGGTTCTGGTGGATATACAACTCAAGTAAGAGCACGAAAGGTCTTAGGAGGTTAACGATGGATGCAATGTCTGTAGCTTTAAATATTGCGAAAGTAGGCAGAGTAAGCAGTATATCAGGAAGAAATGTAAGTGTAGTCTTTGAAGATCGAGACAACTTAGTGACCGATCCTTTGCCAATGTTAAATAATTTAGATCCACCTCCTGTAGGATCGTCTGTTTTGTGTATTTTTTTAGGGTCGGCATTAGATGAAGGTTTTTGCCTAGGCACTTATTAGAAAGAGGGTGATCTAATGATTGGATCATTTGGAGAAATAGTTTTTGAAGTTAATGATAAACGCGTCCATACCTTTAATCAGTTGACAAGAGATTCAACTGGCAGGTCTACAGATCATGAAGTGCTAGGGCAAAAGCCAGTTACACAGTGGAATGGCCCTGGACTAGATACAGTAAGCTTTACCATAAAGCTACACGGAGCTCATGGAGTGAAGCCACGCGAAGAAATGGAACAGTGGTTGATTAAAGAACGAGACGGAGATGCTGAATTTTTATTTATTGGTGGAAAGGGTTTAGGAGTAAGTAGATGGATGATCACTCGTGTTAGTCAAGCTTGGAACATTGTGATGAATCGTGGCGAGCTATTAAGCGCTAATGTATCAATTGAGCTAAAAGAATACACAGCAGTGATTAGAAACAGCAGACGGCGGTGGTTAGATGATAGATTACGATAACGTTACTATTGAAGTTAACTTTGGAGCCAACGGCTCTGATGAAGTAATTCAAAATCTGCATATGCTGTTTACTACACCAATTGGTACTGTCCCTTTAGATCGAGAATTCGGCATTGATACTTCTTTTTTAGATCAGCCTATTAACGTTGCTCAAGCTTTGTTAAGAGCTGAATATGCAAATAAAACAGAAATATATGAACCTCGAGCTTTTGTCACAGAGGTACAATTTGAAAGTGATATTAAGGGAAATCTAATCCCAAAGGTGGTGATTGACGTTGACCTTGAAGCTGACTGATTTACCAGAGGTTAGTTTTGCTGAAGTAGATGCAGAACAAATACTAGCTGATATCGTAGCTGAATATGAGAATGCTTATTTTGAGCAAACCGGAACACGAAAACGACTTTATCCAGGCGATCCTATTCGGATTTTTTTATATACTCGCGCATTAAGAGAAATTCAGTTACGTACGGTAATCGACGATACAGGCAAACAAAATTTATTAAAGTACGCACGAGGCGAAAACCTTGTTAATTTAGGAGCCTTTACGAAAACAGAGCCAGCAGAGCCAACAGCAGCTAGTACAGTGATGTATTTAGAATTAAGTGAGGCACAACCATTTGATATTGTTATTCCAGCCGGTACACGAGTCAGTCCCGGCGAGGACCTACAGTTTAGCAATCGAGAGAATTTAAGTGTTCCTGCCGGACAAACATCACTAACCTATCTGGTTTACTGTGAAGAGCTAGGGGAAGTGGGAAATGGATTTTTAGCCGGGCAAATTAATCAGTTAAGCGATCCTTTGCCTTATGTTGCGACAGTTGAAAATATCGACGAGAGTAAGGGTGGTTTCATCGAATCTGAAGATAGTTACAGGGAACGAATCCACGAAGCACCAGAAGGATTTTCCGTAGCTGGACCTTCAGGAGCTTATGAACATCTAGCAAAGAAGTTTATGCCATCTATTTTACATGTAAAAGCCGTATCGCCTTCACCCGGAGTAGTAGATATGCGATTTATTTTACAATCTGGAGAAATTCCTACTGAATCTGTTATTAATGAGGTGTCGAATCATTTAAATGAGCGAGATCGACGACCTCTTACAGATCAATTCTCAGCAGCAGCGCCTGAGCTAATCGAGTACGATGTTGATGTTACGTATTATCTTAGATCTACAGACATTGAATCATTGGTTAAAACGAGAGAAAATGTGGATAACTCTGTGGATGAATTTATCACTTGGCAAAGAAGTCGTATAGGTAGGGACGTCAATCCTTCTGAATTAATCGCGAAAATGGTTCGTTCAGGAGCAAAAAGGGTTGAGGTCAGATTACCTGAACATATTGAAATTGATAATCTCTCTTTAGCAGTTGTTAATGTAAAAACTGTAGAGTACGGAGGGATTGAAGATGACTAAAACATTAAGCACAGTCACTACATTAGAGCTTTTACCAGAAAACCTCCGAGAAGACCAAGATATAATAGCTGCAAGTAAGTCTTTAGATAAGAGAGATCAATTAATTCTAAATTTTGTAACTAACCTAAATATATTGCCACGTGTAGATGAGCTCTCTGATGAGTTACTTGACCACGTGGCATATTTTTTTCATGTAGATTTTTATGACCAGTCATTTGAGCGAGAAGTAAAAATTGAGTTGATTAATGAATCGATTTACCTGCACCGTATTAAAGGCACACCTCGTGCAGTCGAGTTATTAGTTGAAAAATTATTCGGCCAAGGCATCGTTGAAGAGTGGTATGAATACGGAGGAGAGCCATATACGTTCCGAGTGATCACAAATAATCCTGAAGTCACTCAAGAGAGGGCTGCTGAATTTGTACGAGCTGTAAATACAGTTAAAAACGCAAGGTCGCACTTAGATAGCGTGATCCTTCAGCAACGCGAGGAAATGGATCTTTTATTTGCAGCAGTTGTACATGAAGGTTCAAAAGAAACTTATAGTCAGTGAGGTGATATGAATGGGCGCATTTGGTAAGTTAACGCTAACTAATCGTGGGCGTAATCTGCAATCAAAAGCACAAACGGGCGTAGAACTTAACTACACAAGAATTAAAATAGGTAATGGTAATTTAGGCTCCTCATCTATTTTAAATTTGAATGATCTAATCAGTGTAGTGAGAAGTCTTGATATATCAAAACTTGCAGTCCAGACAGGTGGTAGAGCAGTAGTTGGAACTACTCTGACTAACCAAGAAATCACAACAGGTTTTTATTTTAGGGAGCTAGGTGTTTTTGCACAAGATCCTGACTTAGGCGAGATCCTATACTGTTATGGAAACGCTGGGGCACTGGCCGAGTATATACCTCCGACGGGAGAAGATATCGTAGAAAAGGCAATTGATATTGTCACAATCGTTGGTAATGCTCAAAACGTCACTGCTCAGATTGATAACTCCTTAATATTCGAAACGCCTAGTGGAGCTCAAGAAAAAGCAACTGCTGCTTTAGAAAGTGCAAAACAGTATGCTGATGATGGTTTAGAAGACAAGGCTGATTTAGAACATCAACATGAAATCTCGGAGGTCACAGGCCTACAAACAGCGCTTAATAGCAAACTAGAATCAGTGACATGGACACAGGTGCAAGATAAGCCTACAACATTCTCTCCTTCCGAACATGGCCATGAGATTAACGAAGTGGATGGGTTATCGCAAGCTTTGGAAGATGCAGAGCAAAACGCCAAGGATTATGCAGATGAGGAGTTTGAAACGAAGACGGACGCTATTGCGCATAAGGAAGAATTTACGCAACACGAAGGTAAGACTGTCACCGAAGCGCATGAACCTCTATTTGGCGCATACCGAGAAGAAATATCCACCGTATCAGGCACTGGAACAGTTACACTAAACGCTGATAACTCCCCTGCATATCGTTTAACGATGGCAGGCACAACAACACTCAATCTATCTACTACAAGTAGCGAGGTTGTCTCCCTATCCGTGTTTTTAGAGCAAGGGGGCACAGCCCATCCTATTACGTTTAGTTCTGCAATCAAATGGCGTGGTGGTGAGATCCCTGATGTGTCCGAGCCTAACTTTACGTATGCGCTAACGTTTATCACATACAACGGAGGCACAACGTGGCTAGGCTTCTTAGCAGGTGATTTCGATGTTAGCTGATAAATTGCGCTATGCAGGTGGAGGGATACCAAGAGAGTTGTATCTTTATGAATTATTTAATAATAACGCTCCATTCATACAAGGATTCGCAGAAGGTGCAGGAAGTCTAAGTTTTCCACTGAACGGAAGAATGCTTATTAATGCGAGAAGATTAGATATTAGCGCAACTAGAACAGCAGTTACAGAAGTAGCATTTGACTTGTCTCCATATTCTAAAGCGTATATAGATTGGGAAAATCAAACTTCTGGTGGATTAAGAACGACTGGTTTTGTCATTATGAACCAGAGAGATGTTAACCCAAGAACAACTAATTTAGCAGAAGTTTTACAAACAGGAAACTTTGCTAGAAGAACGGATGAAATTGATATATCAAGTTTTAACGGTGAGTTTTTTATAGCTGTATATGCCAGAAACACATCAGGGACAGATATTTCTTACACTACTTCGGTATTTAATCTATGGCTAGAGAAATAGGAGGTGAGCGCCTTGTACGCACATATTAAGAACGGTGAGATTGATCGATTCGCCAGTTTACCTAAAGTTTTACGGTTAGAGGACGGTCAGACGATCAGTGGATTTAACTTACTGCCACATGAAGTGCATAAATCCCACGGTTGGCTTCCTGTCGAGGAAGTCGTTGAGGAGTATGATACGGATACTCACTACGCAACGAATCCTCAAACGGAGGTACAAGAGAATAAGGTGGTACGTACGTGGGAAGTCGCGCAAATCCCTCAAGATGATCAAGAAGGAAACTATTCAGATTACCTAGTAGACATTGATTTTAGACTTTCAATGGTCGAGCTAGGACTATAAGGAGGTCACTATGTCATTAACATATAGAGGCTGTAAATCAATGATAGATAGACGCTCATACGCATCAGTGGAGGACATGCAGCAGAAGCTAGACATCTTTTTGCTTAATAGTCGTATTAGCCAAGATGAGTACAACGAGCTGACAGAGTCGCTCAACAACGCATAAGACGCCTTATGCGCAATAAAAATCCATGCAGGATAAAAGAACCATATTTGTAAAAATATATTTATATTGCTTCATTTCCCAGCAGATGGTATGTTATGTTGTGAGTAGGTAGGAAGGGGTAGCTCCCCATCCGTCACGCACCTGAGATGCGTGCCTACTCTTTTTTTGTAGGCTAGCATCTTAAAGCGAATTACCTTCTCAGGGGGAAATTGAATATGAATATTAATGGTGTATCTGCTGGAGAGCTAATGATTAGCGAAGTGACAGGGTTTATTTCGGAGTTGCTGCCGATCAATGTGGACGAGATAAAAGAAAAGCTATCTCACATTACGAACAAATACCACATCACGAGAGTACCAGAGACCGAAGTTCATCCAGACTTAGACGAAAAAATTCAATTGTTTTTAGCATCAAAAGGCATTGAAGGGTTAAGTGTAAACTCGTTATCCAATTATGAGTTGCAACTACGAAAGTTCAAAGAACACGTTAAAAAACGAACAGATAACATAACGGCTGCCGATATTCGTGTTTACCTTGGCTCATTTAAAACGGCTAAGCCATCGACAATCGAAACTAAGTTATCTGTTTTAAAAAGTTTCTTTGGTTGGCTTCACAATGAAGAGATTTTGCAACGAGACCCTTCACGTAAGATCAAATCACCTAAAAAGGCTAAGAGGGTTCCCAAGGCGTTAAAGATCGAAGAATTAGAGATGCTTAGGGAGTCGGCTGAAACTATTAGGCAAAGGGCCTTTGTAGAAGTTCTATATGCGACTGGTTGTCGATTAAGTGAAATACACGATATGAATATCGACCACATAAACACTCAAGATATGTCGGCATACGTTGTTGGAAAAGGCGATAAAGAGCGAAAAGTATATTTCTCTTTTCGTGCTTTGTACCACTTAAAAAAATACTTGAAGCAGCGCACGGACGAAGATAAGGCACTATTTGTTACAGAAAGAAAGCCTTATAAACGACTGTCTAAAAGAGCTGTACAGCAAGAAATTAAAAAGATTGCTATACAAGCAGGGTTAGAAAAGAAAGTCAGTCCTCACACATTGAGGCATACGTTCGCCACTCTGCTCCTAAATAATGGTGCTGAGTTAGCAGGGGTACAGGCCTTATTAGGTCACCAGAGCCCTGAAACAACATTAATTTATTCACAGCTAAGCGATCAAAAGAAACAAGAGCAACATAAAAGATACCTTGTTCAATAATTTGGAGAGTCCCATTGGGGCTCTTTTTTTATGTCGAAACAATTATATTAGGGGGCAAATATGGATAGCGAGGAGCAAAAAGAAATGAGAGGAGACAACGATCTTACGTATCGCTTAATTGACGAGATGTCACTCATTCGCGCAGATATAAGAGAGCTGATGACCACGATGGCGCACTTTAATCAAAAAGTAGATCGTATTTATGAAGACATGCGAGACACAAAAACTCTTGCGTCTGAGGCATCTAGTCAAGCAGAGTCAGCAGAGAACCAAGCGCGAAAAGCTCTAGATAAGATAGAGGAGCAAGCTGTGCATATTGAGCGATTATATACTAGAGACAGAGAAAACAAAACAGAAATAATAGAAAAAATTGATGAGCAAAAAAAAGAGCAAGTAGTACATCGCAGATGGCTAATCGGATTAATTGCAACAGTCGTAATGGGATTTACAGGTTTTGTTTTAACAATTATTTTAACAATTATAGGAGGCTGACATGAAAATCAATTGGAAAGTACGGTTTAAAAACCCGCAATTTGTTACGCAGTTAGTACTATCTATTTTTGTACCGATCTTAGCTTATTTCGGTTTAACAGCACAGGATCTCACAACATGGAGCGCATTAGGTAGTTTAATAGTAGATGCTCTTCTTAACCCTTATGTGTTAATCCTTGTAGTTATGAGCGTGTATAACGCGTTAAACGATCCTACTGTACGAGGACTAGGTGACAGCAGACAGGCGCTGAAGTATGAAAAGCCAAGGGAGGACAAATAAATGAATATTGTGGATAGAGGATTTACATTTAGCAACATCGCTTCTATGCCAGCCGAAAATATCGACGGAGTTATCATTCATCATTTTGGCGCACCTGAGACATACACGATTGCTAGCGCTCATCGTGATCATAGTGATGTGAGAAGAAATAGCGCTGGTATTTCTGCTGGTATTGGCTATAACGGACTAGTAGATACAGACGGCACTAAAGTGAGAGGTCGCATGTTTAGGCAAGGAGCACATGCTAGGGGATATAATGCTAGACACTTTGGTATAGCAACGCCTGGTAATTTTAATAATACAAGACCGAGAGAAGTTGTTTTAGAAAGCATGGCTGAGTTTGCAGCGTGGGTATTAAAGCAAGCTAACCTACCAGTAAATGCTACCACCGTTAGAGGACATAGGGATGTTGGACAAACTGACTGTCCAGGAAGAAATTTTGATATGGTTGATTTCCGTAAACGAGTTCAAAAATATATGGGGGTGACTAATGTGAGTGCAAAGCCAACAAACGAACCAAGTGCTTGGGCAAAAGCTACATGGGAAAAAGCAACAAAGGCTGGCATTGTAGACGGCAACAGACCGCAAGAGCCTGTCACGCGTCAAGAAATGGCTGCTATGTTTGATCGAGCAGGATTGTTAGACAAATAAAAAAAGAGGGGCGTTATGCCCCTTTCTTTTTAAAATATTGAAAACAATATAGAGTTCAGATATGAAAATAAATTACCGATCGGCAAGAACGTTATACAGAATATAAGATAGCAACTATATAGTAAAGTTCTTAATAACATGTGTTATCCTCCTACTTGAATAGCTTGCCAATTCCTCGACCTGTAGCCTTTCCGACGATTCTTCTTCCAATCCTCTGTTTGATTTTACCCTTTCTAATCGCATCGATATCATTCCAGATCCTTAGCATCTTATAGATCTCAGACTTTAGAGACATTCTATCCCCTCCTATTTTGGTCTTCTACTTCTCGATCCAATCTAGCTCTTTTCTCATAATGATACTCTTCTGGTAACATCGCTAAACGTTTTTCATAATCTATTTCAATTTTACCTATATCTTCTAATGACTTCAATACAATTATTAACTCATTCAATTGCTTCCCTGTTTTTATAGATAAATCTTCAAAAGTCGGTTTTCTATCATGCAATGTAAACATATTAATAATGATCCTTAACACCTTACGCTCTGCATCTGTCATATTTATCACCTCAATGCTATAGTAAGTTATAGCTATGATTAATGCAAAAGAGCATGATGTGTTCTATTACTACTAAAGGACCAACACTCGGAGGCTTCCTCATCGAATTCGCCTCGTGGGAATGGCTCTTCCTAAGCAACATCCCGACCGGAATCCTAGGACTACTCTTTGCATGGAAATACTTACAGAGCACCGAAAAGAACAGCGCCATCCAGTTTGACCTCTGGGGCTTCGTCACCGTCACATTAGGTGTCGGCTCGATCCTGCTCGCCCTCGGCCGCATGTCAGAGCTTACACATTTATATAATCCCGTTAACTTAGCGCTCGTCGCCTTCGGTTTGATCATGCTCGTCGTCTTTGTACGCATCGAGCTTACTGTCGCACAGCCACTCCTAGACCTATCCGTCTTCCGAGCTAAAGCGTATACGTACAGTGTCTGGGTTGCGATGATCAATTCCATCAGCCTCTTTGGCGGGATCTTTTTACTGCCACTTTTGATTCAAAACGTCTACGGACTAAATGCGATCATGACAGGACTCGCGTTTCTCCCCGCAGCACTGATGTCTGGAATTTTTATGACGATCGGCGGCCGCCTCTTAGACAAACAAGGCCCGTCGCTCATCGTTACGTCCGGACTCAGCGTCATGGCCGTCGGTACCTTACTTTTAGGCTTCATTGGGTTAGAAACCGCGCTGTGGATCATCATCCTGCTCAACGCCATCCGGGGAATCGGTATGGGGCTAAGTATGATGCCGTCCACGACAGCTGGGATGAATGCCATCCCGGAAAAGTTCGTGAGCCGCGGATCGGCGATGAACAATGTGTTTCGGCAGATGAGCTCGGCTTTAGGAATCGTGTTTGTCTCCATTTACTATGAG
The DNA here is from genome assembly GCF_006965545.2 of Paenalkalicoccus suaedae. Classification (NCBI taxonomy): domain Bacteria; kingdom Bacillati; phylum Bacillota; class Bacilli; order Caryophanales; family Bacillaceae; genus Paenalkalicoccus; species Paenalkalicoccus suaedae. The sequence goes on from NZ_CP041372.2 coordinate 764,858, forward strand.
GTCAGGCGAAACCAAATCACAACTACAAACGGCGCCTCCATGGAGGAGGCGAGTCTCACTGCCATCACGGAAGGCTTCTTTGTGATCGCGATCCTCATCTTCCTGTCCATACCAGCAGGGATTTTACTAGGGCGGGAGCATAAAAAGCAAAAGCGGTTAGAAGAACAAACAAGCAGCTCCCAATAGTGGGGCTGCTTGTTTTCGTTATTTTTATTTTTGTTTTTGTCTGGCAACCGCACCAAAGTGTTTAAATGCCATCATATAGTCAAAGGCTGCGAAGGCAACGAGGAGAATTAACAGAGCATCCCATTCACCTGATGTCTCTAGTCGTCGTATCGCAAAGAAAACAAACATTGTCCCGAGCGCGAGGAATAAAAATCCGCTCGCGCGTGATCCTTGTTGCATTACATAAACCTCCCAATAACAGCCATGATGAAGGCCGCACTTTGTTCCATCTCTTCCATACGCTCTAAAAAGTCTTGAATCTGTTCACCGAATACCACCTGCACGAGCATAACAAAGGAGTTAATCCCGATGTGCGCGACGATTGGCACGATAATGCGTCCAGTTCGGTAGTATAGATACGAAAATACAATCGCCATAGCAAGATACACAAGGATATTTTCAAAATCCCAGTGAACCACGGCAAAAATCAGTCCGTTACCAACGGCGGCAATCCAAAAGCCAAAGCGTTTTAAAAGCGCTCCGAAGATAACCATACGGAAAACGATCTCTTCTGATACGGGTCCAAAAATCGCAACGGCAAATGCTAAAATCGGCACGGCGTTTGTCATGTCGACGATTTGCTGCGTGTTTTCAGATCCAGGCTCAATGCCGAGCAAAGTCATTTGCAAAATCGCTGCGATGTACTGCGCAGCAAAAGCTAATACGATTCCAATTAGAGACCAGCCGATAGTACCACCAACGTCCATGCGCTGATCTGCGATCGCTGGATTTTTAGGAGCTCGATACGCAATCGCGCTAATAATAAGGAAGGCGATCGTAAAGCTTATAAAAATAGACAGTCCCATTAACTCTGCCTCGGTTGTTGCCAGATCAGTTGCGCCCAAAATGATTGCAATTGGCAGGGGGAACACGAGTTGCGAGAGTGCAAAGACAATTAATATCCACCAATAGTGTTTATTCACGTAGTTATCGCTCCTTTATCTAACATCTTATATATTGTAGCATATGCCTTCTTACTATTCAGTTTTCAGCTATGACGTTTGTGTGAGCGTTGCAATGGGGAAGGGGAGTAAGTGAGGTTGATGGAATCGGTCAAGAATGACGAACGTGCAAACGAGGTGCGAAGTGGCTCAAACAAAGTGTGAGGAGAAGCAAAGGGAGCAGTTGAACGAGCAAACGAGATCGCCAAACGCACTAACGCACTTCCAATACAGCTCTTCATTCACCTTGTCCTTTCTATATGATAGTAAAACATAAGTAGTACAAATAAATTAACTTAGTTTCATAAAAAAATAAGGCGTAAGGGTTGCAAAAAGAAGTGGCGTTTATTAAACTAATACTTGTGTTAGCACTCGTGAATGTCGAGTGCTAACAGATGATGTCAACATAGCACGAATGGTTCGTGCATGAATATTAAAGGAGGGTGTTTTCCTTGTTAAAGCCATTAGGTGATCGTTTAGTTATCGAACTTGTAGCACAAGAAGAAAAAACGGCGAGCGGAATTGTACTTCCGGACTCTGCGAAAGAAAAGCCGCAGGAGGGCCAGGTTGTTGCAGTAGGTAACGGCCGTGTAACAGAGAGCGGAGAGCGCGTGGCGCTTGAAGTAAAAGAAGGAGAAAAAATTCTTTTCTCTAAATACTCTGGTACCGAAGTGAAGTATGAAGGCAAGGAATACTTAATCTTACGCGAAAGCGATGTACTTGCAGTAATCGGCTAATGTAGCGAACGCGAATAAAAGAAGCATATATCTTTGAGGAGGGTTTTACGCATGGCTAAAGAAATTAAATTTAGTGAAGACGCTCGTCGCGCGATGATGCGCGGGGTAGATCGTCTTGCAGATACAGTTAAGGTAACACTTGGACCGAAGGGTCGTAACGTAGTTCTTGAGAAGAAGTTTGGATCTCCACTTATCACAAATGATGGAGTAACAATCGCAAAGGACATCGAGCTTGAGGATGCTTTTGAGAACATGGGAGCACAGCTTGTATCAGAAGTTGCGAGCAAAACAAACGACATCGCTGGTGACGGTACGACAACAGCGACTGTTTTAGCGCAAGCAATGATCAAGGAAGGTCTTAAAAACGTAACATCTGGTGCGAATCCAATGGTGATTCGTCGTGGAATTGAGAAAGCTACAGAGGCAGCGCTTCAAGAGCTACGTAACATCTCGAAGCCAATCGAAGGCAAAGAGTCTATCGCACAGGTTGCATCGATTTCTGCCGCTGACAACGAAGTTGGCCAGCTAATCGCAGAAGCGATGGAGCGCGTTGGTAACGACGGTGTTATCACAGTAGAAGAGTCTAAAGGATTCGCTACAGAGCTAGAAGTAGTAGAAGGTATGCAGTTTGACCGTGGCTACGCTTCTCCATATATGGTGACGGACTCTGATAAGATGGAAGCTGTTTTAGATGATCCTTACATCCTTATCACGGATAAGAAAATCGGTAACATCCAAGAAGTACTTCCTGTCCTTGAGCAGGTTGTACAACAAAGCCGTCCAATCTTAATCATTGCAGAAGACGTAGAAGGCGAAGCGCTTGCAACATTAGTTGTGAACAAGCTACGCGGAACGTTCAATGCAGTGGCAGTTAAAGCACCTGGCTTCGGTGATCGCCGTAAGTCTATGCTTGAGGACGTTGCTACATTAACTGGTGGTGAAGTGATCACAGAAGACCTAGGTCTTGACCTGAAGTCTGCTGGAATCGCTCAGCTTGGTCGCGCATCGAAGGTTGTTGTTTCTAAAGACAACACGACGATCGTAGACGGTGCTGGAGACGCTGCTGAGATCGCTGGTCGCGTTAACCAGATCAAAGCACAAATCGAAGAGACTACATCTGACTTCGACCGTGAAAAGCTACAAGAGCGCCTAGCGAAGCTTGCTGGCGGTGTTGCAGTCGTGAAGGTTGGAGCAGCTACAGAAACAGAAATGAAAGAACGCAAGCTACGCATTGAAGATGCTTTAAACTCTACACGCGCAGCGGTAGAAGAAGGTATCGTAGCTGGTGGTGGTACGGCACTTGTAAACGTACTAAACGCAATCAAAGCTGTTAACGTAGAAGGCGACGAGCAAACTGGTGTAAACATCGTGCTACGCGCACTAGAAGAGCCAGTACGTCAAATCGCGGAAAACGCTGGACTTGAAGGCTCAATCATCGTTGAGCGCCTCAAGGGCGAAAAAGTCGGAATCGGCTTCAACGCAGCAACTGGCGAGTACGTGGACATGGTTGCAGAAGGTATCGTAGACCCAACAAAAGTAACGCGCTCTGCGCTTCAAAACGCAGCAAGCGTATCTGCTATGTTCCTAACAACAGAAGCAGTCGTTGCAGATATCCCAGAAGAAGCTGGTGCAGGCGGCGGAATGCCTGACATGGGCGGAATGGGTGGAATGGGCGGCATGATGTAATCATTGTCCCAATCCCTTTTAAAAAAGGTGTTGAAGGCTTTGATACACTTCAGTTAAAGCTCGTTTCCATTTAGATCATAAATAAAAATCCCCTCTCAGGTTTGTTTTGAACTTGGGAGGGGGTTTTTCTATTGACTTCCTGCAAAACCTTTACGCCTAAAAAATTCAGAGTAAATGGGATATAGCGTTCATTTTTTAATTAGTATATCTTCAAGGTAATAGAAGGCAATACTAAAAGTTTGGCCTTCTTGAGTTTGCATCAGTCAAAGGATCAATATTAACATTGTATTTTACGTTCATGTACATCTTCTCAAACATGTCGATCCATTCTTCTTCTTCCATTGGTTTTGAGAAAGGTCTTTTTGTTTGTATGCCCAGTTGAAGCGGATCTACTTTTAATTCTTGCATCTTTTTAAGGAATTCATATGTTTGTTGTTCAAGATAAGTTTCAATATCCGCTTTTAAATTTTCTAATTCCTGTGGATCAAATAATTGTTTTTCTCCCCGATATTCCTCAATCTTACTGTCTATACTTACTGTAAAAAAAATTGTCGAATTACTGCTATCAATATTAACATCTATTTTAGATCTCACATGACCCAATACAATTTCAAATTCTCGTATCGGCAAAACTGCTAAGTAGTGATTATTGTTTATCAGCTGAAAGATGCGATCATCTATAGATGAAATGGTTTCAACTAGCTTATCATTTTGAAACAAGGCTGTCCCTTCATAGTTAACCCCGTCTCCTTGTATGCTATATATGGGTAAGAATGGATCTGAATAAGGGGTATAGAGTAAGTTTTTGAATTGATGAAGATTGACGACAGTTAATTCACCTTGATTTCTGTCCTCATAATGCTTCAGCATTCTGTAAAAGGAGTAATCAAAGTTTTCAGCATTGTCCAATTGACTTTCTAAAAATTCTTCGAAATTTCCTCTCATAATAACTAAATAGATTCTCGGAGAAATATCCGGATCAGTCAATAATGTATTTACAATTGACATAATCCCTTCTTGTCCAAGCTCTTCGCTAATTACGAGCATCCGCATTTGCCCGGACTTAACTTCCTGATAAAAGTTAAAGTTGTACTTCTGTATTCCTTCTTTTAATAAGTCGACTTCATGCGATATAACTATTTTATCTTCTTTACTGAGTGGTGGAAAAATGGTACTAACTTTTAATTTCCCTTCATCTGCCTTACTAATTGATAAAAAGGTAATGGGTGAAATCTCTTCAATAAGGTTATTTTCTGTAATAGGGGAACAGCCCGATAACCAAAAAGCTACAAAGAGGAATATCATTCCTTCACGTATCTTTTCATGTAGGCGCATATTTATTACCCCCTCTTTTTTTCATCATTATCACAATAACAAGTGGGAGAAGAAAATAGGTTATACATCCAGCTATAATTTGAATGTGTAATAAAAAGATCTGTGTCTCCCACGACTTCCAAAATAACTCATTCACAATAACCATCCCGATATAAATAAGGATTACACTAAATAACAACCCCTTTCCACTCGACGGTTTTTTCATTTTACTCAGAACAATTTTAGACGCTCCATAAAATAGTAAGAGAAATAGAGAAACTGCAAAAACAATGTTAAATAATTCAAAGGAAAGCAAGATCATGTCCGTTCTTTCAAAAACGGGATTTTGAAAATAGCGGGCCATATCAACAATCGGATATCGACTTTTACTTAAATAAGTAGATCCAAAATATAATAGGGACGCGATAAATAAGAAGACGTACTCTATTACTGTATAGGCGTTACCGTAAGACAAATAGCGAAAGGTTTTATTATCTGCTTTAAGCCATGGTCCTAAAAACAGTAAAAGTTCCGGGCCAGAATAGGAAGACATAATTAAAAAAACGGCTTTCCAACTGTCTGATTTCCACTCTAATGGAATAAGAGGATACAAATCACTTAGTTGAGCAATAGGGGGAAGGAAGAAAAAAACGAAAAGTATAATGATCCAAAATGAACATAAAAAAGAAATAACAACAAAACGAATAGTAGGTTCCATGCCCTTACCCGCGACATAAAAGCTGAACAACAGAATAAATAAGATAATGAAATTCGTATCTGTAGTTGGAAGAATAAATGTTTGAATAATTTCGCTGTAACCTAACGTTATGACGGAAAGCTTAAGGAATAAAAAAAACAAGCCGATAAAAGTGAGAAGCCGCACCAATCCCTTTCCAAACAGTCGGACAAAACCACTATAGCCCTCTCGTGATACAGGCGATAACAGCCACTTAGATATAAACAGAAGGTTTAGTTGAGACAGTCCCCCTAATGCTATAATTACCCAAATCATATGTGGATAGATTAAAATACCTGGCATAATCAGAAAGAAATATAGCATTTGAAAGCGATTTACCAGCAACATCGCATAGAATCCATTGTAGCTTTCGTTCTTCTCAAATAATTGCTGGGTTGCCATTGAGTCATCTCCTTGTTTTATATCTCTTCAATTTTTGAGGTTTTAGATGCTCAGGACGCTCCAACATTTTAAAGAATGGTCCTCGAATGAATAAATCATTCCAATCCTTTCTATAAAATGGGGAAACGGGTGAAAAATATGGTTGTTTGATTGAAGACAAGCTATTTAGGTGTGCTAATATTGCTACACTTCCTAATATGATCCCAAACAAGCCGAAAAGAGAAGATAAAATAAGTAATATTAATTGGATTAATGGATTTGCCTTTGTCATAAGGTAGTTAGGAATAAGAAAAGAAGCAACTGTCGAGATCCCAACCATAACAATTAATACATTACTAGCGAAGCCCGCTTCAACAGCTGCTTGACCAATTACAATACCTCCAATAACCCCAAGTGTTAGACCTGTCTTGGTAGGCATCCTTAAACTTGCTTCCTTTAAGATTTCGATAAAAATTAACATGATAAATGCTTCCCAAAAAGGAGTGAAGGGAAGCTGGCTCCGCGAGTCAACCAAGATCAGAAGAGTTTGAATAGGAATCATTTGATAGTGATGCGTGGTTAATGCAACATAGAAAGGAATTAATGTGACCGATAAAATGAAGCAAACATATCGCATAAGTCGCAAAAAACTGGCAACTACCCAGCGATTAATATAGTCCTCAGGTGACTGGAATAAATGAAAAAAGGTAATAGGTGCAACAAGAGCAAATGGTGTATTGTCAATTAAAAGAGTGATCTTACCTAATCCTAGTGAATAAGTAACGACATCAGGTCGATCTGTTTGCTGGAATTGAGGAAAAATACTGTTTTGATGTTTTTCTAAAAATGCTGCAACTTGAGAGGAGTCTAAGAAAAGGTCAAAATTAATTTCAGAAATTTTTTCTTTGATTGTAGTTACAAAATCTGGGTTAGTAACCCCATCTATGTACATTAAAACAACATTTGTCTTACTCATAGTACCGAGAGAAAACTTCTCCGTTTTTAGTTCTTGAATGGGGAGTCGTCTTCTGATAAGTGTTATATTCTCTTCTATTTGTTCAGTAAAGCTGTCTTTTGCTCCATACAAGATGGTCTCTGTTTCGGAAGTTTCAATGGCTCGTCCAATAGGGTTCTTTAATGGCACAGCAAACCAAAGGTTTTGGGAAGAATCAACTAACAAAATGCATCCTGAGAACAATTGGCTTTTGGCTTCTTTCAGGACTGGAATGGAAATAGTGGAGGAGTTGACAAGGCAATCTTGAATAGATGCTTTCGAACAATTTGTTAAAGGATCGATAATGGTCTCATTTAATTTCTCTTGATCAATGAGAGTTCGAATATAAACAAGATGAATGATACGATTATTTGAACAATTCATCTCTAGAAATTCTGCATCATCGATTTGCTCAAGGCTTTTTTTCAGAGATTCCATGGATAATTCTGATTCCATTGTTGATGGAGTAACCAGATTATCTTCGCTTTGTTTTTCTTCACTCCGTCTTTCGTGGCTCTCCCTTTTTTTCCAAAACATGTGCATCTCACCCCCTATTTTTGAGAAGAGCATTTTTTTATTCAGTTCTTTAAAATGCCATATTGATACATATTATTAGCAAAAAAATTTAAGATTATACAATACATACATGGTGTATCTCAAAGTCTGGTGGGATTGGTACAGATGGTATCGTCGCTAGTAACTTGAGAAAAAAATAGTCGTTAATCTGTAAAAAAACGCCTTAGTAAAGGGCGTTTTTTTATTGATAGAAAAATAGATGTAATTCGAATTGAGTGAAATTAACGGTCTGTTATATCCATGCCTGATTTTCGGCGGCAATTATTTTTAGTCTCCTTATAATAGAGATTAGAATAAGTGAGAATTGAGGTGTTTAGATGATGGAGGATCGTAAGAAGGAATTTTATGAAGCGCTAATCGAGAAAGATTCATCGTACGAAGGGTTATTTTTTGTTGGTGTAAAGAGCACGGGTATCTTTTGCCGTCCAACATGCCCGGCAAGAAAACCTAAATTGGAGAACTGTGAGTTTTATCATACGGCCGAGGAGGCACTTTTGGCTTCATTTCGTCCATGTAAAAGGTGCTTACCGCTCTCCCATCCAAATCAGGTTTCTACGCTTATACAGACATTAGTTAAGGCAGTTGAAGAAAATCCAGAGAAAAAATGGAGAGAGAAGGATTTTCGTGAATTGTCTATTGATGAATCAACAGCCCGCCGACAGTTCAAAAAACGTTTTGGCATGACATTTGTCCAATATGCACGTGCTAGAAGAATGGGCATCGCGATGAAGGAAATTAGATCTGGCAAAGGAATGATTGATGCTCAATTGTCCACAGGCTATGAATCAAGTAGCGGTTTCAGAGATGCTTTTTCAAAAATCATGGGAGATGCTACTGCGTCAGCTAAGGAAAATCACGTGCTAAAAGCCTCCTGGATTGATACGAGGGTTGGTCCGATGATTGCTATAGCGGATGAGGATGCACTATACCTTGTTGAGTTTGTAGATCGACGTGGTCTCGAAAAAGAGATTGAAGTACTAAGGAAAAAAACGGTATCAGCCATCATTCCGGGAAAGACAAAAACCATTGAATCAATTGAAAGAGAGCTGGAGCTTTATTTTGAAGGTAAGAGTACTGAATTTAACACGCCGATTAAGCTCATCGGAACACCATTTCAGCAAATGGTATGGGATAAGCTAAAAGAAATTCCAGCAGGGGAAACTCGTTCCTACTCAGACATTGCCCGAGAAATTGGAAAACCAACTGCTGTTCGAGCGGTTGCAAGGGCCAATGGTGCGAACCAACTCGCGCTCGTTATCCCCTGCCATCGAGTAATTCTTAGTGATGGTTCAATAGGCGGATATGGGGGAGGGAGTGCAAGAAAGAAATGGCTAATTGATCTTGAGCGAGAGAACCATTTTAAGAGCAAATAAGTCATTGATATTAAAAAGATAGAGCAGGAAGTTTAGTTTCTTTTCACTCTAGATCTTGAAAAGTATCGGTTATCCGAAGGCAATTAAAATTGTTGTTTTTGAAGTCACCACTTGCTGGTTAGAAGGATAATTCTTGTGAGGCTATCGGAAGTACCTATTACAAGAAATTAAAGTTTATAGGGTGTTTTTTATATTAAGTCCAAATGAATCCTTCTACTCCCTTTTAGAGAGAAAAGTCTTTTGGGAAACGTTTGAACAACCAGTTAATTTCCTGTATTGTTAGTAATTGTACGGTCGTAAACGAGTCTATTAATCTGTAAATGGTGCAAGTATGAAGATCTATTCGCTTTAGAAACATGCACGAAGTTTATTTATTTTAGAAGTGTTGATAAGAAAGATACTTATTAAGTAGGGGAGAGATACACAATGAAAAAAACAAACTTAGGGGTTACAACTCTTGTAGGAGCATTCGCAATAACGGCAGCTTACATAAACCTCACAGGAGAGGAGAACTCATTCACGAGTGCACCTGACGAACCTCTAGTGGCTTCACAAACACATGAAGGGGATGCTCAAATAGAGCGACCTCAACCAATAGCATTAGAGGAGTTAAATATGGAGGTTACGATCCCACTGCATTTACATGAGAATGAAGTTGCTACGGATGGCGCAGAATCAATCCTTTCACAAGATGGTGTTACATCAAGTCAATCTAATAACCAGGAGTCCGTTACGGCATTTTATATGACGACGGAAGGTAATGAAATAACGGTGGTTGAAATACAAGAGGCAATAACAATCGAGGAAATTGCATCTTGGTATGAAGAGGGTGACGTTACTTTCTTTGATGTAGAAGGATATGATGCCTTATATGACAATGGACACGGGAAGGTCATCCATATTACAACTGGTGAGAAGATCTATACTATTGGAGGAACAAAAGTTTCGGACGATGTCTTGTATGATATTGCGAATCAGATTGAGTTTTAATTTAGGTGTTAGGGATTATGTAGAGACTCCTCTTACTTGGTAAGGGGAGTTTTCTTATGTTCAATATTAATTTTTGTGTTTTCTTTGTATTTTATAAAGCATGGCAATGTTCAACATAATAGTAATAATATAAGTCACCTTTGGCGGTTATGGTCTATAAGTATGTCTTTCTTGAAGCACTACCTTAAGTCAGGCCGCCCAGTGGATACTGACAGTATGTTCGAAGACGCGTGAAGACATCTTTAGAAATGCTTTTCCATCGCTCGAGAACAGGTGAAACTAAACTCCGATTACGTCGTATTGTATAATGAGCTACAACATATAAAAGCTATGAGAAGAGAGGTAGGTTAAAATTTGCAGTATGATTTTTGCTATGATGTGCCAACAAGAGTTACTTCTAACTTGGAGATTGATGTTTTAAATGCTGATGGAAAGGTAGTCTATTCTTTAGAAAAGTATTATAAGAATATTTGGCAAAAACTTTTAGCCTTACACTTCACTACGTGGTTTATCAATATCTCCATAAAAAATACAAGTGGTTTTTCACTTGCTAAGGCTGAGGATATTGGAGTAGTGAAACGGAAGTGGTCTTTAATTGACTCGACTTATGCAGAGGGCATACTTCTAACTGACACTAGTAAATTTAAAATGACGGAAAGATTATTAGAATTTAAGTCAAATGGACATACATACATAATCTCTAAAAAAGCCAATACTACACAAACAATGCTATATGAAGACTCAGAGCTTATTGTAAAGATGGAGGAAAGTGGGAAACTACCTCCTAGAAAGAACTATATTACTTTTGTGCAAGAAAGTAGATTACCAGAACCAGCAGTAATATGTATACTACATTTGTTTGAAATCGGAATATAAAACAAGCTATAGGAGAACCTATCATGCTCAACAACCGTCTAGCATTCAACGAAAACGTACTAAACTACGACAAATGGAGACCGACGTATTGTAGCGAAATGTTCAAAGACATTCTCGCATTTTCTCAAATCGATAAAGGCAGTAAGGTGATGGAGGTTGGCATTGGAACAGGGCAGGCAACTAGGCCATTTTTAGAGGTGGGCTGCGATGTTACGGCGGTGGAGATTGGCGCGGATCTTGCGGAGTACGCCAGAGCGAAGTATCGAGAATATAGCAATCTTTCCGTTGAGCAAGTCGCGTTTGAAGATGCCTCATACCCAGCCGAGAGTATCGATTTACTCTATTCAGCCACGGCCTTTCATTGGATCCCAGAAGACATTGGTTATTCGAAGGCTGCTTCATTATTAAAGCCAAATGGGACGTTGGCGTTGTTTTGGAACCGACCATTTGTGAGCCGACCAGATGATGACGTACATCAAGCCATTAGGCGAATCTATCAGACGTACAGACCAACGACGGAGCAACTGGTTGAGCACGATACGGAGAAATATGAGGCAAGAGTGCAAGCGATTGAAGCTTATGGATTCAAGGACGTCACGTGCAAACTCTACCATAGGACGCGTGTGTTTTGAGCAGATGACTACACCTCGCTTCTTAACACATATTCCGATCATAGCCGCATGCCGAGTGATACGAGATTGCTATTAGAAAATGATGTGAGGAAAGCAATTTTTGAGGCCGGTGATCGTCTGAACGTCTACGATACGATTGATTTGTATTTGGCAAGAAAGTGATTCTACTGTCTCGAAGGTTAACGGAGCACATACTAAGCAAACAAACAGACCGTTTAGCCTTCTCGTAACTGAGAGGATAAGCGGTCTGTTTTAATAATGTATTTAACAATTTTTAATTAGGGTATGGTCCCTAAGGTCAGCTAAAATTCTTAGTTACCTTCTTTTTTCGCTAACTTGACGAGTACGTGAGCCATTTGGTGTTTTTCATCATCGTCACTGACTTTCCACATCTCTTGAAGTAACTTTTCTTCTGTATTTCTAGGAGCTTCGTGATTCTTCAGATACTCAGCGACGCGCTCTGCACCTTTAGCTAGCTGATCCTCGCTTAGTCCGAGCTTCTCGCCCTTACTAATCTTATCGTTTAAGTAGTTTTGGAACTCATCAAAGCTACTTAAAATCTCATCCTTTTTGTCTGACGACATATTATCTAGCTTTTCTTCTGCTTGCTTCTTTACGTCTGCCACATGAATCACTCCTCAGTAAGATTATATGACTCACCTTCCCTTGCATGAAAATAGTAAACATACCATACATATTTACTAATTTCATTATCCGAAAGCTGAGTAACTATCATGAAATATAACGTGCAGGAATTATCATAGGGATGTTGGTCATAAGTAGGGACAAACAAAATTTAAAGTTCTCAAACTAATAAAAGTCAAAATATTTGCAAATTTAATCAAAAAAGTTATATGTAAACGCTTGCAGTAATAGGTAAAATGAAATCTAGGTACTCCTATGTATGTCTTGTCAAATTAAAACTCAATGAATGGAAGTGGGGGCGATAAAGCAAAAAAGTAGATGGACAAAACGAATAACACACTGTCAAAAATTTTTTGAGGAGGAGAATCGTTCGTGAAACAAGCATTTAATCCCATATTATGGAGTAGGAAAGGGCGGTTTTAAATGACATGTACTACTATAAATTATAAAAAGATTATTAGGGTTATCGTTATTACGTTTCTGTTAGCGGGATTGTTTACCTATGTCGTACCAAATGATGCACAAGCCAATGACCATACTAAAACAATTGTCATTGATGGACATGACGTGGATGAATATAATCGCTTTAAAGGTTTTGGGACGGTGTCTGGTAATAACACATCTCGTTTAATGCTAGATTATAAGGAAGAAGATCCAGATGCTTATTGGGAAATAATGAATCAGTTGTTTAATCCTCAAACAGGAGCTGGACTCACTCACGTAAAAGTAGAGTTTGGTGCAGATATAGATTCCTCTTCAGGTACAGAGCCAGCAACGATGCGCTATCCGGATGAACCGGCGAATGTACTCAGAGGAGCTGGTTTTCAGTTCGCTGCAGATGCAAAATCAATTAACCCAACTATTACAACGGAGATTTTACGATGGGGGGAGCCAAGGTGGACTTGGAATGGTGCTGCAAATCAGGACTATGAGGCTCGCTACCAGTGGTATAAACAGACCATTGATGCCGTCTATGAAGAATATGGATTCAGATTAGACTACGTGGGGATTTCCCAAAATGAACGAGCACAGAACGACAACGGAAAAAATGAGTTAGAGTGGTTGAAATTTTTCACGAAGAGAATAAAAGAAGAACCAAATTATGCAGTAGACTACGAGGCGATTAAGCTTGTTGGCGGTGATGGCTACCGCGATACGAAAACAATTCCTCAAACACTTTTAGATCATCCAGACTTGATTGACGAAATTGATGTTATAGCTACTCATTATGGGTTAACTGGATCCAATGAGCTGACTCAATTACAAAATAAATTGATTCAAGAAGGCAAAGAACCGAAAGAAGTGTGGTCCTCTGAGGGAGTTTCTCCGATGATAAATGCCCGTTATCGTCTAAATATGGAACCGCACTATGCAGGACTTGGAGGAAGGTATGGGATAGTTGACGTAACGTCTCGTATTATTTCCATGTATACGTGGGAAGGAGCGGGAGGCAATCCTTTACATGCTGTTTCATTTGACTTTCAGCCTGCTGTTGCCGCTTTTTACCAAGGATCATCGTACAGTCCAAAGCATCTGATTAATGCACATTCTCCTTGGTCTGGTTTTTATGAAATGGACGGTGGAATACTAGGTGTTCGTCATGTGATGAACTTTATTGGTTATAATGACAGAACGACTAATGAGAATGAGCGTTGGCAATATGTAAAAGGCGCCACCTTCAGTGATGGAAATTTCATGGATGGCGGTGTGGATGTCGATACGAGTACACATAATTACATGACATTAAAGGATTCAAAAACAAATGATTATACCACAATATTTGCAAACAATACACGAGAAACACGGAGCTATAAGATTAAAACAACGAACCTAAATGAGAAGGGACATGCACCTGTTTATGTTTGGGAAACGCGAGGCCCAGAAGCTGGGCAAGCATACGATGCCAATTGGTTTCAACAGATCAATGTCCTTACACCTGTAGACGGAGAGTATGAAATTGAGGTGAAGCCTTATTCGATCATCACTATGTCAACATTAGATAGAGGATCAGAAATAGAAGGTTTCGAGTATGAGTCTAATCCAGTTGATTTATCAAAAGACACAATCTTACCACTTCCATATACGGATGACTTTGAATATGCAACATATCCTGTTGATGAGAAAGGTAGAGATTATGTAGATCGTCGTGGAGGCACACCTCGTTATACAACGGATCAACGTGGAGCCTTTGAAGTTGTAAAAGAAGCAACAAAACCGGAAACCAGCGGTCGTTTTAACCGAATAAAACGTACGATTCCAGATGCGGACCAACGGGGGAATATGTTACAACAAAAAATAACTCCTGATATCATTGGTGCAGATTGGGCTGTCTGGAGAGGAACGGACGGGTCAGCGAGTACCAGTAACCCACATACTTATTTTGGAGACTATCGTTGGGTACACTACAAAGTTTCCTACGACTTTCTCTTAGATACTCATACACCTACTGTAGAAAACAGAAGCAACTATGCCCTAATAGGAGTTCGACAAGTAAAAGCGGATGGAGAGCATTCGTATGCACCGTATAATGCGCGTGTTTATACAGATGGCACCTATGAAATTTTGAAGCTTGGAAGAGTCGAAGTGAATGGGATGATGGATGATTTTAATAATGAGGTTTGGAACAATCTAGCGTTCGAAGCGAAAGGAAATGTATTTACACTTTACCTTAACAATGAAGAGATTGCTTCTTATACCGATGAGGATTCGACCGTAATGGCTGGAAGAGTGGCATTAGGTTCAGGTTACTACGAAACACTGTATGATAACTTGCGTGTTGATCCAATCGAAGGATACCCCTATGAATCAGAGAAAATCGATAGTTCTCAAGGAAAGAGATTTGATTCAGAGGAAGAAGCTCTTACTAACACGGATCGATGGAATCCATTAGGATATGTTGGAGATTGGGTATATACTCAAGCTGGATATGCCCATCATAATCGTAGTCAAATGACTGCTACGACAGATTTCCCCGTGTGGAATGGAAGAACAATCGGCCACGGTGACTCTACCGAAGAAAAGGGGACACTGAATAAAGTGTATTATTCCGATGGATGGTCATCAAATAGTAGCAACTCGTGGGGCAATGCTTCGAATAACGCTTCCTTTGAGATTACTTTTAAAGGGAATGAAGTGAGATTATATGGTGTGACCAATCCGACTAATGGAACAGCAGATATTTATTTAAACGATGAATTCGTGGGGGAAGCAAGTTATTTGAACAATAGTTCCATTGAACAAATGGTTTGGTCAGCTACAGGACTTGAAGAGGATGTGCACACACTTCGAGTCGTTGCAACAGAGAACTGGGCAAGTTTTACAAAGGCAGAAATTGAAACAGAAGATGAGGCGTCTTTTGAAGCAGTGACATTCTTGGCACCTAATAACTTTGTTGCTATTCATGATGAAACAGAGATTGGAGGAGAGGAAAATACCGTTTATGCTTACCGAGATAACGGGTTAAGATGGGGGTCAAATAGTACAAATGCATGGGCGAACTTTCATGATAACCCATACCTATTTATTCATTTCTCTGGTACAGGTATCGATTACTTGGTGAACTCAGCAGATAAACATGCGTATAATTTCGAACTGAATGGTGAAGATGTAGGCAACCATCACGTAGATGCACGTACAGGTGTTATGTTTTCTGTTAGAGATCTTGAAGACGGACAGCATACCTTAAAGGTTTCTCTGAAGGATAATGAGCGGATAGGAGACTGGATGGACTATCGCGGCGTTAATATATACAGCATTCCTGACCGAGATAGTGAGAATCAAAGTATAAACTTTTCCTTTGAGGGAACAGGGTTCAATTTACTTGGAGCAACTCCAGATGCACTAATTGATGTCTATATTGACAATCAATTAATTCACAAAGATTATCGTATTCATGCAAAAGGAGATAGACAAACGTCTTATCATCTTTGGGAGCTTGAAAATACCAAACACATGGTAAAAATAGTTGTCAAGGGCGGTACCTTTAGAATAGATGCGATCGATGTGATAAAAGGGGAAACAAAAGTAGGAGTAGATAAATCAGCTTTACAACGCTTATACGATAAATTAGCTGAGAAAAAACGCAAAGATTATACGAAGGAAAGCTGGAAGCCATTCCACTCTGCCATGCAGAGAGCAAAAGCCGTATTAAAAAACCCACAATCATCCCAAGATCAAGTGGATCTTGCTGAACAAGCAGTGAAAGAAGCCTTAGAAGGCTTAGTAAAAGTTGGACAAGACTAGGGGAAAGAGGGCAGAGGGTGTACCAAAGAAGGTTCTTTTGGTTACGCCCTCTTTCTTTCTTGGACATTTCTTTTTATAGGTAGTCATTCATAAATTGGTTTTAGCTTCATTAAAAATAGTCAATCGAGGGATTCGCAAATTAGTTGCATGATCACACAAAAATATTGGATTCATTACCTACGTAGTAATTAGTACTATTAATACAATGAGTAGAGCTTAGGGCATGTTATCTAAAAGATAAACGTGTAAAAGGGCTTGTTATAAGAATATACATGTAATAAAAAGGAGGAAAAAGAAATGGAATCCGAGGGCTTAATGGGGGGGCTATTTCGTATTTGTGAGTGGATTATGCGACTGGCCTATGTGAATTTGTTATGGATTTTATTTAGTATGCTTGGGCTAATTATACTGGGCATATTTCCTGCGACGGCTGCCATGTTCGCAGTGATACGGAAATGGATAATAGGCGAAGCGGGTATCCCTGTGTTTTCGGTATTCTGGGAGAATTATCGATCAAGTTTTATGAACGTGAATGTCATCGGTGTGATTTTGGTTGCTATCGGTTATATTATTTATCTTGATTTTACATTTCTGTTTCATTTGGAAGGTTTACTCTATACATCTTTATATACTATTTTGTTTGTTTTTTTAATCATGTATGGTATTACTTTGGCTTTTATATTCCCTTTTTATTCTCATTTTAAATTAACAATTTTCCAATATTTAAAATATGCCATGTTTACAGGCATTTCTTATCCTCTTCACACATTAATGATTGCAATGAGTACCTTTTTAATCGTCCTTACTAATATGCTTTTTCCTATCCTTATTCCGTTTTTTTCCGGAAGCTTAATAAGCTTTGTCATGATGTGGTTCACGTATCGCGTCTTCAGTAAAGTAGAAATAAAGCGTCAAAACGTAAATACGGTAACGTCATAAATGTGAAGAATAAGCCTTTATAGCTCCCGTTCTTCGTACCTAAGCTTATATTGAAGTAACCATACATTCTTTAAACATACTTAGTCTTATAGAAGTCAAATTTCTTTTATCAATGAACAAAAATGTTTCATGCAAACGCATACATTTAATTGATAAAATTGTCATTATAGAAAGAAGATAGCCTAGTTAACGACCAATGGATCAATGATCACCTAATTATTTTGATCAGATAAAAATCGAGGAGTGATGGTTATGGACCCAGTTATTGAAAAGAAAACAAGCTATGTAGGGTCTGCAATAGAATCAAAACATAGAAAAAAAAGTAAACTCACTATGAAAACAAGGGAATCATTGGCAGGCTATTTATTCATTGCTCCAATGCTTCTCGGGACAACGATATTAGTAATCTTACCGATTATCGCTGCTTTCATCATGAGTTTTACAGACTGGGTCTTTATCCGTGGGGTGAGTGATTTAAATTTTGTAGGCTTGGAAAACTATAAGACGTTAGCAAACGATGATTTATTTATCAAATCTGTTCAAAATAATATCTGGCTTATTCTAGCCGTCCCGTTAACCATGGCTGTTTCGTTAGTACTAGCCATTATTATTAATAAACATGTCTATTTTTCAGCATTCTTTAAAGTTGTCTACTTCATACCGTATATTTCCAGTATCGTTGCCATTGCGATTGTTTATCAACTGCTATTTCATCCATCCTACGGCCCCGTTAACGAGTTTTTAATGGCACTAGGAATAAATGATCCGCCAAGATGGCTTGCAGATTCAAGTTGGGCACTAGTATCGGTTATTATTATTAGCATTTGGACGTCAATAGGTTTTAACCTGATCATTTATTTAGCTGCTATTCAGAATATCCCTCGCGATTTGTATGAGGCGGCAAACATGGATGGAGCAGGAACGTGGGCAAAATTTAGATTTATTACGCTCCCAATGCTCTCGCCAACAACATTTTTCTTACTAATAACAGGAATTATTTATAGCTTTAAGGCTTTTGAACTGATCGTTGTATTAACGGGTGGGGGACCAAGCTATTCCACATCTGTGATCGTGTATTACCTGTATGAACAAGCATTTGAAAGCTTGCGCTCTGGTTATGCGTCAGCCATCTCTATTGTGTTACTTTTGATTCTATTAGTCATAACGGCCTTACAATGGTTGGGTCAGAAAAAATGGGTCAACTATTAAGGAAGGAGATAGCTCCATGAAAATTAATGTATCGAAACTAATGATCACTCTATTTATGATAGTGGTAGGTATCGTGTTCCTACTTCCTTTTATATGGATGATATCAGCCTCTTTAAAGCCAGAAAGTGAAGTGTTTACTTATCCAATCAAATGGATCCCGGATGTTTGGAGATGGGAAAACTATGCAACGGTCTGGTCCAGAGATTTCCCTTTATATTATTGGAATTCAATTAAAGTAACTGTCATAACAACCGTTATTTCGACGACCGTTTCAGCTATGGCAGCTTATGGTTTTTCGAAGCTTGAATTTCGTGGTAGAAACGCTTTATTCATCGTCGTTCTAGCGACATTTATGATTCCAGCACAGGCCATCTTAGTACCACAGTTTTTGCTTTATATGTACTTAGACTTGTTTGATACACACCTAGGTTTAATTTTACTCAATAGCTTCAGTGTACTAGGAACATTTATGCTAAGGCAGTTTTTTGTTGGAATCCATGATGATTATATTGCTTCAGCAAAGATTGATGGCGCCAACCAGTTTACAATTTTTAGAAAAGTAGCAGTGCCACTAGTGCTACCGGCAATCTCCACCTATGCCATTCTACGTTTTATTTGGACATGGAACGACTATCAAGGACCATTAATTTTCCTTCGATCCGACGAATTGTCTACCATTCCGCTAGCTATATCTCGTTTTGCTACTGAAAGTGGGCAACTTTTCAGTTTAACGATGGCAGGTACTGTATCAGCCATTCTTCCACTAATTATCATTTTCTTAATTGGCCAGAAGTATGTCATTGAAGGAATTGCTATGGGTGGAGTGAAAGGATAAAAAAACAGATTGATAAGGGGAGGATTTAAAATGAAAAGAATTGTACAACCAGCTTTATTTATGGGATTGCTTTTTACACTAGCTGCGTGCTCCAATGATACGGAAGCAGAAACAAACAGTGAGCCAAATGGGAATGATTCAGCTGCAACTAGTAACGAATCTGAGTCTGAGGCTGTCACAATTAGATTGCACCACTGGTACAACGAAGAAGCAGATAACTGGGATCAAGTTATTGCTCAATTTGAAGAAGAATTTCCTCATATTAAAGTAGAATCCATTACTCCAGAGAACAATGATGCAAACGAAACGATGCAACAAATTGACCTTGCAGCTGCATCTGGTGACCAGTTAGACGTAATCATGGTAAATAGTCCAGCCAACTATTCCCAACGCGCTACTCATGGAATGTTTGAACCATTGAATGAATATATCGAAGAATCTGGTATGGACTATGGGGAAAATTTCCGAGTAGATACATCTGTTGATGGGAACTATTATGCATTACCTGGAAAGTACAATATGAACTTCGTCATGCTTAATGAAGATGCTTTAAATGAAGCTGGTCTGTCGGTTCCAACTGAATGGACTTGGGATGAATATATGGATTATGCAGAGGCATTGACGACAGGAGAAGGACAAAATAAAAGATATGGTACTTTCTTTCATACGTGGGATGACTATGTTCGTTTAGCAACATTTAATCAACCAGAAGATAGTAGTTTTGTGAAAGATGATGGTATGACCTCAAATGTAGATAGTCCGCTTATGAGGAAATCATTAGAGATTCGTGAGCGTGGACATGAAGATGGGTCCGCAACACCTTACTCAGATACAATTTCAATGAGCTTGAACTATCGGACAGAATATTTTTCTGAGAAAGCAGCGATGATTATGACAGGAAGCTGGATGATAAACGAAGCCGGTGGTTTGCCAGGAGAAGAGTCCACTTTTAAAACCGCTTTTGCACCATATCCTAAAGCCGATGAGGATGCAGAGATTACTACTCCTGCAGGTGCTGACTTTTTGACTGTATATTCAGGATCTGATCATAAAAAAGAAGCGTTTGAATTTATTCAATGGTATACGACTGAAGGAATTGTCGAGCAAGGGAAGTACCTACCTGACTATTTAGGAGCCGATATAGATGTTGTTTTAGATAATTTAATGGAGTCCACGTATCCAGACAAGGTAAACTTAGATTCCCTTGCTCATACACTAGAAACGACATTAGCTGCCGACCTTTATATACCGGTACCGTTCATTAATGAAGTTGTGACTGCATACAATAATGAAGTGGAGAAATTTTTACTAGAAGATCAAGATCTTGATACAACAATTGAAAGAGCAGATGAAGCAGTACAGAAGGTTATTGACGATAATCGTAATTAGAGATGACCACATAACATGGATGGGGAAGGTTGAGACTATTTATAGTTCTCAATCTTTCCTTCGTATTTATTAAGAGCTAATTTCCTCATTGACTGAATATTAAACCTTATTATGAATGCGCTTTCATGATACGATAGGATTACATCGTTTTTTGGAAATATAATTTAGTATAGGGTGTGTATAGGATGAGGCTCATAAAGGAGAAAAGTCTTAATATCCGCGATAAATTTTCTTTTAAGCATAAATTGTTGATTGTTATTATTCTGTGTATCTCCTTTCCAATCTTATTCAGTATGGGAAGTGTTATTTATACAAGTAGTAATGTGATGAAAGATCAAACTATTTCTAATGAAAACTATTCATTAGAAATAGGCAGCCTTTCTATTAATAAAGTGATAGGCGATATGATTCAGGTTATGAATTATGTTCTTTTTGATAATGAAATCAAGAGTATTTTAAATAGAGGAATTCATGAAACAATCACACCAAGTGCTTACGTAGAGCTCAATTCCAAACTAGACCATCTAACTAGAAATAGCAATATCGACATCTACATAATTCCATTACAAGGGGAGAAGCATTTTGTTAATAAAAGTTACCGTGGCAAGGTGGACATAGATGGTGCTCGGGAAAGAATTAATACGTTAGATGACCTGCATACATTTGAAGTTCATGGCTTTTCGTCTCTAGATATAAAAAGTGATAGTAAGGAAATGATAGATTACGACGATCATATGATTTTATTAGGAAGAAGGTTGGTTGATTATAATAACCAAACTACCGCCTATCTATTCGCAGGCATGAATAAAACAGAAATTGATAAAGTACTCTCTAGTAGCGATATTAATGAGAATCGTACAATTTTTTTACTAGATGAGGATGGGAGAGTTTTATACGATGATAAAATGGAGCATACTGGAACACAATTTCCGTATTTTTCTGAGCTCCATAGTAATAACTCCGTATTTATTCATGAGGATGAAAATACTTTTTTGATGAGTCATAAAGATGTGGGCTATGCGAATGAGAGTCTAGTAAGTGTAAGTTCATACGACGAAGCGACTTCTGCATTAGGTAAAGCCTATACTGTAAACATTTATTTGCTAGGCTCTTCTCTTGTGGTGTTAATCGTTATCTTATTTTTTGTTGTAAGCCAATTCACCAAGCCTATTGGAAAGCTAGCAAACATCTCCCATGAAATTGAAAAAGGGAATCTTAAGATCAGATCGAATATTCAACGACAAGATGAGATAGGGAGGTTAGGGACTGCATTTGATTTGATGCTAGATAAAATACAAGACATGATCCATCAGGTTAAAGTGGAACAATCTATGAAACGGAAAGCAGAAATGGAAATCCTTCAAGCAAAAATAAAACCACATTTTATTTTTAACATTTTAAATACGATACGAATTAACATGATTAAAAATGGGGATACAGAAACCTCTCGTTTTATTGTTTCGTTTAATAAATATTTAAGAAACACCTACAAAGGAGAAGAATGGATCACGTTACATGAGGAAGTGAATTATACGTTAGATTACTTGGATCTCATTAACTTCATGAGAAAGCATCCATTAGAAACACACCTGACATTAGCATCAGCTACATTAAACGTTACAGTGCCGCGATTTTTTATTCAGCCTATCGTTGAAAATATTTGTAAGCATGGGATTAGTAATCAATCAGGCAACATTGAACTAAAGACAACAGTAGAAGATAGCTATGTCATTGTAACCGTTCAGGACGATGGAGAGGGCATCGCTAAAACAAGATTAAACTTATTACAAGCTAACCTTGAATTAGATAAACAGAATATTGTGTCAAAATATCTAAAGGATGAGGAGAAAACGTTTGGAATTGGATTAAAAAATATCTACGAACGAATGCGTTTAATTTATGGAGATCAATTTTCGATGAAGATTGAAAGTGAATTGTATAAAGGAACGACTGTGACCATTCGTTTTCCTATTCAAGGAGGAGGTTTCATAAATGAAGGTATTACTAGTTGATGATAATTATCAAATGTTAGAGTTTATGTTTCATTGTATTCCTTGGACTGATAAGGGGTTAGACGTAATTGGTCTGTGCGAAAATGGGGTAGAGGCTTTAGAAATTGCTAAAAAGAACACACCGGACATTATTATTACAGATATTGATATGCCACATATGAATGGACTGCAGCTATTAGAGCAATTGGAGCATTTAAACCCAAATATGGAGTCGTTAATTATTTCATGTCACGACGATTTTCATTATGCAAAAAAAGCACTTAAGCTATTAGTAAATGATTATATTCTTAAGGAGACCATAGAACCCGAAACATTACTGGAAGCGATTAATAGGATTATGGAAAAGATTCGTGAGAAGAATAAGCAACAAAATGATATGAATCAGTGGAAATCGATCGTCGATCAAAATCAACTGTCGCTAAAAAAGCAGTGGCTAAGAACACTAGAAGACAGTCCGATTATTCAGGATAAAGTATGGATAGCTCGAAGTAAAAAGTTCAACATTGATTTAGAGACAAAAAAGTATATCCCGGTTATTGGGTATGTCCAAAACAGTAATAGCTCGCTCGAGCAGTTTAAAACAGCAGATTTAGTTATGTATTCAATAGATAATATTGCACAAGAAATGAATATGGACGGCTTCATATATGATGATTTCCAAATCTTATGGTTCTTCCCAACCTCAAATGGGATTAAAGAGAATACGTACGATGATATTAGAACATCTATGTCAAAACTTCAGGCCACCCTCGAGCAATACTATGGAATTAAGATAGCATTCATTTATAGTAAGCCTGTTAAAACAATCTGTGAATTCCAACAAACAGTCAGGGAAATGGTTCATATAGAACATGAGTGGTTTTATATAGATGACAATAGTATATTTGCTCTAGATAATATAACAAGCTCGTTTTCAACAGATAATATTTTTATCCACTCTGCTACAGTAGTAGAGGAGTTAAAAAGGTTGGTATATGAAGGGTGTGAATCGACTATAGAGCATACCGTGAATAAGTGGATAGATCTACTTAAGGAGACTAAATATCACCCAGATAAGATCAAGTGCTGGGTGAATAATATCTTAGTTACGATTTCATTAAGTCATCATGTTGTGATTAACCACAAAAATCAACCTATTGATTTGCTTCATAGTGACATTCATTCCATTGTTAATATTCAACAGCTACGAGAGTACATGTGTCAATTTATACGTGCGGTTATTCAGTATGTAGAGGCTGAGGGGAAATCAGAGAGACCGGAAATATGGGAGGCAAAAAAGTACGTAGAAAAGCATATAAATGAGCGTATTACGATGGAGGCCGTCGCCCAGCACCTATTTCTGAATCCAAGTCACTTTAGTAGAATCTTTAGAAAAGAAACAGACGAAACCTTTATTGAGTACGTGACAAGGTTAAAAATGAAAAAAGCTGTGGAGTTTTTAACGAATACTTCGGACACCATTGAAGATATTTCGAATAAACTTGGCTATGAAAACACCAGTTATTTCATTAAGTTATTCAAAAAAACGAATCAACTGTCTCCATTAGAGTACCGAAAAGCGAATTAGCATTATATTTTGTGTACGAAACCTTCGAATAAAGTCCTTTTTAGGATAAGTCAAATTTATTATATCTTTTGTCAAAATAGCTTGATGTATAAAAGAATCCTCCCCTATAAAATAGTGATTATGGAGCATGTTCAAAGAACGAGCACTTTTCTTGAACGGACACCTACTTGTTTTATGACGAAGGAGGTTCAACTTTATGAATGCTGTACAAAAGAATCTGTTACGAACTCGTACTGATTTAATTAATCTGTTTCACACTATATCGCAGCCATTAAAACCTCATTTTAGTAAGGGGCATACTCGACTACATGTAGGGGACACGAATGCACACTTCGGTCATGATATTGCAGGGATGGAAACTTTTTCTCGAGTGTTATGGGGGATGGTCCCATTACTTGCTGGGGGCGGAGAAACAAAGCTATTAGAGGACTACTTAGAAGGAATAAGAAATGGTACTGACCCTGAGCATGAAGAGTATTGGGGAAAAGTAGACGATTTTGATCAACGCTTAGTAGAGATGGCTGTTTTTGGCTATGCCCTAGCCCTTGTGCCGGATAAAGTTTGGGGGTCTCTCACTAAGAAGGAAAAAAATAATGTATATCAATGGCTTAACCAAATTAATGAAAAAGAAATTGTTCCAAGCAACTGGCAGTTTTTTCGAATCCTCGTCAATGTCGGCTTTGAGCATGTAGGACTTCCTTACGATAAGGGGAAACAGGAAGAAGCTTTAGATAAAATTGAGTCTTATTATAGTGATAATGGTTGGTATAGTGATGGACAAACGGCACAACAGGACTATTATATTCCTTTTGCCTTCCATTTTTACGGTCTTATTTATGCGAAACTGATGAAGGAGATAGATCCGAAAAGGTCACAGCGATTTGTTGACCGCGCTTCCATATTTGCAAATGACTTTCTATACTGGTTTGCTTCAGATGGATCAGCCCTTCCTTTTGGACGAAGCCTAACATATCGGTTTGCTCAAGGGGCCTTCTGGAGCGCTCTTGCATTTGCAGAAGTAGAGGTTTTGGACTGGGGTGTGGTAAAGGGGATAGTACTCCGTCATCTTCGCTGGTGGATGAACCAATCTATTTTTTCTAAAGATGGATTATTAACGATCGGATATACATATCCAAATCTACTAATGGCTGAAAACTATAATTCACCTGGATCACCGTATTGGGCGTTAAAGACATTCCTATTATTAGCACTCGAAGAAAATCATCCATTCTGGTTAGCAGAGGAGAAACCCTTTCCTAAGCTTCAAAAACGGAAGGTGCAAAAGCAGCCTCGTATGATTCTCTTTCATAATGAAAATCAAGATCATGTGTTTGCTTTAACATCTGGTCAATTTTTAAAGTCAATTCATGGACAAAATGATGCAAAATATGCGAAGTTTGCTTATTCAAACCAATTTGGGTTTTGTGTACAACGAGGAAATGATGGGGTGGAACAAGGTGCCTTTGATTCCATGTTGGCATTAAGCGAAAGAGATGGCTATTACCGCGTTCGCAAACGTTGTGAAGTGCTGAAGTGGGAGAACGGATCGCTCTATTCTCTGTGGAAACCATGGAAGGACGTAACCGTTGAGACCTGGCTTGTGCCAATCGATGAGCATTGGCATGTTCGAGTTCACCGCTTAAGCTCAGAGCGAGAATTAGATACAATAGAAGGGGGCTTCTCTATCCCATGGGAAAGACCCGATTTTCCGACGGGGAGAGGGGAGCTAACGATGATAGAGAAGGAGAAGGGATATGTCTCCTTACCTTGGGGAGTTAGTGGCATCGTCCCTTTATATGGGGATCGTCAACCGAAAGTAGTCAAAACGGACCCGAACACGAATGTCTTGTATTCAAGTTCTACGTTTATTCCATCGCTAAAAGGGTTGATCGAGAAGGGTGTCACATGGTACGGTGCTGCAGTTTTCGGATATGTCGGAAATGTGGATGTTACAGAAGTGTGGAAGGAAGCTCCTAGTCTAGTTACTAGTTCAGATGGCCATAATTTCGACGTTTTGTATCGCGGAAATGTTGTCCACGCTATTAGAAATTACTTATAAAGAATGCTAGATAAATTTAAGCTAGGAAGTGATAGGAATGGCTAAAACGGAAATAGCATGGGTGGAGAAAGCATGGGAACAAATAACTAAAAAAGTGGGACGGACAAGTGACAAGATCGGTGCGAACTTTCCCCATGCAAGTGTGAACGGAGAATATAAGCTAGAGCCTCCTCACTGGTGGACTGCTGGATTTTGGCCAGGGCTTCTCTGGCTGGTACACCGTGATGGAGGAGACCAAAAACTAAAGACAATTGCAGAAAAATGTGAGCAACAATTAGATAAAGTTATAACGGATTATTATCGGCTTGATCACGATATGGGCTTCATGTGGACACTAACTAGTCTTACCAATTACAAGCTTACAGGTAGTGAACATTCAAAACGTCGTGCCTTGTTAGTGGCGAATCTCTTACTAGGGAGGTTTAATACGAATGGAAACTTTATTCGTGCCTGGAACCCTTGGTATGAAGGAGAAGAAAACTCTGGGTGGGCAATTATTGACTGTCTCATGAATTTGCCGCTTTTGTACTGGGCATCAGACGAAACGGAAGACCCACGATTTAGAAATGCGGCAAGGAAACATGCAGATACGGTGCTCGAGTATTTTGTTCGAGCCGATGGGGCCGTTCACCATATCGTGAGATTCGATTCAGAAACAGGGGAGCATGTAGAGAATATCGGTGGTCAAGGGTACGCGGAGAATTCCGCATGGTCGCGTGGAACGGCCTGGGCCATTTACGGTCTGGCACTAAGCTATCACTACACTGGAGATGAGCGATACCTACAAGGAGCTAAAAAAGTAGCCCATTTCTTTTTAGCCCATTTGCCAGAGGATATGGTGCCACATTGGGATATGCACATTCCAGAAGATGTACCAACACATCGAGATTCTTCCGCAGGCGCGATAGCTGCCTCTGGACTCCTTCTCTTAGGAGAAAAAGCTGGAGTGATTGCAGGGGAAGCCTATCTTCGTGCAGGTATGAAGATATTGAAGTCTCTTTATGTGAATTATGGTGATTGGGAAAATCAACATGAAGATGGCTTAATTCTTCACGGAACAAGTCATTATCCGGAAAGAAGCAATGTAGATGTTCCCTTGATTTATGGAGATTACTATTTTGTTGAAGGATTAGCTAGGCTAAAAGGATACGAAGGATTGTTTTAAAGAAGAATTGTAAAAGGCTTCTCATTAGTGACTACACTATTGAGAAGCCCTTTTTATAGTTGCACGCCAAGCGCAGCCATATTGGCCAGTCTTTCCTTGTATATGGGATAAGTGTTTTTTTATGCTGAAGTTTGCATAATTAAAGGGGATAGATAAAGGTTGGTATAGTATCAAATCAGGCCCCCTCACCAATCAAAATTAAAACAGGCACATGGATATTTTTTAATCGTGAGATGGTAGCTGTGGACTTTACTTCCACAACGGTCTCATCAGATGCTGGCTTCTTGAGAGTCTTTACTTGCATATCGAGAATTAGTTGTTTGACATGCGACTGTACAGCTTCTAGCTCCCGTCCTCTAGATATCCACGTCTCGTAGTTCAACTGTGCAACGGCTTCTAATTTTCCTTGTTGCAGCATTTGATCCTCCTCTTTCTCATAGCCTTGAAGGAAATAAGAATCTTTCCACCCACCTAACGCTGGTGAAGTAGCGCTAAACTTAAACACTTTTTAGGATGTTCAAGATAAAAATCAATGGCTAATTTACCTCCGAAAGAAGCCGCCACTAGCCTGAAATATCCCCTGATTCTCATTTGAATATATAAAGAAATAGCCTATGATTTTAAATAGTGTGAAAGAAACTGTCATTTGTTAGTAACTGATTAATCTTTCTCACTGTCTATGATACTCTTCAGTAGAGGTGATAACCATGATAAAGGAACGATTTAAGGTAGTGGCAGCTGTACATATTTTTCTGTTAAAAGAGAAGGAGATTTTGTTACTGAGACGCTTTAACACGGGTTATGAGGACGGTAATTATAGCGTGCTGGCTGGTCATATTGATGGGGGTGAGGATTTTATCGCGGCGGCTCAGCGTGAGGTGCATGAGGAGGGTGGCGTCCGCATCAGTAGGGAAGATTTGCGCGTAGTTGGTGTGATGCATCGGAGGTCGGCCGAGGAGCGGATCGATTTCTTTTTGGCTTGCGAAAAGTGGGATGGGGAGATCACCAATATGGAGCCATCTAAATGCGACGAATTGAGATGGACCCCAATCGACGAGCTGCCGGACAATATGGTGCCGTATGTGAAAAAAGCGATTGAGAACTATCGGTATGAGAAGACGTTTGATGTGTATGGGTTTTAAGTCTACGAATGTTTCTTATTAAGCAGAAGGATATTCGTATTTAAAGGAACCTGCCAAAACAAAGCGTAAAATGACCGGAGATGTTTCTTTCGGATTGATAGGATGATTGTAAGGAGTTGAAAGCCATGGCGTGGGTAGAGTCGATACAAAAAGCAATTGAGTTTATGGAGAGTAATCTGTTAGAGGATATAACTATTGATAGCATTGCTGAACAAGCGAATGTATCTTCATCACATTTCCAGAGAACGTTTGCGGTTTTAACAGAAGTCACAGTCGGTGACTATATACGGCGTCGACGTTTAACGTTGGCCGGTGAAGAGTTACTGAGAACAGATGTAAAAATTATTGATCTTGCCTATAAGTATGGCTATGACACTCCCGAGGCTTTTTCGAAAGCTTTCCGCAGGCAGCATGACGTGACTCCAAGTGAAGCGCGGAAGCTTAAAGGAAAGCTGCAATCCTATAATCGCCTGGTCATTCAGGTGTCCTTGAAAGGGGCAAAACCGATGAAATACAGTGTAGTCGAAAAGGATGCGTTTCAAGTTGATGGAATCAAACGAGAATTTTCTGCGGTTGCAGAGGAAGAGAATGTGAAAGGCATTCCGGAGTTTTGGGAAGAGGTTAACCAAAATGGTACGAGTGACGTATTGTTTGATTTAAATGACGGAGTAGTAGACGGTGTCTTAGGTGTTTGCGGAGAAATCAGTGAAAATCAAAAGCAGAATCAGACCTTTGACTATTGGATAGGCACGTCGCATGCTACATCGGTACCTGAAGGAATGCATAGCTTCGAACTGCCCGCTTCGAAGTGGGCAGTTTTTGAAGTACACGGTCCAATGCCTGTAGCGATGCAACAGGCATGGAAACGTATTTTCTCAGAGTGGTTCCCATCGACTGGATACGAGCACGCGGGCACACCGGAATTTGAATTATATAATAGGGATGATCCAAGTAGTCCGGATTTGTATTCGGAAATTTGGATACCTATTAAGTGAGTTGTGATTGATTTATAAAAGGGCGTATTAATAAGGCAACTAGAGAGTGACGAGGTGAATATGTTTGGTCATTTGGATGTCATCATCAGTTAAAATGTAAAAATATACTTCCTATTGTTATTTACTAATCCACACCTTTATAAGACTTAAAAAATTTAAAGAAATGGTAACTTTTCACACATATTACCTACTAATAAAGCGAGAACACACTTAGTGAGTGTGAAAAGGTCATGTTGATTTTAAGCAAATAAGTCTTAAAAGAGGAGTTATAAAATGACAACATTTAAGTATGGATTGTCCTCCTTGTTGTTGCTTGCTGTAATAACGGCTTGTAGCCAAACTGATGGAGAAAACACCGAGGAAGAGGCTCAGGTTGCTGAGGCAATCAGTATTCCAGCTGAAGGAGAAGTAATTGCAACGACGGAGCAGGATGATTTTCGGGTGACTCTATCTTCTGCTAAACGAGTCTACGTAGAAGGGGAAGAGCTTGATATAACAGGTGCTCTTACGTATGTAGGTGATAAGGATGAAATGGAGATTGTACATGCTACCTCTCTTGTTTACAGATCGGTCATTGATCACAAGCGAGACTTTTTCGAGTCTGCTGAGAGATTAACTTCTCAAGAACTGACCACCTTAACTCCTGGGGAATCAATTACAAATGAAAATTTCTCTGGTTTTGGCTATGGTGTAGGGTTGACTCCTCAAGCTGATAGAAATTTAGAAGAGATAAGAGCGTTATATGACGAAGTCGGCGGGTATCCAGCAGGAACGTATACCTTTACATTCATTGCGGAATTCTTTTATGAATCAGAGGAAGGTCAAAAAGAATTCAAAATTCCTGCCAGCATAGACATTATTATCGAACCCTCTTAAAATCAAAAGGATGGCGCTTCTGCTTAAGCTCGCGCCATCCTTTTGGTGAGAATTTTATGCTAGATTCCTAAGATTAGCTGTGATTAAACATACAACATAAGCAAAGAGGGAGGGACATCATGAATATAGACTTCATTAACCAACTACAATTAAAAAGCAGATGCACCGAAGTGATAGAAATCAAAAAGGGATTTTCTACAGATAAAAAGTATTTAGTACATATGGAAGATGGACAGAAATTGTTGCTTCGACTGTTTGATGGGAGGGAGTTAGAGTCAAAAAAGGCGGAGTTCAGAATTTTGGAAAGGATGCAGGAATACAAGATCACTTGCTCGCAGCCTATATTAATTGGTGAGGTAGAGGGACAGGGATACTCGGTCACATCTTATCTGGATGGGAATGACGCGGAGGATGAAATCTCCACCTACTCCGAAGTGGAACAGTATAAGCTAGGGTTGAGGGCAGGAGAAGAGCTCAGAAGGATGCATCAGCTAGAAGCGCCTCCCGATATTTCTTCGTGGTATGAGAGGAAAGTTGAAAAACATCAGCGTTATATCGAGGCGTATTTGGCATGTGATGTAAAAGTGCAGAATGATCATACTATTATGGAGTTTATTGATCAAAACATTCATTTAATGAAACATCGACCTAACCTATTTCAACATGACGATTATCATGTAAGTAACATCATTGTAAGCAACAAAGAATTTGTGGGAGTAGTAGACTTTGGTCGATTTGACTGGGGCGATCCTTATCACGAATTTTTAAAGGTTGGCATTTTTACTAGAGGGGTAAGTATTCCTTTTTCAAGAGGGCAAATTAGAGGCTACTTTTATAACGAAGATCCAGACGACGAATTTTGGAGACTGTATTCTCTATATCTTGCCATGTGCGTGTTTTCCACAGTGATTTGGACGTTAAAGGTGATTCCGGACAGCTTAGACGAGATGCTAGATAAAGTGTATACGTACTTAGATGACCATGATTACTTCAGGAGGATAACGCCTAAGTGGTATTAATGAGGTGGACTAACTAAGTAGCGATCGTACATAAGGAGAGACAACGTTTGCTGCTTTCAAGGAAAACAGCTTGGTTGCCTTCCTCACTGTCAGTAAAAGGGAGGAAGGAACCTACGAGATAGGGTTAGGCATGAGACCAGATCTAACTGGTCAAGGACACGGAGCCGACTACGTACAAGCTTAAAAACCAAATTAGGATATATCCTCCTATTAGGCCAAAAGCTAGTCCTAGCACTTTCGAAGAAGGCGAGACGTTTATCCAACAAACAAACAAACGGAGGCACGTATGAATTTCTAAATATGAGCTATGAGCGTGAATAAAGCTTAGTCTTCTATACTATATTTTCCTTCTTCACGAAGCTTGTTTAAAGACGCCAGCATTCCCTTAATTTGCTCGTCACTATGTCTTTCCCATGCTCCTAATTCAGCCACAATCTTTAGTGGCTGTTTAGATCTGTAAGAGCGTGTTGGATTACCCGGAAACCTTTTATCCGTTACATTAGGATCATTTTCAAACTCTCCTAAAGGCTCCACTATATATATGCGCTCTTTTGCATCTGTTTTAGCTAATTCTGCCCCCCATTTAGCGGCGTCCAATGTGGCCGTAAAGTAAATATGATTTGACTTCTTCTCTTGATAATTAGAGACATACTGAGGCTCTAGCAGGTCACCGATGTTTAGTTTCGCCTTCGTACCATGAAAGAAAGGCCCATTATCTAAAGCTGGTGTTGGCTCACTCATACAAATCCACTCCTTCTAATTAAGGTGTAAAATCAGTATAGTGTAGCGACTACAGAAAAAATAGTCTGCAAATAAACAAAAATTCACAGTATACTTAAAGTAGAGAGAAATACAATTAAAGATTGAAAAGCAAAGCACTCCGCCATCATGAGCGAAGTGCTTTACATAACGTGTACGTTTGTCTCCTTTGCAAGTAGCACTTTCGCTACTTTTCTCGCAGGTGAAAGGTGGTAGTCGTCGGGCTTAGAGGTTGTGACAAGCTGGAAAGGGAAATCATATTAAGCTTTTGTAAAAAGGAATTTAAGTATGTGTGATACCAATTCGGCGGGTTGATCTTCCTGCACTAAGTGCCCAGCGTTAGGGATAGAAATAAATTCTGCTGTTTCAATTTTATCGCGTAACTCTTTTCCTTTTTCTATTGGAATCCAATTATCCTGCTCTCCCCAAATAAGCAAAACAGGGTCTCTAATATCGTTGTAAAAGGGTTCTATTTCGTCCGTGTATCGTTGATCTGCTTGTGCAATTTGTCGATAAAATCCACTCTGTCCACTAGAACCAAGCCATGGGCTCACAATTCCTTCTAATGTTTCTTTATCTAGGGTCTTATATGCTGCTCCTTGGACATAAGTTGAAACAATGGACTCATGAATGTATTCCGGGATTCCTTGAAAAGCTATCTCATATTTATTTACATGTGAGAAAAAAGGAGAGCCCCACGGGGCAAGAGCCACAGGATCAATAAGGATCATTTTTTCAAAGTCTTGTTTTCCTAATAGGTGTGTTCTTAAAACAGTGGTTCCTCCGAAATCATGGCCGATAACGATAGGTTTGTTTAGCTCCAAATGATGGAGAAATTCTAGCAAAATTTTATTCTGAACGCCCAGTGAAACATCTCCCTCAGGCTTATCTGACTGTCCATAACCTAAAAGATCATAATAGTATACCGTAAACCATTGACTTAGTGCGGGGATAATATGTCGCCAGTTAAACGATGACCATGGGGTTCCATGTACAAGGATGATGGGGGGGCCTTCACCCATGAAATCATAACTAATTTTTCCGAACGATGAGGCAAAGCTTTTTCTTAATTTAACGTGTTCCAAAATAGTATACCTCCAGTACGTGTGATGAAATAAATAGGTGATGTTAAGTTTATCTGAACAGTATTTATTCTTTACGCAAATAACCCGATAGCCCACTGTGCTGTGTCATAATAGTAACGCGAACATCAGAGTAACTTACACAATGAAGTGCTCTTGAAATTTACTATAATATCCTTTTGGCCATGCACTGGAACTGAAAGTACCTTCAAGGATTCTGTCTCGTTTGTTTGAGTGTATATAGTAATACTACATTTAATTTGACTAAGGATTTTATGTGTATTTAAGCTAATCACATCTTAATAAAATCGATTTTTACCTCTTTATCTTCCAATATAAATCTGCTTTCTGACCTAGCTTGCCTTCAACTTCACCATTCTCTTTACGCCAATACTCGATTCCGCCAATAAGTTCTTTTACTCTAAAACCTAATTGTGCAAATCTAGCGGCAGCTCTAGTTGCGCCGTTACAAGCTGGACCCCAGCAATAGGTGATAATCACTTTTTCTTTAGATAGGTTGTTTGTTGTCTCCTCACTAATTTTGTTAGTCGGGATTGATATTGCAGTTGGAATGTGACATTCTTCGAACGATTCTACATCTCTTACATCCACAATAACAATACCTTCATATCCTTTCTTTATATCTATTGAAAGGTCTGCAACGTCGGTTTCATAAGATAATTTCTGCATGAAAAAATTATAAGCGTCCTTTGGATTAGCAGGTTCAACGTCTAATGTTAATGCAAATCTTGGTTTTGATGTCATTTTTTAAAACCACCTTTGTATTTGTTTTTTTACTACAAATTAATCTTATCTTGTTTTTTGCATTGTTGTTATAGATAATTATAGATACTTATTATCACTAATTATGATGTGAGGAGCTGGTCTGTATCGAACTTTTATACCTTAAAACATTTGTGCGGGTTGTGGAAGTTGGTAGTTACACTCGTGCAGCTATGGAATTGGACTATGCTCAATCTAGTGTTACGAATCATATACAAAAACTGGAGAAATTATATGGTGGAAATGCATTATTAGAGAGAAAAGGTAGGTACATGAAGCCAACTTCTTCCGGAGAGTTACTTTTTGACTATGCAAAACAGATGCTCTCTTTATATCAAGAATCTCATTTGGCATTACAAGAACAGGAAGTTAAATCTATCTCAATTGGAACGATTGAGACATTAGCAATTTACTATTTACCAAAAATACTAGCGATATTTAAGGAACAATATCCTAATATTTTAATACGTATAGTTCCAGACTCGGAAAAAAACATCATTCGGATGATAAAAGAAAAAGAAATAGATTTTGGCCTTATTCTAGATTCTCCTTATAAATCTTCTGGTATTAAAAGTCTTCCTATTCAAAAGGAAGCTATGATGATAGTTGTTCCTCAACACCATATTTTGGCTAAGAAAACGTCAATAAAGGTAGAAGACCTAGAACATCAACCATTGATCCTAACGGAAGAGGGGTGTACATACCGTGCACGCTTGCTCGATCAATTAAAGAAACAAACGATGACTTATAATGTCTCAATGGAGCTGAGTAGTGTGGAAACGATAAAGAAAGCCGTTCAAAATGATTGGGGGATTGGGTTTCTACCAGAGTTCGTGATAGAAAAACACGAAAAGCTTAAGGGGATTCATTATATGGATGAAGACTTAGATTTCTTTAGTCAATTAGTTTATAGAACAGAAAAAACCAATCAAAACGTATTTAAATCATTTATAACGTTATGTCAATCAACCTCTACACAGTGATTTTGGAAATAGATCAGCAAAAACATACTGTGACAAAACCTTAGCTAATAGCCCCTGCCCAACATGTTGGGTAAGGGGCTCCGTTGATTGAAGTAAAGGATTCGTCTACGTGTCCTACTATCTATTAAACGCAAAGACACGGCAGAGTTCGAACGGATTTTTTGCCTTTATAAATGAGACAGCTGTCAGAGTGTCCTGTTGGTAGTAGAGGGAAGGCCAAAAACGTCATCGTGTTTAACGTCATGTCTGTTAACTTAAAGATAGCACCGGTTCTCCTTTTTACATATTTAGAGCGCTTTTGTTTCTGACTCTGCACGTACGTGTACTTTTCTCTCCTTTGCAAGTAACACTTTCGCCGCTTTTCTCGCAGCTGAAAGGTGGTAGTCCTTGGGCTTGGAGGTTGTGACAAGCTGGAAAGCGAAGCCGATGTAGTGAATCGGCTTGAGGAGCTTGCTCACGATTGGGTGCTCATTCATCGTAAGCTCTCCGTAGAATGCGAACCAGAGGAGAGCCGTAACGATAGGTGGCACGGGTAAAAACGACATGACGATCATGTACGTCATAAAAATTGCGATCCAGGACGACCCACACCACTTATGAAAGCGATAGGAGGTTAGGTAGGAGGAATCAATCGATTTATCATGCCAATGCAGGTTATGAATGATATGCTCCGCGCCGTGAAACTTCGTAATGTTTGTTCGAGATTTAATAAGAAAAATGTATATAATTATGGGAAGTGCCAGACCACTTGCGATACCAATTAAGAACGAGAAGGCCTGATCAAGGGACGTAGCTTGTAGAATTGATAGACCGAAGGCTACTCCGAAAGGAAACAGTATCATGAGCAGTCCTGCTACCCAGTTTATGTAAATCGCGCGAAGAGCGTCCACGTAACCGCGAAAAACGGGGATCTTTACTAGTTCTTTTAACTTCTGAGGAGCTGGTCGAAGCTCCTTACTCGATACGGAGATCCCGCCGTCTTTTTGATAGAATGCTTTCACTTGATGCGACTCACTAAAAAATGTCACTCCGTCTGCATGAGCCATGCCACCTAATATGACAGGCTCTTCTTTTGTTTGACCCACTCAATCAGTCCTCTCGAATTTGTCTAGATGAAACATGTATGTACGGTTACTTACAAATAGAACTACTCTTCATTCAACTCTTTTGCCTTCTTTGTTTTTAAATAAAGAGCATAGGAAAAAGGTGCATAGCAAGCAATGAAGAGTAAAGCTGTCGCAAGTGTTTTTACGGCAAATGAATTTTCTGCTAAGGCAATGAAAGAGATGGAAGCCGCGATAGCTAAACAGCCGATGAATCCGACGACATAGAAATATGTAGGTGGCGCCTTATCCTTGTCATCGTTATCTACAGTAACATCCATTTGTAAGTAACCAGATACGATCGCAGTTAGGATAAATACGTACCACACAGGAGTAGAGGTAAGTTCCTGCATGCCGTTTTCCAATACATGCAAAAGTAAAACGATGATGATTCCAGCGGTCTGCACTAAAAATAGTGTTCTGAACATCTTTAGATTTTTTAATAAGACTCTTTCATCAGTTATCTTTTTAAACATCTAGTGTCACCTCTCCTTTTCGATCCAAAACAATTGATCAAGCGTTTTATCTAGCTGATAGCAGATCTCTAAACAAAGCTTTAGTGATGGATTATATTTTCCTTTTTCTATTAAACTTACTGTCTGTCTCGTAATCCCAACAAGCTTTGCTAACTCCTGTTGTGTAAGGCCTTTTTCCGTTCTCGCAACTTTCATTCTATTGCTCAATATCCTGCTCCTTTTTTTCTTTTAGTGTAACATATATATTGCATTTTTCAATGTATATATTGCGTGTTCTTGTTATAGGGATCAGATTAGTTTCAATTGATCAGTGGGTGGAACGGATGAAAAACATACAATTAAGTAAACAGGTTGTCCCCCCCGTTTTACTTTATCGAAGGGGGTGGACGTTTTTTTGCATAATGGAATAAAAATCACTTTATCCAATCAAAAAAAGCTACCCACCTGCATGTACACAAATGGGTAGCCATGTTTACTTACTGTTTTCTCCACATATTACCTTCTTCTTGCGTGGGAGGGAGTCGATCACCTTGATCGATTTTGACGGTACGAGCGTCGCTCACGCTTCCGCCTCTTGGACCAACTTCTACATAGGTGCCTGCTCGTTGGTTGTCTGTGCCTGGCTTGATTAATTCACTCATGGACTGTCACCTCCTTTTTTTGCCATTGTATCAGAGGTGCACCTTAATTGGAAGTAATTACTAGGTGTGATTTTGTGAAATTTCCTACTAACACCCAACCATTGCACAACACCCATCCATCTGTTACAGTTACTAGAACGATCGTTCTAACAAAGAGGTGTGAATATGGCAAGATCATCGAAGAAAGAAGCTATCCTAGATACTGCGGAGACGCTGTTTTATAAGCACGGCTTTCATGCAGTTGGGATTAAGCGAATTTTAGAAGAAGCTGGCGTGGCGACTATGACGATGTACTATCACTTTAAATCGAAGGAAGAGTTAATCGAGGAGATCCTACTTCGAAGAGAGCAACATTATTTTCTGACCATCGATAGCAAACTTAACAAGCACGCAGACGCACGTACTTACGCCCATTCCCTCATTGACGCGCACCAGGCCTGGCTTGAGGAGAGCGGGAAAAACGGATGCTTATTTTTACGTGCGAAGCAGGAGTACGCAGAATCGAATGAGCAGATAGCGTCAATAAGCAAGGCTCATAAGCAAAAGCTCATGGACAAAATCGAGAAGGATCTCTCAGGGATTACAAACGAAAAGGAATGTATTTTGTACCTTTCTATTATCATAGAAGGCATGACCTCCATGATTCAATTAGTCGATAAAGAGGACGTCAAACACCATGCCCATCAGCTCGTAGAAGGAATCTTCAGCAGCGCAAGCAACTAATCCAAAACGCCTTAAAGGAAATAGCCATTCGCTACTTCCTTTTATTTTCACCTTTATTAGAATGATCGTTCTATCTGAATGAAGGAGGACAATAAAACAATGAATCCATACAAATTAATTTTAGCAGGGCTCCCGATGATCGCAGTATCCTATGGCCTATCGCGATTTAGCTTCGGACTCATGCTTCCATATATAAATCAAACTTTAGAGATGCAACCAGCGACAACCGGCATTATCTCGTCCCTGTCGTACCTGGCCTACTGTGTTGCAATTCTGTTAGCCATGATCTATTCCAAACGCGTCACGCCCAAAACGATTCTCATCGTCGCCGGCACCGCGTCCGTAGTGGGCTTGAGCATCATCGCTGGCTCACCGAACCCACTTATTTTAGGGATTGGCATCTTTGTGGCCGGGCTTAGCACCGGATTTGCCTCCCCGCCATATGCCGGTATCGTCAGAGCCAACATCGCCGATACCGAGCAAAACCAGACAAACTCGTGGATCAACTCCGGCACGAGCATCGGTACCGCGCTCGCCGGAATCGTCGCGCTCGTCATCGGGGATCAGTGGCGCGTGAGCTACCTCGCGTTCATGATCGTAGCTCTAGCCGTGCTTGCGATAAATTACAAAGTGCTTCCTAAAAATCATTCTTCGGGGGCAAATCGTGCGATACGTTTTGGCAAGGCGGATGTGCAACGTTCTTTGAAGCTCATTATAGCCTCCATGCTACTAGGTATTTCTAGTGCAGCCTATTGGACGTTTTCTCGTGACTATATTGTTAACTTAGAGGAGGCTCCAGCCTTTTTAGGACAAGGCTTTTGGATCATTATTGGGTTAGCGGGGTTATTAGGAGGGACGGTTGGAGCGGTCATTAACCGATTCGGACTCGTTGTGGCATTTAGACTTTCCGTGATTGTATTAGCACTCTCCTCCGCGACTATTGTGGCAACGGTGACGAGCGCCTTGATCGGCGTGTTGTCCGCCATTTTATTTGGTAGCTCGTACATCTTTATGAGTGGCGTGCTCATTTTATGGGGCATTCGTATCTTTAAAGACAGTCCGTCACTAGGTATTGGAATCCCGTTCATTTTCCTCGCAGCTGGACAAGTAATTGGCTCAGCAGTCGCCGGCGGTCTCGCAGGAGCAATCGGATTCGACGCTGTGTTTCTTGTGTATGCAGCTGTAGGCTTTGTGGCGTTAGTGTTGAAGCCGAAGGAGTGAATGAGGAAGATAGAGTTGTAAACGAAAGTCGGAGGAACAAACAGGGTTTGAGGATGTGCAAAGGAAAGTTGATGGCACATTTATAATATTTTCTATGCGAAGGCAGTTGAAATTAGGAGCACGATGCCGTTAATAACGAAGAAGCTGGCGACTAAAAAAGCAACCAACACCGAGTTGAATGCGCCGGAGTCGTTGGGCAACATTAAATAAAAGGTAGCCCAGTAGGAGAGAGGCGGGAGCGCAAGGAGAGTAACGACACCAGCGATAACACGGCTTGGACGATGTAAAGCAGTAAGCCTAAAGATGGCGTAGTTGATGCCTGCGATGAGAACTAAAACGCCGAGTAAAATGAGTATATCCATGTGCGCTCCTCCTT
Source organism: Paenalkalicoccus suaedae (assembly GCF_006965545.2). Lineage (NCBI taxonomy): Bacteria > Bacillati > Bacillota > Bacilli > Caryophanales > Bacillaceae > Paenalkalicoccus > Paenalkalicoccus suaedae. Next base: position 804,560 of record NZ_CP041372.2, read on the forward strand.
GTTTAGAGTGGTTGTACTTTAGCTTATGCTTGAGATGAGGGGACATTCCTTTTTAGATGCGGGGAAGAGAGGGAGGAGCAAACGAGTTGTTAAGAGGGTTAAACCAAGTGCCAGCAGGCGCAAAGCCAGGGGTAGGAGGAACAAACAGTGTGTGAGGACGTGCAAAGAAAAGTAGACGTGCAAACAAGGCGCCAGGAAGTGCAAAGGAAAGTAAACGCACGCTCAAACAAGATCAAAGAAGGCGAAATCTAAAAACAAAAAAAGCACCTGCATATTTTCTATGCAAATGCCGAGGAAATGAAGATGATAATGCCATTAATAATAAATAATCCTGTAATTAAAAATGCGACGCTGACCGTGCCAAACCCACCTGGATCATGCGGCATGAGCAAGGAAACAGAGGTCCAATATGCAAGTGGTGGTAGTACGAAAAGAGCGATCGCCCCTGCGATCAGACGGCGGGTGCGATTTAAATCAGTTAGCTTAAAAATCACATAGTCAATAGCGACAATAAGTAAGATGATCCCCATAAAAATGAGTATTACCACACGCATTCCTCCTGCTTAGTTAAATTCGTGGCAGCCAATTGAGTTGTATATGTCTTTTGGAGCATTGTTAACAAGCTGATAATCAGGTTCTTCCATGAAAGTGACATAATAGCCACCGTAATTTGCTCTAGGAGCATCGGAAGTTTGCCAGAATATGCGATAGATCACTTCAAAATCTTCGTCAGCTACCGCGCAGATTCTCTCTAGTTCGATATCGCGTTCCGTATAATCGCTCTCAAACTCCTCTAACTCTATCGTATGCTCTTTGACCGCTGCGAAGACGCGATCGCCGTCTAACCCTAATGGCTCGCCATAATTAGAGCAGCCGGTTAATAATAGTACACCTGCGATGAGGCTTATGACATGTAAACGCATTGCTAATTCACCCTTTATCTATGTATATCCACTCTTAACTTTACAAGAAAACCCAGCTTAATTCTAGTATAAATTGGTATTTTGTTCACAATTTGGTGTGGTAAACTTAAAGAAAAGAGGGGTGTTGGTACAGATGATGCTGAACGAGCAAAATCAATACATTAAGCGAATTAGTTTAAAGCAAGATCCACCTCCACCGGATACGTTTCCGTTTAATCTTCCTGTGATTCAACACTTAACCGAGATACTGCTTCACCCGAATGTTACGTATATCGTCGGAGAAAACGGGATGGGTAAATCGACACTCTTGGAGGCACTTGCTATTCACTATGGCTTTAATCCGGAAGGAGGTACGCGGAATTTTACCTTCTCTACCTTCGACTCACACTCTAATTTAGAAAATTATCTGCGTGTATCGAAGGGACCGCAACGTCCAAAGGACGGCTTTTTCTTTCGTGCAGAAACATTCTATAATGTCGCAACAAACATAGAAGAGTTAGGTGTGATTAATTCATACGGTGGCACATCTCTACATAAGCAATCACATGGGGAGTCCTTTTTTTCTGTTTTCATGAATCGGTTTGATGGGAACGGGGTGTATATTTTAGATGAGCCGGAGGCTGCGTTATCGCCGCTTCGCCAAATGTCGATGCTCGCTCGAATTCATGAGCTTGTGCAGGACGGCTCGCAGTTTATTATCTCTACACACTCGCCGCTTTTAATGGCGTATCCATACGCTCGGATTTTGGAGCTAAGTGAGAACGGGACCTTTGAGACGTCTTTAGAAAATACGGGGCACTACACGTTAATGAAGCAGTTTTTTGAGGATAAAGAGAGGCTGTTGCATCATTTGATTGACCGATAATGACACTCATTATCAATATGGGCTAAAAAGTGTAGCCAACGAATTGGCTACGAGGGACGATTAGTTTTCTAGTGGTTCAAATGTTTTGCAGTCTGTCTCGTGCTGGGAGGAAGCTGTTTTACCGGATTCGCTTACGATGAAAATAGAGGTTGCGCCACATTTCTCGCCTGCTTCATTGTGTACACAGTTACTTACTTCACATAATACGTCCAATCTTCTCACCTCCAGTAGACTGAATACATATACTATTCCCGGTTTGAAGGGGTTTAACTCAATTTATTAAAGAAGTTTTGCTACATTTTTAGAAGATAATACTAACAGGTGTGGCCTGTTTTTATACAACAAATGAGAAGTAAAGGGGAAGGATAATGATATGGCGAAGTCTGACGTACGTTTTACCAAAGAATTTGTAGAGATTGATGGGCATAAGAGTGGGATGTTTATCGAGTCGACGGATGAGGCGAATCCGGTGCTTCTAGTGGTGCACGGCGGGCCGGGATTTCCGCAGTATGCGATTACGAAGGACGCTTCCTTGGAGTGGGAGCGGGAGTTTACGGTTTGCTACTGGGAGCAGCGGGGTGCTGGGATGTCCTATAACAAGAAGACGCAGGGGGAGTTGTCGTTGGATCGGCTTGTGGCGGATGCGTTGGCGGTGACGGAGTACCTGAAGGAGCGGTTTGGCAAAGAGAAGGTCTATTTATTTGGGCATTCGTGGGGATCGTTTTTTGGGAGTATCATGGCGCATCGCCATCCGGAGCACTATCACGCGTATATAGGTGTCGGGCAAATGGGCCGTCAGCTGGAGTCGACGAAAGATATGCATGCGTTTTTGCTTAAGACGGCGATGGAGCGTGGGGATGCGAAGGCGGAGTCGGATATTCGAGCGGTGACAATTGATGAGGATTTTTATAAAAATCGTGACCTTGTTCGGATTATGGATCGCTACTTGATCCCTTACGGTGGTGGCATGAAGCGCGAGGGCTTCTCTAACTATACGGCGATGAAGCAGGTCCTTTTGTGTAATAAATATTCGATTATGGAGCGACTTCGTTTTCCGATAGCGCTTTTTTCGACCTATGCGTCGATTTCAGAAACATTGATGGGGTCCGACACAACGGTACTTGCTCCGACGATTGATATACCGGTGTATATTGTGCACGGATTATACGATTATCAAACGAGTCACAGCGAGGCGAAGCGATTTTTTGAGCACGTCGAAGCGCCTCATAAGCAATTTTTTACGTTTGAAAACAGTGCTCACTCTCCGTATTTAGAGGAGAAGGAGCGGTTTATGGAGATTTTGCGGGAAGAGGTGCTTGGTAAAGAGCGATCGGTTCGGGTTGGATGATGACGTATTCCTTCTTCATTGATGTGAGGCTGGAACTGTATGTAACTTTTACCAATTAGATGGCGACTAATTGGCTATAAGCGGCTGAACGTTATTATTTGAAGGAGGAGTTTGTGTGAAAAGGGTTTTGGTAATGATGAGCGCGCTAGGGTTGATGGCTGCGTGTAATAGTGAGGCGGACGCTTCGCAGGGTGACGCGGACGTGGAAGCGACACAGGGTGACGAGGAAATCGAATTGAATCAGGCTGAGAGTGAAGCGACTGGGAGTCGGCTGAGTGGACTTGAAGAAGCGATGCCTGGATTTGTGAAGGCGGAGCCAAGGGTAGGGAACTATCAAATCGAAGCTACATATCCTTTGGTAGAAACTGTAGATGAATTGTATCAGAGTGCAAAACTAGTTGTTAGCGGGAGACCTATTGCAAAGGAAGAGTTTGATCAAGTTTTGGAAGAGGGTACTCGCTTTCCGATGACTGCGTTTGAGTTTGAAGTAGATGAAGTATTTAAAGACCTTGAGGACAATTCTGCTTCCACGGTTTTGTTACTTCAAGATGGTATAGAAACGGCAGAAGTATTAAGCAACCCGCTCATGGGGCTCAATGAGTCTCATATTCTATTTTTAGAGGAGTCGAGTATTAGCGTGAATGAAGAGCCAGTTTATACATTAGTAGAAGGCCCAGCAGGCGTATTTTTCGCGGGTGAGAGCGAAGGGTCATTTTCATCACGTATACTCTCTTTATCAAGGCTAGAGTTAGAAAATATGGAATAGTTTCTGTTTAAAAAGTGTTTAAAGGCATCGTATGTTTTCGTAACGTTTACGAGGATGTGTGATGTTTTTTGGTGAACAAGCAGGTTGGAAAAATGGAGAAATAAGCCCGAAAAGAAGTAGTATGAAACATAGATTTAATGGCTATAGAGTTCAGACTTTTGAAGTGAAACTGGATATAGTTTTAGAATATTAGAGTATTTTAAACGTATAAAGTGCTCAGCGATTTAATTTAAATTCGCTGAGCACTTTGAAAATTGGCCACCTATAAAATATTCTTAGAAATATTTATTCTACCTCTTCAATAGTCCAAATAGCTTGACCAGATGTAAATGGGTTTTGGAAAATGAAGTCATATGTGTTAGACTCGTTTACGTCAAAAGCTACTTCTCCACGGTTATCTCTCCCAGGACCGATTTCTCCATCAAGTGAACCTTGTGCATCTAGATAGATCTCAGGGTCGTGCGTGAAGCCTTCGTCATCTTGTACTGACATTTGCATGAAAGTTGAAATATCAGCGGACTCTTCGTTAGTATTAGCGATTGTCATATCTAATAATAAGAAGCTATCATTTCTAGGCTCTTCAAATTCATTGCCTTCAGATAAATAAGCGTCGTTTAAGGTGATTTCTAATCCGTCAAAAGAAATAGTATCGCCGATAGTTACGGTTTCTTCAATTTCTACTTCTTCAGGTTCGTTATTTTCGCTATTTTCATCTGAAGTATTTTCGGCATCGTTCTCTTCCATTTCATTTCCGGAATTAGCAGGATGGTTATTTTCTTCTATGTTAACATTGCCATTGTCCTCTGATTCCATTACTTCTACTTCTGAATTACCACACGCAACTAAAGCTGCAGATAACGTGATAGTACCTAGTACTACTGACATTTTCTTCATGTAAAGTCCCCCTATTAATTACTACTGTGAGAGTCTAACATAGTAAAGTACTATAAAAAAGGTTATTATTTAAATTAATTGTAATTTAAGTATTCAGATAAAGCTAATTTGTGGTTTACTCTTACTTTTATCATTTTAGTTTGCTATATTTCCGTACAAGTCTGAGCATTTAAGGAGGGTTCCATATTAATAAATTATCTACATACGGCAAAATGTGCGTTATTTCAGGAGGAATTAATCTGCTCTTAGGTATCATGTTACTAATAAGTGGGATTGTAACCTCGAACTTTAACGTCACTCTTATGATAACGTTCTTTGGACTTAGTGTAGTATTCTTTGGAAATCTTAATTTATATACGGATTATTCTTTTAGAGATCGATAAGTTGTTCATTTTAAGAAGATATGCGCTAGTTGGATCGTCGGGAGTTGTCAGAAAAATGTTATAATAGGATTTAGAAGGAAGTTATTTTTTCTCAGAAGGAAAGGATTTATTATAAAGAAGGTTCTTCATGAAACTAACCGACCTAGTTACAACTGTAGCAATTCATTTGTTTTTGGGCTATTTATGGATTTTGTTTGCAAACCACGTATTTATAGATATGAATGCTTCTGTATTCCTGCAAATTGTTCTTGGAGGCGCTGGCACCTTTTTATTTGGTATGATTTTTAACCGAATAACACCGTTTGCTGAAATGAAGCTTTCGAACCCTGTACGGGTTGTTGGAATGGTAGCATTTGCATCTGTCATCGTTGTGCATGTATTTGTTGTTAGCTTAGTGTAATTACTTTTTTATAGTCCTTAGTAAAAAGGGTTTCCTTCTATTTTGAGAGGTGAAATTAGATGAAACAAACCATATATGTGAGTTCATTACTTACAGCTCTGTTCATGTTGGCATTACTCTTAATTGCTGACTATTTTGCACAGGTATCCGTACCTGTATCTATCTTGATTTTTGTACTTGTAGTGAGCTTGATAATTAGTGTTATTGCAGGGTGGGGAAATACGTTGAATCCGATGAAGGAGTGTTATTTGAGTATCAGTATTTCATTAGGATTAGTTGCCTTTTTAGGCATTTTAACTTTACTAGGTGGCGAATCTACTGTTGGTTTAAGGGTCGATCATCCGTTGATTTGGCTTATTGTATTTACCACCTTAATAAGCAATTCTTACAAAATCATCAAGCTCAAGCGAATAGAAGCAACCGAGTAAAGGCAGCTATCGAATCCTAAGCCTTATTTCAACATAGCTCGCGATACGGATACCATGCTAAAACTTTGTATAATTAATGATAGTAAAACAACGGTAAAGCTGACTCCAACCATCCATTCGCTGTTTAGACTAGTATCGTTCTGAGCATATAAGGTAAGTATTAAGAACACAGACATGGATCCTTTTAATCCTGCCCACGACACTAGCGCATTATAACGCCAGGAAGTAGGATGAGTGACTTTTGTTATGGCATATGTCGTCATGAAACGAACAGCAATCATGAGAACAAAAATAATTGCAGCATACATCCAATAATCTATAGCCATAAATTCCGTAATCTCAATTCCTATCACTAGGAATAAGATTGCTAATAAGCTATTTTCTACAATCTCCCAAAAGCCATCCATTGATTCACGGAAATGGTCTTCCATCTGGGCCTGTCCATACTCAAAGGAGATCATCATCCCACTTGCTACAGTTGCTAGCACACCAGAAATACCTACGGCTTCCGCAATGGAAAAAGCTCCATAAGCTAAAATGATGCTGAGCATAATTTGATAATTGCGGTGATGAGAGTAGTGAACAATCTTGCTTACTAAATACCCACAGACGACTCCAATCGCTACACCGCCTAAGGAAACAAATAAGAAATCTCCGAAAAAAGCAGAAACAGAAAATCCTGTCTCGCTCGTAGCGACGGCAATTAAGGTGGTGAAAAGCACAATACTTGTGCCATCATTCAACATTGATTCACCCTCGACTACACTTGCTATCTCTTTATTTCCCGTCGCTTTTTTGATAATCGACACAACTGATACCGGATCGGTTGGTGTAAGGATAGCAGCAACAATGGCTGACTCGATAAAGCCAAGCGGTGAGAGAAGCGAAATGAGATAACCTAATAGAATTACTGTTAGAATGAGACCGATTGTTGCAAGTGAAATAATCGTTTTAGCATTTTTAAGAAAGTCTTTGATTGGATATTGATAGGCCGAAACAAATAATAGTGCTGGTAAAAAAATATGATAAATAGTATCTTCAGTTACCTCGACTGCATCGAAAAAAGGAATAAAAGCTAGCGCAATCCCAATTAAAAGCAATATCGTAGGGACGGGAAAGTTCTCCTTTTTCTTATCTATCGTAAATATTATGTAACCAATTGCTAGTAAAATAATAATCATGTTAACAGACATATCCTCACCGCCTTTTAACAAAATATTCCCCTTTGTTTTCATTAGAAACATAGGCTGTTTATTGTATAGAGCCTTCGACGGTTTTTGAATTTGTCTGAATAGTGGTCCTGGCAATCATGAAGTCCATAATTTGCAGATAAGGCACATAAATCTGGATTGAGGAACATAAAAGCTAGATGGGGAACATAACTCAGTGGAGGAATAGGTGGAAGTCCATAACTTGCGAATGAGGCACATAAATCTGGAATGCGGAACATAAAAGCTAGATAGGGAACATAACTCAGTAGAGGAATAGGTGTAAGTCCATAATTTGCAGATAAGGCACATAAATCTGGAATGCGGAACATAAAAGCTAGATGGGGAACATAACTCAGTGGAGGAATAGGTGGAAGTCCATAATTTGCAGATAAGGCACATAAATCTGGATTGAGGAACATAAAAAGCAGATAGGGAACATAAATTTGCAATGCGGAACATAATTCTCCCGCTGCATGCGCAAGTTACTCTAAATCTACTCTAAAACTGCTAAAGAGCCAGCCATTCTATACAAAACAACTTCAAATTGCTAAAGGACCACCCATCCCATACAAAAACAACCCCAAATTACCAAAGAGCCAGCCATTTCATGCATAACCTAACCAAAAAAGCCCACCGCTTCCCGCGGTGGGCCGATCTGTTGACGTTATTTTCTCCTCAAAAAATCCTAGTAAAGCTCCTCGACCTCGTAACCTTTGTCCTCAAGCTCGCTTGGAATGCTTGGATCAAGTAGGAAGTGGGCGGCACCTACGATCACAAAGTACGTTTGGCCGCTATCCTCTTGAAGAATCTCGTCGATGGAGTTTGCCATATCGATGTTGCGCTCGTCGTTGATGGCCGTACGGTACTCCTCGTCTACGTTGTCAAAGCTCTCCTCAAGTGTGTCGATCATTTCGTTGCGATATTCTTCGTCGTTACCGTTGATCCAGGCTAAAGCAAGCTCATCTAACCCGGATGATTGCTCGTCAAACGTCTCGATCATCTCCTCAAGCGTCTGCACCTGCGTCTCCATGCTAAAGCTAGACATCATCGCAAACTGCTCCTCTACGGACTCGAGCTCTCTAATTTCTTTCTCATCATCAAGCGCACGCTGGAGGAAGTGCATATCCACGCCTTCAAAGGCTGACAGCTCACTATCCATCATAAGAATTTCAAGTAGCATCGATTCGATAATCCACGGCTGGAACTGATTGATCATCTCGCTTGAGAGGCCCTGGCTCTCGACGATGGTGACAAGCTCTTCATACGCATCCTCTGACAGCACATCCTGGAGCGTCGTGTCATCCTCAAACATTCCCATATTCATAAATGCGGCATCATCCTGCTCGACCGATGAAAGATCGATCTCCGGTAGCACGACGTCAGAAGCCTCAAACGCGTCTTCAATCTCTGGAGCCAACGGGTAAAAGTCCTCGTGCCCGACATGAATCGTACCTAACATGTATACAGTTGTATCGCCATTCGCCGTACGATAAAAGTATCCGCCGTCACCTGAATAATCCACTTCTTCTGCAGAAACCTCATCGGGATCCTCTGTCGTAAGGTCATTATCGTTTTCTTCTGTTGTCACGTTCGTGTTTTCGTTTGTGATATTGTTTGCTGGATCTGCATTCACATTCGTTTGTCCTTCATCGTTGTTGCCACAAGCTGCAAGCAACGCAACAAGTGTAACCGAAGAAAGAAGCATTTTCGTTTTCGTCATCATAGCACAACCTTTCTGTATAGTAAGAGTTACGTGTCGGAGTGGCAGGAAGTTCCCAGTTTAGGACGAGATTTTTGAGGGAGATTTTTTAAAAGTGACTTACACTAAGTCGTAATTCTATTAAACTCAATTTTCTTAAAGAAAGCATTGTTTAGCATTGGTATTATGTTTATAATTAAAAAATGGTATATGAGTTAAAAAATGGGGGTAATAGTGGCTTTGTATGATCAGATTGGTGTTAGTTATGATACGACAAGGCGAGAGAATCAGGAGATTACGAGAAGGATGGTGCATCTACTTGATGCTTCTGAAACGGGGAAGTATCTAGATATGGCATGCGGTAGCGGGAATTATACGATTGCGATGAAGTCGGCTGGTGGCATGAATATGGTAGGAGCTGATGTATCTGAGCAAATGCTCGAGCGAGCTGGCAAAAAGGATGATCGTCTAGATTGGATTCAGGCAGATGTGCATCAGCTGCCGTTTGAAGATCGTACTTTTCAAGGCGTAACATGTATGTTAAGTATTCATCATTTTAACGATCTCAAGCAGGCGTTTGCTGAGATATTTCGAGTAATGGATGCAGGTCGATTCGTTCTATTTACATCATGTCCTACTCAAATGGAGCACTATTGGTTAAATCATTATTTCCCACAGGCGATGCGAGATTCTATCAAGCAAATGCCGCGCGTAGAGAGCGTACTAGAGGAGTTAAAAGAGTGTGGATTTGCCGTGCATGGAGTAGAGAGCCTACTGGTGCAGCCGAATCTTCAAGATTTTTTCCTCTATAGTGGAAAGCATCGACCTGCCATGTATGTAGATGAGCATGTCCGTAAAGGTATCTCTATCTTTCAGCAGTTTGGACAGCCTGACGAGGTTAGTAGAGGAGTTCGACAATTAGAGGAAGATATTAAAAGTGGACATATTGTAGATGTGCAGAATCAATACACGTCTTTGAACGGTGATTATACGTTTATTGTGGCAGAAAAAAAGTAGGTGCATCAAATTTTCGTACCAGAAATTACTGAAACAAATAAACAAGGAGGAAAATTTATTTTTATATCAAAAGGCGTCGTAAAAAGAACTATGAATTTTTTTATAGTATCGGTAACGTTAATAATAGTTGCAATGATAGTAACTTTAATTATCCATCCTGATATTAGTCGAGTACAAGAATTTTTAGATAGTAGATCATCCGATCAAGTTAGCGAAGCTGACGGTTTAACTAAAGTATGGGCATATATAGTTAATAACGGATTTATGGTCCCTTTACAGATGTTCGTAATAGCCTTAATCCCTATTCAATTTTTATACTTTATTAATGTCGTTTCCACTTCTATTATAACTGGATTTGTTTATGGAGTTGTTTTACAACTTGATATTAAACAAGGGAGTGAGGTTATATTAAGCGCCGTTCCATACACATTTTTCGAAATTATCGCTTATTGCATTTTTGCAGCAGTTCTTTTTAAATTAAATCAAGCTGTCAGAAGCCGGTTAAAGAGAATATTCAAGAAAGATCATACAAGGGAAGAAAGCAATACAATAATAAAGAGATTACTAGGGACATTTTTAACATACGGTGTTTTTGTACTTCCATTAATAATTGTAGCTGCATTTATGGAAACGTATGTTGCAGATATGATATTAAATTTATTTTAAAGGCAGGCGTCTTTGTGAGATTGATAAATACATAACCAGTTGTGAATAAGGTTACTGGATATAAGAAGAGGGTTATCATTTATAGAGACATGGTACGTAAATCGTGGACACGGTTCATAAATCTGAAATGCGGTTCATAAACCCACACCCCAACCCAACGTTGCCCAACTATCATAATACAAAAACCTCAACACAAAAGAACGATGCCAGCATTCGGCATCGTTCTTCGGATTATCATTTATACACTTACTTCTGTTTCACCGCAATCCAAATCTCACTGTACACGTTCTCCATATCGGAGTAATCTTCTACAAAAGAGAGCTCTGGTGCATCGACTAGCTCGTAGTCGGAGGCTGGTAGCCACTCGGATGCGATTTTTGCCCATGTGTCTTGCATCGTTTTAGGGAAAGCACCTTTTGAAGAGAAGATGGCCCATGTATGAGCAGGAATCTCCAAGCGTTCTAGTCCTTCAACTGCGTCAGACTGTGTTGTTAATACGCCGATCATGTGATCGAGGTAGCCTTTCTCCTCCGAACGCCCATCGTCGAATTGATACGAGGCGTTCATGACTTGATGTGGCTCTAAATCAGCGATTTCGTCCATTTTTTCATATTGAGCATCGGTAATATTTCCTGCGAGCTCCTCAATCTCCTTGTTTACACCCTCAAACTGAATGGGTACTCTCTTCTTCACGCCAACAATTGCGAAAGCGTCCTTTTGTACAATTTTGTATTTCATGTTCATTCCTCCTTGAATAGTTAGTTGGAAGGATAGCTTTGGGAAGGCTTGAAGCTTTTGCGCTTCGTGTTCCTTTACCTCTGAGGGCGGAAATCCTGCCCAATCCTTAAATGCACGCGCGAAGCCATCCACGGAATCGTATCCGTATTTAAACGCCGTATCCGTGACGGTCGCCTCTGTTCGCAAAAGCTCCTGCATCGCTGTCGACAGCCTTCGATTGCGAATATATGCGCTAAGGGGCATACCCGACAAATACGAAAACATGCGCTTAAAGTGGTAGAGAGACGTTCCCGTGATTTTCTCCAGCTCGAGAAGATCGATGTCGTCCTCCAAATGAGCCTCGATGTAGTCGATGGCCTCGTTCATTTGCTTTAGCATGCCAGGTCCCTCCTTATGCATTAATACTAACGCCGATTGCCGCGGTGCACCCGATATTTTTGCGACGAGTTTAGTCGGATGTGCAACCAAACGCTTCCTCACACGTCTAATAAGTAAGAGCATCGTAGCACGAACGGACACCTCAAGCAATTTTTGGGGGAGAAAATAGGATCGAAGCGTGGAGGAATTAGGAAAAGGGGTAAACGAGGTATGAGAACGAGCAAACGAAGCGTCAGCACGTGCAAAGCACCCGGCAGAACGAGCGAACCATATCGGCGGACATGCAAATCAAAGGAGGTAACTTTATGAATAGCTACGACTTACGCAAAAGAGACGCAGAGCTACCTAAGCATCGTGCTGAATTAATGCGTGCGATTGAAGCGGACTTATGTCACGATAAACATGTACTAGGAGTGTTTTATGGAGGCTCCATAGGAGCGGATAATGAGGATCTTTACTCAGATATTGACTTACGAATTGTTGTAGAGGATCACCAATTTGAAGATTATCGTACAAATAAAAAGGAGCGAGCTCATCGTTGGGGAAGCGTGTTATTCTTTGAAGATTTTCCGTATGCACCATACACGATTGCACATTTTGATTCATTTATTAAAGTAGATTCTTTTTACTATAAAAAGGAGGATCTTACTCCATCGATATGGTTACAGGAAATCAAAATTGCCCATGATCCACATGATTTTCTCCAGAAACTGCAGAAGCGATCTCAAGCCATCACGTACGAACCGAGCAAGGTAGATGTGGAGATATGGAGGACGAAGTTTGTGTCCTACGCGCACGAGCTTTATCGACGCGTGAGGAGAGGGGAGTTTTACTATGCCTTGCAGATAATAGATTCGATGCGTTATTCGGTCGTGCTGGGGTGGCTGATGGAAGCAGGAATCCGACCAAACTCATTTGGCGATTGGGCGAGGCTTGAAGGCGAGAGAAGTCCGTTGACAACGGAGCAACAGCGCCTTTTAGTAACGTGGCACTGTGATCGTGATCCGGAGCGGCTACTCTCGACAGGGCGCGCCATGTACCCAGAATTCCTACGCTTGCACGAAAATCTGGTAGAAAAGCTCCGATTTGCGGATCACATGGAACAAATGGAGGAGCTTTTGGACATGGGAATTCCATCGCAGTGTGCACCAAAAAATCGAGCAAAGGAGTGAGTGAATGAGTACATACATAAAACCAATGGTAGCGTTTTTGATTATTGCAGCTTTAATAATGATTTTTATCTATTTCACAACTACGTTTTCTATCATAATGATATCTTTGTCTAGTTCGGTTATTGTATCAGACCTTGTTATACTAGTAATCCTCGTTGGAGTGTCAGCATTAACTGGATACTTAGTAAGTGCATTTTTTAAACAATTATTTATCGATATTATTAAAAAGAAGTATTTTTCCGTACCTTTAATAGGGGTTAGCTCAGGAATCATGATGCTTATCCTTTTTACTAGAGTGTTTCAGCCGATTTAAATACAAGCAAGCCTGTATCTATTCCTTTAGATTATCCTTGCAAATGAGTGAGTAAATGAGTATACACATAAAACCACTGGTAGCGTTTTTGATTATTGCAGTGTTAATTATGGTCTTCGTCTACTTCATCACTACGTTCTCATTCATGATGGCTATATGGTCCAGTACAGTTATCATACCAGAACATGTAACATTACTAATCCTCATCGTAGTGTCGGGACTTACAGGTTACTTATTAAGTATCTTCTTTAAAAAATTATTTGTAGATATCATCGGAAAGAAACATATTTCCGTACCTTTAACAGGAGTTGTCTCCACAATCATGATGCTCTTCATTTTTTCTGGGTTTTTTGAAGTGTTATTAGTTTATTGAAGCTCCTCAATCATGCCTAACAGCACATCTGCATTTTCTCCGGTGATCAAATAAAACGTATCCTCTGCGCCTGCGCTATTATAAATGAGTGTTTGATCGTCTGTTGTCCAAATATTTGCGAACACGAGGGCTGTTGAGTTATCGAGGTCATTGATTGTCACGACGTGGTCAGGCTGACCGGTCGCTTGCGTATCGGTCTCCTCCTGCTCGGCAAAAATATCGAGTGCCTGTTGAATCTGCTCCTTGTCATTAATTGCCTCCTCACTAAAATCGATGGAAAAGTCGTTCACGTATTCGCCGGTGGTAAACTCAAGTCCAGAGTCACCGCACGCGGCAAGCAATAAGCAGGCAAGACTTAAAATAATAACTAAAAGCTTCTTCATCATATTTCCTCCATTTATAGTAGATAGTATTGAGTATTAGTTGGAATTCGTACCCTGAAGTTCAGCCATGATGTTTAAGATAAAATCTACGTCTTCTTCGTTGATGGAGTAGAATGGTCCCATAGAGGCAAATGGTCTATACACCATTGTGTCATCGTTCGCAAAGATGCTTACACCATTAAAGAACGAAGCATCATCGTGATCATTAACAAAAATAATGTGATCAGCTATTCTTCTAGCATACTCATCATCTTCTAGTGTTTCGTTATCTCGGTCAACGATTCCTAAGTATCGCTCAATCGTATCCTGATCCGAAATGGTGTTATCTCCAAACCTTAAATCTGATTCTCCAATTATAGATGATCCTCCACTTAGTTCCATCCCAGACTCACCGCACGCACTAAGGAGCATCGTCGCCCCAATAAAAAAGGTTGCTACACGTTTCTTCATATTCATTTCCTCCGTCGCGTTTAGTTTACATAAATCGAAGTTGCTAGCTGGTGTTCGTCTCCCTCCATAGTCGTAAAGGATAAGACGACTCTTGCCACTCCGGCTCCAGCCGAGTTTGGTAGGCGCATGTCGAACACTTCCTCTTCGCCAGGTTCAATCGTGCGCAACACATCTTGGATGATGGGATCCTCTTCGAGCGGTCGCCAACTATTGTCACTGTCTACTGTTTCTAAGGAGAGTCCTGTGTCGTGTGTGCTAATTTGACTCGCGCCATTGTTTTGCACCGTAACCTCCACGTGTTCTCCGCGATCTACCGTGGTTGCATCGGTTGTGATCGCAACCGCAACACCTTGTTCCATCACTTCCTCCGGCAAATCATTCTCCCTATCCACTAGCAATTCTTCACGAACTACATCGTCTGATACCGGTCTGTTGAGAAAAATGAGAGTAGCTACTACTAATCCGCAGAGTACTAATAGTAAACTAGTTTTCATAGCGGATACCTCCAAATTTATTGTGGATGTTAGATGGTTCTTATTGTTATGTAGAGTACTATACGTACACGTATCATTGAATTAAGGTCTTAGGGGGACGGCTTCAACTTTCTGCTTCCAAATTAGGAATAGATTGTTAGTCTCTATTAAGAATATCACTCTAGAATGATAAGGTGCAACTTGCTGGAGGGCAATGGTGCTAAATGTGGAGGTGGCTGTACCAAAAAGGAGAAGGGGCATGCAAAAATTAAGCTAATCTGTGCTAAAACGAGCGTCAGTTGTGCAAATAAGTAAACGGTTTTCCAATTCGCCAAGGGATGTCCGAAGGCACTTAATAACGGGTATGCAGGAAATAGAGCGATGCGGTTCGAAGATCTTAATCGTATTTTCATCAAAGAAATAGAGGAGTGGGATTTATGAGAGCAGTTGAAGTAGTGGGATATGGGGATGTTGATAAGCTTGAAGTTGTGGAACGAGCTGTGCCGGAGCCTAAAGAGGATGAAGTATTAATAAAAGTGAAGGCGTGCGCGATTAATAATACAGAAATCTGGATGAGGGAGGGGGCATACGGAACGGATTCAAAGTCTGGTTGGAAGCCTGAAGGAGTGCAATTCCCTCGTATTCCAGGGTCTGATATAACTGGAGTCGTTGTAAAAGCGGGGGACGCAGCTGATACGGATTTAGTCGGAAAGGATGTTGTTTTGTTCCCATTTACGTCGAGTGGAGCGAGTGGATTTGAGCATATTGCTAATGATATGTCCTTCATCGGCTCGGAATATGATGGTGGATATGCCGAATATGTCGTTTGGCCGGCGGATCTTTGCTACGATATGCCGCTAGCGGATTATACAGAGAGCGCGGTGTTTAGCGTCAGTGGCTTGACTGCGTGGCACATGGTCGAGCAAATTGGGGCGAAGCCTGGTGAGACGATACTCGTAACGGGTGCAAACGGAGGCGTTGGCTCACTCAACATTCAAATTGCGTCTCGAGTGTTTGGCGCAAAAGTAATTGCCGTGGTTGGTGATATGGCTTTAGAAAAGAAGATGAAAGAGTTAGGGGCAAGTTATGTTGTCTCGTACAAATCAGAGGAACTAATTGATGACATTTTAGCATGGAATCAAGGTCCAGTTGATTCGGTGTTAGATGTAGTTGGAGATGCACTGTTTGCAACTTCTCTTCACGTGTTAAAAAATGGTGGGAAGTACTGTATTTCAGGATCTGCAGGTGGACAGAAAACAGAGCTCGATTTTAGAACGCTGTACTTAAAGCATATCACGATGTATGGGTCTGTATTAGGGACGCGAGAAGAATTTGAGAAGATGCTACAGGCTATTTCAGAAGGCAAAGTGAAGCCAGTAATTGATCGTACGTTTCCGTTAGAAAAAGCGCGTGAGGCGCAAACATATTTTAAGGAGTCAGGGAAAGTGGGGAAGGTTGTTTTGTTACTGGAAGGGTAATTGATCAGTTTTACACGAAAGAGGTCGAGACAAGAGGGAGTCATTTGTCTCGACCTTTTTGATGTAGAGTAGGACGGGCAATTGTATAGAGAAAAAGTAAAGCGGTTAATAACGTAACTTGAGTGGTCATTAGTAGAAGTGGAGCGGTCAATAGTGGCGATGTAACGGTCAATAGGAGATGGAGCGATCAATAACGGGACTCGAGTGTTCAATAGTGAAGTGGAGCGGTCAATACCGGCGCTGTACTGGTCAAGAGCTGATGAACGGTCAATAACGAAACTCGTGTGGTCAGTAGCAGAAGTGAAGTGGTCAATATTGGCCCTCTACCAATCAATTGCCTTAGGTACTACCATTACCAGCAAAAAGAAACTCAAATACTGCAATCTAGTCATTACTATTCATTCTGTAGAAAAGGCTGGAACAGTAAGATCACTTCTGTCCCAGCCTTGTATGTTTAATTTGTAATCTTCACAGTTCTCGTATCTTTATCCCACTGAACGTTTGCTCCTAACGTCTCGGCGATGAAGCGAAGCGGAACGAGAGTACGTTTGTTGACTATTTGAGCCGGCTGAGAAAGTTGAATGGCACCTGCTGATGTGTAGGCAACTTTATTCCCTACTGTTAAGGTGATTTTTTGCGTACCTTTTGTACCTACTATCTTTTTCGTTTGATCATCCCATTGCACAGTTGCTCCTAAAGCTTCAAAGATCGCTCTCATAGGAACGAGGGTAGTACTATCTTTAATGACTGCCTTTTGATCTACCTTTAGTAATGCGCCATTAATATACACATCTGCGGTAGGAAGGGGTGCTGGTTTAGGTGCTGGAGCGGGAGTTGGAGCAGGTTTTGGAGCCGGTGCCGAAGATCCTCCGCCATTGTGGTAATGATATTCTCCATTCTTTAATCCCCATTTAGAGCAATTTGTATGGCACTTGTGACCACCATTAGAATCCGTCCCACCTGGGTGAGCCGTTGCAACACTTGCTGCTCCAAATCCAACAACTAACAAAGTAACTAGTAATACTCTCACGAACCGTTTCATCAACATATTTACCCCTCCTATTTTACTATATAGGAAGAATAGTACTTTTTATTATCAAATTTGTCTATAGTTTTCAGAAAATAATTTGTTAAAAGTGGCAAAAACATGTAGAACGTCGTCGGAGAGGGAAGGCGGCGGAATTTTGGTTGGTGCTAAAACTGGAGAGGTCGGTGCTAAATTCGGAGAAGGTGGTGACAAAATGCGGTAGGTTGGTGCAAAAATGCCGGAGGTTTGTGCCAAATTCGTAAACGTCAAAGGAACCACACCTTCTCCGTAGGTGTGGTTCCTTTGACGTTTACCAAATTCAGAAGACTTTGTGCAAAAAAGGGAATAAAATAGGAGGTGAACAAGCGTGATGCGCGGGTGAAGCTGTAGTTGTCGCGCAGATCGTCATAGCACCATATCACCACGACTACATAACAAAACCCGCCTCCTCAGGCGGGTTATACGTTCCTTCCTATTTTCCTAGCATGAGCTTGAATAAACGGCGTGGGCGACCGCGGCGCACGCCTTGCTCTTCGCCGATGGCTTCGGCATAGCCGGCCTCTTCAAGCTCGTGAAGAATACGGCGAGCGTTTCTCTCTGAGCTTGCGAGCCACGCGGCGAGGTCTTTGGATGTCACCTCATATTGTTGGTGGTAGCGTGCGTAGGAGAGAATTTTAGAGACAACGCCAGGCGCGACGCGACCTTTAAGCTTATCTACGGCAGGGAGATCACCACTTTGCACAGAGTAAGTCACACTATCTGACGATGGGAAGTGCTCGGTTTGACGCTTCTCTTCATCGACTGCATAAATGACGCGTTCGTCGGTGCGACGCACCTGCTGAAGCGCCTCTTGGACGTGGGTTTCTGCCTGCATCGCACTATTGCCATAGCCGATTGCAATGCCAATTTGAAGCTTTGTCTGCAAGGACACTTCTTCCATGAGCGCAAACGGAAGCGGACGTCGTTCGACTTCGCCTCTTGTTGTAAAGAGGTGGAATAATCCATCGCCCATTTGAACAAATGATCCTTTTACATCCTCTGCGTAGCGATATAAAATGCGCTTTAAATCAAGTTCTCGGTGCTTGCGGCGGAAGGAATGGTAGTCCTCCAGGCTCGTTGATGGCTCGCGGACATCAATACCAATGATGGCAAGCTGATGACTGCGATACCAGCTTGCGGACCGGCGCTCACGAATGAATTTTAACGTCTCACTCACATCAAATCTGCTTGCCGTAATACGATAAACAGGAATGCCTCTCTCCCGAAGCGTCTGATACACGTAGCGAATGCAAGTTAATGCAATCGTACTTCCATTTTCAGCGTGAGCTTCCGAGTGGAACTGAATAATATCATCCGCAGAGCGATAGCCATCGTACGAGTAACTCGTCACGTCTAGACCGACTAAATCGTGCTCCGACTTTACGTGTAAAAACTCTTCTTCATCAATCGTATCGAGGGTGACGTGCGTTGGATTCTTTTCGTGAAAAAACATGTTAAGGAGAGCTCCAACAAGACTCGCACCGTGTAAAGGAGGGAAAAAGGCGTTCTCTGGTTGGACAAGTCCTTTTTGCAAAGCATAGGCGTAAGGCGCCTGTCCAGAAAAGAGCCAACAGTCAACGCTACCTTCTGCTTGCTTAATAAGATCTTCTGTTTCTTCAGTAGTCTCGTAATAGTAGCTCGTCCAATCAAAATCTTCGAATGGACGCACAACCTCCTCCATCATCGAGACGGAGTCCCGTGGACCGAGTATCCCTAATCGCACCTTCATTAACGTCACCTGCCAGCTGTAATCATGTAATGGTAGAGAAGCTCCGTTCCTTTCTCCAAGTCTTGGAGGGAAGCGTGCTCGTTTGGATGGTGGCTTAATCCGTCTTTGCAGGGAATAAACAGTAGCCCTGATGGCCATTTTGTCTGCATATTCATCACATCGTGACCAGCGCCACTTTCCATTGGTAAACACGTGTATCCGGTTTCGTTCTCTAATTTCATTAGTTTATCACAGATAGTTGCATCAAGGGTGACCGATGGATTCCGAACAAGCACCTGCTTGTCGATATCAAAAGAGGAGTCGCTGATAAAGCGATCAATTGCGGCTTCCATTTGCTCCTTTAGCGCATCACTAACGCTCCGAATATCGATGCCGAGCACGACTTCTCCAGGGATCACATTCATCGCGTTTGGATAGCTTTCGATCGTACTTACCGTTGCGACGAGCGGATAGTCGGCTGATTCATTCAAGGCATTCGCTTGCTTCTGCACGAATAAGATGAGCTCCGATGCCTCAGGAAGTGCGTCCTGGCGCTGATTCATCGGGGTTGTGCCAGTGTGCCCGGCACGCCCTTTAATCGTCAGCTTTAACCGAATTGGGCACGCAATCGCGCGAGCGACACCGTACTCCTTGCCCGCATTCTCAATCCGCATCCCTTGCTCAATATGCAGCTCGACAAACGAGCGCAGTTCATCAGCGTCACGCTCCGCCTCGCGGAATGCAGCTGGATCATAGCCCGCCTCATCAATCGCATCCCCGAGCGTCACCCCATCCTGATCGACCATCGTCTCGAGCTGTTCCTCCGTAAGCATCCCTGCCATCGCCTTACTCCCAACCGTCGACATAGAAAAACGGGACGATTCTTCTGACACAAAGCAAATTACCTCTAAAGGATACTCCAACGTTTGGTCTCGATCTTTTAATAGTTTCACCGCACCTAGTGCAGTCAGGATTCCAGCAGCGCCATCATATCCACCGCCGTTTGTAACGGTATCTAAATGCGAGCCGTACGCATAGGCAGGACCTGAATTGCGACCTTCTAGTCGTGCGATGACGTTCCCGATTGCGTCAGTGCGAACAGTCATGCCAAGAGAAGTCGCTAATTCTTTAAAAACGTCTTGAGCCTCTAGTTCTTCTTTCGAAAAACTAAGTCTCGTAAAGCCATTCGGCTGTTCCATTGTTTCCACCAAATTAAGGGCTCGGATGGTTGTATCTAGCCATGTTTGAATTGTCATGATAGGGTCTCCTTTGCATGATAGCTGCGAACGAGCTGGGTGAGTGCGGCAACGGCACTAGGTAGCACGCCTTCGTCGAACGTGAAGCGTGGATGGTGATGTCCAAAAGGAAGCGGCGTGCCAAAGAGAAAGTAGGCAGCTTTGCCACTTTGGGCGGCGACGTGATTCATCATGTGCGTCGCATCCTCAGATCCACCTAACGAAAGAGGCGGAATCACCCTTTTTACGAGGTCTCCATCAGCTTGAAGACGTTCGCCAATGGAAGAGCTCGACTCTGCGGTGCTACCGCGTCCAACGGTCTCAATCGTCACGGACACATCGTACATTTCGGCGGCTGCTTGAAGGATGCGTCTCGCCTCCTTTTCGACATAGGCATTGAGCTCGTCGGTCTCGCCTCGGGTCTCCATCATCATTGTTGCTCGCTCGGCGACGATGTTGCGTCCCTCGCCAGCAGTAAGTTTACCGACGTTGAGACGCGTAACGCCGTCTCGGTGAGGCGCGATGGCTTGTAGCTGTAAGGAGGCTGTTGCCGCAGCAAGTAGCGCGTTTTTACCAGACGAAGGATCCACGCCCGCGTGAGCCGATACACCTTCGAAATGGACGTCGAGCTTGGTCGTTGCGAGGAACTGCGTCGTCCCACTCGCAATCGTCCCAACCTCTAAATCATGAATGCCGATGTGACCACTCAAATAGTAGTCTTGCTGATCAAGCCAGCCGTTTTCGATCATCGCTAATGCGCCACGACTGCCTTCTTCTGCTGGTTGAAACAAGAACGTAAGCGTGCCAGAGAGTTGATCTCGGTATTCACAGCAAAGCTTTGCCACATGGACACCAATTGCCGTGTGTCCGTCGTGACCGCAAGCATGCATGAAGCCGTGATGAGTACTTATGAAGCCCTCGTTAGAAGGCGGGTGATCGGACGTTGCTTCTGTTATTGGTAAACCATCAATATCAAAACGAAGCGCCGTATTGGGCCCTGGTTTACCTGTATCAAGTACGGCCACGACGCCGGTTAATCCTCCCTGCATACGAGTTAGCAGCTCCTCGTCCACACCAGCTTGCTTTGCTAGCTCATAAAACTGTTGCTCCTCGTCTTTTGGTGGAAGCCCCATGCGTCCATCTGGCTTTACGGCGTCACTGCCAACATGAAGGGTGAGGGGAAGCTCGCGAAGTTCGTTTACAATCGCAGCTGTCGTTTGGTATTCACACCACCCTGGCTCTGGAATAAGGTGAAGCTTTCGGCGTAATTCGGTGATGCTAGCTGTGTCGATTGGCCATGCGTGTTTGTGTGTCATGAAGATTCCTCCTTAGAGGCTTGGTAGGCAAGCTCGGCGAGCATTTCTACGCCGTAAGGAATCGCGCGCTCATCGATATCAAATAGCGGATCGTGAAGCGGACGCTGGACCTCACGTGACGGAATCGCGGTGCCAAGCCAGTAGTAGGCGCCTTTATACTGCTCAAGGAAGCGACCGAAATCCTCGCCACCCATGCTCGGTAAAATCTCCGGCTGAGCATCTTCTCCGTAAGCGTCTTGCACGGTTTTTGCGACTAGTGCCGCAGCGTCCGCATTGTTACGAGTAGCTGGGTAGCCATCATGATACTTACAGCAAGCAGAGCCACCAAGCATACTAGCGGTTTGCTCGACGATTTGCATAAGGCGTGCCTTGACGGTTTGCTTGACGTCCGCTTTATACGTACGAACGGTTCCTTCCAGCACGACATCATCTGCGATCACGTTATAGCGCGAGCCACCGGTGATTTTCCCTACCGTCACAACGGCAGATTGAAGCGGATCCGTGCTCCGGCTCACTATTGTTTGCAAAGAATTAATCATTTGCGCAGCAATCACAATGGCGTCGGTCGTTTGATGTGGCATAGAGGCGTGACCCGATGATCCGGTGATGCGGATTTCAAATCGATCGGAATTCCCCATCATCGCTCCAGGGCGTACACCAAATGTGCCTACAGGTAAGTCCGGCCACACATGCTGCGCGTAGATCTCGTCAGGAACGTACTCCTTAAAAACGCCTTCGTCCATCATCGCCTGTGCGCCACCAATTGGTGCATCCTCCTCTGCCGGTTGAAAGACGAGTAAAATCGTGCCGGACAGCTTGTCTTTTTGCGTATTTAGTAGCTTACCCGCTCCAACGAGCATCGCCGTATGCGCATCGTGACCACACGCATGCATCACCCCTTTTTTGTGAGAAACAAAGTCGTGATCGTTCTTCTCGACAATCGGAAGCGCATCCATATCTGCGCGAAGGGCGATCGTCTTACCAGGATGAGCTCCTTTAATGATGCCTAAGACTCCATGCGTTGCAAAGCCGTCCTTATAGGGGATGCCGGCTTTTGTAAGCTCTTCTTTTATGCGAGTAGTCGTCCTTGTTTCCTCATGTGAGAGCTCGGGGAATTGGTGTAGCTCGCGTCTTAGAGATATAATCTCCTCATGAATGGTTTGACCTAATCCAATAAACATAGACATGATCCTCTCTCGTTAAGGTAAAAGCAGAAATGACTGCACCGACAGACGCGTAATACGCCTGTAGCGGAACAGTCTCTCTGATTTAGAGTCCTGGTGTAATGCCAGGCCCAATTGGGATACCGAGCAGGTTCCAAACGACGAAGATGGCGATCCAAATAAAGAGGAACGACATCGCGTAAGGAAGCATGATGGAGAATAGTGTTCCAAAGCCTGCGCGGTTATCGTATTTTTTCATAAAGGCTAGCACCATCGGGACATAGGGATTCATCGGTGTAATGATGTTAGTTGATGAATCGGCAATGCGATAGGCGAGCTGAATAAATGCTGGGTCGTAGTTTAGGAAATAAAACATCGGAATAAATATTGGTGCCATCAGCGCCCACTGAGCGGAGCCACTGAAGATAAAGAGATTTAAGATGGCGCCAAGCAAGATAAAGCCGACGATTAAGCCCATTCCGGTAAAGTTGATTGCCTCGAGGCCGTTTGCGCTTGTGACGGCGATAAACGTACCGAGGTTTGTCCACTCAAAGTAGGCGATAAATTGCGACGCCGCAAAGATGAGGACGATAAAACCACTCATATCCTTCATCGCACTTCCCATAAACTCTGGCACATCGGCTGTTTTTGTGATCGCTTTAACGGTCACTCCGTATGCGACAGCGATGATGATAAAGAAGAAGAGGATGATTGGAATGATGTTAGATAAAAAGATCGACGGGACGACTGTTCCTTCTTCGCCACGTAAGATGCCGTTAGGTGGCACAATCGTTGCTGCGACTAAAAGGATATATGCAGCAGCTGCAATTCCAGCGTTGCGAAGCCCTTTAAGCTCTAGCTTTGATGGATGCTCCGCTGTTTGAGAAATCGTGTCAGGATCCGCATATTTATCGTTAAACTTCCCTAAACGAGGCTCAATCACACGCTCGGTAATCCATCCACCAACGATCATAAGCATTAAGACAGAGAATGCCATAAAGAAATAGTTATCAACGGGAGTAACGACAAGATCCGGATTAACGGTTTGTGCCACTTCTGTGCTGATACCGGATAAAAGGGCATCTGTTCCTGTGATAAGGAAGTTGGCCGTAAATCCGCCCCCAACACCTGCGAAGCCTGCGGCCATTCCAGCTAGAGGGTGTCGTCCTAAGGAATAAAACACCATCGCAGCAAGCGGTGGAATAATAACGAAGGCTGCGTCTGAAGCAAGGTTACCAAGTACGCCAACCCCGATAATTACGTATGTAACGAGGCGCACAGGCGCATTAAGAATCGTCTTCTTCATAAAGGTCTCAATTAAGCCAACCTTTTGCGCGAGTCCAATACCAAACATCATGACAAGAACAAGACCGAGTGGCGCAAAGCCTGTAAAGTTGTCTAGCATGGACGACAGAATAAATTCAAGACCAGATAAGCTAACCATGTTTTGAATCGAAACGGTTTCGCCATCCTGCGGATGAATAACGGACATATTTAAGGAACTGAGTGCCCAAGATAATAAAATGACTCCAAGTGCTAAGTAAATAAATAGCATAAACGGGTGAGGCAGTTTGTTCCCTATTCGTTCTACGTTATCAAGCATGCGTAAGAAAAAGCCCTTCTTTTGTGCTCCTTCGTTCGACATCGAATCCCTCCACTAGTATTCATATTAACGGACATTGTCTGAAATTATTCCGTTAACAGTAAGATACCATATTATTTGAGAATTGAAAGAGCTAATTTTCAGAAAAGTGAATTTCTCTGTGAGGAATGCTGACAATGGGGCTGATTTTGAAGGTAGTGCTAAATTCGGAGGGGGTTGTGCTGAATGTATGGTCGGTGGTGACAAAATGGCGAGGCTTGGTGCAAAATTGAGCGAAGTTTGTGCTAAATTCAGAAGGAGTTGTGCAAATAAGGGAATAAATTAGGAGGTTAATGAACGTGATGCGCGGGAGGTGCAGGGGTTGTCGCGCAGATTGTTGGGGCATCCTCTTTTTGATTTGCAAAAATTTGTAACTAAAGTGTATTTGAACCGACTAACTAGTAAGATAATGACGTGATTTTCTGAAAGGAGTAGGTGTATGAGATATGTTATATGGCTGATTTGTGCTGTGGTGCTGGTGGCGTGTGAGTCGACTGGTGAGCTACAGGAGATAGATGGAGGAATGAGCGAATATACGCAGCAAAGTGAGGATGGGTTATTTGAGCTCGAGGTAAATGCGGAATCGACAGGTGAGGTGACGACAATTATACGTTATCTTGGCGATGATGATGAAGTGGAGGTTACATCGGCCTCCCCGCTTACATCTGTGGCGCTCCATGGTCCAAATTATGCGTTTGATGACATGGAAGTTACATCAATGATAGATACAGATGGCTTAGAGAATACGATTGATTTTGAACTAGATCCTGGGTCGTATGACCTCTTCTTTTTATCAGAGTTTAATTATGATGGTCAAAAATATCAGATAGAAATACGGGAGGTTCCTATGATGGTGGAAGAAGCTGAGAGCAACTCAGAAGAAGTCGAAGATGGAGTATATACGCAGCGAAGTGAGGATGGGTTGTTTGAGCTTGAGGTGATGGTGAAGACAACAGGTGAAATTAGGAGAACGGTTCGTTATCTAGGTGAGGAAGAAGATGTCGAGGTGCTATTCGGATCGCCGATGACTGCCTATTCGATAGATGAACCGGGTTATATTTATGAGACTATTGGCAATAGAACGAAGCTAGATGCAGATGGTTTTGTTGAAATATCTATGTTAGATGAGGAACCAGGAAAGCATGATTTATTCTTTTTAGCAAAGTTTGATTATATCGGCGGCGATAGGTATGAGCTCGAAATACGAGATGTTCCCATGAAATTTGAGGGTGTCGAGCATTCTACAGACGTGAATGGAGTTCAGAGCAAGCTAAGCGAAGATGGTCTTTTTGAGTTGGAAGTTGAGACAGGCTCGACTGGTGAGGTGACATCAACGCTACGGTATGTTGGTGATCAGGAAATGGCTATGATTGAACACGGTACAGAGTTAACCATTCCATCGGTAAATAATACGTACTATATCTTTAGTGCTGAAGATGTTGCAATGGGAACAGCTTTAGATGCTAAAGGATATTCGGAAACGTATCAATTAGACGTTGACCCAGGGGCTTATAAAGTTTTCTTCAGGTCTTCATTCAGTTACGATGGCATAATGTATGAGGTTGAGATACGAGACGTTCCGATGGTAGTGGAAGAAAATAGCTCCGATGCGAGCGAAGATGGAGTATATACGCAGCAAAGTGAGGACGGGTTGTTTGAGCTTGAGGTGATGGTAGAATCGTCTGGAGATATTAGTAGAACGGTTCGTTATTTAGGCGATGACGAGGAAGTAGAGGTAGATTACGGATCGCCACTGACCACGTATTCGCTGGGTAATACGGAATATGCGTTTGATACGCCAGGGAATACCGCTACCGTGGATGCAGATGGTTTTGTTGAAACAACGACGATAGAACGAGATCCAGGTACGTATCAACTATTCTTTCAATCTTGGTTTACGTATGACGGAAGAGTTTATCAAATTGAAATAACGGATGTGCAGCTAACTATCGAAGACGATACGAATGATGAGAAAGAACAGTTTACGACTGATGAGGAGAATAATATTCTTCGTCAAAAAAGTGAGGACGGCTTGTTTGAGCTAAAGGTAACAACGGATTCAACAGGGTTACTCACTAGGACGCTTCATTATTTAGGGGAGGAAGAGGAAATAGAAATTGAACATCCGACGCCTCTTATAGACTATTATATTGAGGAACCTGTTGATTATACGGATACACCAGGAGATGGGATAACTAAAATTGATTCCAATGGTATTGTAGAAGCAACTAGGGTTGAACGGGATCCAGGTACGTACCAAGTATTCTTTCATACGACGTTTAAACATGAGGGTAGAATCTATCAAATGGAAATCAACGACGTATCGCTAATTATCGAAGACGATAGGAATGATCAGGCGAATGATAGTCTTCGTCAAAAAAGTGAGGACGGATTATTTGAGCTAGAGGTCATGGTAGATCCATCCGGAGAGGTTACGAGAACGTTGCGCTATTTAGGAGAAGAGGCTCATGTAAAAGTAGATTATGGGTATCCTTTAACATCTTTCTCGTTCCATAGCGCAAGACATATATTCCAATTGCCTGCTAATGAGGCGGTAGTAGACTCAAGCGGTTTTGCATAAGCCTCGACTTTCAAACGAGAGCCTGGGACGTACGATATGTTTTTCTTAGCGTCTTTTTACTATGGAGATAAAGAGTACAAAATCGAAATTACCGATGTGCCTGTAACGATCGAATAGTAATTGCTTGTATGTATGTTCTTACTTTATTTTCTGAAAAGGAGAAGTAGATGAAAAAAATAATTGGGGTTCTAGGAATTAGCTTGATAGCTTTAATTGGGTATGTGTTTGTGAACGGCGGGGTGACTGCGATCGGGGAAGTGAAGCGAACCGATGTGCCTGAATCTTTTGTAGAGATTTATACGGATGTGGAGCGGTTAGAAGAGGCTTCGGATTTAGTTGTGCTCGCTAGGCCTGTGGGTGAGCCGTATAATCATGTAGAAATGGATGGGAAGTTCCCACACTATTATTGGACCGAGACAATGTTTGAGGTAGAGCACGTGTATCATGGTGAGGTGCCGAATGAGGTGCCGCAGCAACTAAAGGTAATAGAGCCGTATGCTTATGTAAGGTCTAATAATCTGATTGCATCACAGTACTATGAAGTTACGAAAGAAGACTCGTCTTACTTATTGTTTTTGAGAAAAAAAGATTCAGATGAAATCGCATATTTACCTATAGCCACGTATCACGGCAAATTCGAGGTTTCATCTGATGCGGATGGCGGATTCGAGTCAACCGGTAATGCAGAACTGGATGAGCTCAAGCGATCTGTGGAGGGGAAGTACGGGAGCATTAAATAATGTGTGGTGCTTCCATGTAGTCCTAACCTGGACAAGAGTGAGTGTATGATGCATGACGGAGGGATGGTGCTGAATTTAGGGAGGCTGGTGACAAAATGGTGTGAAGAGGTGCAAAAATGATGAAGGGTTGTGCCAAATTCACAGGGAGTTGTGCAAAAAAGGGAATGAATTAGGAGATGAACAAACGTGATGCGCGGCTGAAGCTGGGTTTGTCGCGCAGCACGTTCGTTAATTTTCTTTGGCCTTGTAAACTAAACTGTGTAAGTAAGAGTGCGTACGACTTTTACTTCGCAGTTTAGTTTTTTATTGTTAAGATAAATTCATATGGTTGGAGGAGGATGGGTATGGTGAAAAAGGATCGAAATGCTAAAGCGAGTGAGTTGGCAAAACAGATACTAGAGACGTATGAGCCTGAATCCGTTCAAGATATGCAGGAAGCCCTTAAAGATATCTTTGGTCCAATGTTTGAATCTATGCTAAAAGGCGAGATGAATCACCATCTAGGTTACCAATCTAACAGTAAAGAAGAGAAAGAATCACTAAACAGAAGAAATGGTTATGGGAAAAAGACGCTTCAAACGAGCTCTGGTGAACTGGACATTCAAGTGCCACGTGATCGAGACGGATCATTTGAACCTCTTCTTGTCCCAAAGCGTAAAAAGAATCTCTCTGAGATGGAGGATAAGGTAATCTCGATGTACGCGAGAGGTATGTCACAACGTGATATCTCCTCTACAATTGAGGAGATCTATGGCTTTTCCATCTCTCACGAGATGGTCTCAGACATCACAGACAGTGTGATGCCAGATCTTGAAGAGTGGCAGTTCCGTCCACTTCAAAGCTGTTATTCATTTCTGTTTGTAGACTGTATGTATACCACCATTCGTAACCACCACGAGACGAGAAAGTATGCCGTTTATACGATTCTCGGTTATACACTTGAAGGTAAAAAAGAGATTTTAGGTTTGTGGCTAAATGAAACAGAAAGTAAACACAAATGGATGCAGATCTTCGATGAGATTAAGTCCCGAGGTGTCGAAGACATCTTCTTTATTTCAATGGATGGTGTCAGTGGATTAGAAGAAGGCGCTAAAGCCGTCTTCCCAGAGGTCGTGGTCCAGCGTTGTATTGTTCATTTAATACGCAACTCTGTCCGTTATGTACCTTATAAAGACTATCGTGCTTTCACTAAATCTCTTAAAACCGTTTATGGTGCTCCAAATTTGAAAGCTTGCCGAAAAGCCTTTGATGAGTTTGAGAAGCAATGGACACAATACCCAGGCGCTATTGATGTCTGGAGAAGAAACCTTCAACACGTTGAACAGCTTTTTGATTATGGCAGTGCGATTCGAAGAATCATGTACACCACCAACGCGGTCGAAAGTGTTCACTCCAGCTTTAGAAAAGTCACTAAAAAAGGAGCATTCCCCCATGAGAATGCTTTATTAAAACTACTCTTTTTACGGATTAGAGAATTAGAAGTGAAATGGGCAACTGGCTTCGTTCCTAACTGGGCCCAAGTATTAAATCAGCTATTGATCAATGAAAGCCTACAGACTAGGGCTGCCAAGTACCTGGAGTAAGAAACTTACACAGTTTATTTGACAAACCCTTTTCTTTTTTGCGACCTTCTTTGCAGAAGTACCAACTTGTTTCTTGACCGTTCCGCGCTACTTCTGGCAACTTGCGGCTTACTTCAACATTTTTCCGCATTACTTCTTCTATTTTCCGTACCGTTTCTCCACTTTTCTGCATTACTTCTTTTTTACGTCTTACTTTCACAACTTTCTACCTTGTTTCCCGGCCGTTCCGCTTTACTTCCAGCAACTTCTGCCTTACTTCTCCCCGTTTCCTCCTTACTTTACCTCCCTCAGAAGCAACTCCCCCTACCTCAAATACGAAAACCCACTCGTAACAAAGCTATTGATCATCCGCGCGATTTCTGCGGGTGATTGCACCATGTCTTGCTCAATCCAGTCTTTAATAACGTGAATAGCGCCACTTAGCACAAACGTTGTTAAGTAACGGAGCTCCGTATCATCTACTTCGGCGTCGCGAAGCGCGCCTTTAACCATATATTGTCGTGTTAGCGTCATGAGTTTCTTCTCGAATGTAGGTGCACCCTCATGGTTCAAAAGGGTTTCAATAATCATGCGGTGTTCCTTTAAATAGTGGAGTATTTGCTCCGTCATTTCTTGCGCTACTTCATCCGAATTCAATGGAATATTTTCAAGGTAGCGTTGCATATCCTCGCTTATCTCTTCTTCGATGTGATCTAATAAATCAAAGGGGTCCTTAAAATGAGCGTAAAACGTGGAGCGATTTACCTTCGCAAGCGCGCAGATCTCCTTGACCGTTATTGCCGCTATCTTCTTTTCTGCCATCAATGTAATCAAACTATCCTTTAATACCTTGCGCGTGTAGCGCTTGCGATGATCCAGCTTTTTGCTCATTTGTGCCTCCTTAGATTGTGAAAAAATTGTGAACGTCCGACACTTTACGAAATAGTGTTGGATAACGGACGTTCGTTACTAAACTGTTTGTTGAATATCCAACACTGTGTCCATACAATAGTAAAGGACAGTGGAAGAATGAGCAAGAGAGGATGACGACTTATCGACTGGACACAGCGAGTCATAGCACATAAAACAAAAATTGTAGTCCTATTTTTTGTTCTAGCCGTTGTAGGTGGTATCGCTCAATTTGGCGTATCCGTTAACTACAATATGGGGGACTACTTACCAGATGAGGCACCGTCGATACAAGCCGTTGACCTCATGGAACAAGAATTTGATGAACCTGTTGAAAACGCCCGCGTCATGGTACAGGATGTCTCGGTAGCGGAAGCTCTCCAATATAAACGAGAGCTTGAAGCAATAGATGGGGTGGAGTCAGTCACATGGTTAGATGACATGATGGATATGACGATCCCCTTAGAAATGATGGAACAAAATCTCCTGTCCTCTTACTATCAGGACCGTGCGGCACTATTTTCTGTCGCTATTGAAGAGGAGCGAGAGGTAGACGCGACAAACGCGATTTACGAGCTAATTAAAGAGGACGATGCGATCACGGGAGAGGCCGTCACGACGGCTGTCTCGCAGACGATGACGGGGAGTGAATCCTTAAATGCGGCGCTATTGCTCGTGCCGATCATCATCATTATTCTCGTGCTCTCGAC
The DNA here is from genome assembly GCF_006965545.2 of Paenalkalicoccus suaedae. Taxonomy (NCBI): domain Bacteria; kingdom Bacillati; phylum Bacillota; class Bacilli; order Caryophanales; family Bacillaceae; genus Paenalkalicoccus; species Paenalkalicoccus suaedae. Next base: position 835,550 of record NZ_CP041372.2, read on the forward strand.
GAAATCGTGGATTGAGCCAGTATTCTTTTTAACGGCGATTGGGGTCTCGATTGTTATCAACTTAGGCTCGAATATTTTCCTCGGAGAGATATCGTTTATCACGCAGTCGGTGGCGCCAATTTTACAGCTCGCCGTCTCGCTCGACTACGCGATCTTTTTACTACACAGCTTTTCTGATTACAGAAAGACAGAGTCAGACCCTGCGAAGGCGATGGGGATGGCGATGAAGCGATCCTTCCCAGCCATTGTCGCAAGTGCGTCTACAACGTTCTTTGGCTTTATGGCACTGACGTTTATGGACTTTGGGATTGGATCTGATTTAGGAATTAACTTAGTAAAAGGTATTTTACTTAGCTTTTTGAGCGTCATGATTTTCTTACCGGCGCTAACGCTCGTATTTTATAAGTGGATTGATCGCACGGAGCACCGTCAGTTCATTCCGGACTTTAAAAACGTCGGATCTAAAGTAATGAAGGTGCGATTCCCGATGCTTTTACTCGTGTTGATCGTGATCGTGCCAGCATTCTTGGCGCAAAGCAACACAACGTTCCTTTACGGAGCAGGGGAGCACCCGCCGGATACGAGAGCCGGTCAGGATGAACAGGCAGTGGAAGCGATATTTGGCAAGGAGATGCCGATGGTGCTACTCGTACCAGAGCTTGATCGAGGGATTGAAGAGGAGCTCGTGCAGGATTTAGAGCGACTGCCGAACGTCTCAAGCGTAATGTCCTACGTCAATGCCGTCGGGACCGCCATCCCACCAGAGTTTGTGGGCGAAACTATCACACAGTCCTTCTATTCAGGTGACTACGCGCGGATTACGATCTTTGCGGAGACAGATCCTGAAGGAGACATCGCCTTCTCCCTTATTGAACAGGTGAGAGAGACGGCAGCTAGCTATTACGAAGAGAGTCATCTGTTAGGAGAGAGTGTCTCCCTTTATGATATTCGAGACATTATCCAAGAGGATAATACGCTCGTGAATATTTTAACCGTCGTTACAGTGGGACTTGTGATTATGATTACGTTCCGGTCGATTTCCATTCCGGTTGTTCTCTTACTCACGATACAAACGTCCGTATGGATTAACTTAGCGGTTCCTTACTTTAATGACGATCCACTCGTCTATGTGGGGTATTTGCTGATTAGTACGATTCAGCTTGCCGCAACGGTGGACTACGGGATTCTCTTTACCGAAAACTACTATCATTTGCGAAAGAGTATGAATGCGATGCAGGCGATCAAACGCACGATTGATGAAAAGCTGTTTGCGATCTTTATTTCTGCATCGATTTTATCAAGCGTCGGCTTTATTTTAGGACTCACTTCAACGAATCCAATCGTATCCTCTATTGGGATGCTACTTGGACGAGGTGCTTTACTAGCCTTCTTAATGGTTGTATTCGTCCTACCGGCGATGCTCGTCGTATTTGATAAGCTAATCGAAAAAACATCACTAAAAACGAATTTTTATAAGGAGTCGTGAGGGATGAATAGAACAAAAACATTGAGCATCATGCTAGCCGTACTCCTCGTTGCTCCAACGGCTACACTAGCCGAAGGCACCGGAGAATTTGAGCAAAAGGATGAGGTCATTTACGCCAATCTCAATGCGACGGGAGAGCAACAACAGCTATACGTCGTCAACAATTTTTCTGTCACGGAGCCTGGTACGATCATCGATTTTGGTGATTACACGTCGGTCTCAAACTTGACGGATTTGTATGAGATCACGCAGGACGGCGAGGAGATTACGCTCCAAGCCGAGACAGCGGAGGAATTTTATTATCAGGGGAATTTGGAGGAGGCGCCACTACCGTGGAGCTTTGACTTTACGTATCACTTAGACGGGGAGGAGCGCGAGGCGAGTGAGCTTGCGGGCGCGACTGGACCGGTCGAGATTGAGCTCGATGTGACGCAAAACACCGCCGGCGAAGCAGCCTTCTTCGAGAACTACCTGCTACAAGTAACCATGACCTTTGATTCGGATCGGGTGAGAAACATCGAGGCAGCCGATGGCACCGTGGCTAACGCAGGTAAGGATCGACAGGTGACGTTTACGCTTATGCCAGAGACGGAGGGTACTTTTACAGTAGCGGCAGACGTAGAGGAGTTTGAAATGGCGGCTGTTGAAATAGCGGGCGTTCCTTCCAACATTCCATTTGATGCTCCGGATACGGATGACCTTCAAGGGGAACTCGTTCCATTAGCAGATGCGACTGCTTCCGTGAGTGAAGGAGTCGGAGAGCTTCGTGATGGGATTTCTGGACTGAATAATGGTGTGGGAGAATTGGAAAGCGGATCAGCTTCCTTTAGAGATGGACTTAATCAACTAGACGCAAATTCTTCGGAGCTTGTAAGTGGCTCTGCAGCGATTCGCGATGCGTTAGAAGAAATGAGCGGGTCCCTTTCTGGTAGCACTGGTGATATGGGGCTTGGAGGCCTTGCGGAGGTTAGTGGTAGCCTGCGTGAAATTGCAGGAGGACTAGATGAAGTAAGTGAAGGACTGTCTGAGCTAAATAGTAGCTATGCTCAGGCGTATGGTGCGCTGAGTGACGCGATCAACGCAATTCCTGAAGGTGCTGCTTCAGAAGCGGATATTCAGGCATTATATGAGAGCGGAGCCGATCAGCAGGTAGTTGACCAGCTCGTTGCAAGTCAGCGTGCAGCACTAGCAGTAAAAGAAACATATGGCGCAACTAATGCTGCGTTTGCAGCGGTTCAGCCTGCTTTACAGGAAAGTACAGGTGCGTTAGGAGAAATGAGCAGTGGACTGCGAACGATAGCTAGTGAATTAGACGCCGCAGCGGATTCTAACGATATGCAGCGTGGTATTCAAGAGCTTTCTAGCGGACTACAGCAACTGTCCTCAGAATACGGTAGCTTCCACAGTGGTCTTCGCGATTACACAGCAGGTGTGAGTGATCTTGCTGGCGGTTACAGAGAACTAAACAGTGGTATTGGTGACTTACGTGGCGGTGTTCAAGAGCTTCTATCTGGTGCCAACACATTGTACGACGGGACAGAAGAGCTAGCGGAAGAAACGTCTGATCTGCCAAATCAAGTACAGGTGCAGATTGATGAATTAGTAGCGGAGCTTGACCATTCTGACTTTGAGCCGATTTCGTTTGTATCAGACCAAAACGAAAATATTGGTACGGTACAGTTTGTGATTCGCACGGAGGCGATTGAGGTAGAGGAGCAGGAAGCGGAAGAGATAGAGGAAGAAGAGGCGACTGGATTTTGGCAGAAGCTAGTTGATTTGTTTCGGTAATGAATAGATCTAGTTGCTTAAGTGCCAATTAGTTTAGGGCAGCTCTTTGAGCTTTTATTGATAAAATGCCGATTTGATTAAATAGGTTGTTGTTTTATTTAGAGTTGAAAGGCGTCAGCTCTACAGACACCCTCCGACATCCATAGGGTCTGGTCTTAAGCCTCCTCGAAAGGCAGGGTGCGGCTATCGCCTTACCCTAAGCGCCTTTCTGTGGGGTCTTACGCCCAGCCTATTCCTATGGATTGTCTGCGGATGTCTTCCGAGTCTGCCACCTTTTGTGCTTCTATAGTAGAAGGGAGAGAGTGAGAGAGAAAGATCAAGAGCTTGAAAGGATATATTTAAGATCAAGTGCTAAAGAACAAAAACTAAAAATAAATCTATTTTAGAAAAAGTGATGTAACTACTTAGGTAGCTATATCGCTTTTTTAGTTTAGGTTACTTGGGAATTTGTGAGCAACATAATTTGCAAAGTTAAATTGTGTCAGAAGAAGTAATGCGGAAACTACGAATAGTAAGGTGGAAGTTGCTAGAATTAGCGCGGAACGAACGGGAAATAGAACGGAACTTGGGCAAAGTAGCTCGTAATAAAGAAGTAACGCGGAAATCTGAAGAAACAATGTGCAAAGTTGAAGGAGTTGGACAGAACTTAGTGGAAGTAGTGCGCAAACTGGGAGAACGAAGGCGCAAAGGAAGTCGATGCTTCGCTGGATTTGTATTTACAGCTAATATGATATAATGGTAAAAAAAAGTATCTAAAGGAGCGGTTTGTATGCGTCGTTTTGTATGTCCGTTTGAGCATTAGCACGTTTGATTGCGTGGTCCGCCTTTGATGTGTTGTTTATAAAACACAATCAAAGGAGGAAGAATATGCATAATCAACTCAAACTATTATTAGGTGGAAGAGTTAGTACGAATGTGATTGATAGTTTTTATTTTATTGCTGCAGTATGGTACGTGACGGTCGAAACAAATTCACCATTGCTTATCGGAGTTACTGGTGCGGTGCAGGCTTTGCCTGTTGTACTATCATTTATACTCGGTCCCATCATTGATCGTTATCAAAAGAGGACTATTTTGATCGTTTCGATAGGTGTACAATCTATAGCGGTTCTGTCCATTGCTGGAACTTATTATGCATCCTCGTTGTCTGTTCCTTTTTTATTAGTCATGCTGTTCATCGCTCAGCTAGCCTCTGTTAGTATGCGTATAACGGAGCAGACGATGATTCGTAGGTGGACAATAGATGAGGATTTAACGAAAGTGAATGGATATTTTGCTTTTTCTTATCAAACGGTAGACATAATAGGAGATGCATTAGCTGGGTTTGCTGTTGCACTTGTTGGAATTGGCGTTATCTTTAGCTTGAGTACCGTTACATTAATCGGCGTAGGCCTTCTCTTTGCTGTCTGGTTGAAGCATGATCATAAGAAATCGAAGACGACTTATGCCTCTTTTTTGAACACATATCGTCGTGATTTTCTTCAAGGCGCAAAGGTGGTAATTGGAAGGCGAAGATTGCTGGCCATTTTTGCAGGAATTGTGTTGATGAATGTGTCTGGTGCGATGGGGCTCGCAGTGTTGCCGGCTATCGCGAGCGGAGCTGATCAATACGGCCTCTGGCTACTAGCAACGTCAATAGGTATGTTAGTAGGCTCGCTTTTGGCTAAGCGTGTGGCGGACGTTCCAATTAGATGGCTATTTAGCGCGTTAGGTATGTTTGTTGGAATTGCGTGGATAGTGGCGTTTTCGCTCCCAATTTCCTTTTTATCCTTTGTACTGTTCGGTGTTGCGTGGGTTGGAATCGGTATGTTCGGCGTCTATTTGCCTACGCTCATTCAAGTGAATATTCCTGAGGAGTATATTGGCGTGGGTTTCAGCTTTTTAACCGCATTTTTAGGATGTCTCAGTCCAGCTGCTTTTGTGCTCGGAGGGGTGATTGGTGAGTGGCTTCATCCGTTGATCGTGCTACAAATAAGTGGAGTCGGATATATCCTTTTTAGCGCATATATGTGGATACACCCATCACTTCGTCGGTTAGAAAATCGGGTAGAAGAGCTGCTTGAATAGAAAACATGCCAAGCGATCACTAGGATCGCTTGGCATGTTTGTCGTGGGTTTTGTCAAATAAAGATAGTCTAAATATACAAATAATGCTAAAATTAATGTAAGTAAATCATGAAAAAAATTCCATTATGAAAGGACTAATTGTATGACGCAAACGAAGATGGAAGTTGTTTTCTATGGGTTAGGAATTCTCCTTATAAGTTTGGCTATCCTCCTTATGTGGCAAGGTGCGTCATTTGGCACAACGGAAGCTTCTTTTGCTATCGCAATGCTTACGACGATGCTCGGAACGACGTGTATAAGCATCGGTTTCTTTATGCGCGTGCAGTCGAATTGGGTGCGCCAAAAGGACGAATTACACGACCGTAGAAAGAAAAAGTCACTCGCTAATAGCTGACGGACGTTTGTAAAACTCCTCTTCGATTAACCGTTTTAAGATCATACTTGCTACTTTACTGCCCTCGCTTGCTGCGTTTATCAGCTGCGGTTGCACGTTCAATGCGGTATCTCCTGCCGCATACATTCCTTCTAAAGACGTTTCTCCAAAACCATTCACCTGTAATCCATGATGCTCTGTACGAGCTAAGTTTAATGAATCCACAAGCTGTGGTGGCTTCATCGAATGTGGTGCTATAAAGCCACCTGTCCGTAATATGGTGCGTCCATCCTCTGTGTGCACGGTCTGTAGCTCCTTATTCTCTCCTGAAAAATTAGTGATTGGCGACTCGATAATGGCAATGTTATTAAAAGCTAGACGCTCGCGATCGATGTCGTTTAGGTGATCGGCACCGTTAGTAAATAGAATTAAATCATCCGTCCAGTTAGAGATCATCATCGCGTAGTGCATCGTTTGAGGTTGATCAATAATAACGGCAAGCGGTCTGTCGCGCATCTCCCATCCATCGCAAAATGGGCAAGAGTAGAGCGAATGCCCATAAAAGTCACGTAGACCCGGGATGTCTGGGAGGACGTCCACAAGCCCAGTTGCCAGTAGCACATATTTGGCCGTTGCTTCGCGACCACTCGACATGTGGACAGCAAATCCGCTAGAAATCTTTGTTATCGCTGTAACTGTTTCCTGTTCAATCGAGACAGTTGGATACTGTAGGACTTCTTTTATGGCAATGTCTTTAAACTCACGTGGAGTGATTTGATCTCGAGTTAAATATCCGTGAGACTTGTTTGTAACGGCATTTCTCGGCTTATCCTCATCAAAGATTGTGACGTGTCGCTTCGCTCTTCCTAAAACCAGTGCAGCACTAAGCCCTGCAGGGCCTCCTCCAATAATCGCGCATTCTATCATACGTATTGCCTCCTTTATAGATATTAAAGAGTCATTATGTCTGTAATTGAGGTAAAAAAATTATTATTTTTTTAGGTGCTCACGCATTTTGGGGGTAACGTGAGAGATCTTCTTTTCTTCTAAGTGCTGCTTCATTTTGTCTTCTGCACTAGTCATCACTTCAGCAATTAAACAGCCTCGTGAGTGGCCTGAGTGCTCATGCGACATCGAGCATGAAAACATGGAGGATGCTCCTTCGATCGCTTCGATGACATCAAGAAAAGAAATATCATCAGCGGACTTTTTTAATAAATAGCCACCGTTAGCACCAGGTGACGATTCAATAAGACCAGCTTTAACAAGCTTTGTTAATATCTTTGATAAGTAGGATGGCGAAAGCTCTTGTCTTTTTGCGAGCTCCTCAACCCCAGTAGCTTTTTTTGTCTCTGCTGCTGATAAAAACACCATCGTATGCAGCGCGTAGTTTGTTGCTTTCGAGTATTTCACGATACATCACCTATTCCCTCTATTACAGACTCATAATGTCTATGATTGGATTGTATAAGATTGTGGAGGAGAATGCAAGGGGGGAGTTTCGTGTGGAGTATGGCACATCTCAGTAGGACCATGTCACAAAATATCATGTCTCCTCTCCTCCTTAATTAAATACATTGTTTAATCTCTAACCAAACTGGTAATAGAAAACTCTGAACGAATTATTTCGAAAACAGGAGGATTTTCCATGAGTTTTCTTAAAACATTTTTAAATCAACCGATAGGATATGGTACAGCGCCGCTCGGCAATATGTTTCGCGATGTACCAGAAGAGGAAGCGCAGGCGACGATCGAGTCTGTTTGGAACGAAGGGATTCGATATTTTGATACAGCACCATTTTACGGAGCAGGACTCGCGGAAACGAGACTAGGCGAGTTTTTAAAAGATAAGCCACGCGATGAGTACATCATTAGTACGAAGGTTGGCCGCTTGATATCTGATGAGAAAGAGGATAAGTCAGGAACAGGTCTTTTTGAATACGGAAATCAAAATAAAATCATTCAAGATTATACGGCGGAGGGGACAAGAAAATCAATCGAAGATAGTCTCGAACGTTTACAAACAGACTATCTAGACATTGTCTACGTCCATGACATTTCTCCGGACTTTCACGGCGACGAATGGATTAGCTTGTTCGACGAAGCGCGTAAAGGTGCGTTTAAAGTCCTTCAAGAAATGAAGGAGGAAGGCGTGATTCGTGATTGGGGACTAGGCGTTAATTTACCGCTCCCAATCGAAGTAGCGCTTGGACTCGAAGAAACGGTTCCGACGCTTTCGTTACAGGCAACACATTATACGCTAATGAATCATCACAGCGCGTTGAACAGCCTTATGCCGCTTGCAGAGGAAAAAGGTAGTGGTATCGTCGTTGGAGGACCGTATAACTCCGGAGCACTGCTCGGTGGCGATCACTATGATTATGCGCCTGCTAGTGAAGAAACAAAGCAACATGCGCAGGAGCTAAAAAAGATTGCGAATCAGCACGGTGTCAGCTTAAAGGCAGCGGCTCTACAATTCTCAACTGCTCACCCAGCAGTAGCAGCTGTAATACCTGGATCCACACGTCCAGATCGTATCAAAGAAGATATAGCTGCGTTAAAAGAGACGATTCCAGAAGCATTTTGGAACGAACTAAGAGAGAAAAATCTTATTTCGAAAGACGCGCCGTTACCAGGAAGTAATTAAAGATAGATTTGCAGGGACTGATGAGAGATTCAGTCCCTGTTTTTTTATGTTTAAGAGGTGGAGGTAATTTCGTTGCTAAGAGCGGTTTGATGCATACGGAGGGAGAGGTGATGCAAACGAGTACACACCTGGTGCAAACGCCTTTGCAGATAACGTATAGAAATTGCGTAGATGCATACGGAGGGTCAACTGACGCAACAGACCCTTCGTTTGATGGATACCACTAGCCAGTTGGTGCAGCCAGACCCGCATTTGACGCAAACCTATTTGAACGGACGCATACAATACCTCACCTGACGCACCTTCAACTCAGTTTGATGCATACGGCATTGTAAGTGAAGCAAACGGAGCCTCAACAGAAGCAAAGCAAAATGACTTGATGCAAACGAAGGGCGATGTGGTGCAAACGACCACCAAAGTAAAGCAATCGGACCCCAAACTGACTCGAATCACTCTCCATATATATCCCTCAATAAAAATCCCTAGCACCCAACGACCCTATTTCCATTATCTCACACTTTCGCTATACTAAGTCTAAAAGGAGGTGGCTGTGTGGGGAGGTTTCTCATCGTAACAACAGTGCTTTTGATCACGTGCATCATCCTAGCACTGCTAGCAGATTTACATACACCAACTATAGGGTTTTATATCACAACAAGTCTCTTTTTCACAGCCTTCTTCACGACGATGCTGTGGCGTGACACGCATTATCCAATCTTACTTACATATGTGTTGTGGCTTGGGCTACAGCTCCTTTATTTACCTGCTAGCGAACCTATTCTTTTGCTCATCATCGTGCCATTTTTACTCATAATATCGCTCGCACAGGCTCATCACCTCCTATTAACAATCGCAGCCATTCTAACAACGTTACTACCAATTTACTTACCACCCCAATTTTCTGTGGAGGAAACGATTGGGTATACGCTATTAGTCATGGCGATAGGGGGATTTGCGCTTGTGTATGGGTTAGAGACAACGAAGGTGGAGAAGCTAGAACAGGATTTAGTAGAAATAGATCGGGAGAATCGGAGACTGAGGCGAAATGTTGCGTCTCAGGAGACGGCAGTGCGCGAAGAAGAGCGGTTGCGGATCGCGAGAGACATTCATGACTCCGTTGGTCATCAGCTAACGGCGCTATTAATGCAGGCTGGTATTTTAAAGAGATCGATGGATCAGGAGGATAAGCGCAAGCTCGTTGTGCAAATTGAGCAAACTGCGGGAGATGCGTTAGAACAAACGCGTGAAGCCGTGCGACAAATTCGCAGTGAAGAGCTCCCAGGTGGAATTCATGCAGTGATTCATTTGCTGAGAAAGCTTGAGCGAGAATCGCAGATGACCGTGCAATGGAGAGCGGAGGATGGATTTTTGTCCGTGCCGTTTACGAATGATCAGCAAATCGCTATTTATCGGTTTGCGCAAGAAGGAATGACCAATGCGATGAAGCATGGTCGCACACGCCAGGTAGAGCTACATGTGTTTGTTCGTGGAGGAAGGCAGGCCGTATTAAGAATGAAAAATTCGTGCTCAGAAGAGACAAATCGTCCTGCAGGAAACGGCCTTATAGGCATGCAGGAACGATTCGAGCAATTACAAGGAAGCTTTAAGTGGGATCATCAAGGAGACGTATTTGAAATTGAAGCGGTATTTCCGATAGAAAGGAGCGAATCAAGATGACCAAACACGTGTTACTTGCGGAAGATCAGCAAATTGTCCGCCAAGGGCTAAAAATGATGATCGAGGAAAGCGGAGAATTTCATGTAGCAGTCGAAGCAGCGAATGGGATAGAAGCAGTGGAAGGAGTATCTTCTCACATTGACGTTGCTGTATTGGATATTCGCATGCCTCTCATGACAGGTCTTGAAGCCTGCAAAAAGCTAGCAACAGCCTATCCAAATCTCCCAATCCTCATGCTCACGACCTTCGATGATGATGCGTATGCACTCGAAGCACTCGAGAGCGGAGCAAAGGGCTTTATGCTCAAAGATGCCGATGCGACAAAGCTCATTACAGCGATGAAAAAAGCGCTCGAAGGTGGAATCACGATCGACGAAGGCATTGCAGGTAGAATTATTCCAGAGCTAATGAAGCAAAAACGACCAAAACAAATCGACGTCCCTCTAACGAAGCGAGAGAAGGAAATCATCGAATTAGTAGGAGAAGGTAAAACAAATCAAGAAATAGCCTCCCATTTATTTTTGTCTATCGGAACGGTCAAGAACCACATCACGGTCATCCTAGATAAACTGGAACTGCGCGATCGAACACAACTAGCTATTTTCGCCATTCGACACTATCTCGTATAGCACAGGCTATGCGGGATTTTTTCGTAATCTTCGATTCTCCTCTCCTACGCTCCGTAGAATCGAAGGTAACGGTTGTTCAAATAAACAAACAGTCTTTTTTAAAATTTCATTACTAAGCAATAGAGCACTTTACAGTTTAGTAGTAAATCTGCTCACAGTACATAAAACGTGATTACGATACATGTATCTCAAATACAGTAAATAAAAATCCTAATTGCCGAAATACCTCTTATCTAAAACTATAATTCCAATAAAAGAATAGCTTTTCTACAAAGGGGAAGTCTCTTTTTAAATCAAACGCAAAGCTGGCAGACCCGTAGGACATTCGGAGACAATCCATAGGGGAAAAAGGTTTTTGAGATCCCGCAGGAGGCGCAAATTAATGGAGCATCGACCGCTAGCCTGAGAACAGCGTCAAAAGATCACCCACTGCTTTCTAAGGGCAAGGCTAGCTCAAAAAGTTCGCAAAGAACGCAAACTTTTTGTAATGCTTTTCAGACCGTGAAGACCACACGGTCAATGGATGTCGTAGAGTGTCCGGATGGCTGACAGCTCGAAGTGCAGATTTAAACTAATTAGCACTTAAGCAATTTAAGCCCGAAGGGCTGCTCTAAAAACTCACTAGCACTTATTCACCTGAACTTTTTCATGACTCAAGTCATGTTTTTAACGATCAACTTATGACTGAAGCTACATCCCCATAATACAAATCGCATGTAAGCTATACATAGACAAAAGCAAACGAAGGAGGCATACGATCATGCTTGAAGTAAATGACGTCTCAAAATCATTTAAAGGTCGAACTGCTGTAAAGCAAGTAAATGTATTCATAGAGAAAGGGGAAATTGTCGGGCTACTTGGACCAAACGGTGCCGGAAAGTCGACGACGATCTCCATGATATCAAGCCTAATTTCACCTGACGAAGGAGAAATCTTTGCCGCTGGCTTATCTACTAAACGCGATCGTCAAAAAATCCGCAAGCTCATTGGCGTAGTCCCTCAGGATATAGCCGTATTTTTGGATCTAACGGCACGGGAGAATCTACAGTTTTTCGGGCGAGCATACAAGCTGAAGGGTTCTGTATTAAAGGAGCGCATTGCGCACGTGTTAGACGTTGTCGGGCTTACCGACCGAGCAAATGAATTTGTTAAAACGTACTCAGGTGGGATGAAGCGTCGCCTTAATATTGCAGTCGCGCTTTTGCACGAACCAGAGCTACTTATCATGGATGAGCCCACCGTCGGCATTGATCCTCAGTCACGTAATTATATTTTAGAAACAGTGCGGGAGCTCAATCGCAAAACGAATATGACGATTATTTATACGAGCCATTACATGGAGGAAGTCGAGTATCTGTGTGATCGTATTTACATTATGGACCACGGAGAAGTCATTGCGGCAGGAACAAAGCAAGAGCTTAAGGGCATGCTCATGGAGGAAGATAGCGTCGTGATCTCATTTAGTAAAGATCCAGAAGAAATTGTATCGGAGCTGCAAGAGAGAAAAGATGTGACAAACGTACACGTGACTGGTAAAGAGATGATGGTTGCCTGTAAAAAGGATGCGCCAGTGTTAGAAGCAGTTATTGCTCTCACTCGCAATACTGATCTCGATATTCAATCTGTCGAGGTGCGTTCCCCAAGCTTAGAGGACGTATTTTTACATTTAACCGGCCGCAAACTGCGAGAATAGGAGACGATCATGATGTATGGATCCTTTTTATTAAAAGAATTAAAGCAACTTTTTAGAGATCGAAGCGAGTTACTCGTCCTTCTATTAATGCCGATCGTGCTGATTACGATTCTTGGAAATGCTCTTTCAGGAATGATTTCTCCAGGGGGAACGTCAGGAAGTGAGGTCACTGGTGCGGTAGTCTTGGCAGAGTCTCTAGAAGAAGAGCTTGCAAGGTTTGAGGACCGATTAGAAGCTGATGGCGTTCCTGAAGGGATGAAGCAAGAAATTATGGCGCAGGCTGAAGTTGTTTCTGTCCCTGAGCAGTTCGTTGAGATGCTAGATACCACGTCGGAGGTAAGCCCGATTACCGTTGATATTATTCGTGATGGCGAGATAGACGAAGAGGCATATAACGGTGTTTGGTATTTTGAAGAGGGGTATCGGGAAGCGGCGTGGCGGAATATGTTTTTGCAAGAGGGGGAGGCAATGCCCCTTCACGTAGATATTTCATCTCGAAGCGCTATATTTACAGCAATTACAAAGGGGTTTTTTAGGGAGTTTAATAACCAAAAAGAGTTAGCCTATGTTGCTTCTATAAATGGCGAGGAGGTACCTATGCTGCCTCCAGTAGAAATCGATACGCGAGAAGTAGATAATCGCACAATTTTAAGTGCCTTTGACTACTATACAGTTGGAATGGCGATGATGTTTGTGCTCTACTCAGGGACATTTTTAGCTGGAGTTGCGCATGTGGAAAGGCAAACACATGTCTATCAACGAATTTTATTAACAAACGTACCAATTTGGCTATATTTAAGTGCAAAAGGAGGGGCTGGAGCTCTGCTTGCTTCGATCCAGTTAGTGATTCTCTTTTTGTTCAGTTCTCTCGTTTTTGGAGTCGAGTATCCTAATTTGGGTCTCATCAGTTTACTTGGGCTTGGCATGGTATTGTTTGTAGGTGCATTGACGATGTTTTTAACATCACTTAATTTTAGGCTTCAAAATGCGCAAGCATCTGCTCTTTTTAGTGGTGCAGGTATTACCATATTAGCCTTTTTAGGCGGTAGCTTTTTCAACGTAGGACAGATTTCTGAAACAGTTGCGCGTATTGGTCAAACTCTGCCTAATGGCGCAGCAATGCAAGGGATTTTAACCGTTATGGGCGGAGGCGGAATAGAGTTACTGTACCCATTTTTTCTCTCATTAGTTGGATCCTTCCTCGTATTGGCAGTGCTATCTGTCATGATTTTCCCCCGAGAGGAGGTAAGGTAATATGAGAGCTGTTTTATATCATTACGTGCGTATGGTTATACGAAGACCACTGACGTTTTTTGGGAGCATGGTACTCGCAATCGTTTTTGCTGCTGTCATAGGTGGTGGAGGAGACACATCTACCATACCGGTTGCCTCAGAAGAACTATCGGAGGAGGAATTGGCTACTATTGCCACCGAGATCGAGAATTTTTCGGATGAAAATATAGAGCTTTTGCCGACTACTATGCAGAGCTTAGAGGATCGTGTGCGACGCAGCAGTCCTCCATTTGGAATCGTATTAAATGAGGCGGATGCTTCTGTACTCAAAGTCTATGACGCGCCAGAGATCGTCTTGTTTACATCGGAGCTGCAGGCGTTTTATCGAGAGAAGGGGTATGAAGTCGCGGTAGAAGCGTTTGTTGAAGCGGATGAATGGTCAGAGAGACTTGAAGAAGCAGCTGGCTTTACCTATGAAATGGAGACGACAGAATCTGTCTTTGCATACGACCGCGCTTTGCATGCTATATTTGGATTTATGTTATTTTTTACGATTAACACCGTTGTATTTAGCATCTCTTCTATTGTCGTCCAACGCCAGGAGGGAACGTGGGATAGGATGATTTTGTCCGCGGTATCTAAAGCAGAGCTCTATCTAGGGCATGTACTATTTGCATTTGGATTTGGTGTTTTAAACATGTATATCATTTTATTCTTATTTCAATTTGTGTTTCAAGTAGACTTTTACGGAGGCTTTTGGCTAACGCTTCTCGTCGTCTTACCATATATTCTGGCAGTTGTGTCGCTTGGAATACTAATTAGTGGTATTGTCACCTCCTATAAAATGCTTGATGCAGTGATTCCACTCGTTAGTGTCTCGATGGCCATGCTAGGAGGAGCTTTTTGGCCATTAGAAGTCGTTTCAATGGAATTCCTTCAACAGGTAGCTTCTTTTATACCTCTTAAGCACGGCATGGATCTATTGATTGGAGTGACTTATGGCAGTATGCAAACTGAGGACATGCTACTTTCCACTTCGGTACTCGTATTGATGAGCGTGGTTTTTGCTGGGATTGGATTTAATTTGATGGAGAGAAGGTAGTGATTGAATTTCTCGGGTAGTAAGTGAGTTGACGCAAACGGGAATGGAAGTGATTCGATCGGGCATCGAATTGATGAAAGCGAGATTTGATTTGACGCATACGAAGTGACTAGTAGTGCAATCGAGTATCCACCTGATGCAAGCGCCCTTGCAGATAACGTATAGAAATTGCGTTGATGCATACAGCGTTAGAAGTGAAGCAAATGCACCTCAATTTAACGCAAACTAACCTGTGCTAAATGAAGGAAAGGAATGTTTACCTAAGCACGACCTCACTTTGATACACCACACCAAAAAGACCGCCAAAAAAGGCGGTCTTATTCGTCTTCATTTTCTCGAATAAATGCTTCGGGAAGGCGGAGGCGATTATTTTGCAGGAAGAGTTCAAGCATCTCGTCCTCATCATCGTCTTGGCTTTTAATTTCTTTCATTTCATTGTGTAGCTTTTCCATCTTATGGTCGAGAGCTGCTGCGGAGACGGCTGCTTCTTTCAGTTCTCTTTTTAATCGCTCTGGAACATCGCGATCGTATTTGTAAAAAATCTTATGCTCTAGGCTTGCCCAAAAATCCATCGCAATGGTTCGTATCTGTATTTCGATTGGCACACTCTCCGTGCGATCAGACATAAATACAGGTACCTCTACAAGCAGATGCAGGCTCTGATAGCCGGTTGGCTTCGGATTTTCGATGTAGTCCTTTACCTCACACACTTTTACATCCCGTTGATTTTGTAACATGCGGCTTATCTCATAAATATCGCTGATAAACGAGCAGGTTACACGAATTCCGGCTATATCTTTAATATTGGCACGCATGGAATCAATCGATACAGGGAGATCCTTACGATAAAGCTTCTTAAGCATGCTTTCCGGCGTTTTTAGTCGGGAATTTACATGTTCAATTGGGTTGTAGTCATTCATGTAATGAAACTCTTGTTGAAGAATTTCAATTTTCGTTGTCATTTCATCGATAGCAAATTGATAGGTCATTAAAAACCGAGTCATCTCTGTTTTTATTTTTTTCAACTGATGAATTGGCACGGAAGGTACGGTATCCATGGTAGCAACGCTCCTTTATCAACTCTTTTTTTAATCATATCATGACACGAATTGAAGAGATGTCGAAAGTTGTGGAAAGACAGGTGCAAACAGATGTTACATAACTATGTATAAGGTTGAAGGCACTTAAACTAAAATGTATTACTATCTCATACTCATACGTTTTTTCACCCGAATATGTTTCGCGAAAGGAAAAAAAGCTACAAAGGACGACGCCTCCGTAGCTCTTCCACTAGCTAATCGTAAGCCTCCTCCGCTTCGATCGCATCGGCTTTTGTTTGGTGAATCGTTCCGAAAGGGTGATTAGGCGGGGCATAAATAGAGTACAGTTTTAATGGAACAATTCCGCTATTGACGATGTTGTGCCATGTCCCAGCGGGAATTAATATAGCTGTTCCATCATGAAGATGGCGAACGTAAGATAAGTTATTTCTCGTTTTGCCCATCCTCACAATCCCGTTCCCTTGCTCGACTCGTAAAAATTGATCGACGTCTGGGTGCATCTCAAGACCAATATCCTCACCTGGTGGTATGCTCATCAACGTCACTTGTAAATGGTCTCCCGTCCAAATTGCTTTACGAAACGCAGTATTCTGATTTGTTGCTTGTTCAATATTAACAACAAATGGCTTTGCACCGTAGTCGTTTCGATGCTCTGAACTCTCCTCCTTAAAAAATGGAGCACCATGATGCTCCACTTCAGAATGAGAGCGACTATAGTTGTAAGGATAGATTGGATAGAAATAAGGCACATTATGCATAGTTTTCAATCCCTTTCATTGATGATAAGGCATTTTATGTAACAACCATGTAAGTGTGCCTTCTAAATTAAAAAAGCGCACCCTATAAAATTAAGGTGCGCACGACAAAACATGTCCTAATTCCATTACTTTTTCTCACTTCTCCGCTCGAACAAGACAGTATCATGCCAGATGCCTTCGCGCTGCGCAATTCGCTCGCGTCTGCCTACCTCTCTAAATCCGCAGGCAAGATGCAAGGAGGTACTAGGCGTATTTACTGCAAATATAGTAGACTGGAGCGTCCAAAAGGAGGCTTGTTCACTTGCTTGGATCAAAGTATGTAAAAGGGTTCTGCCAATACCGTGTCCAGTAAAGCCATTGGCTACATAGAGGCTAACTTCCGCAACACCAGCATAGACCGCTCTAGCAGAGATCGGCGAGAGAGCCGCAAAACCAACTATTTTCTCTCCTAAAGTTGCAACGAATCGACAAGGTTTACAGTGCGTTCGGTCCCAGTCGTCATAAGAAGGAACAGTATGCTCAAATGTTGCCACTCCTGAATCGATCCCGTCTTTGTAGATTTGTGAGACGCTCGGCCAATCATCTTTTGTCATGGGCCGTAAGAAAAGCTCCTCCTTCATTTCTCATCTTCCTTTCCTGGCGAAAATAGGGTTACGCCCGTTGCTTTTACAACACGGTTACGCCCCGAGTTTTTAGCGACATACAAAGCTGCATCCGCATCCTTTAAAATACGATCACCACATGCAGTTGTTTCTGGGTAGTGCGCGAAACCAATAGAGACAGTGATCGAGATTTTTGTGCCATTTGATAGAGCAAACGGTGTGCGCTCTACAAGTTGACGAATTCGTTCTGCGAGCTGCATAGATTGAGACAAAGAGATAGTTCGTAGGAGCACTGTAAACTCTTCGCCTCCATTACGACTAACGATATCGTCTGACCGTACTTCTTTTTCGATTAGTTGACTTAACGTTTTGAGTACAATATCACCTTCTGGATGGCCATATGTATCGTTTACTTTTTTAAAATGATCAATGTCGATAAATAGGATTGCTAGTGAGCTTTTAGAAAGTTGGGCTTGTTTAGACCAGCTGTTAAATAACTGATCAAACTGGCGTATGTTATGTAAGCCTGTAAGTGGATCGGTTAAGGCTGCTTTTCTGTACTCACGCATGATTTTTTGAGCATTTCGTACATAATCGATGGTGTAAAAAGCTAAAAAACCGGCTATATAAGACATGCATGCAAAAAAGGCTAACACAGATAAAAGCTCATTTGTCTCCATATTTACTTCAATTAGGAGAAACGAAAACCAGAAAAATGTCGACGAAATCATTAGGAATACTTTGACGAGTTGTGAGACTGGTAATTTTGTAATAAGAAGTCCTAAAAGAACAACTAAGATGAGCAGAATCGGAGAGTAAAAAGCAGCTTCCGAGACTTCAATTAAAAAGCGTCCGATAATGATAGGGATCATGCTGAATAATGCTGGAATTGCACCACCATAATAAACTAAAATAATGACAGGAATAAAGCGTAAATCAAGCAATGCCTCATCTAGTCGTAAACTGTAAGTCATTAATACGGTCGCAAGCATACCTCCCGTTAATCCGACAAACATTTTGCGGAGGAAGGAGGAGTGACGATTTAACGGTTTATCCTTTGTTAATTGGGAATATACGAATAGCCCTGATGTAATGATGGCTATATTGGCGAGGAGTTCTTTGACTAAATCAAGCACGAGGTACCTCCTGTTCGTTCATCTAATAGGCGTGTTATATGTATAAGACCAGTTGCTTTATAACTAGGTCTCTGGAAATAAGTATACTATAATTCCACTCCTAGAATCTCCTTAAACCTGTTATTTTTCCTAAATCACCAGAAATTGCTTTTAATTGGGTGAACCTAATACCCCCAATTTGCAATCAGCGTCATACACGGACTTTTCACAAAAAACCATATCGCGAATTCACACAAGTCGCATATAGTACGGTAAAATGAGCTAGTGAGCCATGAAGGCTTTTAGCGGAATTATATTTTGGAGGGTGAATAAACATGAAAATTGGTTTACTATACGGCGGAAAATCCGCAGAACATAAAGTATCACTACAAACTGCAAAGGCAGTTATCCAAGCACTAGATTTAACAAAGCACGATGTGCACCCAATTTACATAACGGAGACAGGAGAATGGGTTCGTGGAGAACAGCTCTTAAACCCAGTAGATGACGTTAGTCAGCTGAAGCTCAACGACAATCCTGTGTCACCAACGGCTCTTAATGCAGAAATCTTCCCAACGACTACGGAAAATCAAACACAGTTGGACGTCGTGTTCCCACTACTACACGGACCAAACGGCGAGGATGGAACGGTTCAGGGCATGCTTGAGCTTATGAACATCCCTTATGTTGGTAATGGCGTGTTAGCGTCAGCTGCTGGTATGGATAAAGTCATGATGAAAAACATTTACGCACAGTCGAATATCAAGCAGCCAAACTATGTGTGGTATGTACGTCCTGACTGGACAAAGAATCCTGAAGCGAGCTACAAAGAAGTAGAAGAAAAGCTTGGTTATCCTTGCTTTGTCAAGCCAGCTAACCTTGGATCAAGCGTTGGGATTAGTAAAGCGAAAAACCGCGAGGAGCTTGTAAAAGCGTTTGAGCTCGCATTTGAATATGACCGCAAAGTCATTATTGAAGAAGGCATTATTGGACGCGAAGTAGAGATTGCCGTACTTGGTAACGACGAGCCAGAATGCTCGGTTGTTGGTGAGATCGTACCAGAAGCGGACTTTTATGACTATAAAGCTAAATACGAGGATCAAAGCACAGGACTTATTATTCCAGCAGAAATTACGGAAGCAGAATATGAGTCCATTAAAGAAGTAGCGATTCAGTCCTTCAAGGCACTCGACTGCTCTGGACTTGTGCGCGCAGACTTCTTCTTAACAGACGCTGGCGAGGTATTAATGAACGAGGTCAATACAATGCCTGGGTTTACGCCATTTAGTATGTTCCCGATGCTTTGGCAGGAATCAGGTGTCTCCTACCCAGAGCTTATTGAAAAGCTACTAGCACTTGCTGTCGAACGACATGAGGAAAAGCAGAAGATTAAGCACACGTTTTAATGAATAAAGCGCAAATGTGGTTAACCCAAGAAGATTTGGAAGGTAGGGGTTTGGATGATTAGATGTCAGGTGTCTGAGGTTGCGGCCTGGACGAACGGTGAGGTTGTTGGCGATGGTGCGATAGAGATTGCGGGTGTGTCGACGGATACGCGCTCGCTTGTCGGTGGCAACCTATATGTGCCTCTCGCTGGGGAGCGCTTTGATGGGCACGATTTTTATGAGCATGCGGCGGAGGCTGGCGCTGTAGCAACGCTTTGGAGTAAGCAAGCGAAGGATCGTCCAAGTGGCATGACGCTAGTGCTTGTGGACGATACGCTCGATGCCCTTCAGCTTTTAGCAGAAAATTACTTGGATTCTTTGGCAACTCGTGTCGTCGCAGTCACGGGGAGTAACGGGAAGACGACGACGAAGGATATGCTTGCGTCGGTGCTTGGTACATCGTATAAGGTGCATAAGACGCAGGGGAATTTTAATAACCATATCGGTTTGCCACTGACGATTTTGGCGATGGAGCGGGACACGGAGGTTGCGGTTCTTGAGATGGGCATGAACCATCGCGGAGAGATTGAGCTCTTGTCGAAGCTTGCGAAGCCTGACGTTGCAGTAATCACGAATATTGGCGAGTCTCATTTAGAAAATCTCGGGACACGTGAAGGCATTGCAGAAGCAAAGTTTGAAATCACGGCCGGATTGAAGTCTGACGGAGTACTTGTTATTCACGGCGACGAGCCGTTGCTTACGCCATTAGTAGCAGATGTACCGTTTACGGTAGAGACGTTTGGTACGTCGAGTGAATGTGGACTTGTAGCTAACGACATTGTGCAAGGAAAGTCTGGTACGGACTTTACGTTTGATGGAGACGCTTTTTATATTCCCGTATTAGGCAAACATAACGTCAATAATGCATTAGCAAGTATCGCAGTCGGTCGCGCGATGCATGTCCCTGTTGCAGCTATGCAACAAGGCTTGCGTGAGCTCGCGATCACTGGCATGCGCACAGAGCTAATTGAGGGCGCTAACGGCGTTACGCTCATAAATGACGCCTACAACGCGAGTCCAACTTCCGTTGCCGCAGCCGTTTCTTTGCTAGAAACAATGGAAGGCTACTCACAGCGAATCGTCGTCTTAGCGGACATGCTGGAGCTCGGCGAAGAGGAGGAAGCGTTCCACGAAAAGGTTGGACGCGAGCTGAATCCAGAGAAGGTCGACTATGTATTCACCTTTGGTAAGCTCGGTCAATCCATTGCAACGGGTGCAAGTGAACGATTCCAAGAAGGAAAAGTATTTTCGTTTACAGATAAAACAGAACTAGTAGAAGTACTTTCAGAGACCGTTACTCGCGACGCGATTGTGTTAGTAAAGGGCTCACGTGGTATGAGACTAGAAGAAGTAGTGCAGGAGCTACGAGCATAAAAATAAAAATTGCACTTCTCTAAAGGTAGTAGCATCACATGAATAGACAAAAAAGCTTACTCATGTATAAACAAAAAGGGAAGGATTGCTATCTGAGCAATCCTTTCCTTTTTGCTAGTTTTAGATGCATGTAATCATGTATAACGCTACTCTACATTTTTTTAAGTTGAGCTTCTGCCATGTCTCCAGCAAATGGGAATTTAAACCGTTGACCATTGTAAGCTTTGTACATGGCATAAATCCAAATAACAAGAGTAAGTGGTGTAATGAGTAGACTGATCAACCAACCGATTAATGGAATAATCCCAACGACCATGGAGAGAACAAACAAAAAACCGAACATGATTGTAGACTGCATAGCATGATAGCGGACGTATTGGTTTTCTTTTTCGATGAAGAGAAAAATAATCCCAGTAATAAAGCCGAGTAAATACGTTAACAATGCTGCTAGATTTTGATCCATTCCTGAAGCTGTTCTACCGGTACCGGGTACAGAAACGAGTTTTTTGTCAGCCATTGTGATACCCTCCCATTTTAAGTATCATAAGTAACTAGAAACAAAAAAATGAGCGACAGAAATTTGTTGAATTTAGTATACCATAATTACCTACTATAAAATCAGAATATTCAGTTTAAAATTAATATTTTTCGATAGATTTACAGGTGAGAAAGTATTAAATTTTTTTTATGATAAAAAATAAATTGATGTCATTACCGTGACCTCCGGTCCTCCGGAGCGAAGGATGGCGTCTCCTAGAGGAGCCCTTTCGCGAAGTGAAAATCCTTTCGAGCGGCCATTGGTTTGGCCGTTCGAAATAGTTGAACAAGCACCTCAGGAAAGCGTCAGCCGAAAGCGTAGGAGGACCGGAGGTCCTGCCCTTGAACTTGACCTTGACCTTGAACTCCAAAATAATAAAACTAATATAAAATAAATAAAGCGCTTGCATTCATATAAGAATCATGGTAAAAATAAAACAAGCGCTTACAAAAGAATAAACAAGGATTGTTACTGTTTAATCAGGCAAAACCTAATTTTCTACAAGCCAGCACAGAATCGGTGTTGTTTTGTAGAGAGTTAGGTTTTTTTGTTTAAATAGAGCCACTCGCGCCTAACCTAGGAGGCACGCGTCGCACATACGATCCGACCTGGAATGTTACCTTAAGTGGGCATAACCTGTGTGAATGAGCCATGCTTCGACATGCTTTTTTATACAGGTTTTTTTATTGGCAAAAGTCAAAGAGGGGGTAAGTGGCATGAAGTATGAGCAGTTAGCTACGGATATTTTAGCTCGTGTCGGTGGGAAAGAGAATGTAAGAAGTGTTGTGCATTGTATTACGCGACTTCGATTTAAGCTAAAGGACGAGAGTAAGGCGAAGACAGAAGAGATCAAGCAAATGGACGGTGTTGTGACCGTAATGAAGAGCGGTGGACAGTACCAGGTTGTTATTGGGAATCATGTGCCTGATGTGTATCAGGCGGTGCTTGCTGTAAGTGGATTTTCGCAGGATACCTCTTCGTCTCAAGAGGAAGAGAAGGATCAGGATAAAAATTTGTTAAACCGTTTTATTGATATTATTGCGAGTATTTTTACTCCAATTCTTGGTGTACTTGCTGCAACCGGGATGATTAAAGGATTTAACGCGTTATTCGTCGCGGTTGGTGTGCTCGATACAGAGTCAGGTACGTACCAAATTTTAAATGCGATTGGGGATTCGCTGTTTTACTTCTTCCCAGTTTTTCTTGGATATACGGCCGCAAAGAAGTTTGGTGTAGCGCCATTTATCGGGATCGCGATTGGTGCTTCACTCGTGTATCCAGCGTTAGAGGGATTAACAACAGGCGATCCGCTGTATACGCTCTTTGCAGGAACGGTGTTTGAATCGCCGGTTTACATCACTTTCTTAGGTATACCTGTTATTTTAATGAGCTATGCAACATCCGTTATTCCGATTATTTTAGCAACGTACTTCGCGTCAAAAGTAGAGCCGTTTGTTAAAAAGATCATTCCAGATGTTGTGAAAATGTTCTTAGTTCCATTCTTCACACTTTTAATTGTTGTACCGATTACATTTATCGTGATTGGTCCAATTGCAACTTGGGCAGGACAGTTACTCGGTCAAGGTACCGTGTTTGTGTATGAGCTGAGCCCACTAGTTGCAGGGACGCTACTTGGAGCCTTCTGGCAAGTGTTCGTTATCTTTGGTCTCCACTGGGGACTTGTACCAGTTGCCATTAACAACTTAACGTCACTTGGCTCAGACCCAGTGTTAGCAACGATCTTTGCGGCTTCCTTCGCTCAAATCGGTGCGGTACTAGGTGTGTATCTGAAAACGACGAGTAAGACGTTAAAGACATTAAGTGTACCAGCCTTTATTTCGGGTATGTTTGGGGTAACGGAGCCAGCAATTTACGGGGTTACGCTACCTAAGAAGAAGCCGTTTATCTTAAGCTGTGTTGGAGCAGGTATCGGTGGTGGTATTATCGGATTCTTTGGTGGACAGGGATATATTATTGGAGGCTTAGGTATCTTCCAAATTCCATCCTTTATTTCCCCAACAGAAGGAATTACCGTTGGATTTTACGGAGCACTCATTGCCATGGTCGTAGCGTTCGTATTAGGGCTTGTCCTCACGTACTTCTTTGGTGGAGTCAATAAAGATGAAGCGCCTATTGAGAATGAAACGGCGACTGCATCAAGCGAAGCAGTTGAAGCGAAGCCAGGTATCGTCAAAGCAGGAGAGCAAATTGAGAGCCCGTTATCTGGACAGGTCATTCCTCTTTCTGAAATTGCGGATCAGGCGTTTGGATCAGGCTCATTAGGTACAGGACTTGCGGTTAATCCGTCTGAAGGTAGACTCGTTGCACCTGCTTCTGGGACAGTAACCGCACTTTTCCCAACGAAGCATGCCGTTGGTATTACGACTGATTCTGGTGCAGAGATTTTAATCCACATTGGAATGGATACCGTGCAGCTTGATGGGAAGTACTTTACCTCGCACATTCAGCAGGGGGATAGAGTGGAGAAGGGTCAGCTGTTAATTGAGTTTGATATGGAAGGTATTAAAAACGAGGGCTATGAGCTTACGACGCCAGTCGTGATCTCAAACTCGAAGGAATATACCTTCAAAACGACAGCTGATAAAGAATTAAAAACGGGAGATTTATTAATGACATTAATGCGCTAAAAAGAGAGGGCTTCTCCCTCTTTTTTGATGAAAGGAGTAGAGCATATGAAGGGATTTCCGGAGGACTTTTTATGGGGCGGAGCCGTTGCGGCCAATCAAGTGGAAGGTGCTTATTTAGAAGATGGCAAAGGACTGACCACTGTTGATTTACTTCCACAAGGGGAACGCCGTTTTGAGATTATGCTAGGTGACTTAAAGGGATTCACACCGGATCCTGATACGTTTTATCCGTCACATGAAGGTATTGATTTTTACCACACCTACAAAGAAGATATTGCACTTTTTGCGGAGATGGGATTCAAAGCATTGCGTCTGTCAATCGCGTGGACGCGTATTTTCCCAACAGGAGAAGAGTCAGAGCCGAACGAGGCTGGACTCGCCTTTTATGACAGTGTTTTTGATGAGCTTCGCAAGTACAATATTGAACCAGTCGTCACAATGGCGCACTTTGACGTGCCAGTAGCACTCGTGGAGAAATACGGTGGCTGGCGCGATCGTAAGCTTGTCGAATTGTTTGAGACATATGCGAAAACGATTCTTACTCGCTATAAAGACAAAGTGCGCTATTGGATGACGTTTAATGAGATCAACATGCTTCTGCATTTGCCCTACATTGGAGCAGGGCTCGTGTTTAAGGAAGGCGAAAATAAGAAAAAGATTCAGTATCAAGCAGCGCATCACCAGCTTGTTGCAAGTGCTTTAGCTGTCAAAGCGTGCCACGAGATCATTCCGAACGCGATGTGTGGCTGTATGCTCGCAGCAGGTGCCACTTATCCGTACACGCCAGATCCAGAGGACGTTTGGGACGCCGTGCAAAAAGATCGCGACACGTTTTTCTTCATTGATGTGCAGGCGAGAGGGGCGTACCCAGGCTATGCCAAGCGAATGCTGCGCGAGCAAGGCTTGTTCCCAGACATGGAGCCAGGAGACGAGGATATATTGGAGGCGCACACGGTCGACTATCTTGGCTTTAGCTACTACTCGAGCCGTGCGACATCTACCGATCCGGAGGTAAATGCGCAGGCGGCGCAGGGCAACGTGTTTGGATCAGTGCCTAATCCATACTTAAAATCTTCGGAGTGGGGCTGGGCAATCGATCCGAAGGGACTACGTATCACAGCTAATCAGCTCTATGAGCGCTATCAAAAACCTCTCTTTATTGTGGAAAATGGGTTAGGGGCTGTCGACCAACCGACTGACGACTTTGTCGTAGAGGACGATTACCGCATTGCCTATTTACAGGCACACGTGAAGGAAATGAAGGAAGCAATTTTAGATGGCGTAGAGCTGTTAGGATATACCTCTTGGGGACCAATTGATTTAGTTAGTGCCTCAACAGGTGAAATGAAAAAGCGGTACGGCTACATTTATGTAGATAGAAATAACGATGGAAGCGGCTCACTCAAGCGAGCGAAAAAGAAGAGCTTTGCATGGTACAAACAAGTTATAGAGACAAATGGCGAGGATCTATCAGAAGGAGGACAATCGATATGACACAAGCAACACAATCATTTAAGGACGGATTTTTATGGGGTGGCGCGGTAGCAGCCAATCAGCTAGAAGGAGCATTTAACGAAGGTGGGAAAGGACTATCAACAGCTGACGTCTCCCCAAACGGTATTATGCACCCACCAAACTTTGAGCTAGGCGAGCACAACTTATATCACCAAGGAATTGATTTTTATAGCAAGTATAAAGAGGATATCGCTTTGTTTGCAGAGATGGGATTTAAGGCATTTCGCTTCTCCATTGCATGGACACGAATCTTCCCTAATGGGGACGAGCAAACACCTAACGAAGAAGGCCTGCAGTTTTATGATGATGTGATTGCAGAGCTGCACAAGCATGATATTGAGCCAGTTATTACGATTTCTCACTACGAAATGCCATTAGGACTTGTGAAGAATTATGGTGGTTGGAAGAACCGTCAAGTCGTTGATTTTTACGAGCGTTTTGCGAACGTCTTGCTTGATCGCTACCATGACAAGGTGAAATACTGGATGACCTTTAACGAGATCAACATTAACCTCCACGCGCCGTTTACTGGAGCGGGATTATACGTAGAAAATGGAGAAGTTAGCGAA
Source organism: Paenalkalicoccus suaedae (assembly GCF_006965545.2). NCBI lineage: Bacteria > Bacillati > Bacillota > Bacilli > Caryophanales > Bacillaceae > Paenalkalicoccus > Paenalkalicoccus suaedae. The sequence goes on from NZ_CP041372.2 coordinate 861,870, forward strand.
CAGGACATTTACCAATCCATTCACCATCAGTTTGTTGCGAGTGCAAAGGCGGTAAGCTATGGACATGAGCTTCGTTCCGACATTCAGATTGGCTGTATGATTGCTTCTATGATCACCTACCCGTATTCGTCAAAGCCTGAGGATATGCAAAAAGCGATGCAACAGGATCGCAACACACTCTTCTTTTCTGACGTGCAGGCAAGAGGCTATTATCCAAGCTATGTGAAGGCGATGCTCGAGCAGAAAGGGATCACGCTTCAGATGGAGCAGGACGACGAAGCCATTTTACAGGCGGGCACCGTTGACTACATCGGCTTTAGCTACTACATGTCGTTCGTTGCGACGACAGATGAGGAGCTTTTGAAGGACTCGACTGGAGGCAACCTGCTGACGGGAGTTAAAAATCCTTACTTAAAGGCGACAGACTGGGGCTGGCAGATCGATCCTATCGGGCTTAGAACCGTGTGTAACCAGCTGTATGATCGCTACCAAAAGCCTTTATTTATCGTAGAAAATGGGATGGGTGCCGTTGATAAGCTAGAGGACGGAGATGTCGTAAATGACGATTACCGAATCGATTACTTGCGCGCGCATATTGAGCAAATGGCGCTCGCTGTAAGAGACGGCGTCGATCTAATTGGGTATACGTCTTGGGGTCCGATTGATTTAGTAAGTGCCTCGACAGCAGAGCTTAAAAAGCGTTACGGCTATATTTACGTAGATCGTGACAGTGAAGGTAACGGATCAAATCGCCGTATTAAAAAGAAGAGTTTTGATTGGTATAAGCGCGTTATTGCGTCAAACGGTCAAAACCTATCATAATAAAGAAAAGAGCTGCGACAAGTGTCGTAGCTCTTTTTAGGTCGTATGTCGATTCATGACACGCTCAATGTGAATCATTAAATACGTCTGCTCTTCTGTCGTTACGTGGTACCCGAAGGTTTGATTAACAAAGTGCGTCACTTTTTCACTACATTCAAAAGCAGAAGGATATTTTTTAGACACCTGCTGGAATAAGAAGGTATCATCTGCATCCGTTGGCTCAAGTCGTTCATTTCCGATCAGGCGAAACGCAAAGTAACGAAGGTGAGTGAGAAAACGTTCATAGTTAATCGATGACTCATCCGGAACGGTGCCGTAGTGATAGCGCACCACAGTGAGGATGCCGTTTACAAGCTTTGTCACCTTCACCATGGAGTCCATACCTTGGTTAGGAAGCTGACTATTTAAAAGGTGAAGCGCAATGGAAGCCGCTTCGTCCTGATCAAGCTCATGCCCCGTCTCCTCTTTAATAATCGCCAATGCATGAAGACCTACTTCATACTCTTTCCGGTAAAATTTCCGAACCTCCCAAAGTAGCGGATTTTTAAGCTTGAGACCCTGCTGATGTCTAGTTACCGCATAGCTCAAGTGATCCGTTAATGATACATAAATGTGATCATCTAATGGAGCCTGTAGCACTTTTTTTGCATACGACAGAATCTTCTCAGACAGTGCTAAAAATGATTCCGGTACGTCGCGCAACAGCTCCTGAAGCTTCGGCGATACATTATTATTAGTCAGCACAAACGTCTTCTCAATCTTCTCGTCCTCTACCTGCTGCCCCACCTTTTTTTGAAAAGCGAGTCCTTTCCCCATTACAACGAGCTCGTTTCCTTGTTCGTTTTCTGTGATTACTACATTATTGTTCAGTATTTTTTCGATCTTCACGGTGCTTCCTCCTTCCGGGTTGGTAGTAGTTTATATTGTGATAACCGAGCGTGATTTTGTGATAACTAGATGGTGAACGGTGATAACTGAGCTCAATTTCGTGATACCTATACAAAACCAAATTTAATGCGCGCTGTAAACACCTACATGCACAACTCGTGCAAAGAATCGCACGAGTTGCGCTACCAACTGGCACGCCCACCATACCGTTCGATCCTTGGACATAAAAAAACCTACACAAAAGCCCTCGCACATAGCGGAGCTTTACATGTAGGTTTTGCCTGCCGCACAGTAACAATCCTGATCAATGTAAGCGTTTCATTATTGGAATGATATCATATAAAAGGCTCACGTGTCTAGTGCCTGGGCTATGATTCTTTTTCCTCAAGTAGGTAGAGATGCATAGTTCGTTAGCCAGTCCTTGATGGTGAAGGAATTGCCTATTCCTTGCTTCACATGTGATTCGATCATGTCCCGAGTTTGTGCAGGGGTAAGAGTGCTTGTATCTATGACGGTTGTCCAAGGTTCATGTAAATAGGGCACTCGCTCCTGCAGATGAGAGAGGATCCAGTCGGGTACCTCACTTTGCCTTTTAATAAAGCGTTCTTTCAACGCGTCTATCGATGGTGCAAGCGTGAAGTGGTAAAACAAAATGTCCTCTTCTACAAGTTCTTCGAGCAACTGCGCTACTGCTGCGGGAGAAAATATGGTACTACCTAACACATAAATGGGGAGATTCTCCGTTTTTGGATGCAAAGACTTTAGCAAAATGCTTGCCTGCTTGCGGGCTTCTGACCACACGACATAGGGGTCTTCATACGTGTAAGTGGGGTCTAGCATTAAAAAGAGTAAATCCAGTTCGATAACCCAGCTTCTCAAATAATCCTCTCTATCTAGCCCTTCTTTAAATAGAGGAGCTAACGTAGACTTACCTGCTGCGGATGGTCCGCTAATCACAATTAATTTTTCCACCTAAATCTCCCCCTGTAAAGGAGATGTACCGGCTAAAAAACGTCGGAGTCCGTCATCAAGCGTTATTTGTGGCGTGAAGCCCGGCAATCTTTCGCAAGCCTCACGTGGAATCATAATCTCACTGTCTCTGTATGGCAAGGTGCCGTAGCAAACTTGTACAGATGTTCCGGAGAGTTCCTCCAATTTTGTTACCAACGCTTTGAGAGATAAGGTTTGGTCAGCCATGACGCTGTAGCGATGAAAGTCCGTAAGGCGACGAGTGAGAAGGTGGTCGAGTGCGACCGTGAAGGCTCTGCAAACGTCCTCCACGTGAAGGAGGTTGATCAGTTGGTCACCTGGCGTCAAGTCGAGGGGACTCTGATTTATCAGGGCTTGCTTGATAAGATTAAGGAGCTTTTTACGCGTATCGTTTTCACCGTAATTATCGTAAAGTACGAGATTCACAACTGCTAGATCTTTGTGCAGAGAATAATAGTAGAGGATGTTCTCTGCTGCTTGCTTTGTCGTAGCGTAAAAACTGTTAGGCCTATAGCTCGTCGTCCCTCCGAATTGAGCATAGGAGCTCGTATTAATAAAACCTCTCACTCCATGAGTTACAGCTGCCTCGGCCAAGTGACCAGTTAGTGTGATATTACTCTCGATCATTCCTTTTATCTCATTTGCCTTGAGACCTAGTTGCGCAAAGGAGGCGAGGTGCAAAATCACCTCTGGCTTAGCGGCTTCAATGGCGGTTGCGATTGATTGGTAAGAAGTTGTGATGTAATGCGTCTTTTCAGGTGGGAAATATGGTGAGGCTGTTCTTACCCCGATGTGAACGTCATAGGATAGCTCCTCTAACATATGAAAGAGATGTCTACCTACAAAACCAGTGGCACCTGTTACAAAGATACTCGTACTCATCGCGATGCGTCCTGCATGAAGGAGTGGATCTGCTTATGCACGATATCACTAGTAGAGAGCGTTGTATTTTGATGCCATTCTGCAATTTTAGCTACCGTTTGATTAATTCCCCAAACAGGCTGCCAGCCTAGAACGGTTTTTGCTTTTGTACAGTTTAGTGTCAATAGTTGTTCTTCGTGATAGGAAGCAGCTACACTACGCGTTGGCACGGGTTGACCGAGTGCGTGAGAAAGCTTATCCACTAATTCATTCACCGGAACACAATCCACTCGTTCGGGACCAAAGTTAAATCCTTCGGCAAACTGATCAGGATGCTGATACAGTTTTTGTGCAAGCATCAAATAGCCGTGAAGGGGGTCTAGCACATGCTGCCACGGGCGAATGGCACTAGGGTTACGAAGCGTGAGCTCCCTCTTTTGATCGTATGCATGCAAAAGCTGTGGAATGAGTCTGCTATCCGCAAAATCCCCCCCACCGATCACATTACCCGCTCTCACAGAGGCTAGTCCAGCCTGTGTGTTAGTAAAAAACGAGTTTCTATAAGAGGTCGTGAGTAGCTCTGCACATGCTTTACTGGCAGAATAGGGATCCTTGCCTCCTAGTCGATCATTCTCTCGATAGTCAAAAACCCACTGCTTATTCTCGTAGCATTTATCAGTCGTAATATTCACGACTGCACGTATAGGTGCTCCGTTTGCTAAAGCGTGAAGTGTTGCATCAAATACACTTGCGGTACCGATAACATTGACGTCAAACGTGCGAAGTGGTTCATCGTAGGACTCACCGACAAACGCCTGAGCTGCCATATGAATCACGATATCTGGCTTAGCGGCAGTTAGTGCATCAGTCAGTTTTTTTGTGTCTCTTATATCTCCAATAATGGAGTCACCCTTAAACGAAGTTGCTAAAAGCTGATAAAGAGACGGCGTTTCGGCCTCTAAACTATAGCCAGTTACGTGTGCGCCTAATTGCTCGAGCCAAGACATCATCCAAGCCCCTTTAAAGCCCGTATGACCAGTTAAGAAAACACGTTTACCCTTCCAAAATTCAGTGCTAATCATTTAGCCCCACGTCTTCCATGGTGCATGTCCTTTATTCCAAATCGCTTCAAGAGCCTGTTGATCCTTAAGCATGTCCATTGGCTTCCAAAAGCCTGTGTGTTTAAAAGACATTAATTCATGATTTTTAGCAAGTTCAGGGAGTATGTCTGATTCAAAAATAGTTTGTTCGTCTTGGACAGCATCAAATATGTGTTTATTTAAGACGAAAAACCCTCCGTTAATCCAGTGATGATCGCCTAACGGCTTTTCTTCAAACGACGTAATAGTATTATCTGGTGAAATAGCTAATGAGCCAAAACGACCTTCAGGCTGAACAGCAGTGAGTGTGGCAAGCTTTCCATGGGACTGATGATAAGAAAGTAGCTGAGGAATATTGACGTTACTTAATCCATCGCCATATGTTGCAAGAAAGGTATCTTCCTCCACATAGTCAACCGCTTTCTTCAGTCTTCCTCCAGTCATTGCTTGATCTCCTGTATCAAGAAGTGTAATTTTCCATGGCTCAACACGTTTGTCTAAGACAGTGATAGTAGGATGAGCTTCGGTCATATTCACGGTAATACTAGGTGTTGAATAGGCATATTGTAGAAAGTATTCCTTAATAACATGTGCCTTGTAGCCTAAACAAATGATAAATTCGTTAAATCCGTAAGAAGAATAGTGCTTCATAATGTGCCATAAAATTGGTTTACCACCAATTTCAATCATAGGCTTTGGTATCCTGCTAGTTGCTTCTGCAAAGCGTGTACCAAAACCTCCGGCAAGTATAACAACCTTCATGTGAATCCTCCTTTTCTGTTTATGGAATAGCGTATTCGTGTCGATCGTTCGTGTATCAACGTTTGTCTAGGGGTTCACATTATCTGTGAAGCTCATATAGAAGTATGGAAGGTCGGGGATTTAAAAGGAGGGAGAGTATTGGCCCAGAGCTATCTATCAAGGATCTATCAAGCATGGAAAAAAAACGAGGTGGGGGAAGCAATGGAAGTGAGGAAAGAGAGTCGCCATATTTGTATTATTGCAAGTGCAGACTATCTTTTAAAAATAGTGTCGTTTTATGAATCGTTGATGAAGCACTCGCCGACCATGACGGTTTGGATTTGCTGTATTGATGATAAGGCGTATCAAGCACTGAAAAAAATTGCTCTTAAAAATGCGATTTATTTTATGGTGGACGATTTGAAGGATGAAGAGCTTCTAGCTACTCGTAAGTCGAGAAGTATTAGTGAGTTCTGCTGGACGCTTAAAGCACCTCTAATGCTGTATATCTTAGAAAGCTTTGATGTGGACGAAATTCTTTACTGCGATGGCGATATGGCGTTCTTTAGTGATGCTGAGCAAATTTTTAGTGAATGGAATAACGCATCTGTATATTTAACTCCACAACGAGATTTAGATTGGGTAGAAGCAAAGTACGGAAAGTATCAAGCGGGACTTATTGGTTTTAAAGACGATGAGGAAGGTAAAAAGGCCTTACGATGGTGGAGGAAGGAATGTATTGCTTTTTGTCAAAAGGAACCACAGGACGGGAAGTTTGGTGACCAAAAATATTTAGATGAATTTCCGACGAGGTTTTCGAACATTCGAATCTCCTCTCACTTAGGTATTAATGCTGCACCATGGAACTGCGTCTATAATAATCATTATCCTATTAAAGAAAGCGGGCAAGACGTTTATATAAAAAATGATCGTCTTGTATCCTTTCATTTTGCCTGTATGTCGATTTATAACGAGAGAGAGTTTGATCTTTGGATGCTAAATAAAATTGACATTCCTGCTGTGATCAAAAGTACGATCTACACGCCTTACTTCTTTCAAATTCAAGACGTTATTTCCCTGATAGAAAAAAAGGGGGTCAACGCTCAGGACTACTATAGTCAGGGCGCTGTTACAGAAGCGAAAACTTACTATAAGTTTACGCCTTTTAGACGAAGCATTGATCAACACCATAGCTTTTACTGCTTTGCTACTATAGTTAGTAAAGAATACTTGAGTCGCTCCGTAGCTCTATATGAGTCGATAAAAAAACACACGACAAGCTTTCAATTATTCGTTTGTGCGATGGACGAAGAATCACATGCAGCGTGGAAAAAGCTTGCGGGGGATCATATTACGCTCATTCACGATACCGAGGTCGGAGCAAAGCTTTTACCTGATCAAACAATGCAGGAGCGCTGCTGGTCGATGAAACCAGCTTTGTGTACGTACATTTTGGATAAATTTGGTGAAGTTGACCATATAGTCTATTGTGATGCCGACCTCTACTTCCATAAGCATCCTAAAATAGTCTTTGAAGAGTGGTCGACATATTCTATCTTTATGTGTCGCCAACGTAGCACGCGTGATGTAGAAAATAAATACGGTATTTATCAAGCAGGTATGCTTGGATTTAAGAATGAATCAAATAGTAGAACAATGCTCGCCTGGTGGAAGGCACGCTGTGAAGAATGGTGCTATAACGACTTTAGTGATCATCGTAAGTGGGGAGATCAAAAGTATCTTACAACAATTCCGAACACGTTCTCGAATATAAAATTGATTGAGCATAAAGGTGTAAACGCAGCCCCATGGAATATTGTCATGAATACAGAGTTATTTCCTACATGGATGGATGGCGATGGGACTGTAAAAATGGATGGGGTTGAAGTCATTTGTTATCACTATGGTAGCGTCCGCTTTTGTGATAAAAACTCTGCAGATATATGGACGTTAGAAGAACTTGATTTCCCAGATGCTGTTAAGGAGGGTTTGTATAAGCCTTATTTAAGGCATGTGGCTGAAATAAGAGATCGTTTAGAAAAGACGCAACAAGTAAAGCCTTATGAGTTAAAAGTGTGTCATGACAAGCCAAAGAATTTATACACATTTAAGTAAAAACAGGGGCCGTATCACGGCCTCTGTTTTTACTATGTAAGCTTACACTTTAAAAACGTGTATACTCGCGGAAAGTTGTTTAGCCATCTCCTCGATGTCAGAAGCATGATGTTTAACCGTACTTGCTGAGGCGGCCTGTTGTTGTGCTGAAGCTGACACTTCTTCGGTAGCAGCGGCAGATTGTTCAATAATTGCAGAAATTTCTTGAATAGATGCTCTGGCTTCATTTGAAAGTGATTCTAATTGATTTAGAAGCAACACTGTCTCGTTAGAAGCCTGTTCATTCCGTTTTGCATCGGTCACGACTTGTGTTAACACTTTTTCCCCAGTCTCAATTAAAGTAAGCTGCTGTGTAACTTCTTTTACGCGAGAATCCATTGCGAGTGAGGTGGACTTAGTATCGTGCTGCATCTCATCTATCAAACTAGTAATTTGCTTTGCTGCATAATTGGATTCTTCAGCAAGTTTTCTCACCTCATTTGCTACAACGGAGAAGCCTTTGCCGTGTTCTCCTGCGCGGGCTGCTTCTATCGATGCATTAAGGGCAAGTAAATTTGTTTGATCTGCAATTGACGTGATAGATGCTACGAATTGTCCAATGCTATCTGATCGCTCAGAGAGTTGTTGCATGGAGTCGTTCATCTTATTCATGCTCTGAATAACAGTGCATAACTCCTCGCGTGCTTCTTTGATGGAACGTTGGCCATGCGAGGCACTCTCTGTTGTTTGCTCGGCTAGATGTAAGGATTTTTCTGCTAAAGCTTTTGCATCAGAGGTTTTAATAGTCACATCATGTACGTTTTCAAAGAGAGTAGTTGTGTGATAGGCTTGTTGATTTGCTCCTTCTGCTACTTCTGTAATGGTTTCGGCGACTTGGTGAGAGGCATCCTCTGTCTCGCTTGAAATAACAGATAGTTGATCCGCTGCATGAGTCGTATCTGATATATTTACTTGGATTTTATTGATCAGTCTTACAAAGTTACTTCTTAATTGAGATAACGAACTAGCAATTGAACCAATTTCATCTTTACGATTGCGCAGGTTCGTAAACGCGTCATTGGATGAAGTAGTTAATTGGTAATTCCCTAGGTCTTTTATTCCACCTTCAAGCTTTAACAGAGGGCGCGTAATGCTTCTCATTAAAAAGTAATTAGTAATCATAGCTACTACTAAAAATCCTAAGATAACGTACTTAACTGTATCGAGTAGGACCTGTCTATCTTGATAAAAAGCGACTTCTTGCGCCGTTCGTGTATCAAGGGTTGTTAGAAACTGGTTGATTGGTTGCATGATTTCTGCCTTTTGACTATGGTATGTAGGGTCATGAAGAATTCGTATAGCAAAAGCCTGTGCGCTTTCTCCTGGTTCAGCGTCAGCTGGAGCAATATTTGTTGCAACGGCCTCCATGGCAAGAACTTCAGTAGCTACTAGCTCATTTGAATTTTCTTCTGATTCAGCTAATAGCGCAAACTCTTCCTCTGTAAAGCCTTGTTGTAACATTAAGTCACGTAATGAAATGGCTTGCGTATCACCTCGTGGAGCTTCTCGATTACTCGCGTAAAAATCCCAATAAATTTGTTGATAATCAAGGGGTCTTTCTTGATCGCCGTTCCGAATAGCGAGTATTTCGTTGTACATGGTAACGTACAACTCATCTCCAGTTGCGGCATATGTTCTAGCGAATCGGGTTAAATCGTCCGAGCTTTGTCTTAGCTCATCGGCTAATAGAAATGAGTCGAATCGATTTTCTTGAGAGGCTTCTAGTTGATCTGAGTTGTACGTAATGGCAAAAGAAATAGAAATGATTAATAGAGCGCTTACAAGTAACAGTGCAACGATGAAAGTAAATTTTTTATGGATAGACATGTACGACTCCTCCTAGTGATTAAATTAGTACAACGGATTATATGTACCCCTTATATCAGATTAATAACACAAGATATTACCTATTTTTAGAATTTTTTTAATGCTTTTTAGCCAATTCCATAGCTTTGATTAACAGGTAAGTTCCATTCTTTAGTAGGTTAATTAGAATAAATAGATCATTAAAGGATAATTACTTCCTTTTGTATAAATATAGAGATGGAGGAGGTGTTGTTATGAAACCCACTAATAGACGTAGATTATTAATGCTACTCGAAGTACTACACACGCATTCTGATGAAGATCATACTTATACAGTTCGTGAATTAGCTAGTTTAATAGAAGAAACCTACGATGTAGTAATATCAACTGCAGCATTAAAACAAGATTTACTAGAGCTAATAGGTTGGGAAGAAGCAGGTATTGAAGAGTGTTATGAACAAAACGGTTTGCCTAAGCGGTATTATAAAGCGACCAGAATTCTTGATCAATATGATGTGAGAATTCTAATGGATGCTATAAGTTCAGCCACGTTTTTAACACAAAGTCGAACAGAGAATTTACTAAAGCAACTCTCTCGTTTGATTAGTGTGCATCATATGGAGGGGCTTAAAGCTCAAGTGAGTAAGTCATCTTACAAAAAATCGTTGAACAATGGTGTGCGCTACCATATATCAACTATTTATGATGCGCTCAGTAACAATAAAATGGTTCGTTTTCGTTATGAAACGTATCATCACTCCACTACTCGAACATTAAAAAGGGATGGGGGCTGGTATAAAGCTTCTCCACTAGGTGTTTATTGGCATAAAGAGCGCTATTACTTTATAGCAATAGAGAGTAATGTAACAAAGCATTTTAGAATCGATCGGATGGTCAACGTTGAGATGACAGAGGAATGTTTCAAAAGAGATCCCCATTTTTCAGTAGAAAAATATGTGGAGAATCGAATTAATATGTTCAGTGGTAAAAAACAATCTATTGAGCTTTCATTTGCTTCCGAATGGATTCGTATCGTGATCGACCAGTTTGGTACACAGGCAGATATTCGAAAGCATGGCGATGGTAGCTATCATTTGTATGCGGAATCCGTGGTTGGGAAAGGACTTGTAAGATGGATATTATCGAATGGAGCTAATATTAAAGTTATTCATCCTGTCAAGCTACGCGATATGGTACAGAGTGAGATTAATAAGATGAATCTTCACTATACATAACAAGCACCTCGCACCCTATCATTTTTTTGGTAGGGTGCGTATTCATGTGCATGTATGCTAAGGACATGGCTTTGAGAAGTCCACTTAAACAATTATTGCTAAGGGAGAGATGAGGATGAATGGATCTAACACGAATCAAGTAGAACGTTTTTCGCTTTGGTCAAAGTACTATCGAAGAGAAGAGAAAGATCAAATCATGATGTGTAGCGGATCGATTATTGTCCGTTCTGATTACGAAGAATCAATGCCAGATGTCACTTTCTTTTTAGGAGGACCAGGATACACAAGACCAGTAGATAATTGGTATCTCCCACCTGTTCATACAAGAGAAGCTTCTTTCGCGCCGTTCACAAAAGCAAAGCCAGGAAAGATTCATGAGCAGCTCATACGACTAATGGATCTAATGGGATGGAATCAAGCTAATCTTATTTACTTAACCGATATATGTGCATTAGGTTTTCAAGAGTTAGGTCAAACTATGAAGGAGGTGGAGAAATCTGCCTATAGTAGGCACAGCTTTTTATCGCCATTGCGATCAAATGAATGGGGAGCAGCCTTTAATGAGGATATTCCAGTAATTAATGTTTGGGGTCAAAGCAAAGTAATTGAAGGATTAGCTACAAGAGCGTTAGACAAGCTTAACTACGAACAGATTCCATATATCGGGTTACGTTCGCCAAAAACAACGTGGGGATATCGTCATCCTTATCCAAAACTTCAATCTCTAGGGCGAATTTGGCTACAAGACATGCAAGTACTATTAGAGAAACAAGGGATAGTGCCACGTACGAATAGATTATTTGAAAAAGCAACCTAATAAAAACTGGCTCTCTTCTCTTATGTCTATTATAGAAGAGGGCCAATTAGGAATATACTGAGTAATGAAGGGGATTCTGCTTTGAAAATCCATCTCATTTACAATGTTGTGACGAAAGTGTGGACATTCTCTTGTGAAACATGTTTTATCCTTACTATCGAAAATAATGAAGTTTAAGATAAAAATATTGGTTTGTTACGTAAATAGATCGAAATGTAACATAAAGCGCAAATTATTGATGATAAAAATAAATATCACAAAGTATAACAGCTATTAATTGTTGATATAACAGGGTTTTTAAAGATGATACAAACAGCAACAATTCGTAACAAAGTGAAAAATAATGGGACGATTTCACACAACTTATTAGTATTTTGCTATAAAATTATGGCCGATAACAGTACCCGATTGCATATATTTAAAACCCCATGTAACGGAATGTTAATGACTTATCATCGTTTTGTTACACTACTGTAATCTATTAAGCTCTTCGACGTGATACTATAAATCTCGTGGACAGGGACAGAACGATTCACACCAAGAATAATCAAACACATGGGGGATTTTATTTATGAAACGGTGGTTTATTGCAGCAGTCGCATTTGTTTTTGCTTTTGTACCATTTTTCGAGAATAATGAAGTACATGCTTCGTCAATCGCAGATCAAGTTATTAGTGCAGGTAACTCACAACTCGGAACACCATATCGCTGGGGTGGAACAACAACTAGCGGATTTGATTGCTCCGGATTTACACGTTACGCGTTTGGTCAAGCAGGTATTTCATTACCACGCACAGCAGCACAGCAGTATCAGGTAGGGACACCTGTATCACGCTCGAATCTCCAACGCGGAGATATGGTATTCTTTAACACAGGCAGCGGCATTTCACACGTAGGAATCTACGTTGGTGGTAATCAATTCATTCATTCAGCATCATCTCGCGGCGTTTCAATCGCAAGCATGAGTAATACATACTGGTCTCCACGTTACGTTGGTGCTAAGCGTGTTATTCAAGAGGAAGTTCAAGTAGCAGCAGCTTCTTACGAAGAAGTAGACGTAGCTATTAATGGATCGTCATTAAGCACTGATCAGAGTGCAGTTTTGACAAATAACGGTAGCACGTTAGTGCCAATGAGAGCCATCTTTGAAGAATTAGGTGCAAATGTCGACTTCAACAATGCTTCTAAAACAGTTAGAGGAACTCAAGGCAATACGACAATTAGTCTAACTATCGGAAACAGCGTTGCATACACATCAACATCATCTGTACAACTTAATGAGCCAGCTCAAATCGTTAACGGGCGTACACTTGTGCCACTACGTGTTGTAGCGGAAGCATTTGGCGCATCAGTTAACTGGAATGCTCAAACTCGTTCTGTATCTATCAGCCACTAATAAAACGAATGAAAAGCCGTGAAAGGGACCCCCTGTTCACGGCTTTTTTTGTTCGTTGAAATCTTGCAATGAATTTATGTACCATATGTAAGGCATTGACTTCAAATTACAAATAGCTGTGTAGAATGACTACTATCTATTAAAATAAAAAATTAATTTACCTTATATTAGCCTCCTAATTTTCTCTTTAAAAGGACACATACATGTAAAATCGACAAATGACTTTAATTTAATCGCATCGAAAAGTTCATTATAAAGAACAAAAACCTCCAAGTATCAACACGACCCCCTATATTCCGATATTTTCCTTAAACCCTTATATGATAACTAATTCACGCAATAAAATTTTATTTTTCATCTATTTTACAAATATAATATTGCTAAATTTGTTCTCTATTGAGATAATAGGGAAAATGATAAACCTTGGAGGATCTCGTATATGGGGCGAAAGAGTATTTTGTTACTTTGTATAGGCCTGTTCATGTTAAGCTTTATCTCTTATCCTTCCAAAGCGAGTAACTCTGTTATTTCAGAATTTCAACCGCTGATTGAAGTGAACCCTTATATGAGCTTGTTTACAGATGAGTCAGGCGAGATGTCTTTAGAAGATATTTTACAGGTTGAAATTTCAGAACAATTTGACTATACAGGAGACGCGATACCTAGCTATGGCTATACAAATAATACGAGCTATTGGGTGTCGTTTTCTATCAATCCGATCGAGTTTGATGATCGTTCCCTTTTACAATTAGATAACCCAACGATGGACCGAGTTTGGTTGTACAAGCCATTGGAGGACGGGTCCTATCAAGAGATTGTATCAGGTGATCTATTACCTTATGAAACGAGACCGATAAATAATCGCGTTTTTGTATTTCATCTTGATTTGTCAGGCGATGAGATAAAAACCTACTATATGAAGCTACAATCTGAAGGAGCGATGCAGATCCCTCTAAGATTAATGGCAGAGGAACGCTTTATTACATATTCTCAGCTAGATTATTTAATTCTTGGGTTACTAGCTGGGTTAACAGCTGTAATGGGGCTATACAATCTCTTCCTATATTTTTCTCTGCGTCATAAAAGCTATCTATACTATGTTGTTTTTATTGCAGTGAATTTAATGACATTCATGGCCTTCTCTGGTCTTGCTTATCAATTCTTTTGGCCTGAACTTACCTGGTGGAACAACCGATCCATTGTCTTTTTTATCGCTGCAACAAATCTATTCGCCGTAATATTTGCTAATAGCTTCTTAGAAATACCGCAAAGACTTCCTCGAGCAAATAAGTTTTATTACATTACTGTAGCTTCTAATCTTGTGATTATAGCTATTCTTTTATTCTCTTACCCACTAGCATTAAATCTTGTATTGATCGGTACGATTATGACACTCAGTTTTAATATTACAGTAGCCTACATATCAAAGAATAATGGCTTCGTCCCTGCCAGGTTCTTTTTACTGGCGTGGTATGTGTTTATTATAGGTGTCTTAATTTCTATTTTTACAGATTTAGGATTTATTCCATTTACCTTTATTACTAAATATGCATGGCAAATAACGAGTATTGTGGAGCTCTTGCTTTTATCATTTGCCTTAGCAGACAAAATTAACAGCATGCGTAAAGAAAAGGAAGAGCTTGAATTTGATCGTCAAAAGAACCAGCTTGAGAGACTAAAAACGCTGGAGCGAGTAGATCGACTCAAGGACGATTTTTTAACAGTTACCTCACATGAGCTCCGCACGCCTTTAGCAGGTATCATCGGTATAGCGGAGTCCCTTTATGATGGGGCTGCTGGAGAGACATCTCCTCTAATGAGAAAAAACTTATCGATGATCATTGTAAGTGGTCGACGACTATCGCAGCTGGTAAATGATATTACCGATTTTTCTAAAATGAAAAATAATGAGATTGAGCTGTTTAGAAGTAAAGTTGATTTGGTGGAGTTAACTAGTTTAGTAGTTGCTATCTCAGAGACACTTATTGGTGACAAGGAGATTACGATTATTAATAAGCTTTCTCCATCATTGCCACTGGTGTTTGCAGATGAAAATAGAACGCAGCAAATCCTCTATAATTTGCTACATAATGCGATCAAATACACAGAAAGTGGCACAATTACACTTACTAGTTCCGAAAAAGAAGGATGCGTGTATATTCATATTGAAGATACAGGTCAAGGAATTAGTAAAGATGACTTAACACGTATCTTTCTTCCTTACGAAACAGGGTCTATGGAAACCAATGGACTTGGGATTGGATTAAGTGTGACGAAGCGTTTATTGTCTATGCAACAAGGAAAGTTAGAGGTCGAATCTACTCTTGAAGTAGGCACGACATTCACATTTGCCTTACCAGTTTACAAAACTCAATCCCAAGTAAGTCAAGCTGTGCCAGTAAGTAAAAAGGAATTACCAATCGTATCTGACTATTTTCTTATGCAAGACGAGGGAAGGAAGAGCGATAGGGGTAGAAAGATTTTGATAGCAGATGATGAGCCGATAAACATTCAAGTGTTGAGAAATTATTTAACCTTGGAAGGGTATGAGGTGATAGCTGTTAATAATGGGATAGAAGTGCTTGAAGTACTACATGAAAGAAAGGACATTGATCTTGTCATATTAGATGTCATGATGCCGAAGCTGTCTGGGCTTAGAGTATGTCATGAAATTCGCAAATCGTATTCTATTACGGAATTGCCGATAATTTTACTGACAGCAAAAAACCACTCAGAGGATCGAATTGATGCCTTTGAGATAGGCGCTAACGATTACATTGTAAAGCCTTTCGACCGACGTGAACTTCTCGCTCGGACAGCGACACATTTATCGCTTAAAGAGTCTGTAAAAGAGTTAACTATTAAAGCAAATGAGCTAACAGAAGTAAACGATCGATTAGAAGAGAAAGTGTTTGAGCGAACCGTGGAAATTCAAGAAATAAATCAGCAGCTCCGAAAGAAAAATAAAGAATTAATGGAGATTGAATCATCACGTATGCAATTACTGTCTAATATCTCCCATGAGCTTGGTACACCGATTACTTTCTTACAAGGGTACTTGCAAATGGTGAGAGAGGGAATTATTGATTACAACGACCATCATTACTTAGAGCTTGTGCAACAAAAAATTAAATTATTAGATCGTCTTATTTATGACTTATTTGACCTTGTAAAATTTGAATCAGGTCGTATGAGTATGGATATTGAATTAGTTAACGTCGAAGAGTGGATTGAGAGTATTCAACTTGTCATTGAGGGTGAGACAGAACACACTTCCTGCGACTTTTATTTTTTAGGGAATAAGGGAGATATACCTGCAAAAGAAGCTGAATTAAGTATTGATATGGAACGTATGAATCAAGTGATTGTAAATTTAGTCTCAAATGCGATCAAGCATACAGATGAGAGAGGCTTACTTACATTTTCTATCACAGTAAACGAATCAGGAGAGGAGCTTGGATTTAATGGGGAATTAATCTTAGAAATCCGTGATAATGGAGCGGGAATAGAGGCAGATAAACTGCCGTATATTTTTGAAAGATTTTTTAAATCATCCTCTGTTAATAGTAGTGGCGGAACTGGGTTAGGGCTCGCTATTACAAAACAGATTGTTGATTATCACAAGGGCAGCATTTGGGTAGAAAGTGAGTTAGGTGTTGGAACAGTCTTTTATATACGTTTACCATTGTATATTTCGACATTAGCACAGCCTATTAGTGAGGAGGGTACGTATGGGTAATAAGATTTTGATTGTGGAGGATGACAAAGACATTCGAGATTTAACGGCTTTTTACTTGGCGAAAAAAGGATATGAAGTTGATCTCGCGGAGGATGGGTTAGTTGCTTTAAATAAAGTGAAGGAATCAAAGCCGTGTTTAGTGTTACTCGACGTCCTTCTACCAGGCATGGAGGGCTATGAGGTGTGTGAAAAGATAAGAGAAGAGTTAGATGTACCAATTATATTTTTAAGTTGCAAGCGTTCATCAACGGATAAGATTAGGGGATTGCATGCTGGTGGGGACGACTACTTAACAAAGCCATTTGATATGGCGGAGCTTGAAGCTCGAATACAAGCCATTTTAAGAAGGCACTCATTAAGAACTGTTGAAAAAGAGGAGACTACTCATCATCTGCAAATTCGAGATATTAGAGTAGACCTTGCAAGTTTTGATGTACAGGTTAAGGGCAAATCCATTTCCCTTTATGCAAAAGAATTACAGCTACTATTATTTTTAATGAAGCATCCTAATCAAGTCTTTAGTGCTGAACAAATTTATCAGCAAATATGGGATGTGGGTCTTTATGGAGATATTAAGACAGTTTCTGTACACATTAGAAATTTGCGAAAAAAGATTGAAGACGATCCTGCCAACCCTTCTTATATTAAAACATTGCGAGGGTTCGGATATAAATTTGTTCATGCACAATAGTGAAAAGGATGGCTTTTGATGTTTATCCATAATTTTTAATTATTTACCTCTTTTTAACTTCATTTTAACCTTTATAGGATACAGTATTAATATGAAGTTGTTGGAGTTATCAAAATATTGAAATGGAAGCATAGAGAGGAGGATCTTGTGTAAGTTGTTATGTTGTGTGAAACAAAAAATTGAAAACCACTCTACTAGAAAATAGCAAATCTATAGAAATATAGAGACGCAAAGCCACGGGTCTAAGGAGAATGACTCTATGATAGCCGGGTTGCCTAAGGGAAGCGGACACGGGGAGGCCTAGGGAGCAGTGGAAAATTGGATGGTAATGAAGCAGGAATGGGAGAGGTTATTGAGTGAGGCGCGGGAATTAGGAATACCACCCGAACAGGTAAGAGACTTTTTACTAAATCAAGCTTTATCACAACATATACAACTAGAGCAAGAATACATCTCTTAGTTAACCTATTCACACGATGAACTAGTGGTGTAACAAGCGTGTGAATAAGATGGCGTATCTGTATGTTCTTTATATTGAATTTGAATCAAGCTGACACTCTTCTTATTGGGTGTTAGCTTTTTTGTTGTTTTGGGAAGTCTATAACCTTTATATCTATGGATAGCTTGTTGCAATGTAGATAGGCGCGATGCCGCCGAAGGGATGTAGAGACTTTTACATGTGGGTGGAATGAACGAACAAGAATCAAATATAACCGACTGATTTAAATGTATAATCCCCCGTATAGTCAAGCCCCTCACTACTTCGTCCAAAAAAGAAGTCGCTATAAAAAAAGCCGATACCGTATCGCACTAGAAGCTTTGCTCGAAGCTCTTCAGTTTATTCTATTTTTAGTCAGCGCTACATGTGTGTGATGTGCGATCATCAACATAAAGAGCAACAGTCACGTAAATCACTCTCATTTTAAGATGCATTAATAGGTAAAAAGAAATACATATTGTATGAAACTATCGCAAACAATAAAAGAACGTAGAGAAATGACGCAACGACTTTTTACTAGCAAAATCCCTGATAAAATACAGATATATATTTAAAGGAAGAGGTGAGGAATGATGTCAACTATGCGCGAAACGCAGTCGAGCCACTCTGCTGTGCTACAAACATCTATTTTCGCGGGTAAGATGGTTATCATATTCAACATGTCTTATGTTGCCTCGACTCTTTTGACTGGAACGATTATGACGATAGAGCGAGTCCTTGGAGCTGGGGCAATTGTGTTTGCTTCTGCTTTTGCCATCGGTCTACTACTAAATGTACGTAACCACGAGCCGCCTGCATGGATGGTTAAATCACTTGTAGCAGCTTCGGCTATTTCCGCTCTAGCCTTGTCCATTTGGGCACTTTGAGTCGACGGAGCAATATAAGTAGAATCTCGTTACCCTAAGCATTCATAAGCAAAGGGTGACTACATACAAGCTTATACGTGTAGCATCACAAAAGGCATGACGCAATTGCGTCATGCCTTTACTCGTATTACCTGTCCACCTTAATTTCTTCTACCGTTTGCTCTACCTCTGCACGGGACATTTTTTCACGTCCACTTCGAAGCGCCTTCAGTGTTTTTTTAGCCAAAGCTAGAGGAATGCGACAGAACAAGAGGATATTTTTAGTCGAAATATCCTTCATATATTCGTCACCTAGAGCAAGATTTGCTTCTGCATAATCAAACGTTTGGCTGATAGTCCAGCCATCTGGGATGAAAGAAACACCACGTTCTTTATCTTCTTCAACGTTACGTAGAATATTAACTGTTTGAAGACCGCGTCCGTAAGCAATTGCAAGATCACGATCTGTCTTAGTCCCGTCGTGCCATTCCCAAATATCTGATAGCATAACGCCAACAAGACCTGCCACGTAATACGTATAATCGTCTAAGTCTTCCTTTGTTCGAATGACCCATTCCTTCTCTGCCCAATCAGCCATTCCAGTCGCCATCGTGCTTGTAAACTCTTTGACTTTGTGGATGATTCCGTCCGGGCAAGTTGATAGCCAGTCATTTAATCGAAGTGTTACCTCAGGAAGTACGTCCTTATGAGGTGCTACTAGCTCTTGATAAGCCGTAGCATCAAATTGCTCTTCGTTTAAAAGGGAGCTCGTAGCTCGGAGAAGATAGTTTTTTGTTTGTGGTAGCAGTACCTCACTGTCTTCGATCTCATCAATTGCGCGCATGCACAAATAGGCAGATGCCACCGTCTTCTTTAATGTAGGCTGAAGAAGGGTGATTGGTATGTAAAAGGTTCTGCTCGTGTCCTTTAACATACTCATCGCTTCTTTTTGAATTTTCTTCTCGTTACTCACACGAAATCTCCTCCCCGATTGTCGTTCCTAGTAGGTGAATATATCTCTACCTTATAGAGTAGCAAAAATTAGGCATATAAAACAGTATAGTCCCTTCATTTTTTCAGTTTTTTTCGAGCAGAAAATTAGATGTCAAAGTTTTGCTCATGATAGTATAAAGCTACCATCATGAGAGGGTGAGTTTTATGGCAACTAAACTTACAGCAGAAGAGATTGATCGTATTGTCGAAATGGCATGGGAGGACCGTACTCCGTTTGAAGCAATTGAGATTCAATACGGACTCAAAGAGAAGGATGTTATTAAATTAATGAGGAAAGAAATGAAGGCATCCTCCTTTAACATGTGGAGAAAACGAATGAACAACCGACAAACAAAGCATCTATCCAAGTTTCCTAAAGAAGAAGCACGGTTTCGATCACCAAATCAAAAGCCGCTCTCGTATTAAGATTGTGTAAATAGAATCTATTTGTCTAGAACCTATGCTACTATATAACAATCAAAATAGAGATAGGTGATAACGGCAATGGATTTAGAATTAGGCTTGTTTATGATCGTGGTAATGTGCGCGATCTTAATCGGAATATCAAAAACAGCATTACCAACATTAGGAATACTCGTCACGGCGATCATGGCGACAGTTTTCCCCGCACGGGAATCAATCGCTTTGGTTTTACCTATGCTTATTTTAGCTGATATAGTGGCAGTTACTTATTACAGAAGTAGCGTTAATTGGGGAACGCTTCTAAGACTCATTCCGTGGGTCAGCGGAGGACTAATGCTCGGCTTCCTCTTCTTGTTTTTAATTGACTTAAATCGCCCTTTAGAGATCGTACTTGGATGTATTATCTTATTAATGGTGACTTTACAGCTCTATAATCAACGCACAAATAAAGAGCCCAAAGCCTCCATTTTACTTACAGCTGGACTGGGTACACTTGCTGGGTTTTCGACTATCACAGGCAATGCAGCAGGACCAGTCATGGCCATCTTTTTACTCGCAGCCGGGCTCAAAAAAGAGCAATTCATCGGTACTGGTGCGTGGTTTTTCCTCACGGTTAACGTGATTAAACTCCCACTATTTGCTTACCTAGGGCTCTTTTCAACTCAGGCACTCACCATGTCAGTGTGGCTTATCCCAGCGGTACTCTTAGGCTCCATTATTGGCATTCTAGCATTAAAACGCATCCCACAAGCATCCTTCAACTACCTCATCCTAGCGCTATCCGTCTTAGGCGCGCTTGGACTACTACTAAATATCTAACCTTTACTTTTGTCTAACCACATAACACCCTTCAAGAAGCCCGAATCGTTGCAATGATTCGGGCTTGCGTATATACTCTGTTTCAACAATCGAAGGAGAGGACGATACAGATGCCAGAAGGTCCAGAGATTCGTAAAGCGGCAGATCAAGTAGAAAAAGCACTACAGGGTAAGCGAGTGCTGGATGTCTATTTTGCAAAAGAGCATTTGGCAGGCTATGAGGAAATGTTGACGGGGGCAGTGGTGACAGGCGTTGACACAAAAGGGAAGGCGATGCTCACGCGATTTGACCATGGTTATACCGTGTATTCTCACAATCAACTTTACGGTAAATGGGTGATCCGCAACGCATACAACTATCCCAAGACAAACCGCCAGCTTCGTTTTGCGGTGCACAATGAAAAGAAGTCAGCGCTTTTATATAGTGCGTCTGATATAGAAGTATTACGTGACGAGGAAGTCGCAGATCATCCGTTTATAAAGAAGGTTGGTCCTGATATTTTAAGTGAAGATGTTACAGAAGAAATGCTTCTAAACCGGTTTACCTCTAAATCTTTTGTGAAGCGTAACTGGGGTGGGCTGTTACTTGATCAGCATTTTATTGCGGGTATCGGTAACTACTTACGGAGTGAGATTTTATATGTAGCAAGGATTCACCCTAGTTTGCGCCCAATCGACTGCACGGATGAGCAGTTGGAGGCTGCTGCTCGTGCGACAATTGAATTAATGTGGCAATCGTATCGACATAATGGGATAACGAATGATTTATCACTGGCAGATAAGATGAAAGCAGACGGTCGTAAACGAAAAGAGTTCCGGCATTGGGTGTTTGCAAGGGAAGAACAGTCCTGTCATACGTGTGGTACGCCAGTTGTAAAGACACAAGTTGCAAGTAGGCGCTTATACTTTTGCGAGGTATGTCAAGCAACGCAGAAGTGATCAGGCGTGGGACAGTACCTGTTTTTATGGACGAAGGTTTATACCTGATGGATGCGTAATATAACTAAGCTTGTGGTTGGCACGAAGTCCATAACACTAAACCACCCTAATAAAAAGCAAGAAACGCCGCAGTCAATCGCGCGTTTCTTGCTTTTACTATTTCTTTTGTCCCAAGAGAATGTCCACATCAACAGTAAATGTATGGCCTATACGACTTTTTTGCTCCTGAGTAGCATGCTCAGCCAGTGGTGTCATGGCAATTAGCAATTGGCTCGCCTCCACAGGCAAATCAACCGTATATGTCATGTGCTCTGTCTGAAGTAGGTGAAACCGGTCATTAAATCGAGCTACCGTGTCCTCGTTCGAATAAGCGGGCTTATTAACAGCTTCGCGAATTTCCTTCAAATAATTCGTTCGTGGAACAACTTTTATGATGTAACCTCTGTCAGATAACACACGTCCAAACTCTTCGTAATTAGATGGCGATAAAATATTTAAAACAATTGATATCGAATGGTCGCTAAGCGGTGTTTGCGCAAGATCGCTTACAAACCAAAAAGCTTCTTCATATGCTTTTGCTGCTTCTACGATTCCAGCTTTCGCAAGATCAAATCCAAAGCTTGCACGCGGTCTAGTGCCCAAGTACTCTTGCATAATAATAAGCGGGCTACCCTCTCCACTACCCATATCCGCGATCGTCCACTCTTTATCTAAAGCTAAGTTATTTATTATTTCCGCTACTTTCTTAAGAAAAGGGGTAAACAGTCCGTAATGAACTAAGAGCTGTCGTCTTGCTTCAAAAAGGTCTTTTGTATACAAGGAATCCATAGATTTTGTCGCTACATGTATATGACCTTGTTTTGCGATATCAAAGGAATGCTGATGTATACAATAAATGGTGCCCTCATCTACAGTACAAGGCTCTTTACAGATAGGACATCGTAACAACCATGCTACTTCATTGAGGCGCTCGCCTACTAGAATTCTTTTTTTCTTCATTCGTATAACCTCTTTTATTCAAATATATGTTTGTAATTAGGACACTTCTCTCGAAAGTAAATATTGTAAATAACCGTCAAAAATTGTATAACTAAGCTAGGAAGTATTATGATTTACACCGCAGGGGTGAGGATAAATGAAGTCGCAGAGTATCCGTAAACGTCATTATAACACGGTTATCATTACGTTAATTATATCGTTATTAATTATTGTCTCGCTAATCTCTTATTCACTTTATAATCAAAATCAACTGGAGAATGAACGTGATGAGCTTTTAGAGAAAGCGGAAGTCGTTGAGGAGTTAGATAAAACGTTTAATGACTTGTTATTACGCGCAAGAGGTTACTATGCCTTTTTAAACGAAGCGGAGCTTGCAGGCGTCGAGCAGGCAATAGCCGACTTACCGGCTGAGATTGAGGCGTTTGATAGAGTTGCTGATTCTTTAGAAGAGCAACAAATTGCTGAGGAGCTATCCGAGTTTATTGTTGTATATGAGGCGGAGCTCTTTCCTCAGGCGAGAATGTTAGCAGAGACGGGGCAATATGAAGAATTACAAGCTTTTGCAAACAGTGGCACAAATACTACGGTTAATAGATTTTTAGAATTCACAAGGCAATTTGACGAAGAAACCCAAACAGAATTAAATGGAATATTTGATCGGTCTCTCCAAGAGGCGATTTTGTTTGAACAACTTTTAGCATCTGTGGGCGTCGCGTTATTAATAATTGTCATTGCCCTTTTCACTAGGACACTCCTACGAGTTATTAAACCTATTGAATCGTTAGAAGAGGTAACAACATCTATTCGCGATGGGAAGCCATCTGGAATTATTCCATTTCAGGAGAGAAAGGACGAAATCGGTAGCCTTGCGACTGCGTTAGCAGGTATGACAAAATCATTAAAAGATTCACAGAAGGATATTCTTCAAAAGAATTTTCTTCTTGAAGATCAAAAAGAGTCGCTTGCTCGAATGAATCAACTTAATACGGCGCTTGCCTCGAGCCATTCCATTGATGAACAAGTGAAAGAAGTATTCACATTTGTCCAATCCTTCACGGGGGCTGAAAAAATAGTTTTGTCATTAGTTGATGGGAGCTATGCAAAATACAGAGGGATAACGGAAGAACAGGTTGCATTATTTTGCGATACTAGAGTTCCTGAAATAAAGGAAGTACTTATGACGGATGGGATGTATCGCTCAAAACGTGACGCGACAGAAGCAGAACAAACTTTATCAGAAGGTAAACTATTCGTAGAGGAGCTATATTTTCCTCTAATGACAAGTCGCGGTGAGCTACTTGCTGTACTAGCTTTTGCTAAAATTGGTCGCGAGCAGACTTCAGACGAGGTACTGACATTAAAATCTATCCTCCAACGAGCGGCTTTAGCAATTGAGGCACAATACTCTTATAGAGAAATTAAGCTTTCTCAACAGCTTAATCAGGATATTTTGGATAACGTTACAGAAGGGATTTTATTTATCTCGAAGGACGGAGATTTAATTCAATTTAATACCGCTGTTTGTGAGATTACGAGCTGTAATGAACGCGTGACTCAGGACGAAAAACAGGGTTTTAAGTGGTTACCACATTTTTTGACCCATATTGTCGAAAAAGAAGAGGTTGAGCAATTTGTTAAACAGGCAACCATGGGCAGTTTTGACGGTATTGATCAGCTGACTTATCGTGTAGTCTACGCTACGCAGGAAAAGCATGTAAGTTTATACGCTGTAAAAGTAAATGGTGGTAAACAAAGAGAGGGCACCTTATTTGTCCACCGAGATATCACACGGGATTTCGAAGTGAATAAGATGAAATCGGAGCTAGTTAGTACTGTAAGCCATGAATTACGAACTCCCTTGTCCAGTATCCTTGGATTTACGGAGCTCTTGATGACACGGGAGCTAAAAAAGGAGAAGGCAGATAAATATTTACGTACGATTTATTCAGAGTCAAAACGTTTAACACGTCTCATTAACGACTTCCTAGATCTTCAGCGCATGGAGCAAGGGAAGCAGGAATTTATTATGGAAGAAGTAAACATTTTAACTGTTTTACGAGAAACGCTTGATAGTATGGAGATAAGTGACAAACACCGTATCGTTGTTGATGATAGGGCTCACATGACAACGGTCAAAGGTGATCGTGAAAAGCTTCGTCAAGTTTTAGTAAATCTAATCAGTAACGCGGTAAAGTACTCTCCAGAAGGTGGCTTGGTCACCATCGTTGTTACAAATAATAAGAATGACTTAGCTATATCTGTGGAAGATGAAGGGCTAGGCATTCCGGCAGAGTATGTGGATAAGCTATTTAATAAGTTTCAACGTGTGCATAATGCATCTAAATACAAAATTAGTGGGACTGGCTTAGGTCTAGCTATTTGTAAGGAGATTGCACAAGTTCACCATGGTGACATTTCCATTTCTTCTGAAGAAGGAAAAGGTTCTATCTTTACGTTTACCTTACCTTTGCCATTGAGAGAGGTAGGTAGGACGATTAGTCAGCTTGATCCGATTTTTGTGTTAGAGGATGACTATACAGCAGCTTTTCTCTTAGCGGAAAATTTGAAACAGCATGGGTATCGCGTCATACATCAAGCTAAATCTACCGATATTAGTGATGTGTTAAAGGGCGAAAATTTAAAAGGTGCAGTAATAGATTTAATCATTGATGATGAGGTTCTCGGATGGGATGTTATTACTAACTTGCAGCATGAGCTAGGGTTTAAAGATCTACCTATCGTTGTAACTTCGGCTTTAGAGCCTGATGTAGCAAAGATTGAAAGCTCAGGAATAGCAGGATATTTAACAAAGCCTTACCAAGTAGAAGATTTAGTACAATTACTAAAGAAGTAAATCAAACAATGAAGCGAATGTATAAACAACGTGTACATTCGCTTTTTATTACGTAAGAATACCAAGTTAGCGATCGTATTACATGTATTGGATGTGATCTTAAGCACATCAAAAGGCATGAGTACTTTAATGATTTGTCTTTAAAAAATACTACAAAAACAGACATTTCGTGACAGGAGAAAGCAGTTACTGGTAATATGTAATTAAATAGTTCTAGAAATGATGTGAGTAAGGGGGAAGTTAATTGACTCCAATTTTAAGAAGAAATAATGTGACGGTTGTAGGTGAAGGTACAACGACAATAATGCTCGCGCACGGCTTTGGTACAGATCAGCAAGTCTGGCATCTAATAGTGCCGCACTTAAAAGAAAATTACCGCCTTGTTTTATTTGATTACGTTGGGTCGGGACACTCTGATAAACAAGCATATAATGAGGCCCGTTACGGAGAGTTAGATGGATATGCTCAGGATATTATCGATATTGCAGACGAACTTGATCTCGCAGACTTTATACTGATCGGACATTCTATAAGCTCTATGATAGGTCTACTTGTCACAATCAAAAGGCCAGAATTAATAAGAGATCTTATTATGGTAGGACCGTCTCCCATTTATATTGCGAATGAAGATATACCAAATTTATTTAAAGAAAACGAGATCGAAGCGTTAATTGAGATGATGGAACGAAATTTTTCTGAGTGGACAAAAACGCTAGCACCGATTGCTAGTAGCAACCCTGATCGTCCTGAGCTTTCAGAGGATTTTGAGAAGCGTCTTTTACATAATGATGCTAAAATTATTAAAAAATTTGCTGAAGTGACGTTTTACATTGATTTGCGACAAGAGTTATCTATTCCTACTACACCAACGCTCATTTTTCAGACTAAAGAGGATAATATCTCGCCAATAGAATCAGGTGAATTTGTACATGGTAATATGCAAAACAGTACACTTATTATTATGGAAGCTAAGGGACATAACCCGCACTTAAGTGCACCAGAAGAGTTGTTAACAGGGATAAACAATTATCTGCAAGAACGGAACGAGGGGAAGTAATATGGAAGCTAATCTTAATTTTGCGCCGTGTGGCTATTTAGAGCTCGATTTAGACGGAATCATCATTGACCTAAATCAAACGCTACTTGAATG
Source organism: Paenalkalicoccus suaedae (assembly GCF_006965545.2). Classification (NCBI taxonomy): domain Bacteria; kingdom Bacillati; phylum Bacillota; class Bacilli; order Caryophanales; family Bacillaceae; genus Paenalkalicoccus; species Paenalkalicoccus suaedae. The sequence continues at coordinate 888,630 of NZ_CP041372.2, forward strand.
GATTGGGCTTGATCGCAAGCAAATAGTCGATCGACATTTCCATATGGTGCTAACAAATATTTCTCGTGTTTACTTTCAGACTTACTTCCCTCCTATGCTATCAATTAATCGGAAAGTAAATGAAATGTATTTAACGATTAACGGGAAAAACGCAATGAAGATTCCGGTATTAGTGAATGCAGAGGTACATGATGATCGTATTATGTGCGTCATGCTACAAATGAAAACGCGAGATGTGTATGAAAATAATCTTCTTCAGGATAAACGAAAGATAGAGAAGGATATGAAAGATCGCAAAACAGCGTATGAAGAGCTGGAGAATATCGTAAAGCAGACGAAAGAAAAGCAAGAGGAGCTAGCGAAGCTTAATGAGGAGTTGCAGCGACTTGCAACAATCGATCCGCTAACAGGTCTTTATAACCGACGTTTTATGCAGGAGCGCCTAGAAGAGATGCTTCATCGAGCGATTGTTGATCATGTACCGTTTTCGATTATCCTATTAGATATTGATTTCTTTAAGCGTATCAACGATGAATTTGGTCATCAGATTGGCGATGAGGTACTACAAGAGCTATCACAAGTCCTAAGTGAATTCGCTAACTCCACACGTATTGTCGGGAGAATGGGGGGCGAAGAGTTTATTTTTGTTCTCCCTTCGACAAACGGACACAGAGCTTATGAATTTGCACAGCACTTTACGGAGTTTTTAGAGATAAGAAACTGGGCAACGAAGCCTATATATGTGAGCGGAGGAGTGTCCTCTTTTGAAGAGGGAGACACACTTTCGGACTTATTACTTCGAGCGGACGAAGCGCTTTACTTCTCTAAAAATAATGGTAGGCGCCAAGTAACGTTTAGAGGAAGAGAGCTCTCATCTTAAAATAGGTAAAGCGGACAATCCAATGGGTTGTCCGTTTTTGCATATCACTATCGATACTGATTAAAATAACTAAATAGATTTTAAAGGTCGAGCCGGGTTGCCACCAACAACTGTTTTAGCTGGTACGTCTTTTGTGACAACAGCACCTGATGCAATCACGGCGCCATCACCAATCGTTACGCCAGGATTAATAACAGCACGGCCGCCAATCCACACATTATCGCCAATTGTTACCGGCTTTCCGAATTCATATCCACTATTACGCTCGGTTGCATCGAGTGGGTGAGTAGCTGTGTAAATATGTACGCCTGGAGCAATCATACAATTATCACCAATGCGAATTTCACAGCAATCAAGCATGACACAGTCAAAATTCGCATAAAAGTTTTCTCCGACGTAAATATTCGCCCCGTAATCAACGATAAAAGAGGATTCGACATAAATGTCTTTACCGGTGCCACCAAGTAATTCTTTAAGAATCGCGGTTCGCTCCTGAAGGTTCTCTTCATCCGTATGATTGTATGTTCGACAAAGCTTTCTTGCGCGAGCACGACCTGCTATGAGCTCTACGTCTTGAGGAAAATACATGCCTCCAGCTAGCATTTTTTCTCTTTCAGTCATCTAGTTTGCCCTCCTTATATGTTAACTATCTACAAGCCTACTATACACGTTTAGGAAAACGCTCGCACCTTGTACTAAGTACATTGATTTTCCTACAGGAAAGGTTAGGAAGAAAGTCGTGATTTGCGTGATTTTGTGCGAGAAAATTGTGACTTCTGTTCAATCGGGATAAACTGCTAGTATAGGGGGTGTCAGCATGAGTAAAGCGGTCACATTACCATCAACCCCAACAGTAGAATCGCTACAGGCGTTAAGGAGATACCATGACGTCGATATTCGCCGTATGTACAACAACGAAGCAATTTATAAGGATTATAAGGGCTTTTATTTATTTGAAGTGGAGCTTCATGCTCATAACGGAATTAAAAAGCCTAAACGTGTCTACATCGAACCTACCTTTCAGGCGATCGAAAAGGCGATTTTGTCTCGTCATAAGCAGGCAGAGGCTACGTTTGCGGAGATGATGGCGATTAAAAAGAAGAAGGAGCGTAAACCCTTTTTGTTAACGCTCTTAAGGCTTGATTTTGAATTGTATTACTTGTATGCAGCATATTCAGGTAAAGACGGTCAGTCATTTTTGTCATTTAATCAAATTATGATCGAGATCGAGGATAAGCTCTCTTACGGGCTCGTTTATGAAGGTATTATAGCAAAAGAGACAACGCCTTTAACTATGGGGAAGTTGATTCCGCCTTGTGTAGGTAAGAGGTTGCCGGCATCGTACTTTGAGACGACCGAGGAGAAGGGGTTTTATTCTCTTTATAAGAGAGAGGACTATTATTTATATACGATGCCGTATGGAATGAATCGGGAAAAAGAGCAGTAGATTGATGAAGTTCTAACTAGTTTGAGACTAGCTTTGCGGGCTAGAATGATCAAGAGCTAACTAGTTTAGATCAGCTCTCCGAGCTGTCAGCCCTACGTAAACTCTACGACATCCATGGACCGTGTGGTCTTCACGGTCTGAAAAGCATCACAAAAAGGGTGCGTTCTTTGCAAGCTTTTTGAGCTAGCCTTGCCTTTAGAAAGCAGTGGGTGATTTTCCCGCTGATTTCAGGCTAGCGGTTGATGCTTTGCTTTAAAGGAGAATTACAACACTTCGAGCTGTCAGCCCTACCTACACTCTACGACATCCATGGGGTCGGCTTTTGAGCTTCCTCGCCCTGCAGGGTGCGGCTGTCGCTCTACCCTAAACGCCTCCTGTGGGATCTCAAAAACCTCCTACTCCCATGGATTGTCTCCGAATGTCCTCCGGGTAGGTAAGCTTGCGTTTAATTTAAAAAGAGCATGAAAAAAGAGCCTTCTTTTATTATGAAAGGGTACCGACCCCCGAAAGTTAGAGTAGATAATCTAACTTTCGGGGGTGTTTTTATGGCCAAATATAGTGAAGAATTTAAAATGAAACTTGTTAGCGAATATTTGAATGGAAATCTCGGGTATAAATTATTAGCTAAAAAGTATAATATGCCCTCTCGAACTCCACTACAAAATTGGGTAAGATCCTATAAAACGCAAGGGGTTGAAGGATTAAAACGAAGAAGAACGAATGAGGCGTACTCTGTTCAATTTAAAGTGGATACGATACAATTTATGCTTGAGACAGGTGCTTCTTTTCAGGAAACTGCTGAACAATTTAGATTGAATAATCCTGCTTTAATTTACAGTTGGATGAAAACATTTAATGAACAAGGATTAGGAGGCCTGAAACCAAGATCAAAGGAGCGACCTTCTATGTCTAAAAACAGTAATAAATCAAAGGGAAAAGAAGAGAAGAAGTTAACACGTGAAGACGAACTAGAACGCGAGAATGAACTGTTGCGGCTAGAAAATGCCTACCTAAAAAAGTTGAGAGCTTTTCGAGAGAATCCGAATGCCTTCCACGAAAAGCACAAGCAACAGTGGCGTTCGAACTCAAAGAAGAAGGATACCGATTAAAAGATATTCTAGTTATTGTAGGTATTCCAGAATCAACCTACCACTATCATGTGAAAAACTTTGGGAAAGAAGATCCGGATAGAGAACTAAAAGAAGTCATTACTGAGCTGTTTAAGGCGTTTCATGAACGTTATGGTTATAAACGCATTACCAAGGAATTAAAGAAATCAGCCTGGTGTATTAATCACAAAAAAGTGTATCGACTTATGAGGGAATTAGGGTTAAAATGCGTAAAGTTTATGAGGAAGTCTCGTAGATACAATTCTTATAAGGGTAAGGTTGGAAAGGTAGCGAAGAATCGACTGTCCCGCCGATTTAGCACGCCTATTCCTTTTCAGAAATTAGTAACCGACATTACAGAATTCAAATGTCTAGGAGAAGAGAAATTGTACTTAAATCCACTCCTTGATCTTTACAATGGGGAAATTATCGCGTTTGGTATCAAGAAACGTCCAACATTAGATCTTGTCATGGAACCTTTAAAAGAAACAATAGAAGTACTAGGAGCTCAGGCAACCTATCGTACGACTATCCACTCCGATCAAGGCTGGCATTATCAGCACAACCAATGGGTGAGGACATTAAAAGAAAATAAAGTATTTCAAAGCATGTCACGTAAAGCAACCTGCGCAGACAATGCTTCAATAGAGAATTTCTTTGGTATATTAAAACAAGAAATGTATTATGGAGAAAAATTAGTGAGCTACGAAGAATTAAAAAGGCAGATTGAAGAATATATTTACTGGTACAACCATATACGATCAAAAGAAAAATTGGCTGGTTTTAGTCCAGTCGAATACCGAACACAAACCAGCCAATTAGCTGCATAATAAAAACTCTAACTTTTAGGGGTAGCCACCAAGAGGCTCTTATTAATTGGTTTTTTAGATCTTGAATAAGTGTCTCTTTAGCAATCAGGATTTTATGAACCGTATGAGAGAGAAATGAACGGTATGATGAAAGAATGAACCGTATCCAAAATTTATGAACAGTACTCAAAATTAATGAACTATAAACTACTAATCACCGCAGTTTCATTTTTCAAAAGCTAGGCAACGATCTGTCGCCTAGTAATATAATAAAAAAGAAGTGTACGTTTAATTAAAGACCGTTACCTTCGATGCTCCGAAGCGAAGGCTGGCGTCTCCTAGAGGAGCCCTTTCGCGCAGCGAAAATCCTTTTGCACGGCCCCTGGACGGGCAAAATAGTTGAGTAAGCCCCCTCAGGAAAGCGCCAGCCGGGAGCGCAGGAGAATCGAAGATTCAAAGCTTCTAACACAACAAAAAAGCAAAGACTACTAAAACTAGTAGCCTTTGCTTCTAAACATTCATCTGACATATCTAAATTAGCTATTTTGCGAAAGTACATACAAGAACGCCGCAAATTGTGCACGGGAAACAGAAAGGTCTGTACCGAACTCCGTTGCTGAAATACCGTTTGTAATACCTGCTTGACTTAGCGCTGCAATCTCTTCTTCAAATTGACCGCCATCGTTAAAGCCTGATTCACCGTCACTTTGAAGCGCGAATGCGCGAGCTAGCACGGCTGCTGTTTCGCCTCGAGTAATAGCTTGCTCTGGGTGGAAGCGACCGCGATCATCACCTAGGAAGATGCCTGCCGAGTAGGTTGCGGAGATCGCCGGTAGGTGCTGATGATAGGTATCGACATCCGTAAATCCATGCTCGCCTTCAGGTAAATCAAGGTAGTTTGATAAAAGAATCGCGACCTCCGCGCGAGAAATAGATGCCTCTGGACGGAAAGTGCCGTCTGGGTAGCCATTAATAACGCCTTGATCAGCTAATGTTGTAATCGCATGATAGGCAAAGCTCTCTGACGTTAAGTCAGAGAAGGTTGGCGATGGAACGCCTGGCTCTGAAGCGTCACTTGTCATAAACGTAAACTCGCGTTCCCCTTGATGAGTGATGCCAGGGAATAGATCAACAAAGGATGCGCCAGCAGCCTCAGTTGAGAACGTTAGTGGTGTGCCTTCTACACCAGTTAATGTCCAATTGTTTGTAGGCTCAGCCGCAACTTGACCGAATTCATCTAGGTAAGCCATGATTGCGTCACGGTTTAGCACATTTGTGCGGACGATGATATCGTCATTTAGATCAAGCTCGACGTGACCACCGCTACCGCCTGCACGATAGTTATTTAGTGCAATCGCAAAGTCTTGATCGGAGGCTACTGCTTCGCCCGCGTAGCGAAGATTTTCAATTCTTTCGCCTTCTGGCTTCGTCAGATTAATCTCGTACGTAACTCCATCAATGACATCAAAATCAAAGCCTGGGAAGTTAGACGATACAAGTGGCTGAGCAACACCGTTTGGCTCAATTTGATTAAAGTTACGAGCGCTCACTTCTAACCAGTTTTTAAGTTGATCCCCGTTAATTTTTGCGACTTGAATAGTGTTTGGGAATCGATAGACAGCACTCATATCAGCACGTGTTAACGTTTCGTTTGCTGCAATGTTAACAGAGGTACTAAAAGGTGCAGCTGCTGAGAGGACAGGTAGGTTTTCGTATTCCGTTCCCTCGAGCTCACGTTTTGCGTACCAAGTTTGTGCATCATTAATAATTTGCGTTAAAGGAGAATCCGTTACGCGTGCAAAGAATCCTGTGATTGGTGTCTCAAACTGACCCACCTCTTCTTGATAAAACGAAATAACTTCTTCATGAGTCTCTTGAGCTACTTCAATCACTTCTTGAGACGGCTCTAAGCCTTGCGTAGAGTGAATGGCTACGTCTGAATTAGCCACGCCCCATTCCCCATTTTCAAACGTAAGGTCGAAATCAATGGTACCTGCCTTTGTGCCATAGCGGTTAGGCATGACTGCTGGTACGCCAAAGATATGTCCACTCTCGTTGTCAATTCCTTCTGTGTTATCGAAGCGGCTACCCCCTGGGAAGTCCGCGTGCTGGTGTCCTAACACTAATGCGTCAATTCCTTCGACCTGTGCAAGGACATAGGCAGCATTGTCGCCACCAGTAGTAAATTCCGCGTCAATTCCTGTGTGGGCATTTGCGACGATAATATCCGCCCCAGCTTCCTTCATCTCCGGAATGAGTAGCTCAGCTTCCTCAACCATATCCGTGATGTACTGCACACCATCTAAGTAAAATCCGTCAAACTGCATGGAGCCTGGAGGTGTTAGACCCATGACGCCTACAGTAAGCTCCTCCTCAGCACCTATGTCATAGCTGAATAGCTCGTAAGGCGTGTAAGCGCGCTCGTCTGTAGCTTCGTCGTAAACATTTGCTGCCAATATAGGGAATTCAGCAACTTCAATTGTATTGGCTAGAAAATCGAGTCCAAAGTTGAATTCATGGTTACCCACTACGGATACATCCACGCCGAGTACTTCCATCGCGCGGACGACCGCTGGCTTTTGGCCAGGCTCAATTGGGTTTGTGACAGCTTCATATTCTGCTAGATCACTACCTTGAATGAAGTCGCCGTTATCCACAAATAACGTTTGCTCTCTTGTTTCTTGAAGCTGTTTAACTAACGTATGTAAGGTTGCAATACCATGCTCTGTGTATTCATTTGTTCGATAGTCATAGGGCATGATGTAGCCGTGCAAATCGGCAGATGTGATAAGAGAAAACGAGTGTGTCTCTTCTTCCTCGGCGTGCACCTGTTGCGTGAGAAGGAAAAGTGTTGCAGCTGATAAACCAATCCATTTTTTATTCATTTCGACCTCCGTAATATTTTAAGATAACTCTAGTGTAAACTAGTAGCCCAACTAAAAAAAGGGATGAAAGCGATTTTAGGTGGAAAGATGCAGAAGGTTTTGAATAAAGGAGGAGGTTGCATGTTGGAAAATGATACCAATAGAGAAGTGTGTCGCAAATTAATAGAAGGAAGGTGGAATTTTAGATAAAAAAAGCATCGGAGATCTTCACAACGTTCATGAAGATCTCCGATGCTTTTTATGTGTCTTATAGGTTCTGGAAGAAGGTGCGAATAACATCGGCGCCTCCAATAAAGGTACCTAATGTACTACCGATATTCGTTAAGATTACTACTAATAAAATACGAGTGACCTTGTTTTGCCAAAAGCCTTTGAATGACTGTACATCGTCTGACAAAGCTTCTAAATCGCCAACGCTAGGCTTTTTTAACGCTGCTTGCACGATTCCGGAGAACCAACCAGCGGCCATAAGGGGATTTAAGCTACTAATTGGTGCGACTATAAAAGCAGTTATGATAGCAAGCGGGTGTCCAAAAGCAATGGCTGCTCCAAGAGCCGCAAAGGACCCGTTCCACAATAGCCAGCTTATCGTCTGATCCCAGCCTGCAGCAGGGTTGTTCATAAATGTATAGGCAATGATCGAAATAATAAGTAGTGGAATCGCCCAACCAATTACTTTAGGTACAATTGACTTTGGTGGACGAGAATCAAGCTCTTGCATATTCTGCTCATTGTGAATTTCTTTTAAGATCCCAGGTATATGAGCTGCACCTAACACGGCAACGATTTTGTTGCCCGGCGCATCCTTGATTTTTTGAGCTAAATACTGATCACGCTCATCAATTAGCGGAGTTTTAAGCTTTGGGAATGCCTTTGAGAACTCATTCATCGCAGCGTTTAGTGTGTCCTGCTGCTTCATACGCTCAAGCTCCTCTTCTGAAATGCTCTCCTGAACAAGGACACTTCCAAAGACTTGCGTCATGAGCTTCGCCTTCCCCATAAAGCCGACATTGCCCCAAATTCGCGCAAACGTCGTTTGTATATTCCGATCAGCGAGCACAAGCTCTGCATCGTGCTCCTTCGCTGACTCAATGCCTTGGATCATCTCCTGACCAGGCTTAATGCCAAACTGCTTTGCCATCCGATTTTGGAAGGATGAAATCGCCAAGTTCATAAAGAGTAGCGTCGCCTTTTTTTCGCGAATGACTTTAAAAATATTCATGTTGCGCCATTTATCATTCTCCATCACCGATTGATAGCGTTGCTCATCAAGCTCAACTGCGACGGTGTCTGGCTTCTCGCGCTCAATAACTTCCTTTACTTGCTCAGCGCTTTGCTTCGATACGTGGGCAGTACCAATTAAAATGTACTCCTTCTCACCTATCGTTATACGGGTCACATTTTCTTCTGTCATGTATAGAAACCTCATTTCATCCATTCATGTATACACATGTTTCTATATTGAATGATGTAGAGAGGAAATTCAAGAGAATGTTAAGAAGCTTTGCACGAAAAGGTGGAAAATTGTGACCATTTAGTCATACCTTTTAAAACACCGACGTGATAGAATAAGAGAAAGGGATTTCACAAAGAGGTGATGGCAATGAAACTGTGGTTACAAAGAGTAGTAGTTGTACTAGTAACGATTCTTACATTAGGCTTTTACGTACCTTCCTTTGCAGATGAAGATGCATCTGCCATGGAGGGGGAGTCCTCGGGTGGGGGCAATGATCAACAAACCGATCAATACGATACAAGCAATGAGTTTGCTCATTTAGATAGTGAGGAAACCCTGTGGTCCATAGATGAGTACGTCGACGAAATGACAACTCTTGCTCGCGAGCAAACATTCGCGAAGCTCGGTCCTAAAATTGTTGATCGCGTGGAAGACGAAATCCTAACGGAAATTTTGCCACAGATTGAAGATGTTATCACAACTCTTTATGAACAAGCGGACGATGATTTAATTCCGAATTACACCATTACGGAAGCAACAAGCTCTGGCTACGGAGAGAAGATCTTTCATATTTATGATCAACACGCCGAAAAAGACGTCATTCGTTTTCACGTGAGACGAGACATGAAGCCGAAGCAAGGCTACTGGTTTAATTTTCACTATCATCTAAGCGACGATGGCTTTGAAGAACATCACCCAATAGGTGAAGTCTACTGGGATAAAAATACGCCACCGAAGTGGATGGCAAATTAACATCATAATGGCTGCTCCAAGAGACTCCTCTTGCATAGCAGCCTTTTTTGTTCGATCATCTTACATTTATTACATAGTTAAACCCAAGGCCCTTCGATTCTCCTGCGCTCCCAGCTGGCGCTTTCCTTAGAGGCTAGGCGGGCTTTTCAATCGGCCAAACCAAAGACCGGTCGAAAGGATTGTAGCTGCGCGATAGTGCCCCTCTAGGAGATGTCAGCTCTTGCTCCGAAGAATCGAAGGAACGGTTCTTTACTTGTACAAAAACTTTTTCCATTACATTATTAGGCGATAGATCTTTGCCTAGCTTTAAGAGCACCTCTTGCTTACGGTACATTTCTCTTGTGTATGGTACATAAATTTTTTATACGGTACATTAATCTCAAATACGGTACATAAATTTCGTATACGGTACATTCTTTCTCCACACGGTACATAAAAGCTTTAATTACCTAAAAGGCACTTAACTTAATCCAAAAAACTATAAAAAAGAGCCTCTCTATCAAGGAAAGACTCTAATCTTTTTCACTTTTTAAATCAAACTGAGAGCTGGCAGACCCGAAGGACATGCGGAGACAGTCCATAGGGGAAAGAGGTTTCCCGGATCTCACAGGAGGCGCTTAGGGTAAGGCGGCAGCCGCGCCCTGCCGACGAGGAAGCTCAAAGACCGGCCCTATGGATGTCGGAGAGTGTCTGGCGGGCTGACAGCTCGGAGAGCTGATTTAAACTAGTTAGAACTTGATCAATTTAATTAAAAACAGAAAGGAAGAAACCAACAAATGAGAAAAGTAATCGTTACTCCTTATAACAAACAATGGACAGAAGAATTCAGCAAAGAAGCAAAAGCATTACACCAAGCACTAGGACAAAATGTCACTCATATTCACCACATCGGAAGTACGTCCGTTGACGGACTATCAGCAAAGCCTATCATTGATTTTCTAATAGAAGTAAAGGATGTAGAGGAAGTGGATCGCTATAACACAGCAATGAGCGAGTTGAACTATATCGCTAGAGGAGAGAACGGCATCCCGAATAGACGCTTTTTTATGAAGGGCGAAATGGATCGCACGCACCATGTTCACGTATTTGAAGAAGGCAGCGAGCACGTAGAGAGACACCTCGCCTTTCGCGATTATCTAAGAGAATTTCATGAAGTGAAACGCGCGTATGGCACCCTCAAAGAACAGCTTGCTGCACTCTATCCAGATGATATCGAAGCATATATTAATGGGAAAGCATCCTTTGTGATCGCAACGGAAAAGCAAGCGCTTGAGTGGTACAGGCGTTAAATTCGTCAAAAAATCGACAAGCGTTAAGGATGATAGCAGGACTTTTATGACGTATAATGATAGTACTATGTAAATTCGGAGGGATGATCTTTTATGGCGAAGCAGCTCAAGCAACTTGCACGCGAGGATTCGCGAAATCGCTATACGCTGCTGTTCGTCTCGATGCTAATTGGACTTACGATTATTGCCCAAGCGTATTTTATTGTGGCAATCGTGGATACGATTTTTCTAGAACAAGGAGCAGTACAAGATGTGGCCATGCTATTCATTGGTTTACTTGTCGCGCTTCTTTTACGTGCATTGCTTCAGTTTGTGAATAATATCACAGGTGAAAAAATGGCTAGAAAAGCAAAGCGATCGTTACGGGAACAGCTCGTACAAAAGTACACAAAGAACCCATTACAGGCATCCTTAAAAGGACAGTCAGGGTCTAAAGTTAGCGTATTGCTCGACTCAGTCGATGAGGTCGATCCATACTTTAGTCAATACTATCCCATTATGATGCAGTCCTCCTTAGTGCCACTCTTTTTACTCGGAGCAATCCTCTATATGGACTGGCTATCAGGACTCATCCTTATCTTTACAGCGCCGTTTATCCCTGTCGTCATGGCGATTATCGGTCGAAATACACAAGCAAAATCAGATGAGCAAATGGAGAAGCTTAACGCCTTTTCAGGCAAGTTTTTAGACGTACTTCAAGGGTTGCCGACGTTAAAACTATTCGGACAAGGTAAAAAGCAACAGCAGGATATTGAATACAGCAGTTTACAATATAGAGACACAACGATGAGTGTGCTTAAAATCGCCTTCTTGTCTTCACTCATGCTCGAATTTATCAGCATGCTGAGCATCGCTCTTGTGGCCCTCGAAGTAGGATTAAGACTCGTTATTTACGATTCCATCACGTTTTTTGCAGCCTTTTTTGTGCTCATACTCGTACCAGAATTCTTCGCATCCTTAAAGGATATGAGCAGTGGCTTCCACGCAGGTAGAGGAGGAATGGCCGCATATAAGCGAATAGAAGCAGAGCTCGATCAAGAGGAGCAGCCTGTTACATTCGGTCAGGCACAGCGCGCGTCAGGAGCACCTGCTATTAGCCTTCAAAACCTAACGTTTGCCTATGACGAACGATTTACACTAGGACCAATCACAGCAGACATCAACGCTCGTGAACGAATCGCGATAGTCGGTCAAACCGGGTCCGGCAAGTCAACGCTACTCGCAGCTATCACTGGCATGGTCCCACTTACAGACGGTGCGGTGCATGTCAACGGCACGCCACTCACGGACCTCGCCGAGCACGAGTGGTTCAGCGGATTAAGCTACATCTCGCAACGACCGTATCTCTTCTCAGGCACCTTACGAGAGAATATCTCTATGGGCTTGGGTAAAAGTGAGCAAGAACTCCTGCAAGCCGTTAAAAAAGCTGGTTTAGAGGATGTAGTAACTGAGCTTTCTGAGGGGCTAGACACCAAGATAGGAGAAGGGGCAAGAGCGTTGTCAGGTGGGGAAAAACAGCGAGTTGCACTCGCCAGAGCCTTTCTTAAGAAGCCTGATTTCATTCTATTTGACGAGCCTACAGTTGGATTAGATGTCAAAACCGAGCGTATTTTACAGCGTTCTATTCAGGAGCTCTCCGAAGGCGCAACAGTGATAACCGTTGCTCACCGTCTACACACGATTAAAGAAGCAGACCGCATTGTTTATTTAGAGAGCGGTCAAGTGACAGGCATCGGCCGACATGAGGAACTCTTACACGACTCACCAACTTATCAGGCAATGTTCCGTGCACATGGAGGTGACGCATCATGATCTCTTTATCCAAAATGGTATTAAAGGAACGGCGGGATGTCTTTTTATCGATTCTGCTCGGCTTTTTAGCAGGGGCTGGTGCAGTTAGTTTATTTGCAAACAGTGGCTATTTAATTTCAGTAGCGGCCATTTCGCCTCCATTCTTTATCATCACGATCAGTATTGCACTCCTCCAGCTATTTAGTGCTACACGAGCATTGAGTCGTTATGGTGAAAGACTTGTATCGCACCGAGCAACGTTTACGATGTTAAGCAATATTCGCGTCCATTTCTTTAGCCGTATTGAACCGTTAGCATCAAGTTTGTCGCAACGCTTTCGAAGCGGGGACTTACTAGCACGTATTGTTGGAGACGTAGAAAGCTTACAAAATTACTTCCTTCGCGTTTGGTATCCACCAGTCGTGATGGTGACAATCTTTTTAGGAACGACATTCTTCTTGTCGTTTTTCTCGTGGCAGATTGCTGTCATTGTTGTGATTGGAGTAGCGATTACAGGTGGAGTGATTCCGGCTATCTTTTCGATCAGACAACGACGAGTCGCATCTACAATTCGCAAAGAGCGAGGTCATTTATCAACAGAAGCAACGGAGCTTTTATATGGCTATCGTGACTTGAAGTTACATCAAAGGCTAGAACAAAAAGAAAAAGAGCTATTGGAACAATCCGATGTGTACGTATCAGAACAGGGTGTCCAAGGAGCAAGACGCGTCTTTAACGTGTCCTTTAATCAAAGTGTGACGCTATTAGTCTCTTGGGTCGTGCTATTGATCGGCTCCTTATTAGTCTCAGGTGATCAGCTTGACGGCGTGTTTTTAGCTATGATGGTGATGGTCTCCCTAACCGTATTTGAGAACGCTGCACCTATGGCTGCCTATCCGTCGTACAAGGAGGACTCGAAACGTGCAACAGAGCGTTTAGAGGAGGTAACCGAGCTTGAGGGAATGCCGGAAGGAACAGAGAAGCCGACAGCCTTTTCGGTTACACTTGATCACGTTTCGTTTGCCTATGAGAACCGCGCAACACTTAAGGACATCTCTATGCATATCAAAGAGGGAGAGAACGTCGCGATTGTTGGTGCCTCGGGGTCCGGTAAATCGACGTTACTTCAGCTCATCCTTCGAATGATTGCGCAAGCTAGTGGGCATGTAAAGCTAGGTAACAATGACTTGGTTACGCTAAAAGAGGAGGCGGTGTGGGAGCGCACAAACGCGATTCTTCAAGACCAACACTTCTTCTTCGGCACGGTTCGAGATAACTTGTTACTAGCTAAATCAGATGTAACAGATGACGGATTAACATCTGTTTTAGCGCAGATGCAGCTCCCGTTCAGTCTCGACGATACGATACTCGAGCGTGGCGAGAATCTTTCTGGCGGTGAACGCCAGCGCTTAGCCATAGCCCGTGCGCTATTAAGAAAAAACGAGGCACGCCTCTGGCTATTAGATGAACCTACATCTGCTATAGACGCCGTTACAGAAGCGACTGTGCTAAATCACATCCGTGAAGCCTCTGAGGGAGATACGGTCCTATTTGTTAGCCACCGCATCCGCGGGTTAGAAACGTGGGACCGCATCGCAGTGATGGATCATGGAAGACTAGTAGAATACGGAACGTACGAGGAGCTTATGCAAAAACAAGGGTACTTCTATGAATTAAAATCTATCGAAGATTCCTTATTTGGAGTGTAAGTTTTTATGAAGGGGCCAGACACTGGTTAAGGTGTCTGGTTTTCTTTATGACCAGGGGTGCGTCCATCCACTTTACGAGTGGGGAAGTCCATAACTTGGAAATGCGGCACATAATTCACGGATGGGGAACATAACTCACGGATGAGGTACATAAACCCAAAGTATGCCCCTCTTCCTCCTTAAAAACCCATACATCACCCCAAGTTTCCAAAGACAAATGCGTTATTTGAACCTCAACTAGCGCGATAAGAGCAATTTTAACTAACATACAGTGGCAATTTGCGCATAAAGCTACTCCATGCGCGTCATTCATTAGTACTTTCCACATAAATAAAAACTAAAATCAGATGACATACTACTAAGAATAGTGCTAAAGATTGTCATTTCCCTACAAATCACGTCAGATTAATGTCCTTTTTGTCTAGACTTCGTTATGATAGAGAGTGAGGAGGAATGTTCATGAGAGTAGACGAATATAGAAAGCTTGATGCCACTGGACTCAGTGAGCTAATCAAAAAGCGCCTCACTTCAAAAGAAGAAGTTTTAGAAGCTCACTTCAGTATGATTGATATACATAACACCAAGTTAAACGCGATCACGAGAGAGCGGAGAGAACTTGCTAAAAAGGAAGCTCAATTAGTCGAAGACAATGCACCATTCGCAGGGGTGCCTATTCTTTTTAAAGATATTTCCCAGGCAATAAAGGGCGAGGTACTGTCGTCCGGATCAGCATTATTACAATCGAAGGCGGAGGCAAACTCGGCTTTTGTACAATCTGTCTTAGATCAAGGGTTTATTGCTACTGGGCAAACGAATACACCTGAGTTTGGACTTAAGAATATAACAGAGCCGAAGGCGTTCGGACCAACTAAGAACCCTATAAATCCTGCCTATTCTCCAGGGGGCTCTAGTGGTGGAGCGGCAGCTGCTGTTGCTTCTGGCATTGTGCCAATTGCTGGAGCAAGTGACGGTGGAGGCTCGATACGTATTCCAGCGTCGTTTACGGGGGTTTTTGGATTGAAGCCAACACGAGGCAGAATGCCAGTAGGTCCAGCTGTAGGACGTCAATGGCAAGGAGCAGCGATAGACTTTGTATTAACACGTTCTGTGCGTGATAGCGCAGCCATGCTTGATCATCTGCAAACGTATCAGCCATCTGCTGCTTTTCACACGCCAAAGTATGAGGGTGTTTACACCGATCTCGCTGAAAAGAAGCTACCAACGCTGCGTATTGGCTTTACGACAAAGTCGCCTGTTGATACCGTTGTTTCTCAAGACGCAAAAGATGCGACCTTTAAGCTTATTAAATGGCTTGAAGCGGAGGGACATGAGGTCACAGAAGCTACGCCGCCAATTGATGGAATAGATCTTATGCGACATTATTATGCCATGAATAGTGGAGAGATGAATGCGGTTGTGATGTCCCTTGAACAAGCGTTTGGTCGCACGTTAGGCAAGGAGGATTTGGAGATGGAGTCGTGGCTATTACACACAGCTGGCAAGGAGTTATCTGCAGCAAGCTACTCCAATAGCCTAGCTGCTTGGGATAGAGCTTCCTATGACATGACGCGCTACCATCACACGTATGATCTACTCATTACGCCAGCGACTGCTAACCATGCTCCAAAAATTGGCGAGCTCACACCATCGCAAGCCGACTATGAAGAGTGGGCGCAGAGACTTATGCATGCAGAGGATAAGCAAGCGATTATTTACGACATGTTCTTGCCGAGTCTCACCTATACACCCTTTACTCAGCTAGCCAATTTAACTGGACAACCAGCAGCTTCCTATCCTATTTACGAAACAACGGAAGGGCTGCCAATAGGTGTACAAGCAATAGCTTCTAAAGGAAGAGAAGATCTCCTTCTCCAATTAGCGTATAAACTTGAAGAAAGTGGTTTATTTGGGGATTCAGTAGGGTAAAAGAGTAAGATTGTTTTTTCTAAATAAAAATAAGTGATCCAAACACGCAACTAATTCGTTATTATAGGTAGGAGCAGTCCTACAGGTGGGAGGTAAGTATGGAGAAGCCAGAAGATCTGCAGCTGTACGAGCAGCTCCGCTCAGGTGATAAAGCATCACTTGAGGCGTTATATGATAAGTACGAAAAGCTGCTTTATTCGTTTGCGTATAAAATGGTCCGAGATCCTGGAGCGGCAGAAGAGGTTGTTCAGGAAGTAATGATTAAGCTTTGGAGAGGTATAGGAGATTATGCCGCTGACAAAGGGAAGTTTTCCTCGTGGCTACTGACGATTACACGAAATACAGCCATTGACTATTTGCGAAAGCAAAAAAGAGTAAAGTCAGAAGAAGTGCATCAGGAGTTTGACACGGCAGATACGCAGCAGTCAGTAGAGGAATTAGTGGAATGGAAGGAGCAAGGAGACCGGCTCCGACAAGCGATGAAGCACCTAAAGCACGAACAGCAGGTTATTATAGAGATGTTTTATTTTAAAGGTTATTCGCAGAGAATGATTGCAGATGAGGTAGACATCCCGCTTGGCACGGTCAAGGGGCGGATACGATTAGCGCTTAAAAACCTCCGCAATCAATTGTATCAGGAAAGGGGGGATTTGCAGTGACAGAACAGCATGATCAGCTTATTGACTATTTTAACGGACAGCTCTCAGACGAAGAGAAGCTAGCATTTGAAAAGCATTTAGAAACGTGTGAAGATTGCCGAGCAGAACTTGCTGAATGGCAGGAGCTTGCAGGTGACTTAGCTTTTATTTCAGAACCAGTCGAACCAGACGCGGGTATGAAGAAGCGCGTACTTTCGAATGTTTTTGATGAAGCACCAGTTGAACAGCCAACTAAAGCAGAGGCCGCACCAATTACTTCTAACACAGTTGAGCCTAAAGCAAAGGAAACACGCAAAGCATCAAACAATCAGCCTGTTTCTATAGAAGAACGTAAAGCCAATGCACCGATTAAGCGTGGTCCATGGGTTGCTGGAGTATTAGCTGCAGGTCTTCTACTATCATTAGTAGGAAATGGTGTGCTGTATAATCAAGCACAGGAACTTAATCAATCGAATAGTCAGCTAGCGTTTGAACGAGACGTGTTAGAGTCTGACTTACAAGCAGCGCTCGAGCCAGGTGAAGAAGTAGGTGGGGTATCCGATGTCCTTTTGGCATCTAACTTAGCATCTACGGAAGAAACCTTTGAAGGAGCAGGTACAGCAACGATTATCACCGAAAATGGTAACGTTGATTTAGTTATTACAGTAACTGGTATGCCAGAGCTCACAGGTACGGAAGCCTTCCAAGCATGGATCATCGATGAAGACGTCCCTGTATCCGCAGGTAGCTTCAATATAGATGAAAATGGAAATGGCGCGATTACCTATCGTTTAAGTGATTTAGATGATATGGAAATCAGTCAATTTGCAATTAGTTTAGAGCCAGCGCCAAACAGTGAGCAACCTCAAGGTGCCATTGTTCTTGCATCACAGTAAAAATCATGTAAATAGTATGGAAAGTCCAAGTATGTCAGCGAGTCTGATGTGCTTGGGCTTTTTTTGTTTTGAGGATGGGGTTAAGTTCAAGGTCAAACTCAAGATCAAAAATTGTCACCTTCGGTGCCCCTTCGTGGCGTTTGCAACTTCCTGTGGTTGCTAGCTCAACTATTTCGTTCGGCCAAACCAATGGCCGAACGAAAGGATTTTCGCTGCGCGGAAGGGTTACCACTGGTAGTACGCAAACGCCACTGCGGGGCACCTACGGTTACGGTTGATTAATAGGGTAAAGCCTTTCTCTTATTTAGAGGGAAAATGTCTATTTGAATCAAAACAAAATTTCTAAACATTTTAGACCTATTCATAACGACCTAAACCCAAATGAACCAAAAGCCAGCTATCTTTACCTGATTGGTTGTTGCGGTAGTAAGTATGATGCCTCTTTTAAAAATAATTTTTTCTACCCTAGTTGACATTTCCAAACTTCATACATATACTTATATACATAACTATATAACCTTATAACTATAGAACGCCAAAACGATGAGGTGGTGAAGAGCGTGAGCCAAAATTTTCACGATAAAAAGCCGATTTATAAGCAGATTAAAGAGCAGATTGAGGATCAAATTTTGGATGGCCGAATCAAGGAGCAGGAGAGAGCACCGTCGACGAATGAGCTAGTTAAGTTTTATAAAGTAAACCATTTGACGATTGCCAAGGGTGTTAACGAGCTTGTGGATGAGGAAATTTTATACAAGAAGAGGGGTGTTGGAATGTTTGTGACTGACGGAGCTCGCAAAAAGCTGATGCAAGGACGACGTCAAGCGTTTGCGGATAGCTATGTGGCCGATTTACTTGCGGAAGCGGAGAAACTCTCCATAACGAAGGAGGAGTTAATCGATATTATTTCAACCTATCAGAAAGGGAGGGATCGTTCATGAAAGCAATGGAAGTACAACACGTATCCGTCGACTTTAAAAAAGAGAAAGCATTAAACGATATTACGATAACACTAAATGGACCAGGCGTGTATGGAATGTTAGGTCGAAACGGCGCAGGTAAAACAACGCTACTTTCCGTCATGGCAAACTACCTATTCCCAACAGATGGCGCCGTTTATATTGACGGAGAGCCTTTATTCGAGCAAAAGAAACAAACGAGCCAAGTGTATTTTTGCTACCCCAAAGACATTTCGGCAGAGACAGAAAAAGCGAGTAAACTACTAAAACGTATGGATCGAATGATTCCATCTTTTGATATGGAAGTAGCGAAGAAGCTTGCAAAACGGTTTAATTTAAACTTAAACAAACGAGCTAGTAGCTATTCCACAGGTATGGCCTCTATGTTTCAAGTGGTAAAAGGAATCGCAACAAGAGCGCCAATTACGATCTTTGATGAGGCGTATGCAGGTATGGATGCACCAGCTAGAGAGATCTTTTATGAGGCAATTCAGGAGGAACAAGAGCATCATCCGAGACTCTTTATTATCTCCACTCACTATATTTCGGAGGTAGAGTATTTATTTGATCACGCGATCATTCTTCATAACGGAAGCGTGCTTAAAGAGGGCAGCTACGAGGAACTACTTTCGTCCGGATTTTCTGTCACTGGAGAGGCGAGTCAGGTTGATGCATTTACTAAAGGCCTTGAGGTGTTGAAGGAAAAGACGTTGGGTGGCACGAAGCAGGTAGTCATTTTTAAAGAGGATGCAGATGGACTGAAGCAAGAAGCAGAGGAGCTTGGCTTTGAAATCGGCAGCTTGACGCTACAGGATTTATTTACGAGTTTAACAAAGGAGGAGCAGCAGGATGATTGATAAACGAGCGACGAAGGTAGTAGTTGCAGATACACATATCTGGACCTTATGGTTTATAGGAGGATTCACGCTTGTGGTCATTGGAATGGAGGTTATTCCTGCGTTTGTCTCGAGAATTGAAATCCCAGACACATCGGCTTTAGAAGCGATATACCAATCCTCTAAAGTGTTTATGTTAGTAGTTGGGATTATGGCCATTTACACATTTCTTAACTTGTTTATTGAATTCGGTAAAACTCGTCAGGACTACATCCATGCTTTAACAATAAGCGGATTATTATTGGCGGTGACCCTTTCTGTTGGTGCGCTTTTAGTCAGCGCCCTCTTGACACCAATCTTTGATCAACCAACACAGGCGGTTATTAATGAGACGGCTGTTCATTATTTGAGCATCGACGCGGCACTTATCATGGTAAGTACGTACGTGTTTTACTTTGCGCTTGGCATGTTTATCACCTCGATCTTTTACCGATTTGGCTGGATTATCGGAATACTAGGTGTAGGTGTTGCTATTTTTATCACAATTATTGAGAGTTATCTATTCGGAACAGAATCTATATTCAGTGGATTACACTCGCTTGGAGACGGAGTTAACCTCTATCTCGCTGCATTACTCACCCTTGTAGCCTCAGGGCTTATCTTTATGCTACTGAAAAAATTACTTGCGCGCGTGCAAATCTCGGTGAGCTAACGTTTTGAATATTTTTCATCCAAAAAGTGATCCAATTGATCCTTTGTCTCGTTATCTTTAGTGTAAGGCATTCGATCCTCAGGCTTAAGGGAGAGGATGGGCACCTGTTAAGGATAGCGAGGCGTATGATTACTCAGAGGCACCGCTTCAGCAGACAATTGGCTATCTGTATCACAGTCAATGGAGGTTGATTTATTAGGTACAGGGGAGTTTTGAAGAAGGTAATAGACGAGGCTTTCTCTAAAATACTGGAAGAAAACTTGCTTGATGCTTAACAGCGCTAATCACGATCCCTTGGCATAGAGCAACATCATTTTTGTAGAGAGTATACGCTTCGCTGCGGTGTTATTAGACCCTTCAACCTATCCGAGCCAGGTTGAAGGGTCTTTTTTTTATATATGTTTAGCTGTGCGGAGCTGTTCTTCGCTCCAATTCCAGAACTCGCTTGGGTCGACGGGAGGCTTAAATGGTCGCTCCTGTTTTTTATAGTAATAGCCACCGGAAAGTCCAATCGCGTCGTCATCTGTTGCCAAGTATAAGACTGTCTCGGCAGCGGCAGTAGGCGTTTGGAAAAACGGACGCAGTACGCGGTGAATGGTTTTGCCGAAACCGGTTTGACGGTTCACGCCAAGCTGTGTCGCCACTGCTCCGGGGTGAACAGCATTGACAGAGACATGGGATCGCTTCGCAAGCTCTACTGTAAATAGTAAATTGGCAAGCTTAGACTGCCCATATGCCTTAAATAATCGATAGCGTCGCTTTGTGAAATGGGGGTCTTCGTAATCAATAGATCCCCATTTTGACGCATCGGAGCTGATCACAACAATGCGACCATCCTCTGATTTTTCGATTAAAGACAAAAGTTTGGTCGTGAGGTAGAAATGACCAAGGTGATTCACGCCAAGTTGCATCTCGAAGCCGTTTTTTGTCTCGGTGCGCTTTGTTGGCAAAATAGCGGCATTGTTGACGAGAATATCGATGTGATCAAATGAATCCATCACAAGCTCACAAAAACGATCAATGCTAGATAAAGAAGAGAGATCGCAGGGAATAAACGTAGCTTGGTCAGAGCCAGTGAGAAGTTGCGCCCTCTCTACTGCCTCATGCCCATTCTTTTCGCTACGACAAGCAAAAATCACATGGATGCCTTGCTTAAGTAGCCCGACAGATGTTGCAAATCCGAGCCCACTATTGGCTCCCGTTACGATAGCTATTTTCATTCCGTTGCTCCTACTGGCACGTAGCCACTTCGTTCGACGAGTGTCTGTCCTTCTGGCGATAGAATCCATTCAATGAGAGCATCTACTTCTGGCGTTTCTTCGCCAGCGAGCGTCACCGCGTAAAATTCACTTGCAATTGGATAACTGTCATCACGAATTGTGTCAACGTTTGGATCTATGCCATTTACTTGTAAATGCTTAATATCATAGTCATCTACCATTTCAGTAGAAAAGTAGCGGAAGGAAAACCCAATGGACGACTGCGAGTTACGATAATCAGCTGTCTCTTGAATGATCCCGCCCATCCCTGCAGGACGGTCCTCTGTTGGTGCATCCATAATAGGAATGTCACCCATAAGGTTTTGCAAAGCAGTTTGGCTACCACTTTCTTCCGGTCGTTGGAAGGCGCGGATTTGGTTGTTTGCTCCGCCAACCTCGGACCAGTTAGTGATAGTACCAGCGTAGATTTGCTGGATCTGGTCTATTGTTAGAGACTCGACAGGGTTTTGCTCGTGAGTAAAAAAGACAAATGCTTCTTTCCCAATCGGTGTGAAGCGCATCTCGACACCAGCCTGTTCAGCCATAGTTTCTTGCGTGGCAGAAGGACCTGCGACAAAGATAATGTCCGCATTTTTAGCGATCAATCGCTCGTAAGCTGCATCTGTTTGTGTGGAAACAACGGGACTGTTTCCTGGAGAGTTGACGTCGTAGTCATCCTCTGGATAAGTTGCTTGGACAAATGCGGAATAAATAGGGTACAAAGCTGTTGCTCCATCTAAGCGAGGAAGATTCTCCGTGAGTGACAAAGTCGCAGGCCCATCTAGCTCTGCTACCATATCTGACGAGAATGGTTCATACTCTTTTAAATCAACTCCACGCCCATCGGCGATGGTAATGCTTTCTTGATAAGAATCAAATGCTACGTAAGAAATAAGGGCAAGTGCGATTGAACCAAAGAATCCAACAGATACAATTCGGAGCTTTTTAGAAGATAAGAGATCCAAAACAGCAATAGTGTAAAGAATAAGCGTTCCCAAGCAAAAAATAATGATTAGTGGGATACCAAACGTGCCGTGTCCATTTGTGGCTACAAGCATTGCACCGCCTGTCCCAAAGATAAAAAAGAAAATAGCAATGATCGGAATAAGAATAATTGATAAAGCTTTCATCATAACAGGTATACCTCGTTTCACTAGCATAATTAACTAGTTTAGATTACCATATTATTAACATGGTAAAAGCATTTTTTCCATTTTACATAATTCGTTGTGTAAAATGGCATTATTTTTAAAGATGATGCAAAGGGGAATGGTACGATGCATGGACCTACATTTATCATTTTATTAAGTGTCATGGCGGTATTAATTATTGGTGTGTCACTCTTACTTAGACGTGCAAGGTTAAATAATTAACTGGGAGGTAAGCCTATGAATCTCTCTTATGAGCTAGATACGATTGATGGGGGCAAAACGAGTTTACAGGAAGTATTAAACCAACCAACAGCGCTTGTTTTTGTACGCCACCTTGGCTGACCGATTTGCCGAGAACACCTCGCGCAGTTGCGTGAGAATTATCATGATTTTAAAGACGCAGGCATAGAAATAAAGGTGATTGTACCATCCAAAGGATCGTACATCGCACAGTTTGAAGAGGCTTTTGGCGCCTATCCGTTTGCGATTTATAGCGACCCTTCTAGAAAGCTGTATAAGGAAGCTGGTCACAAAACGATGCCGAAAGCAAAGCTTCTGGCGATGGCAACGTTAGGAGCCGTTACTGGCAAGGTGAAAAATTTCTTGCCGAAAGAAAAGGCACAAAAGGATTTTGCGATGAAATCGATGAAGACCCAGGATGTCTACATTCAAGGCGGAACGTGGTTGATTGATGAATCGCAGCAGGTTGTATGGAACTGGATTGATAAGGATCCAACGAATCATGTAACGATCCCGAAGCTAAAGCTAAAGGCAAAGGAGCATTTAGGGATCGTAGTTGAGTAAACGATCGCATGAGCGCTTCGAATTCCGAAACGTTTATCGATGGAAGAAAAGGGTAAAGAGTAAGTATTATACTCTTGGAGGAGATAACATGGATAGACAGCTTGTTGCCGTGTTAGAAACGTTAGAACAAAAGGAAGCAGTGATGAGAGAGCTTGAGATAAAAGGTGTCGACAAGGATGACGTATACATTCTCTCACGTGAGGATGAAGGAGCATCTGCGTACGATGAGCACTTTGAACATGGAAATTTTGTCGTGCTTGTTGAAGTGGAACGAGAGATCGGTAGAATCCCAGTCGAGGATGTAGACACGATCGATCAGCACCGTACACCAAAAGGGCATCACCATATGCCGCATCATCAGATGAAGCAAGGATTATAGAAAATATCCGAGAGAGGGATGGCTAGAGAACGTGTAGCCGTCTCTTTTTTTGTTGGTCGGATAAAGATTACTGGTCAGGATCACACTCTTAAATTAGTTGACCGCAATTTTACATTCATACTCAGCCAAAAAAAGTCACTTTACCTAAAGGGGTAATCGACGAAATTTTCTGCCTAACATGCTATGATAGAAATAGACTGGAAAAAGCAATATATACAGCTTTCTTTTTAAGAATGAGGAGGAAGAAAACATGGAGAGTCGTTCAGATTATTGGGGTCAAACAGATGAAAAGATAAATACGTTAGTTTCCAACGTAGAGAAGGTTGTTGTTGGTAAACGACGTGAAATAGAATTAAGTTTAATTGCGATTTTAAGCGGGGGACACGTGCTGTTAGAGGACGTGCCAGGCGTAGGTAAGACGATGATGGTGCGGGCGATTGCGAAATCATTAGGTGCAGAGTTTAAGCGAATCCAATTTACACCGGATTTACTTCCATCAGATGTGACCGGCGTATCTGTGTACAATCAAAAATCGATGGAGTTCCAGTTTAGACCTGGACCGGTGATGGCTAATATTGTTCTTGCTGATGAAATCAACCGAACATCACCAAAAACACAGGCAGCACTTCTTGAGGCACTTGAAGAGGGGAGCGTCACAACGGATGGCGAGACACGTGAGCTCGACCAACCGTTCTTTGTAATGGCTACGCAAAACCCAATCGAATACGGAGGCACCTACCCACTGCCAGAAGCGCAGCTAGATCGCTTTTTATTTAAATTCCGCATTGGCTATCCGACGAAGCAAGAGGAGCTAGACGTCTTAACGCGAGTAGAGAAGCAACATCCGATCGATACACTTACGGAGGTCCTCACTTTAGAAGAGCTCTTGCACATGAAGGATCAAGTAAAGACCGTCGTCGTAGGTGAGAACGTGAAGCAATATATTGTGAACGTGATTAATGCAACGAGACAGCACCATTCTATCGCACTCGGAGCAAGTCCGCGTGCATCAATTGCGTTAATGAAGGCAGGACAAGCGTATGCGTATATTCAAGGTAGAGAGTATGTCATTCCAGATGATATCAAATTCCTAGCACCATTTACGTTGCAGCACCGCATCATGCTTAATTCTGATGCTAAATTGTCAAACACAACGAACGAGCGTGTGATTAGTGACATCTTAACGCAGGTGCATATTCCAGTAGGAAATGAACGAGCGCAATGAATAGGCGCCACCTGCTAATAGCCTGGAATCGAACAAAAAGGGTATTAAAGGTACTGCTTATTTTTGTTTTAGTCGGTGCACTTTTTGCGTACGCGATGTTCCAAGGTAACTTTGTTGCTTGGTTTTTATTCTATAGTATTACAACGATCATTTTGCTTATGGCTATTTATGCGTTTATTCCTTTAGGAAGCTTTCGAGCATCTCGAGACAGTGGTGGAGGGGCTTTACCTGCAGGGTCAGCGCTTGAGACGAAGCTGACTGTCACACGTAACCTTCGTTTTCCTTTCCTCTATATTCATGTAATGGATGATATGGATGCGGGACTGTCCAAGCAGCTGTCTGCTAACAGCGCCCGAATGATTTTCTATCCATCGATGCAGCGCACGCTCGCATTTACGTATCGAATCCCTGCGCTGGAGCGAGGCAAATATGAGCATTTTGGTGTGCATTTAAGTACGAGCGATATGTTTGGCATTATCGAGAAACGTACGTTTATACCACTTACAAATGAGCTACTAGTCTATCCAAATTACTATGACTTAGATAGATGGGACGCCTACGAGAAGCATGATTCGGAGACGACGCTATCGTTGCAGGACTTTATTGAGGACATGACATCTATATCTGGTGCTAGAGAATATGTGCCAGGGGATAAATTGACGAGCCTTGATTGGAAGGCGTCTGCACGTGCGAGTAAGCTCATGACAAAGGAGTTTGAAGAATATATTGGACAAAACTTCCTCGTTGCTTGGAATAACTATGTCCCGAATTATGATTATGAGACACTTGTAGCCTATGAAAAGGGCATTGAGCTTGTAACATCCATTATCATGCATGCTCAAAAGCACCATATGCATGCAGGGCTATGGAGCTTTAGTAAGGTGCATAAAGAATTCCCTATTAGTGAAGTGTCGCAGCAACAAAAGCAAATTATTACGTACTTAGCGGAGCTACGGCCAGAGGACGGAAGTGCCTCCTATGAGCTAAAGGATAAAGAGGACGCTATTCCAAGTGGAGTTACGTTTATTTATGTCACGACAGTGCTTGATGATGCGACCTTCGATCGATTAAAGATTCTTTTATCGAGACGTGTGAAGGTTCTTGTTGCGTTGATTGATAAAGGGAAAGACATTGATACATGGGAATACAAACGATTAAAGGAACTGCGCGGATTAGGCGCTGATGCGATATATGTGTCCAATGGTGCAATAAATACGATGGAGTGATGAGATGGATCGGCTAAAAATGACATCCCAAACGACCGTCACACAGCTGTTTATTTATCTATTAACGATGCTTCTTCTCTGGGAGTGGCTTCGGCCCATTCCAGTTATCTCAGCAACTGGAGAGATAGAAATCTTTGTGTGGTTTGCGTTTTTAAGCGCATTATTAATTTTCCTACGAGTGCCACTGTTTGCCTTACTCCCGATTTTACTTGGGGCGATGGTGTACTGCATTCACTTAATGTTTTCGTTTGGATCGTTCTTTACGAGAGAAGGAGCGGGCGATACGATCCGCATGATTATCAGTGATGTACGAATAAATATCGAGTTCATCATGAGCGGTCAATTTGCACTTTTGACCGATTTATTTCGAACGATCTTGCTCTTGCTGTTGCTAGGTCTCATTGCGTATCTACTTTATTTCTGGGTGCTTCGCATCAGACGAGCATTTTTATACATCATGAGCACGATTATTTATGTGACGATTTTAGATACGTTTACGATTGTTAATGCATCATCAGCGATCATCCGAATCGTTATTATCGGATTCTTCCTTATGACACTTCTTCACATGCTTCGCATCCAAGAAGAAGAAATTCGGATAGGAAAGCGCGGCAATGCCTTTTTATCTGCGCCGTGGCTCTACACACTCGTTGGTGTCATTGGGATCGGTGTGTTAGTTGGCGTCGTTGCACCTAAACCTGGTCCACAATGGAGTGATCCAGTACCATCTCTTCGAGGCGCTGTTTTAGGCGAGGGCGGTGGATCTGGTGGAGGTCAAACGGTGCGACGAGTAGGATATGGCGATAACGATGAACAGTTAGGCGGAGGCTTTATCCAAGACGAGCGTGTGGTCTTCACCGCTGAGACCGATCGCGCTAATTACTGGAGAGGCGAATCAAAGCACGAGTACACGGGCAGAGGCTGGCTCTCCGACTCCGATTATGTAGAATCAACCCTTGTTTACACAGAAAACGTGGACTACCCGATGTTTGAAGATGGAGCGGAGCTCGAACGTGAGCAAGTCTCGATCAATATGGCAGAGGACAGCTCGTTCGCTTTATTGTTTTATCCTGGACAGCTCGTTGATGTTGATCAGGAGACCGTGCAACCGAGCGATCTGACGTTCTTTACAGATATTAATAATGGACGTCTACAAGCGCAACAAAACGGCGAAAACGTCTTTTTTGAATCGTACGATTTAACATATGAGGATCCATCCTTCCCAATCGAGACGTTACGAGGTAGCTCTGGTGAGGACCCAGAAGCTATTAGAGATCGCTATTTACAATTACCTGATGATCTTCCAGAGCGTGTGGTAGAGCTTGCAGAAGAAATTACAGCTGAAGAAGATAACCGTTACGATATGGCTCTTGCCGTTGAACAATACTTTTCTCAAAGCGGCTTTACGTATCAAACGACGGACGTACCAATCCCAGAGGAGGGGCAGGACTACGTCGACCAATTTTTATTTGAGACGCAGGTAGGGTATTGTGATAATTACTCGACGTCGATGGCCGTCATGCTTCGCGCGTTAGATATCCCAACGCGCTGGGTAAAAGGCTTTACAGCTGGTGAAGAAATTGAGGAGCTAGACGATGAGCGTTACCTATATGAAGTGTCGAGTGGAAATGCACACTCTTGGGTAGAAGTGTATTTCCCAGAGGTTGGCTGGGTTCCGTTCGAGCCAACGCAAGGCTTTGAGAACTACGCTGATTTTGAAGCAGAACCAGTTGATATTGAAGTTGACACTAACGATGAGAATCAAAACGAACCTGAAATGCCAGAGCGTCCAGATATGCCGGATGCAGATGGCATGGATGATCTTTTAGACGAAGGCACAGACACAAATGACGCCGAAGCTGGAGCTGGTGGCGGAGGCAATGGACCGTCCATCGGACCACTTTTTACCGTTAAAAATGTGCTCATTTCGATTCCCGTTTTACTCTTTGTCATGCTCATGTATAACAAACAGTCGCTGCTCATAAGCCAATTCTTCATCTATCGTTATCGCGCGACAAAGACCGATAAATCCTTTGCCGGTGCCTACAAACGCCTTCTTTGGCTATTAGAAAATGAGGGGTTACCGAAAGCAGAAGGAGAGACGCTTCGCGAGTACGCAAAGCGCGTCGATTCGGTGCTAAGCTCACAGGCGATGATGAAGCTGACCGTTCAATATGAGAAGCTTTACTATGGAGGTCAGCCGACAGAAGGACAGTGGGAGAAATTGCAGAAAGATTGGGAACAAATCGTCAAATCGCTACAGACTTGACCTATATCAAAGGAATTGATAAAATGATGCAGTATTTATAGACGAAAACGTGTTACCTCATATATCCTCGAGAATATGGCTCGAGAGTCTCTACCGGACCGCCGTAAAGGGTCTGACTATGAAGGTGGTCTTTCTGCTTATGCTGGAATTCTGCCTTCGTATTTTTTTATGCGGAGTGCGAGGTTCCAGCTTTTTTGTTTTCAACATGAATTTGATCTGCATTGCCTAATAAGGCAGGAAGGGGAGCATGCATGGAAATCAATGAAAAGGTTATTGTCCTAGACTTTGGTGGACAGTACAATCAGTTAATCACAAGAAGAATCCGCGACTTAGGAGTATTCAGTGAGCTCGTTTCTCACAAGATTACAGCGGCAGAAGTGAAGGAAATGAATCCGAAGGGCATCATTTTCTCAGGAGGTCCAGGTAGCGTATATGCCGACGGCGCACCTCGCTGCGACGAAGAGATTTTTGACTTAGGCATCCCAGTACTTGGGATTTGCTACGGAATGCAGCTTATGACACACCACTTCAAAGGACCAGTTGAAGCGGCGAATCATCGTGAGTACGGAAAAGCACTTATTACAATCGAGCAAGAATCTCTTTTATTTAAAGGTCTTCCAAACGAGCAATCTGTATGGATGAGCCACGGAGATTTAGTAAAAGCGCCACCTGCAGACTTTGTGGTTGATGCAACAAACGTCTCTTGCCCAGTAGCTGCAATGAGCAATAAAGAACGCAACCTTTATGGCGTACAGTTCCACCCAGAAGTTCGTAACTCCGAATTCGGCAACGAAATGCTTCGTAACTTTGTGTACGAAATTTGCGAGTGTGAAGGCAACTGGTCGATGGAAAACTTCATCGAGATTGAAATTGAAAAAGTACGAGAAGCTGTTGGTAATCGCAAAGTTCTTTGCGCATTAAGTGGCGGAGTAGACTCCTCTGTCGTAGCAGCTCTTATTCATAAAGCAATCGGCGATCAGCTGATCTGTATGTTTATCGATCACGGTCTTCTTCGTAAAGGAGAAGCAGAAAGCGTCATGGAGACATTCGGAGAAGGCTTTGACATGAACGTTGTCAAAATCGACGCACAAGAGCGTTTCCTATCTAAGCTTGATGGAGTAAGCGACCCTGAGCAAAAGCGTAAAATCATCGGAAACGAATTCATTTATGTATTCGAAGAAGAAGCTAGCAAGCTTGAAGACGTTGATTTCCTCGCGCAAGGTACACTTTACACAGACATCATTGAGAGTGGTACAGACACAGCTCAAACAATCAAATCTCACCATAACGTAGGTGGTCTTCCAGAAGACATGAAGTTTGATTTAATCGAGCCACTTAACACCCTCTTTAAGGATGAAGTACGTGAAGTTGGTTCTGAGCTTGGACTACCTGACGAGATCGTATGGCGCCAGCCGTTCCCAGGCCCAGGTTTAGGAATCCGTGTGCTTGGCGAGATTACAGAAGAAAAACTAGAGATCGTTCGTGAATCGGATCAAATCCTTCGCGACGAAATCAAAAAAGCAGGCCTCGACCGCGAAATCTGGCAGTACTTCACGGCACTTCCAGACATGCGCAGCGTAGGTGTAATGGGTGACGAGCGTACGTATGACTACACAGTAGGTATTCGTGCCGTAACGTCCATCGACGGAATGACGTCCGATTGGGCACGTATCCCTTATGACGTGTTAGAAGTTATCTCAACTCGTATTGTAAACGAAGTAAAGAGTGTCAACCGCGTCGTGTACGACGTAACGTCTAAGCCACCTTCAACGATTGAGTGGGAATAAGAATATAGACTTTTTAAATAAGCTAGGCATCCGCTGAGGAATGCCTAGCTTATTTTATGTTAGGAGGCTTTTTAAAGGCTGCTGGCAAATGATGCTCGAGGACGTGCAAACGATATAGGAGAAGGCACAAACAAGGTACGAGGAAGGACAAACAGGTTAAGCGGAGGGACAAACGAAGGTCCAAAAAGTGCAAAGGAAGACCGACCGAACGAACAAACCTGTATAAAACGCAAGAATTTATAAAATACAATAATTATTTATTGTAAAACGATAAAATATAGCATATACTACTTGTAAATATTATGAAATGAGGTGTCAAATAATGAAACAAGGAACCACACTGTTCTTAAAGATCAGTTTAGTAGTAGTTGGTATCATTATTCTTAGTATGAGTCTCTTTTTACTCCCGTGGCTATCTCAAGAAGCCATCGTAATCTCTCCTGATCTAAGCTATCTGCAATACCCAGTGTTAATCGGCATATACGTCACAGCCATACCGTTTTTTATAGCTCTCTACCAATCGTTTGCCCTGTTAAAACGAATTGACGAACACAATGCATTCTCTTATTTTTCTGTTAA
This sequence comes from Paenalkalicoccus suaedae, assembly GCF_006965545.2. NCBI lineage: Bacteria > Bacillati > Bacillota > Bacilli > Caryophanales > Bacillaceae > Paenalkalicoccus > Paenalkalicoccus suaedae. The sequence goes on from NZ_CP041372.2 coordinate 919,404, forward strand.
GGCATTAAAAAATATTAAACAATGCGCAATGACAATAGCCGGTCTTTATACGCTTGGAATCATTGCTCTATTTTTCCTCCATGCGCTCCATCCGAGCATCGCGCTCGTTGGTTTAGCTATCCTTTTCGCATCTGTAATTATTGCAGTGTTCGCGTCGCTGCTTCAAAAGCTATTACTCCAAGCTCTATTAATTAAGTCAGAAAACGAATTAACAGTCTGAGGTGAACAACGTGCCAATCATTATCAACATCGATGTCATGCTAGCCAAAAGAAAAATGAGTGTCACAGAGCTATCTGAAAAAGTAGGCATCACAATGGCCAATATTTCTATTCTTAAAAATGGAAAAGCCAAAGCTATTCGCATCTCCACACTCGAAGCAATCTGCAAAACATTAGACTGCCAGCCAGGTGACATTCTAGAATATCAGCCAGACAATAATTGATCGAGACGAACCATCACATCACTGATCAAGCGTCCAACTGCCTAGCCTTTTTTACAGAAACCACATAACAGACCTGCTAGAAAGCAGTCTCCCAAACGATACGACCTCCCGCGTCAAAATCATGCCTCCAACGAGTAACACTGTCGACGCAGGGGCATCGCCATCGTAATGGAAGATAAGCAGACGATATAATAAGCATTTGAGGTCAACAGCTACGACAAAACACATTCATTTAACAAATTAATGGGAAATCATGCTATACTTGAACAAAAGAACTGCTAACCATGACGAATCAGCCACTTCAAAAAGGAGGCCTACCCATGGAATTATTATTACCCATCACACTCACATTTATCGTTGGAGGCTTTATTATTCTCATCTCTAGAAAAAAAGCAATGGAGACGAAGCTAGCTTCCATCCAAGGTGACACAGTAAACGCACAAAGCACTGCAAAAACAAACTCCATCATAAGATGGATTATGCTCACAGTAGCGTGGGGCATCATCAGCATGTTCCTCGTCGTCTACCTCTTCCACTATTATTCCGGCTAACGATAAACCGTTTTCCTAACAAAAACATCCAAAATTAAAATTTCATTCGGATTTTACATTGACAATCTTCAACTCCACCTGCTACACTTACACCTATAAAAAATCTGTCGAACGTTCGTATAATATTGGGGATAAGGCCCAAAAGTTTCTACCGAATCACCGTAAATGATTCGACTACGAACGATGAAGCGAAACGGGCATTTTTGTGCGCAAATTTCCTTCATCGTCTCGTATGTGAAGCAAAGGCCTAGTTCTGTGAGTAACCCTCATAGATCTAGGCCTTTGCTGTTGTATGTGAGACAGAAAAAACAACTATGAAGGAGTTTGAATGATGGATCGTTACTTTCGCTTTGATGAATTAGGCACAAACTACAACCGAGAAATTATGGGAGGACTCACAACCTTCCTTGCTATGGCGTACATCCTATTCGTCAATCCGTCCATTTTAGCTGGAGCAGGAATGGATGAGTCAGCTGTCTTTGTTGCAACAGGACTTGCAGCTGCAATCGGAACAATAATTATGGGGCTATTAGCTCGCTATCCAATCGCACTCGCGCCAGGTATGGGGCTAAATGCATTCTTCACTTATTCCGTTGTAATTGGCCTAGGTATTCCTTGGGAAACCGCATTACTCGGCGTATTTATGTCAGGTATTATCTTTATTATTATTACATTAGTAGGAATTCGTGAGTTTATTATAAACGCCATTCCAGCAGAGCTAAAGTATGCGGCTGGAGCAGGTATTGGACTATTTATTGCATTTATCGGATTACAAAACGCAGAGATCGTTGTTATGTCAGAGGCAACACTTGTTGAAGTTGGTAACCTTGGAAATCCAGCTACGTTACTTGCTATCTTCGGTGTAGTAATCACCGTTATTTTAATGACGATTGGCCTTAAGGGCGGTATCTTTTACGGAATGGTCATCACAGCTGTTATCGGTGTGATCTTCCAGGTCATCCCGATGCCAGGGGCTATCGTTGGACCAATTCCAAGCATTGCACCAACATTTGGAGCAGCATTTGAACCGTTTGCGACACAAAGCTTAGGAGAAATCTTCACGATTCAATTATTAGTCGTTATCCTTACATTCTTATTCGTTGATTTCTTTGACACAGCAGGAACGCTTTACGCCGTTGCCAATCAAGCTGGCTTTGTAAAAGACAATAAGCTACCACGCGCGCAGCGCGCGTTACTTGCAGACTCTTCTGCAACATCAATCGGAGCTATTCTTGGTACTTCTACAACAACAGCGTACATTGAGTCTTCATCTGGTATTGCTGCAGGAGCTCGTACAGGATTTGCGTCGATCGTTACAGGGGCATTGTTCTTAGTTGCTCTTCTATTTTCACCTTTACTCGCAGTAGTAACAGAGTCTGTAACAGCACCAGCACTCATTATCGTTGGAGTCTTAATGGCCGGAGCAATTTCAAATATTGATTGGAAGAAGTTTGAGATTGCTGTACCAGCCTTCTTTACGATGATCGCTATGCCACTTACGTACAGCATCGCGACAGGAATTGCACTCGGATTTATCATGTATCCGATCACGATGGTAGCAAAAGGACGTGCAAAAGAGGTTCACCCAATTATGTACGTACTCCTGGTAATTTTTGTTCTTTACTTTGTGTTCTTAGGAGAATAACCGTTAACCCCAGACGACTCAAGGCTTCATCGCCTTGAGCGTCTTTTTTTATGCGCGAATTCAGCGTGCATGATCTCTATCCATCTTTTCCATACTAAACAAAAAGGAGGGCGTAGCATGGTCATGATAGCAAATGTTGGAATAGCAGAAGCCCCATACTCCTACACACAGGAGCAGGTGAAGCAGGCAATCGCGCCGATCTTTGAAGAAGCGGTCGGAACCAAAAAGGCAGAACGTCTCCTCCGTGTCTTTGACGACAATGGCATGGAGACAAGACAGTTTGTTGAACCGCTTGAAAATATCCAGCAGAATCGAAGCTTTGCAACGAAAAATGCCATCTACCATGACGCTGCGTTCACCCTCGCAAAGAACGCCATAGAAGCGACAGTCCCTACAGCACTCATGGGTGAAATCGACGCAATTATTTGCGTAACAAGCACCGGTATTCAAACCCCATCTCTAGACGTACGCTTGATCAACGAGCTACCGCTTCACTTCCAGATCCAGCGTATGCCACTTTGGGGCCTCGGATGCGCTGGAGGAGCCATTGGTATGAGCCGAGCCTATGATTATTGCAAAGCTCATCCACATGCCAAAGTGCTCCTCGTCACAGTCGAATGCTGTAGCACCACCTACACCCCTCAAGACCTCACTAAAAGTAATCTCATCGGCACCTGCCTCTTCGGCGATGGAGCCGCGTGCGCCGTCCTTGGGGGAGATTTGGCCGACTGGTCCAAATGGGAGCTCCCAACTTCAACCCCTACTATTTTAAAAACCGCATCCTTCCTCCTTCCAGAATCAGAGGACGTGATGGGATGGGGAGTAGAGGAAGACGGGCTGCGAGTGATCTTCTCCAAGGACATACCTGGCATTGTCCAAAGCTTTATGCCAGGCGTTTTGCACGCGTTTGGGTATTCGTTTGATCATTTAGTCGCTCATCCTGGAGGGAGAAAGGTGTTAGACGCCTTTGAAGAAGCGCTGCAGGTAACACCCGAGCAAACAAAGCCAGCTAGAGAGGTCCTAAAGCGCCACGGAAACATGTCGTCCCCAACCGTACTATTTGTACTAAAAGAATTACTTGAATCAAAAGGAAGTGGCCTTATGGTTGCAATGGGACCAGGATTTTGTGCGGAAATACTTGCATTAGAGTGGAGGGAGACGGTAAGATGATTATCCTACTAGTTTTTATTGTCATACAAAGGCTCTTAGAGCTTGTCTTAGCAAAGCGAAATGAACGGTCTTTAAAAGCAAAAGGAGCCGTTGAATTTGGTAAACGGCACTATCCATTAATGATTGCACTTCACGCAGGTTTTTTCCTATCGTTAGCGGCAGAGTGGCTGACAGGCGCGGGCGAGCTTCATGCCTACAGTGCCGTGCTGCTCGTCGCTTTCTTTTTGCTTCAATTTATACGAGTTTGGATCCTTTATTCATTAGGTGATCATTGGAATACGAAAGTGTTAGTTATACCAGGAGCACCACTAATTAAACGGGGACCGTACAAATATTGGCTAAAGCATCCGAACTATGTAGTAGTAATGGCTGAAATGTTTGTACTTGTTCTATTATTTCAAGCATACTTTACAGGAGTTGTATTTTTGCTGTTTAAATTACTCTTCCTCACCTATATTCGTATTCCATTAGAAGAACAAGCATTACGTTGGTCGAGAGAATAGGGCTTAACATGTAGGTGTTCTAGTTCTTAAGACGTACAACGAATGCGCATAAATCTGTTATGATGGAAAGAAAAAGGAGCTTTTCTGTTGGCTAAAAAGAAATTTTACGTAAATGAGAACGAAACAATTGATCAATGCTTAGAACGAATGAAACAGGAAGGCTACATGCCAGTAAGAAGGATGGAAGAGCCTGTCTTAAAAGAAGTAAAACGTAATGGCAAAATGGACGTCGAGGTTAGCCACCAGCGTATCGTTTTTGTTGGTCAGGAGCTGTCATAATGGAATATATCATGGCAGTAGACGAAAATAGACAACCTATCCGCCCTTATTCACGCGACGAGATTCACAGTTTAGGACTCTGGCATGAAACCTTTCAGTGCTGGCTTGTGTATAAACAAGGGGGAGAGGTCCACGTCCTTTTCCAAAAGCGCAGTGAGAGTAAGAAGGATTTTGCTAGTCTTTACGACATCACTGCCGCAGGCCATCTCCTCTCGAATGAAACGGTCACTGACGGCATTAGAGAGTTACACGAAGAGCTAGGGATTGATGTATCCTTTACAGATTTGGATAAGGTTGGGGTCATTCAGGACGTGATCATAACAGACTCTTTTAGGGACTATGAGTTTGCTCACGTTTTTACATATGAGCTTCACACGTGGCCGATTGCGTTCGATATACAAGTAGAAGAAGTAGATAGCATTGTCTCTATGCCTCTTAAGGAAATGAAGAAGCTTATTAACGGTGAGAACGCACAGGCATTTACAGATGATTCCACACAAATTTTTGTGCAAAAATCGCAACTTGTGCCGCATTCTGACGTCTATTTAAAAGAGGTTTACGAATATATTAAAAAAAGGTATACATAGATGGAGAATTTTTTTAGAAAGGAGGGGTTGTATTGCAGGTGTTTTTATTTATCGTTAGCTTCGGACTATTAGTTGCTGGAGTAACGTTGTTTTCATGGCAGCTAGTGAATAAGAAGTCCAAACGACTATCGATAGCACTTCTCATCTCTTCGGTTTTGTCCTTAATTATCTTCCTTTTAGTATTAGACGACCAAGAGAACACCTATGATGACAACCCTGTCGCAACGAACAATTACGCAGAGCGATTTGCGCAAGACGTACCTAGTATCACGAATGGACAGATACAGCTACCAGCGCGCACGTTTGATTTCGTCTCAGACAATGTCCTCTTATTTTCACCCGAATCAGAGGTCGACAATGTTATTGAAAATGCAACGACAGCAAACTACCGTGAGCTCTCTGATAGCATTGAGCCGTTTAACCGAGAAATTGTCACGACGGCAGGCATGGTCGATCGCTACGAATCCATGCTACGTGACGGCATGTCTTATGCATTTATATCGATCATTGATCTTGAAGGTAACCACTATACACAACTCCAATACAAGCAGCCAGGCGCACTCGAAGAAGGCGAAGTTGTCGCCCTTTATGGAGTCCCCGTAGGCGAGTTTAAGCTAACAACCAGTGAAGGCGAAGAAATCAATTCCATGCTGTTGTTAGGTATTCACAGCGAACGAGGCTGGGGCCAAACCCATCCGTTTTATACAAAGAAAGCCATTCTCTATTTTTTAGGGAATGGCTTTCTTTAGTTTTGTTTTCTAAGTTCAAAGGCAGCACCAGGACCACCGGTCCTCCTGCGCTCCCGGCTGGCGCTTTCCTGAGGAGCTAGCTCAACTATTTCGAACGGCCAAACCAATGGCCGTTCGAAAGGATTTTCGCTGCGCGAAAGTACTCCTCTAGGAGACGCCAGCCTTCGCTCCGGAGAACCGGAGGTCACGGTGAATTATCAAAAATAGGTGAAAGAACTTTCACTACAAGCATAGCGAAGTGGTCAATGGTTTAACTTTAAGGTTAATTTATATGTAGGAGCCATGCACTAGACAAAAAATCAAACATTTTAAAGAAAGCTACCTACTAATACGTTTCAAACCATTCTTCAATTGCCCTATGATATTCTGAGAAATAATTATCAAGTCCATGATCCCCGTCTTCGTAGCTAATTAACTTAACTACCTGTCCGTTTTCATTCATGGCTTGATAAAGCTGTAAGGATTGCTCAAAAGGAACACGTTCATCTATCTCACCATGAATGAGAAGAAGTGGCGAAGTAATATCTTCGGACCAATTAATAGCGGAACGTCTCTCATATTCTTCAGGAACTTCTGATGGATGTCCGACCAGTTCAACTAACTCTTGTCTCATAGCAAGACCTCGCGCTTCATATGATCCAAGCAAATCTGAAACCCCACCTGTCGTAGCCGCTGCATTAATAGGCATGCCTTCTTGGATTGCACGATAAGTCATCAGCCCCCCACGAGAAATACCCAACATATACGTATTCTCTTCATCAGCAAATTCCAATTCCCTTGCTACATGTTGAAGTTGAAGGACGTCATTCACATCATCGCCGCCATATTCATCTATACCTTCGCTGTTACCACCTTCACGATATTGACTAGAAATAACTGTATAACCTCTTTCAGCCCAAAGGGATTGATAATGTAGCCATTCTTCTTCTATCTCACCATAATCCCGATTGCCACCACGATTAATAATTAAAGTAGGATATTTTTCTTCTGTATTGCTAGGACTAGCCACAAATCCCTCTATTAGATAGTCGTCACTTTCGTAAACTATTCTCCAGGTATTTACATCATTATTGGTTGATAAGTTTTCTAGTAACTCTTTTTCGACTAATACTTCTTTTTCCTCGGAGGAACATGCTGAAGCAATTAACACTATTCCTAATAAACTAGATTTCTTTAACATTATGTCACTCCTCTCTTTTACACGTACGATCATTTATGTAAAAAGTTTCAAACGATTTAGTGCTACTATGTTCGTTTGCTAAAAGTCACGCAGTTAGTTGATTTTGCTAATTGTTGATGAATGTATTTTTTTGAATCGTATTAGTGCGCAATAACGTAGATGTATTTATTAATAGAGGAGGAACGCAAATGGTACATACGTTACTTATCATCGGATTAATTTGTATTATTATTTCAGCCATATTTATTGGAGCTTTCCCAAACGAACCGAGACCACATGTGCAACGTAGACCCGACTTTCACTCCGAAACGGCTGACCATCGTCATTTCAGAACGAAAGCCGCAATGATCTTAGGACTAGTTGGATTAATTTTCTTCGGAATAGCAGGATTGCTATACATCCTTTAAACAAGACAGACCTTCGCTACGAAGAATTGAAGGTAACGACCTTTTTTTCACGAACGCTTTTTAAAATTACATTATTAGGTGAATGGTCATTGCCATTATTCAAGAGCACCTCTTGCTCACGGTACATTCATCTCGTATATAGTACATAAACTTTTTATACGGTACATAAATCTCGCATAGCGTACATTTATTAAAGAAACTAAGCCTCAACGTACATTCATTCTGAATACGGTACATTTATTTTTTATACGGTACATACATCTTGCGTACGGTACATAAAAACCTCCATTGCTAAAGAGCCACTAATATACAACCATCTTTTCAAATAAAGAAGAGCTTTTCCACAAAGAGGAAGGTTCTTTTCTAATGCTCTTTTTAAATCAAACGCAGAGCTGGCAGACCCGGAGGACATTCGGAGACAATCCATAGGGGAAAGAGGTTTTTGAGATCCCACAGGAGGCGCTTAGGGTAAGGCGACAGCCGCGCCCTGCCGACGAGGCAGCTCAAAGACCGGCCCTATGGATGTCGTAGAGTGTTCGTAGGGCTGACAGCTAGGAGAGCAGTTTTAAACAAATTAGCACTTAATCAATTTAGCCCGAAGGGCTTGTTCTTAAAAACTAGTTAGCACTTGATCAATTGCAGCTCAAAGAACGCAAGGAAACAACCAAAAACCGAACAATGAAACGTCAGACATGTATTATTGTTCGAAAATAGGTTGACCAGTTCGACAAAATCCTGCTATGATAAACAAAGATGAAATGACCTCATATAAAGTTGGGAATATGGCCCAACAGTTTCTACCCAATGCCCGAAAAGCGATGGACTATGAGGAGAATACGATGCACGCACGTCGACAGATTCGATGTGCTTCGCAGGATGCTGCACGTTTAACCGTGTGCAATAATCTGACGTCGTGTGTCTTATTGTCCTCCTAAACAGGGCATAAGACACTTTTTTTATGGCCAAAAAAGGAGCGATTTGATGACGAAGAAGGTTGGCGTGATAATGGGTTCCACCTCCGATTGGGAGACAATGAAGCATGCAACAGACGTATTAGAAGAACTCCACATCCCGTTCGAAGCAAAGGTTGTATCCGCGCATCGAACGCCAGACTTGATGTTTGATTACGCCGAAAAAGCGGCGGATCGAGGAATTGAAGTGATTATTGCAGGTGCAGGTGGTGCTGCGCACCTTCCAGGAATGGTTGCAGCCAAGACACTACTACCCGTTATCGGAGTGCCTGTTCAATCTAAAGCATTGAATGGACTTGATTCCTTACTATCTATTGTACAAATGCCAGCTGGAGTTCCAGTGGCGACCGTTGCAATTGGGAGAGCTGGAGCTGCGAACGCTGGGCTTTTAGCAGCGCAACAGCTTGCGGTACATGACGCGGAAATCCGTTCAAAGCTTCAGGCGCGCCGTGATAAAAAACGTGAAGAAATCCTAGCTGAGGGGGACTTAGCGTGACGTTTATAAAGCCAGGGAGCACGATCGGAATTTTAGGCGGAGGCCAGCTTGGAAGAATGATGGCGTTATCTGCTCGCAATATGGGCTATCGTATTTCTGTCCTTGAGCCTCAAAAGGATTCACCGTGTGGGCAAGTAGCAGATCACGAAGTGGTCGCAGCCTACGATGATAAGCAAGGTGCCGAGGATTTGAGCTGTGATGTGCTTACGTACGAATTTGAAAACATAAGTGCTGAGACAGCCGATCATCTAGCAAGCTCGCTTCATTTCCCGCAGGGGAGTAAGCTTCTCTTAATCAGTCAAGACAGGCTGCGTGAGAAAGAGGCGATTGAGTCTTACGGGTTACCGGTTGCGCCTTACAAAAAGGTAGAGTCTGATACCGACTTAGCGGATGCGGTGTCGGCGCTGGGGCTTCCTCTAGTGGTGAAGACAACGCGCGGTGGCTATGATGGGAAAGGTCAACTTGTTATCAATAAGGGTGACGAGGTTTCTGTCAGAGAGCTAGAGGATAATGGGCCGTTTGTGGCGGAGCAGTGGATTCCGTTTGACTGTGAGGTGTCGGTGATTGTGACGCGCAGTGTGTCGGGGGAGACGGCGACGTTCCCGGTTGCTGAGAATATTCATCGGAATGGCATTTTGCATCAGTCGATTGTGCCGGCTAGAGTCTCGGATGAGGTGCAGGAGAGGGCTCGAAAGGCAGCGTTGACGCTTGCGGAGTCGGTCTCACTAGTTGGGACACTAGCGGTTGAGATGTTTGTGCGAGACGGAGAGATTGTCATTAATGAGATCGCGCCAAGACCGCATAACTCTGGGCATTACACGATGAATGCGTGTGCGACGTCGCAGTTTGAGCAGCATATTCGTGCGATTTGTGACTGGCCGCTGGGGGAAACGACGTTACTTACTCCTACAGTGATGGTGAATTTGATTGGTGACGAAGTAGAGCGTGCGGTGGAGATGCGCAAAGAGTTAGGGAGTGCAGCCCACGTACATATATATGGAAAGAAAGAAGCAAGACCTGGACGGAAGATGGGGCACGTAAACGTGTTGACGTCAGACGTTGAGGCGACATTAGAGCAGTTGAACGTATTAGAGGAGGCAAAATCATGATTGAACGGTATACACGTCCGGAGATGGGACAAATTTGGGAAGAACATAATCGCTTTCAAGCTTGGCTAGAAGTAGAAATCTTAGCATGTGAGGCATGGGCAGAGCTTGGTGATATTCCAAAGGAAGACGTTGCGAAGATTCGAGAGAACGCCTCATTTGATGTAAATCGTATTTTAGAAATTGAAGCAGAGACGCGCCATGATGTGGTGGCATTTACGAGAGCGGTATCGGAGACGCTTGGACCGGAGCGAAAGTGGGTGCACTACGGATTAACGTCAACAGACGTGGTCGATACGGCGCTTTCGTACTTACTCAAGCAGGCGAATGAAATCTTACTCGCAGACTTGGAGCGCTTTTTAGAGATTTTAAAGAATAAAGCGATCGAGCATAAGGATACGGTCATGATGGGTCGTACACATGGGGTACACGCGGAGCCGACTACATTTGGGTTAAAGCTTGCGCTCTGGTACGAAGAGATGAAGCGTAACATTGAGCGTTTTAAGGCGGCGAGTGAGACTGTTCGCGTTGGTAAGCTTTCTGGCGCGGTTGGCACGTATGCGAATATCGATCCATTTGTCGAAAAGCACGTCTGTGAGGGGCTAGGACTTGAGGCTTCTCCTATCTCGACTCAAACCTTACAGCGTGATCGTCACGCTCACTATATTGCAACGATTTCGTTGATTGCTTCTTCGATTGAAAAGATGGCTGTGGAAATTCGTGGCTTACAGAAATCCGAGACGCGTGAAGTAGAGGAGTTCTTTGCAAAGGGTCAAAAAGGATCCTCAGCAATGCCACATAAGCGTAACCCAATCGGTTCTGAAAATATGACGGGGCTTGCACGTATTTTACGTGGGCATGTCGTAACAGCTTACGAAAACGTAGCGCTATGGCACGAGCGTGATATTTCTCACTCTTCTGCAGAGCGAATTATGTTACCAGATGCCACCATTCTATTAAACTACATGCTAAATCGTTTCGGTAATATCGTGAAGAATTTAACCGTCTTCCCAGAGAATATGAAGCGTAACATGACGCGCACATACGGACTTATTTACTCTCAGCGTGTGTTGCTATCACTTATTGATAAGGGTATGGCGCGTGAGGAAGCGTATGACCTCGTGCAACCGAAGGCGATGCAAGCATGGGAAGAGGGCGTTCAGTTCCGAAGCCTTGTGGAAGCAGATGAGACGATTACAGACAAGCTGTCTGAAGCAGAAATTGAGGATTGCTTCGACTATCGTTATCACTTAAAGCACGTCGATACGATTTTTGAACGTCTTGGACTACAAAAATAAATGGGATAAAGCGGGGCGAATTCGCCCCATGCTTTCTTCCACCTTGATTTAAAATAAGTCCTACTATTCCGACTACATGGAGGTCGCACATATGCTGTTGTATGAGGGAAAAGCAAAACAAATCTATCAAACAGAAGAGCCGGGTGTCCTGAGGATTTCCTATAAGGATGAGGCAACTGCATTTAACGGTGAGAAAAAGGATACGCTTTTGGGCAAGGGTCGTCTCAACAATGAGATCAGTTCACTCATCTTTTCTATCCTAAAAGAGGCGGGTGTGGAGAGTCATTTTGTACGTAGGCTCTCGGAGACGGAGCAACTAGTCAAAGAGGTGACTATCATTCCGCTTGAGGTTGTTGTACGTAATGTTGCGGCTGGAAGTCTTGTGAAGCGACTTGGATTTGAGCGCGGGCATAAGCTTAAGACGCCACTCGTTGAATGGTACTACAAGGATGATGCGCTTGGAGATCCCCTTTTAGCAGAGGCACACATCAAAGAGCTTGCTCTTGCAACGCCTGAAGAGCTAGCGCAAATGCAGCAAATGGCATTACGGGTGAACGAAGAGCTTCAAAAGCTGTTTGCAACGATTAACGTTGATATTGTGGACTTTAAGCTAGAGTTTGGGAAAACGAACGGCGAGATTTTACTAGCAGACGAGATTTCTCCAGATACGTGCAGACTTTGGGATAAAGATACAGGTGATTCGTTTGATAAAGATTTATTCCGCTTCCAGCAGGGAGATTTGCAGGAAGGTTACGAAACGATTTTATCGAGACTTATAGAAGCGCATAGCTAAGATCAACTCATGAGGAGGACGAGACAAATGGTATATGATGTGAAGGTTTATGTAACGTGGAAGGAAGGCGTATTAGATCCGCAGGGGGCTGCTGTTACATCGTCACTTAATAAGCTCGGATTTGATGGGGTAGAGGACGTTCGAATTAGCAAGATGATTACGCTCAAAGTAGAAGCAACAGAGAACGTAGAGGAAAAGGTAACGGCGATGTGTGAAAAGCTACTTGCTAATCCGGTTATTGAGGACTATACGTTTGAAATTGAGGAGGCTGTTCGCACATGAAATTTGCAGTGATCGTATTCCCGGGCTCTAACTGCGATATTGATATGTACCACGCAGCGAAGGATGCTCTCGGAGAGGAAACCGAATTTGTGTGGCATGATACAACGAGTTTAGAAGGCTTTGATGCGGTGCTACTTCCTGGAGGCTTCTCGTACGGAGACTACTTGCGCGCAGGTGCTATTGCTCATTTCTCCCCGATCATGGAGGCAGTCAAGGAAGCGGCGGAGGCTGGTAAGCCAGTGCTTGGTGTGTGTAACGGATTTCAAATTTTGCTAGAGTCTGGGCTACTACCAGGAGCCATGCGTCGTAACGAAAATCTTCATTTCATTTGTAAGCCAGTCAAATTAAACGTCGCCAACAATGAGACGATGTTTACACAGGGTTATAAGGCCAACGAACGTATTTCGGTCCCTGTTGCGCACGGTGAGGGCAACTACTACTGTGACGAAGAGACGTTACAAGAGCTTCAAGCGAATAATCAGATCGTGTTTACGTATGAGGATAACATTAATGGATCGGTCGCTAACATTGCAGGAATTACAAACAAACATGGGAATGTGCTAGGAATGATGCCGCATCCGGAGCGAGCTGTTGAAGCGCTTCTTGGATCAGAGGACGGCTTAACACTATTTCAATCACTAGTGACACACTGGAGGGACTCACATGCCATTACTTCGTGAACCATCACCACAGATGATTAAAGAGCAGCAAGGCTACAAGGAAATGGGCGTAACGGACGAGGAATTTGCGTTAATAGAAAAGACACTCGGTCGTTTGCCTAACTACACGGAGCTTGGTATTTACTCTGTTATGTGGTCGGAGCACTGTAGCTACAAAAACTCAAAGGTGCTTTTAAAGAAGTTTCCTGTTAGCGGAGAGCGCGTTTTACAGGGCCCAGGTGAGGGAGCCGGCATCATCGATATTGATGATGGACAGGCAGTTGTGTTTAAGATTGAAAGTCATAACCACCCATCGGCAGTCGAGCCATATGAAGGCGCGGCAACTGGGGTTGGAGGCATCATTCGTGACGTGTTTTCCATGGGCGCAAGACCAATTGCGCTTCTAAACTCGCTTCGATTTGGCGAGCTAAAAAATCCACGCGTGAAATATTTGTTTGAAGGAGTCGTATCTGGCATCGCAGGCTACGGGAACTGTATTGGAATTCCAACGGTTGGCGGCGAGATTCAGTTCGACCCATGCTACGAGGGAAATCCGCTCGTAAACGCGATGTGCGTTGGTCTTATCGACCATAAAGATATTCAAAAAGGTCTAGCAAAAGGTGTCGGGAACCCCGTGCTATACGTTGGGGCGAGCACAGGACGTGATGGCATTCACGGAGCAACGTTTGCTTCTGAGGAGCTGTCCGAAGAATCCGAATCAAAGCGACCAGCTGTTCAGGTTGGAGACCCATTTATGGAGAAGCTACTAGTTGAAGCGTGTCTCGAGGCGATTAAGCATCCGAAGCTTGTTGGGATTCAGGATATGGGAGCAGCAGGCCTAACGTCTTCTTCTGCCGAGATGGCGAGCAAGGCGGGGTCTGGCATTAAGCTACGCCTTGATGACGTGCCTCAGCGTGAAAAAAATATGACGCCTTACGAAATGATGCTATCGGAGTCACAGGAGCGCATGCTTTTAGTTGTGGAAAAGGGTAGCGAAGCGGAATTTATTGAAACGTTCGAGCACTACGGACTTCATGCAACCGTTATTGGAGAAGTAACCGACGATAAAATGCTGACGCTTGAACACGAGGGTGAAATTGCTGCTTCCATTCCGGTCGACGCATTAGCAGAGGAAGCGCCAGTTTACCATAAGCCTTCGTCAGAGCCTGCGTACTTTAAGGAATTCCAACAAACAACGTACAAGCCGGAAGTGAAGGACGCGAACGAAACGCTAAAGGCGCTTTTACAACAACCGACGATTGCGAGTAAAGAGTGGGTCTATGAGCAGTATGACTACATGGTACGCACAAATACGGTTGTCGCACCAGGATCTGACGCTGCTGTACTTCGTATTCGCGATACGAATAAAGCACTTGCGATGACAACAGACTGTAACTCTCGCTACCTGTACCTCGATCCATACACAGGCGGAAAGCTTGCAGTAGCAGAAGCGGCGCGTAACCTTGTTGCATCAGGAGCAGAGCCACTTGGCGTAACCGACTGCCTAAACTACGGAAGTCCTGATAAGCCAGAAATTTTTTGGCAACTAGAGCGTTCAACAGATGGACTAAGTGAAGCATGTCGAGAGCTTGCTACACCAGTTATCGGAGGGAACGTGTCACTTTATAATGAAACGGCAAAAGGCGCCGTTTACCCAACGCCAGTTATTGGGATGGTTGGACTGATTCATGACCAGGCTCATATTACGACACAACAAGCAAAATCATCGAATGACGTCATTTATCACGTTGGTGCACTTGAAGGAACGTTTGGTGGCAGTGAGCTACAAAAGCTTCTTGAAGGAGATATTTTTGGACAAGCGCCAGAAATTGACTTGAACGTCGAGAAAGAAAATCAGCAACTGATTTTAACCGCTATTCGCAAGGGTCTTATTCAGTCAGCTCATGATGTATCAGAGGGTGGTACAGCTGTTGCTATTGCGGAAAAGCTGTTTGGAACAGACTTTGGTGCAACTGTTACGTTACCTGCGGGAGATACAGAAGCTATGCTATTCGGTGAAAAGGCATCATCTTATATTGTTACTGTTACAGAAGAGGACCAAGAAGCGTTTCAACAATTGGTACCAAAGGCAGTCCGTTTAGGCAGTACTACTGATAGCGGTGTGCTTGTGGTTAGCCAAGAAGGAAAAGAGCTTGTGAATCAGCAGGTATCTCGGTTGGAGTCGCTTTGGAGAGGGGCTATTGGATGCGCACTGAAATCAAAGGATTAAACGAAGAATGTGGTGTGTTTGGCGTTTGGGGGCATGAAGATGCTGCTCGGATTACGTACTACGGCTTGCATAGCTTGCAACATCGCGGTCAGGAGGGCGCAGGGATTGTTGTGTCTGACCGGGAGAAGTTGAAGGTCCATAAGGGTATGGGTCTTGTGAATGATGTATTTAACGAGGAGATTTTGGATCGTTTAGGTGGTACAGGTGCGATTGGGCACGTGCGCTACACGACGGCTGGCGATAGTGATTTTATTAACTGTCAGCCGCTCCTCTTTAACTCGCAGACGGGTAGTCTCGCGCTTGCACACAACGGGAATTTAGTGAATGCGACGGCGCTTAAGCGTCAGATGGAGCATCAGGGTAGTATTTTTCAGACGACATCTGACACGGAGGTTATCGCGCATTTAATTAAGCGTAGTGGCTATCCGACGCTGAAGGAGTCTGTACGGAATGCCCTTACGATGGTAAAGGGCGCTTATGCCCTTGCTATTTTAGTCGAAAATAAAATGATCGTTGCCTTAGATCCAAATGGACTTCGTCCGCTATCCATTGGTCGTATTGGCGATGGGTACGTGGTGTCTTCAGAGACGTGTGCGTTTGACGTTGTTGGTGCGACATTCCTACGTGAAGTCCAGCCTGGTGAACTTATTACCATTGATGATGATGGCGTTCACGTAGACCGTTTTTCGCTATCGACAAATCGTTCGCTTTGCTCGATGGAATATGTGTACTTTGCGCGTCCGGATAGTAACGTAGATGAGGTAAACGTGCACCAAGCTCGGAAGCGTTTAGGTAAGCAGCTTGCAGATGAGGCATGGGTCGAGGCAGACGTGGTCACTGGTGTGCCAGATTCAAGTATCTCCGCGGCAATTGGGTATGCAGAGGCATCAGGTATTCCTTATGAGCTCGGTTTAATCAAAAATCGGTACGTTGGTCGAACGTTCATACAGCCATCTCAAGCACTACGTGAGCAGGGTGTGAAGATGAAGCTATCCGCTGTGCGTGGTGTTGTAGAAGGAAAGCGCGTCGTGATGGTTGATGACTCCATCGTACGCGGAACAACGGGACGACGTATTGTGCAACTACTTCGCGAGGCAGGTGCGCTAGAAGTACACGTGCGAATCAGTTCGCCTCCGATTGTCAATCCGTGTTTTTACGGAATCGATACGTCCACTAAAGGAGAATTAATCGCATCGACGAAATCAATCGATGAGATTCGTGATGATATGGGCGCAGATTCTCTGTCCTATTTAAGCGTAGATGGACTCAAAAAAGGAATTGGTCGCAATGATTCCTCACCAAACTGCGGACAGTGTTTAGCGTGCTTTACAGGAGAATACCCAACGGAAGTATTCCCAGAAGCGGATCATCCGTACGATAAAGTTATGGGAGGCAAATAGTCATGTCGAAAGCCTATGAATCTGCAGGAGTAAATATTGAAGCTGGCTACGAAGGCGTGAAGCGGATGCAACGCCACGTCGAATCCACGATGCGTAAGGAAGTCATTGGCGCACTTGGTGGGTTCGGTGGCATGTTTGACCTATCACAGCTTGGATTAAAAGAGCCTGTGTTAGTGTCTGGAACAGACGGTGTAGGGACGAAGCTTATGCTTGCGCAGTCGTTAAATAAGCACGACACAGTCGGGATTGATGCGGTCGCTATGTGCGTTAACGATATTCTCGTACAGGGAGCGGAACCGCTATTTTTCCTTGATTATTTAGCGCTCGGTAAAAATGATCCTGAGGTGGTAGAACAGCTTGTTGCGGGCGTTGCAGAAGGCTGTCGTCAGGCTGGCTGTGCGCTAGTTGGTGGCGAAACTGCGGAGATGCCTGGGCTATACGACGAGACAGAGTACGATATTGCAGGCTTTGTCGTCGGTGCGGCTGAAAAGTCAAAGCTAATCGACCAGGCTCGTTCTGGTGACGTGCTGATAGGAATTCCATCTAATGGCATTCACTCTAATGGCTTTTCGCTCGTGCGCAAAATCGTTGCAGATAGTGAATTAGATTTGATGGAGTCTGCTCCATTTGCGCCTGAGCAACTCTTAGGCGAGGCGTTACTTACGCCAACTCGTATTTACGTAAAGGCGGTGAAGGGCTTGTTTCCGTATGTAAACGGTATGGCTCATATTACAGGTGGCGGCTTTGTAGAGAATATCCCGCGCATGCTACCGGAGACGTGCGGTGCATCTGTGAATGTTAGCCAGGTGGAGCTATTACCTGTTTTCCGCTGGCTCATGGAGGCCGGTGGTCTTACGCAGGATGACATGCTCGAGACGTTCAACTGTGGCATTGGCATGGTCTTAGCTGTCTCACCTGAGCACAAGGATCATGTACTACAAACGCTCACTGCTGCAGGCGAAAATCCAGTAGAACTTGGACACGTGACAGACGCTCCTGGTCTCACGATCGAGGGGGAGCTTCGATGAATATTGCGATATTTGCATCTGGCAGTGGATCAAACTTTGAAGCAATGAAGCGGGCAGCAGACAAAGGTCTGCTGTCTGGTAAAATATCGTTACTTATTTGTGATAAGCCAGGCGCACTTGTGGAATCTAGAGCAGAAGGTCACGGTGTACCGGTTGTATCGCTCTCTCCTAAGACCTTCTCTTCAAAGGCAGACTATGAAGCGGAGCTGTTACGAGAGCTTAAAAAATACGATATTTCTTTTTTAGTGTTAGCAGGGTATATGCGTTTAGTAGGCCCAACGCTTTTAGACGCGTTTGAAGGTCGCATCGTCAATATTCATCCGTCTTTGTTACCGTCCTTTAAGGGGCTCGATGCGATCGGACAAGCGTTAGACTTTGGTGTGAAAGTGACAGGAGTTACGGTTCATGTTGTTGATGCTGGAATGGATACGGGTCCTATTTTAGCGCAGGAATCTGTTACAATTGAGCCTGGTGACACGCGAGACGACGTGGAGAAAAAAATTCGCGAAGTAGAGCATCGCCTATATCCAAAAACAGTGGAGCAAATGCTCCAACATCTTCAGGGAGTGTGACGATCATGACAAAACGAGCGCTTGTGAGCGTATCAGATAAAACCGGAGTCGTAGACTTTGTTAAAGGACTTGTAGCAGAAGGTGTCGAGGTTATTTCGACTGGAGGAACGAAGAAAGCATTAGAAGAAGCAGGAGTAGCTGTCATTGGAATTGAGGAAGTGACTGGTTTTCCTGAAATGATGGACGGTCGAGTAAAGACGTTGCACCCAGCGATTCACGGGGGACTTTTAGCGGTTCGAGATAACGAGCAGCACATGGCGGCGCTAGAGCAACAAGAGATCCAGCCGATCGAATTTGTGATCGTGAATCTCTATCCATTCCAAGCAACGATTGAGAATCCGGATGCGACATTTACGGACGCGATCGAAAATATTGATATCGGTGGACCATCGATGATTCGTTCGTCAGCGAAAAACCACGAGGGCGTGGCAATTATTGTGGATTCAGCCGACTATGAGGGTATTTTAGAAGAAGTGCGCGCAGGAGACATTTCGTTAGAAACACGTCGCAAGCTTGCAGCAAAAGCCTTCCGCCACACAGCGGCATACGATGCGCTGATCGCGGAATATTTAACGAAGCAAACTGGGGAAGAAAATCCGGAGAAATTAACGGTTACATACAATTTAAAGCAAACCTTACGCTACGGAGAAAATCCGCATCAGAAGGCTTCGTTCTACGAGAAACCACTTGGAGCGTCGGCTTCCATTGCGCGTGCGACACAATTACACGGTAAAGAGCTTTCTTACAACAATATCAACGATGCAGATGCGGCAATCGCTGTCGTACGCGACTTTACGGAGCCTGCTGTTGCAGCGATTAAGCACATGAACCCATGTGGTGTTGGAGTTGGAACGTCGATTGAGGCAGCTTATACGAAAGCATACGAAGCAGATCCAACGTCTATCTTCGGTGGAATTGTTGCGTGTAACCGCGAAGTAGATGCGGCAACAGCAACAAAAATGAAGGAAATCTTCTTAGAAATTATTATCGCACCGTCGTTCACTGACGAAGCGCGTGCGATTTTACAAGAAAAGAAAAATCTTCGTCTACTAACAGTTGACGTAATGGCTCCAGCTGATCAGGTGGAGAACCGAGTGACAACGGTTTCCGGCGGAGCGCTCATTCAAGAAACGGATGCGCTAAGCTTTGAGGATGCAGAGATTACCGTCGCAACGGATCGAGCACCGACGGAAGACGAGCTTGCGCAACTTAAAATGGCGTGGAAGGTCGTTAAGCACGTGAAGTCAAACGCGATCGTATTAGGTCGTGAGGATCAAACGATCGGTGTCGGTGCTGGCCAAATGAATCGTGTTGGCGCAGCTAAAATCGCATTAGAGCAAGCTGGCGAACGTGCGAAAGGAGCCGTTCTTGCTTCTGACGCCTTCTTCCCAATGAATGATACGGTAGAAGCAGCTGCTAAAGCAGGTATTACAGCGATCGTACAGCCGGGTGGTTCAAAGAAAGATCAGGACTCCATCGACATGGCGAACGAACACGGTATCGCGATGATTCTAACAGGAGTAAGACACTTTAAGCATTAATCGACCAACGAGGAGGGCATGTTTGTGAACATATTTATTGTGGGCGGCGGAGGTCGCGAGCACGCCATTGCGTGGAAGGTAGCACAGTCTGACCGAGTGACAGGAATTCTTGCTGCGCCGGGGAGCGATGCGATTGCACAGCTAGATAAGTGTGAGGTCGTAAACATCAGCGTGGACGATCATGACGAACTTCTTCAAGCTGCAAAAGACTTTCAAGCAGACCTTGTCATCGTAGGCCCAGAAGCACCTCTTGTGGCTGGCTTTACGGATATGTGTGAACATGCTGGGCTACGCGTCTTTGGACCATCTAAACAAGCAGCACAGCTTGAAGGAAGTAAGCAGTTCGCGAAGGACATTATGCAAAAATATGATATTCCAACTGCTCGCTACGGCACGTTTACAGATCTTGAGGCAGCAAAAGCGTACGTGACAGAGCAAGGCGCACCGATTGTCGTAAAGGCGGACGGTCTTGCTGCTGGCAAAGGCGTCGTCGTAGCGGAAACTGTGGCAGAAGCGCACGAAGCCATTGAGATGATGATGAGTAGCCGCGCCTTCGGTGACGCAGGGGAATCAGTCGTCATCGAAGAATGTCTTATCGGGGAAGAACTCTCCTTTATGGCATTCGTCCACGGCGAGCTCGTTATCCCAATGGTCACAGCACAGGATCACAAACGTGCATTTGACCGCGATCAAGGTCCAAACACAGGCGGCATGGGTGCTTACTCTCCCGTTCCTCAGTTTAATGATGCACTGCTGAAGGAAGCGGAGAAACGCGTGCTACGTCCAATGGCTACTGCGATGGTCAAGGAAGGGATGCCGTTTACTGGTATTCTATACGCAGGCCTCATGATGACTAACGAAGGCCCGAAGGTTATCGAATTCAACACGCGCTTCGGCGATCCAGAAGCGCAGGTAGTCTTGCCTCGTTTAGTAACGGACCTCGTTGATATTATGGAAGCCATCATGGACGGTCACGAAATCCCAATCGTTTGGCGCGACGAAGTTTGCGTAGGCGTTGTATTAGCTTCAGAAGGCTATCCTGGCTCGTATGAAAAAGGTGTAGAATTTACGATTCCTAATTTGACTAAAGTCGGTCAGCAGTGGTTCCACGCAGGGACTCGTTTTAAAGAAGATGCCACTTGGACAAATGCGGGCGGACGCGTTTTGTTATTGTCCACACTCGGCACAAGCTTCGAAGGAGCCCTCGAGGACACATACGAGATCTTAATGACAAGAGAGTGGCCAGGTCTCTTTTACAGAAAAGATATTGGACACAAGCTTTTAGAGTTTCGGGATAGGTAGTAAGCAAAGGCTAGGACAGAGTTCGTGCATCTTTCCTAGCCTATTTTTTGAGGATTTTTAGGTAGTGTGTTGTTAATTTTGGTGTTTGCTTTTTGTTGAGTTTTTCTTAATGCTGTTGGTGTGCATTTTGTGATCGGCGGCGCGCATTTTTACCATGGAGGTGTGCATTCTAAGTCGCGCAGTCTGCATTTCACCCTGCTCTACGTGCATTTATTTAACCGTGTGCATTTCGAGGTCCGCGGCGTGCATTTCTACCTTGTAGGTGTGCATTCTGAGTAGTGGTGTCTGCATTTCCCCCTGCTCTGTTTGCATTTATTTTGACCGTGTGCATTTCGTGGTCCGCGGCGTGCATTTCTACCTTGTAGGTGTGCATTCTTAGCCGCGCAGTCTGCATTTCACCCTGCTCTATGTGCATTAATTTTGACCGTGTGCATTTCGTGGTCCGCGACGCGCATTTTCACCTTGTCTTTCTGCATTCAGAGTCGCGCAGTCTGCAATTCACCTGGTTTCGTGTGCATTAATTTTGACAGTATGCATTTCGTGGTCCGCGGCGTGCATTTCTACCTTGTAGGTGTGCATTCTTAGCCGCGCAGTCTGCATTTCACCCTGCTCTATGTGCATTAATTTTGACCGTGTGCATTTCGTGGTCCGCGACGCGCATTTTCACCTTGTCTTTCTGCATTCAGAGTCGCGCAGTCTGCAATTCACCTGGTTTCGTGTGCATTAATTTTGACAGTATGCATTTCGTGGTCCGCGGCGTGCATTTCTACCTTGTAGGTGTGCATTCTAAGTCGCGCAGTCTGCATTTCACCCTGCTCTACGTGCATTTATTTAACCGTGTGTATTTCCCCATCCGCGACATGCATTTCCACTATGCCGGAATGCATTCTAAGTCGAGCGACGCGCACTACCACCCCGTTCACACGCATTCCAATTATTCAACCTCCATCCCCCACCCAACCCCAAAAAACAAAATTATTTTCACAAAACAAAATCTAATTGTAACCGCATCCTTGTTGGAATATAATGAAAGCAATCACTCTCGGGATCGTGACGCCATGGCGAGCACACGTCCCATTTTTTTCGCGAAAAAATCGCTCATACCCTAGCGGTTATACCTATCTTAAAGAGGGAATAGGCTCTAAAGTAGGAGTATACAACTTGAAATGACATCACACGATAACAATAGTCTTCAAACCTGCACTACATAACTAAAAAAGTTGAATCAACAGCCGTCAACAACCACATCACAGTCCTTCATTGAATTGTGCTAATTTTCTTACGAATGGAGTGGTTTACATGAAACAGCAAATTCCAGCATCCTCCACGATGGAAGCGAGTGGAGGAATGGTCTCAACCGCTTCGAGACAGGCAACAAACGCAGGAGTTGAAATGCTTGCGAAAGGTGGCAATGCCATTGATGCAGCAGTTGCATCGGCATTTTGCCTTGGAGTATCAGAGCCACAGGCATCAGGTATTGGTGGACAGTCGATGGCGCTCGTTTATTTAAAAGAAGAGAACCGCATCTTTGCATTAGACGGCTCCTCGAGAGCCCCTTTCGAGCTCTCTCCTGCAGAGAATCCGGAGAGACCAATCATGCTTGGACTTGAATCCTCCACGGTACCGTCAACCGTTGCAGCACTTGGTTATTTGCACGAAACCTATGGAAAATTACCGTTACACGACATATTAGAACCATCCGTTCGCGCGTGCCGTGAAGGAATCGAAATTACACCGCTTATTCACCGCATGCTCGTGAAAGAAAAAGAGCATTTGATCAAGGATCCATCGATCACTAAAAATTTTTTCCACGAGAAAGAGCCCGTAGATATTGGTACGTATGTCTATCAGCCAGAGCTTGCTCGCACATTCCAGCGCATGGCGAAGCACGGCTGGCGCGACTTTTATACAGGAGATATCGGCAAAGCGATTGTCGAAGACATGCAAAAGCGCGGAGGGTTGATCACGGAGATCGACATGAATCAAATCCCGATTCCAGTCGAACGCGAGACCCTTCACAGCACGTATCGAGGCTATGAGCTTTACACGTATCCGCCACCGGGAGCAGGACGCGTGCTCGTACAAATTCTTGCAATATTAGAGGGCTTCCCACCAGATAATCTCGATACAGACGAAGCGATCGGAGCCATCATCTCCGCGCTCGCGTTCCGATTTGCGCTCAACTATCGTGAACGAACGCCGATGCATCCCGACCATTATTTGCAGTTCGTCAACCAAATGCTCATCGACAAAGGCTACGCCAAGGAGACCGTCAAGCGCATCAACGATATTTACAAGCTCGCCTTGCAGGACACTTTCCTACCACCACCTACTTCTGGAGAAACCACGCACCTCTCCGCTGCAGATAGTGACGGGAATGCGGTTGGGATCACCCAGTCTATTGAGCTTGTATTCGGTAGCAAAACAATGGCGAAGGATCTCGGATTTTTTTACAACAACTATATGAGTGCGTTTAACTATTCCGACACGTCGCATCCGTACTATTTGCTACCTGGCGGCCGTCCGTGGAGTAGTGTGGCGCCAGTATTACTCTTTGAAAACGGAAAGGCTCGTTATTTATTAGGAAGTCCAGGTAGCGCAAGGATTTCCACGACGCTTGCCCAAGTCATTACAAGGCTAATCGATAAAGGGGAGCCGCTCGATGATGCTATCGCATCCCCACGTTTCCACGCATCACATACAGGGTCATTGATGATTGAGCACAATCGATTTAGTGAAGAAGTAAATGAAGCACTCAGACTTGCTGGTTTTAAAATAACAAAGCGCGGAGACTATAGCTTTTATTTAGGGTGTGTCCAAGGAATTCAGCTCCCTAAGAACAAACGAGAACGCTTTTTTGGAGTCGCAGATCCAAGACGGGATGGTACAGCCAGAGGACCAGAATTAAACGAATTGGGAGTGGATATATAGTGAAAATTGCTGTGGTATATAACCGTGAAAGTCAGGCGGTCATCAATTTATTCGGTACACAAAACAGAGAGAAGTACGGACTTGAGACAATTAAACGTATTAAGGACGGTTTGACTGCTGGTGGTCACGAAGTGAAGACATTTGAGGGAGATAAAAATCTCATCAAAAATTTAGAGGACTTTATGCCATCCGTACTTTCAGGAGAGCGACCGGGTCTTGTCTTTAACTTAAGCTACGGCATTCAAGGTAGAGGCCGCTATATGCATGTACCAGGTATGCTTGAAATGCTTGGTGTCCCTTATGTTGGGTCTGGTCCTGAAACGCATGCGCTGGCATTAGATAAAGTTGTTACAAAGATTTTGCTCATGCAACAAGGGCTACCAACGCCTAAATTTGCGGTGCTTAATAAACCAGATAGCCCGCTTGTGGAGAATTTGAAGTATCCTCTAATCGTAAAACCTAAGGACGAAGCGGTTTCCTTTGGACTTCGTATCGTAAATAACGAAGAAGAGCTTCGCGAGGGTGTTCGTGTGATTTATGAACAATTCAATGCGCCGACGCTTGTCGAAGAATATATTGAAGGACGGGAAGTAAACGTTGCCCTACTTGGGAATAATCCCGTCGAGCCATTACCACCCGTGGAGCTTGTTTTCCACAATGGTCCAAAGATTTTTACGTATGAAGATAAAAAGAATACGAGTGGTCGTACGGTAGAGAAAGTATGTCCAGCACCTTTATCAGAAGAGGAAACGAAGCGTGTGCAGGACTTAGCGGTGCAAACGTTTAAGGCACTAAACTGCTATGACTCGGCTCGCGTTGATTTTCGTATTGACCAGGATGGGAACCCGTATATTTTAGAGGTCAATTCCATGGCGAGCCTAGGTAGCGACGGATCGCTCGTATTTGCTGCAGATAAAATTGGCTTAGACTATACGAAGCTCGTTAATAGATTAATAGATGTTACGTGCGAGAGATATTTTGGCAAAGACTTTTTTGATGAAGAAAGCCACAAATCGTCTTCAACCGCTGATAAGCTTTTCCGCCGAGTCACGCAAAGTCGCTCTAAGATCGAAGCCGATTTAAAGACGTGGACGAACATGTCGAGTCGCACAGAGGATGCTGTTGGCCTTAGTAGCGTACGCAAGCTGTTTGAGGAGCGTTTAGGGAAGCTAAAGCTTGATCAAGTCGATGCGCTGACGAATGGTCGTTCTGCGTGGACGTGGGAGACGAAGGCAGGACTAACGGACGGAACGCTACTTGTCGTTCCTATTGATGTACCGGGCGGACGTAACGGCTTCCCAATTCCATACCGCCGCGAGCAGGAGTGGGTGTTTGGAGAAGGAATTGCTTCAAGTCGCGGTGGTATTGCGACTGTGTTAGCGGCTTTGCAGGCGTTGAAGGAAGAGAAGCTACTTAGTAAAACGAAGGTCGGCGTATTTTTCTATGCAGATGAAGGAAGAGGGATGCGCTACAGTTCGCAAATGCTTGTAAAAGCGGCGAGTCGGGCGAAGCAGGTGCTTGTCATGCAGCCTGGATTTGCGGAGGGGAAGGTTGTCGACCAACGCCGAGGAACAAAGGAATTCCAGCTCATTATTGAGGGAGATCCGTTGCGCATTGGGAAGGAATCAAAGAGTAGTGATGTGCTGAGCTATTTTATTGAGAATGCAGAGAAGCTAAAGAGCTTAAATAGTCGGAAGAAGAAGGTAGCTGTATCGGTTCAGGATATGAAGTCAGAGCGATATAGCGTGCTTATGCCGCACCGAGTGACGGCAACGCTCTCTGTCACATATTTAGATGAGACGACTGCGACGGAGGTCGAGCAGGAGCTTAAAAAGCTCTTCTCGGGGGCGAAATCAGGAATGAAAACATACATGGAACAGGTCGTCGATCGACCACCACTCTTGAGGAAGAAACTAAATCCAATCATTGCAAGGTTAAAGGAGTGGACAGAGGCAAAGCAACTTCCATTCGGCATTGAGTCTAGTCTACTTTCGACTGCGGCGGGAGTCATTCCAAGTGAAACACCAGTAGTATGTGGATTTTCGCCGGCAAGTAGAGATTTATATACGCCGAACGAGGCGCTACACCGTATTGAGCTCGTGCAACGATCATTGCTATTAGCGCTTTATTTGCAGGGAGAATAACGCTTATGGACAAGCTACCTATTTTTGTGTCGGTGCCACATGGTGGAACGAAGGTGCCTGAGGGTTTACGCAACAAACTACTGCTTTCCGAGCTTGAGATTGTGCACGACGGTGACACATGGACAGGGGAGCTATTTGACTTTAAGGAGCTTGCCCACGTGTTTGTTAGTCAGTCTGTGGCGAGGATTGTCGTTGATATGAACCGGGCGCCGGGTGATCTGCCGCCGCATAACGTGGACGGTGTCGTAAAGACGGTTGCGGTAACAGGTGAGAACGTATGGAAGCCATCGCTTTCAGAGGAAGAGATTAGGGATTTAGTGGAGACCATTCACGCACCTTATCATGAAGCTATGCGTGAGGGTCTTCTACAACCAATTTCATTTGGTGTAGACTGTCACACGATGCTTGCAGAAAGTCCTGTAATAGGTGGTGGAGAGGCGATAACGCGTCCGCTGTTTTGTATTAGTAACCGTGGAGGAGAAGATGGCATAGAGGAGGACGAGCCTGTCACGGCAAGTCCTGCGTTTATGCACAGAATGCGAGAGCTAATAGAAGAAGCATTTGCTGACTACGGGATTGACGGGGTAGAGCTGTGTGTGATCAATGCTCCGTTTAAAGGTGGCTATGTGACGCAATTACACGGTGCACAAACAGATAAGCCGTTCGTTCAGCTGGAGATAAATCGAAGGCTATATATGAGCGAGGAAAGTGGCGTTGCGCCGACCAAGGAGGAACGCGCGCAGATGTCAGAGCTGCGGGAGAAGCTTGGTCGCGTGTTTGCGCAGTTAGCGTTCGAGTTATCGGATTCAACGCTTCGATAACCGCCGGCTGTTTACAAATCTTCAGACAATAGGTACAATGAACGTAACAATACAATGACACGAACGCACTAGGGGTGCATCTATCTTGCTGAGAGACAGGCTTGTCCTGTTAACCCTTTGAACCCGAACTAGATAATACTAGCGTGGGGAAGTGCAGTTAATCATACGATTCACGCACTTATTCGTAAACGATTGCCTGCACCTTCCTATTAGTTTAGGAGCGTGCAGGCTTTTTTGCGTTTCGTCTTGTGTTGAAATAGAAAAGGGATGCTTACGGCAAATTAGTTTGTAAGTAATCACGATGGAGGAGAGTTTAGCATGCAAGGACTATCATGTGGAACAAGTAATATCGTAGGAGTAAGGTTTGCTATTTACCCAATGGCAGATAATTTTGTCGAAATCATTAAAGGGGCTTTAGAAGAAGTTGATACATCTAAAGTGTGGATGCAAACAGATGACGTGACAACATGTGTGCGAGGTCGAAGTGAACACGTATTTGACGTGGCGAAAGCGATCTTTATCCACGCAGCAAAAACTGGAACGCACGTTGTCTTTAGCGGAACATTTTCAATCGGATGTCCTGGTGACAGCGAGGGAGACACGTATATGTCGGAGAACGATGAGCGTCTAAACGAAGAAAAGTCTCAACAGGAATCTGTCGAAGCGGCATCTCACTTTGCACTTTACCCAATGGATAACCCGAACTACATGCAGGTTATTGCCGATCAGTGTGCAGTTGCACAAGAGCACGGTACGTTTACGAAGGGTGTTCACTACGCGTCTCGTTTAGATGGTGATGCAAATAAAGTCTTCCATACGCTTGAGACAGCATTTGTTAATGCCTCTAAAACAAAAGAACGCGCACATGTGACAATGACTGCTCACATTTCAGCAAATAGTCCATCAAAGAAGGACAACGCGTCATGATGAAATCCTGGAAGCTTAAAGAGATTGTCTTAATGTCCATCTTAGGAGTTGTGTTTGCTGTTGTTTACCTGCTCTTTTTCTTTGCAGGACAAGGCTTAACAAGCTTCTTAATTCCGTTTGGTTTAGGCCCGTTCGGCTATGAAGTCATCTTTGGAATATGGTTTATTGTCTCTATCATCGCCGCCTATATTATTCGAAAGCCAGGGGCTGCCTTCTGGTCGGAGCTTATTGCAGGAACCGTACAAGTACTTCTTGGAACGCCAGCAGGTCCAATGCTAATCATATCTGCTGCTATTCAAGGTATTGGCGCTGAGCTTGTCTTTGCAGCGACTCGCTATCGTGTTTATAACCTGTACGTGTTAATGATGGCGGGTATGTCGGCAGCGCTTTTCAGCTACGTATGGGGAATCTTCCAGTCCGGTCTTCTGGCAATGGAGCCATGGCTCATTATTACAACCTTTATCGTGCGAATGATCAGTGGTGCTCTACTTGCTGGATTACTCGGTAAATTCCTAAGTGATCAGCTCGCAAACACAGGCGTTCTGCGCGGCTATGCGTTAGGAAAGGAGCGCGAGGGACGCTATGAGCGTAAAGTCTCCTAATACACTCGTTCAGGCAGTTAACTACTCGTTTTCGTATGAGCAAGACCACCCTCTTTTAAACAACCTCTCTCTGACTATTTCAGAGGGAGAAACCACGATATTGGCAGGTGCAAGCGGCTCTGGGAAGAGCACGCTTGCACTTTGTTTAAATGGTTTATATCCAGAGGCTGTTGAAGGCTACAGTACTGGAGAGCTTTTCTTCCGCGATAAGAGCGTTACGTCCTTTGAGAAGGGAGAGCTCAATCAACAAATCGGTATTGTGTTTCAGGATCCTGAGAGCCAGTTTTGTATGCTTAAGGTAGAGGATGAGCTAGCCTTTACGCTCGAAAATATCGAAACACCGCGAGAGGAAATGGCCGACCTCATTTCTGATGTGTTAGAAAAAATCGGAATAACAAAGCTACGTCATCGTGATATTCACTCTCTTTCAGGTGGGCAAAAGCAAAAAGTCGCGCTCGCAGCCGTGCTACTACTAAAGCCAACGATGCTTATTTTAGATGAGCCAACTGCGAATCTGGATCCTCAGTCACGACTAGAGTTTGTTGAATTGATCGAACGTTTATCGATGACAACGCTTATTATTGACCATCAGCTAGAGGATTGGCTTCGATTCACAGATCGCATGCTTGTCTTATCTCGAAGTGGAGAGCTCGTACTTGAAGGAAAACCGATGGAGCTATTACGTAAACACAAGAACGAACTCGAAGCGGAGGGCATCACGTTCTCTCCCGTATATGAAGAACTCCCTCACGTCGATCATGGTTCCGAGATTTTACGCGTGCAAAATCTACAGTTTAAACGAAAGAAGAACGTCATTTTAACTAATATTGACTTTTCGATTCATGAGAAAGAATTTGTTGCGATTGTTGGTGGGAATGGTGCAGGGAAGTCAACAATGCTACAACTCCTATCTCGGCTTCTAAAGCCTACAAGAGGGTCTATTGAGCTTCATGGAACTGCTATTACATCCTTTCAGGAGCTAGAGCTTCGTGAGAAAATGGGCTTCGTGTTTCAAAATCCAGAGCATCAATTTATTACGGATTCAGTAGAAGAAGAGGTAGCCTTTGGGATGGAGGTTCGAGATGAGAGTGGAATTGGAGCACGAGTTGATGACCTGCTTCAACGCTTTCATCTTAAAAACCACCGCAGAGCCAACCCGTTTTCTTTAAGTGGCGGTCAAAAAAGGCGGCTGAGCGTGGCAACAATGCTCCACGAAGGGCAGGATATCCTGCTGTTTGATGAGCCAACGTTTGGTCAGGACGCGCGCACGTCGAGTGAGCTACTTAAAATCGTTAAATCACTTCAGGAGCAGGGGACAGCAATTGTCTTTGTTACGCATGATATGGATCTCGTTGATCAATACTGTGATAGAGCGCTCGTTTTCCACGAGCAAGAGTTGGCATTTGATGGATCACCAGAAGAGCTATTTCATAACGAGGCGCTTCTTCAAGCAGCGAGACTTCGCAAGCCGTACCGGATGAGACAGGCACTGGAGGTGGTTGGACAATGATTCAAGACATTAACCCCACGATTAAAGGTATCGCAGTCCTGATTCCAGGTGTCATTCTAAGCTTTAGCTTCGATATCGTTACACCGCTTGCCTATCTCTTCTTTATTTTTGCAGTCACGATGCTCCTAAGTCCCATTACTTTTAAAAAATGGGCACTCTACATGAGTCCATTTCTTGTCCTCTCATTAGGGTTTGGCTGGATGGCCGTTTTATATACAAACGCAGACTTTGTGAGCGGTGAAGTGCTATTCACCTTCTGGCGCTTTGATATTACGACTGGCTCGATTATGGTCGGAATAAGCCTCGCGCTGCGCTCTCTTTGCTTTATCGCGCTGTCTCTCCTCTTTATCTTAACAACAGACTCGACCAAATTTATGCTCAGCCTCATGCAACAGGCCAAGCTACCACCAAAGCTCACGTACGGCATTCTCGCAGGGTATCGCTTCCTGCCGACCTTCCGTCACGAGCTAGAGGTTTTAAAACAGGCACACCGCGTGCGAGGAGTCGGTCGCGCTAAAGGAATTAAAGGGCGCCTCACGCAGTTTAGACGCTATGTGATCCCGCTCATGGCCAATGCGATTCGTAAGGCCGAGCGTGTCGCTGTCGCGATGGAGTCCAAAGGCTTTACTGGGTCAACAACGCGAACGCACTACCACCACATGACGGTTAAAACACGCGATTGGACGTTTTTAGCCAGCATGAACGTGGCGTTAGTAGCGGTGTTTATCCTCTCCTATCAATTGGGGTACTTAAATATTTTTGGCATCCAATTTTAACTAAATGATAATCGACATTTTTTTGAAGATTTTGTTTCTAATTTTGCCTGACTTCTTATATACTATTCTTATTACCTATTCAGGAGAGTGATGGAATTTTGGACAGTATACCCTATGGCTCCATTTTGTTGTTAGGGGCATTTTTATTTTTATCTGCTTACTTTTCGGCATCAGAGACCGCGATCACGAGTGCAAATAAGGTTCGTTTACGAACACTCGCGGAAGAAAACAACCCACGAGCAAAGCGATCCCTTGCATTAACGGAAAACTTTGACCGAAGCTTATCGACCATTTTAATTGGGAACAACGTCGTCAACATTGGTTTAACAGCGATGGGTACAGCAATCGCTACTAGCATATTTGGCGGTACAGCAACGACGCTGTTATTAACGACAGTTGTTATTACAGTTGTTGTCTTAACTTTTGGAGAAATCTTGCCAAAATCGTTTGCTAAGCAGCGCCCAGAGAAGCTTCTGCTAGGAGTATCTTGGAGCTTGCAGACTGTACTTGTTGTTTTAACACCAGTGACATGGTTATTCGTTCAGCTTAAAAAGGGCTTAAATCGTCTCATTAAGTCTGAAATGGAGCCAAGCGTAACAGATGAAGATGTAAAAGCTTTAGTAACAATAGGGGAAGAAGAGGGAACGTTTGAAATCCAAGAACGTGAGCTCTTACACAATGCCATCGAATTTGATGACACGATTGTAAGAGACATCTTAACACCAAGACCGGACATTACAGCTGTTGGTGTGGATGCAGACATTGAAGAAGTCAAAGATATCTTTATACGTGAAAAGTTTTCACGTATCCCAATTTACGAAGAGTCTGTTGATAACATAGTCGGTGTTCTTTCTTACCGAGACTTTATGACAAAATATGTAGAGAACGAACCATTCGCATTAAAAGACACGATGCGTGCACCGTATTTCGTAATTGGTACCGTAAAAATATCCGGATTGCTTAAGGATCTTCAGAATAATAAAGTACATCTTGCCATCGTCCTTGACGAATATGGTGGTACTGCTGGTATTATTTCGATCGAAGATATTCTAGAAGAAATTGTAGGCGACATTTGGGATGAGCATGACGACAAAGAGCTTCTGATTGAGGCACTGGATGCTAGTCGTTTCCGAATGGACGGAAGTATATCCTTAGAAGATTTCTGTGAATCGGTAGATATCTCTTTACCAGCAACAGATTCCTATACGTTAGGCGGATGGATTTCGGAGCTATTTGGCTATTTACCCAAAAAAGGCGAATCTGTCGTCTATGAGCATATTCGTATTCATGTCGAAGAGGTTCGAAGGCGTCGAGTGAAGTCGGTTATTATTGAGGTAGATACTCCGGTGTATGTGGGGATCTAAATACGATACTGACCAGAAGAAAAAGAGATCAGGCGTGCGTTTGCTGCCTGGTCTCTTTTTATGTAAAGAAGGGGATTCTGACATTGTACTTTTGTGGGTTAATGTCTGTTAGTTAGAGCGTTTTTGGTAGTTGTATGAATTGCCGTTTTGCTTGTGTCAGTTGAAGGGGCGTTTGCATCACCTTGACCCTCATTTGCACCAAATCGAGGTGTGAGTGCGTCACTTCGTTCTCCATTTGCATTTGGTCATTTGCCTTGCATCAGGTGAGGATCCGTTTGCTTCACTTTAATACCGCCAACCACGCTTCTACGAGTCCAACCCCCCCCCTCACCCAAAACAAAAAACCCCCTTTAAAAAGGAGGTTCTACAATCTATTTTCTTAACATAAAGTAAAATGAAGCTCTCTTACATGTCGTCGTAGTCAATACTATTATCATTTACATAACGCTGGATCGATGGCGCCTCGTACGTCATCATCGTGTCTACGAGTCGGCCAGAATCTGATCCAATTAGAAGCATAGAAAGAAAGCTCTCGTGTAAAAACGACTCTCTGACCATGTGATCAAGCATGTTAAGGAGTGGCTCATAATAGCCATCAATGTTTAAAATACCGATTGGCTTTGCATGCAGACCAAGCTGCGCCCACGTGAACACTTCAAAGAATTCTTCCATCGTGCCTGCGCCGCCAGGAAGGATTAAAAAGCCATCGGCAAGCTCTGCCATCGTGGATTTACGTTCGTGCATAGAATCGACAATAACAAGCTCCGTTAACTCTGGATGAGCGATCTCTCGCTCTTCAAGCATTTTTGGCATAACCCCAGTTACCGTACCCTTGCCTTCTAGTACAGCGTTCGCAACAGCTCCCATGATTCCTACGGCGCCGCCACCATAAATGAGCTTGATATCGCGGCTGGCAAATTCATTTCCTAGCTTTTGCGCTGCTTTGGTGTACATTTCAGATTGCCCACTACTAGATCCGCAAAATACAGCAATTTTTCTCATGCCAAATCCCCTTCCATCTTGGACGGTTGCCCTTAATTATCAGACTCTTGTGAACTAATCATACGTCTTGAGACATGTTTATGCAAGCCTTTGGTTGGATTAGCGTACACGACTTTTTTGAGAAACAAGGGAAGCACGCTGCTCCCATTCTGGCTTCAGCAAACTAAAGACCGCAGAGTCAGAGTATCCCGTAGTTAGCTTTTCGTTCGCACGTAAAACACCATCCTGTTTAAAGCCGAGACGAGTTGGAATCGCAAGGCTCTTTTCGTTCTCAACAGCGGCCTTAATCACCACGCGGTATAAATCAAGATCACGAAAGACATGATCAACCATAGCCTGGCAAGCCTTCGTCATAATACCTTTGCCTTCGAAATCTTTACCCAACCAATAGCCGATTTCTGTTGAGTTATTTCCTTTATTAATAAAATGAAAACCGATCAGACCGGCTACGTGTTCATTATGTACAATAACAGCCTGAAAGCCATTGCCTTTTGCTGTCTCCGCTAAAGCAGACTTTATATAGCTTTCGGTGTCCGCAACTTCTTTCGTAAATTCTACAAAAGGTAACCAAGGAGAGAGGTTATCAGACTTTTGAATAAGCGTAAAAATTTCTTCGGCATCATTCATATGTAGAGGTTTTAAATACGTCGCTTCATCTAATTGGTGAGTAAACATCAGGTCACTTCCTTTTTTTCCTTATTATAACATAGCTTCGTCATAGCAAGGAAGGTGGTACAACGACTGTTTGAAGTATCAACCTGATTCCGATGCTTAACCTCGACTTCGGATAATCGAAAGCATTAAAAGGATAATTGAAGCACATTTCCGGATAATCGAGGGAGATAAACGGATAATCGAAAGCATTAAACGGATAATTGAAGCATACTTCCGGATAATTAAAGGCAGTAAGCGGATAATCCGAGCCCGCAAACGGAAAACCGAAGCCAACACCCAGTTAATCAAGAGCCACCAACCAACTAAATGACTAAGCCCAGTTTCCCTGCATGAAATAGGAAAAGGCCGGGACAGTTAACCACCTTGTCCCAACCCATTACTTCGCAGAGTTCTTTGCTGCTTTTGCTCGCAGTCGTACCCAAAACATCATGCCAAACACAACGCTACCAAAAAAGAAGAAAAACAGAAACAGAGACTCTGTTGCTATTGCCCACTGCCACTGACTCATGTTTATTCTCCAGCGTACATGTCGCGAGAGAGGACGTGCTTATCATCTTCTTCTTTACGTGTGAACCAGTATATAACCGGACAAAATCGAGTGATACCCTCTCCGATTTTCATCCCGCCAGCAATAAGCGTCCAAACGGGCCAATTGCGAGCGAAGCGCTCAGAGAGCTTAGCGATTCCATAACCGACTAAAACAAAACCTATTGTAATACGAATTAGAGCTTGAACAAGACCGATATTTTGCTTAATCATATAACTCCACTCCCTTCTTTAAAAGGTAGTATGCTCGAAAGGTTTAGGCTTCATGCAATTGGTCAAAAATCAGTAATAACGAATTAATAATTTTGTCACATGATATTTACCAGTTTTAAGATGAAGTGTGCTACAATTATGAAAACGTTTTCTATATTGGTATAAAGGGAAAAGTATTTGTAGATTTTTTGAGAATCTTGTTAGATTTCCTTCCATAAATATAAGACTATAGTATGAATAGAACAGGGTGATACATCATGGTAAAAGGCTTTTCCCATTATTGGACTAAAAGACAAATTCGTGAGCAACTTGCCGTGATTCAAGGCAAAGTCGCTCCAACAATGGTGATTCAAGGCGCGCAGTATTTAAATAGTATGCGCAAATGCTTTGTGTCAGGTAATATATGGATTCATCATGACCGCATCGTGTATGTGGGAGAAAATATGCCAACTAATTTAGATAATACAGAAATCGTCGATGCCTCAGGCAAATATGTCGTACCAGGCTACATTGAGCACCATGCGCATCCATTTCAACTGTATAATCCATTATCGCTAGCTGAGTTTGCTGCTGAACGTGGCACTACAACGCTTGTATGCGATAATATGCCATTCATGTTCCATCTTGAGCGTGAGAAGGCCTTCCACTTACTAGAGGAGCTTCAAAGCATGCCTACAACGTTCCTGTGGTGGGCGAGGTACGATGGCCAAACGGAATTGAAGAATAACAGCGACGTGTTTTCTTATTCAAATATGAGAGCTTGGATTGACCATCCTTATGTCGTTCAAGGCGGCGAGCTCACGGATTGGCCGAGTGTCTTGCAGGGAGACGACCAGATGCTTCATTGGATGCTCGAGACAAAGGATGCTAGGAAGCCAATTGAAGGTCACCTTCCAGGAGCAGGCGAAACGACGCTCGCTCAAATGGCGCTACTTGGAGTGGAGGCGGATCACGAGTCTATGACGGCGAATGATGTTTTAATGCGTCTTGATAACGGTATTATGTCGTCCTTACGCTACTCTTCCATTCGTCCGGATTTACCAAAGCTTCTGCGTGATCTCCACGCTGCTGGGCTAAAGTCCTATGACGAGCTAATGATGACAACGGATGGCTCGCCACCAGAGTTTATGTCTCAAGGCATGATGGATCACTTGATCTCACTCGCAGTAGAGGAAGGCGTCCCGTTTATTGATGCCGTGCATATGTGCACATATAATGTGGCGAAATATTTGTATTTAGATGATGTGCTGGGTATGATCGCTCCAGGTCGCTTAGCTAGCCTAAATATTTTATCAAGTGAGAATGACCCTAAACCTGAGAGCGTGTTAGCTAAAGGGAAATGGGTGGTAAGAGATCAAGACAGCATGTATCCAGATATCTCAACATTCGATTGGTCACGCTTTGGTTTTGAACCGTTTAACCTAGATTTTGAATTAACAAGAAAAGACTTCAAATTCTCGATGCCTGTAGGCTTAGAGATGGAAAACGAAGTAATTATGAAGCCATATCAAATCAGTCGCGACTTGACGTGCGAGGAGCTTCCGCTCGACTGTGATGAGCATTTTATGATGCTCCTTGATCGAAACGGAAAGTGGTCGGTTGAAACCTTGCTTAAAGGCTTCGCGACTTCTATTCACGGCTTCGCAAGTTCATTCTCGAACACAGGAGATATCCTGTTAATTGGGAAGAGCAAGCAAGGGCTGCTTGATGCCTTTAAGGAGTTGAACCGTCAAAATGGCGGTATAGTGGTTATGAACCGCGACGATGTGGCAGCTTCAATTCCTCTCCCAATCGGTGGTGGATTAAGTGACGCATCCTTCCCGTCACTTGTGGAGCAGGAAAATCATATGAAGCACACGTTAGAGGAACGAGGCTACAAGTTCTCAGGTCCTATTTATAGCCTACTATTTTTCTCCGCGACGCATCTCCCATACGTCCGATTGACGCAAAAGGGGATATTTGATGTCAAGAAGAAAAAGGTACTCTTTCCTTCGATTATGCGGTAAACTATTAAAGTGTATATAATGGAAAGGTAGGGTACGGGAGAATGAGAGCATGGATCAAGGGGATGGCAATAATCGGTGTCATCATAGCATGTACTGCTTGCCAAAACAATGAGGAGCCGTCGGCTAATAACGAGTCAGATTCCCCAGAGGTGAACGAGGAAGCTACTACGCCAAACAACAGTAACGATGAGGCGGAGGAAGAGAGCTTCACGTACACGTCACCTTTAACGGGAGTTGGGACGAATGATGAGACGACTCATCGTGCCTTTGGTGTTATGATCGAAAACTCTGCTCAAGCGCGTCCGCAAACCGGACTATATCAGGCAGACGTTGTATATGAGGTACTTAGCGAGGGGCGTATTACACGAATGCTCGCTATTTACCACAGCACACGCCCTGATGATGTTGGTCCTGTAAGAAGCGCCCGTGACTACTACATCTTTTTAAATAATGGTTTTGATGCTATCTATGCTTCTGCTGGAGGGAGTCCTCAGGCTTTCGAGCTGATTCAACGCGGTGCCGTTAACGCCATCAGCGGACTTGAATTTGACGGTATTCACTTCAGGCGCTCTTCAGACAGAAGCGCTCCGCACAATCTGTATACAAGCTATGACGATCTTGTTGCAGCAGCCGAGCGTTTAGGCTTCACAACAGAGGACATGGAGCCACCAGCACTGCCGTTTAATGACAATGCTATTTCAGAAAATACGATTGACGTAAATGAGGTCAGTATTTCTTACGGCAGCGCGTTAAACGATGTATCATTTGACTACTACGAGGAACTCTCTGGATATATCAGGTCTGTCGGTGGTGAACCAATGAATGATTACATCGACGACAATCCGGTAGCTCCACGAAACCTTTTTATCGTAGAAGCAAATCATCGCGTTATCGATGATGTCGGAAGACGTGATATCGATATTGAGAGCGGTGGTCGTGGCTATTTAATTTATGACGGTCAGGCAGTAGAGGTCGACTGGCAAAACGAAGAAGGTATTATTCTTCCATTCCAAGACGAGGAAGCCCTTTCCTTTTTACCAGGCCGCACGTGGATCAGCATCGTGCCGAGCCTTGACGACGTAACATTAATCAATGAATAAAGGAGTGTGATCGCATGCAAATTGATAAACTAAGAGGAAAAGAGCTTGATCAGCTTTTCCAAGCGATCTTAAGCCTAAAGGATCTTGAAGAATGCTATCAGTTTTTTGATGATCTTTGTACAATGAATGAAATCCAGTCTCTTGCTCAGCGTTTAGAGGTTGCACGTATGCTCATGGATGGCGATACATATCAGCGTATCGAAAACCAAACTGGTGCAAGCACGGCGACGATTTCTCGCGTAAAGCGTTGCATTAACTACGGTAACGATGGGTACAAGTTTACGCTTGATCGTGTGCATGAGAAGTCGGAATAAAGGAAAGCCGCTATTAGGAGTGAGACTCCTTGATGGCGGTTTTTAATTTACCTAAGTGCTAACTAGTTTTAAGAGAAGCCCTTCGGGCTAAAATAATCAATTGCTAACTAGTTAAATCTGCTCTCCGAGCTGTCAGCCCTACGGACACTCTACGACATCCATGGGGTCGGCCTTTGAGCTTCCTCGGAGGTAAAGAGCGCCTCCTGTGGGATCTCAAAAACCTCCTACTCCCATGGATTGTCTCCGAATGTCCTTCGGGTCTGCCAGCTCTACGTTTGATTTAAAAAGTACACGAGAAAAGAGCCTTCTTTTATAATGAAAGAGGCTTTTCTTCGTGTGAATTTGTCAGTTAAGATAAGTGGCTGTTTGGCAATTAGGATTTTTATGTACTGTATTTAAGATTAATGTACCGCGTACAAAATAAATGTACCGTATTCGGAATGAATGTACGTTAAGGCTTTCTTTCTTTAGTAAATGTACGCTACGCGAGATTTACGTACCGTATAAAAATTTTATGTACCATATACAAGATAAATGTACTGCGAACGAAATTCATTACTAAACTATAGAGTTCTTCAAAAGCTAGGCAACGACCTTTCGCCTAGTAATGAAATTAAAAAAAGGGTGTTCGTGTAATCAAGGAACTGTTCCTTTCGATTCTTAGGAGCGAAGGCTGGCGTCTCTGCTTTTGTATCAAGTATGGAAGCTCAAGAGGAGGCAGACTCGGAGAATGCCCGAAGACAATTAGCAGGAATAGGCAGGGAATGAGACCACGCAGGATGGCGTTTAGGTTAAGGCATTAGCCGCGACCTGCCGACGAGTAGGCTCAGGCACTGACCCTGCTAATGTCGTAGGGCGTTCGTAGAGCTGACCCCTTTCAACGTTAAGCTCAGGAGAATCGAAGATTCGAATATAAATGGTTTAACCAACCCCCTCACGACAACCCCTACACATTTTGTTATACTAACCACAGACAATACCGAAAGCAGTTAGGAGACAAACCGAATGAAAGAATACAACGAATGGAAGCACGTGTTCAAGCTTGATCCTGCAAAGGAAATTACAGATGAAAACCTGCAAACACTTTGTGAGTCGGGCACGGACGCTGTAATTGTAGGAGGAACCGATGGGGTGACGGAGGACAATACGCTTGATTTACTCATGCGCGTTCGGCGTTTTAGCGTTGCATGTGTGCTAGAGGTATCAAATCTGCATGCAATCATTCCTGGCTTTGACTATTATTTGATTCCGTCCGTCCTTAATACGACGCAAACGACGTGGATGAACGGGCTTCATCATCGAGCGTTAAAGGAATTTGGACACATGATGAACTTTGAGGAAGTGTTAACCGAGGGCTATTGTGTGTTGAATCAGGATGCGAAAGTGGCGAAGGTGACGTCTAGCATGACGCAGCTTGATCGCGAGGATATTATTGCGTACGCACGAATGGCTGATAAGCTGTTCCGTCTCCCAATTTTCTACCTGGAGTATAGTGGGATGTATGGGGATCCGACGATTGTCGAGGATGTGCGGGATGTGCTGGAGGATGCGAGATTGTTTTATGGCGGTGGCATTGATTCTGTCGACAAAGCCGAAGAGATGGCGCAGTACGCTGATACGATCGTCGTTGGCAACATTATTTATAGCGATTTTAAGGCGGCGATTAAAACCGTTTCTATGGGGAGAAAATAGTGTACACACGTCCTCGAATCGGCTATACTGAATTTTACAAGAACAAACGTTTGGTGGTGGAACTGTGAGAGAACAATTATTAGAAGGCTTAAATCCGCAGCAAAAAGACGCAGTGAAGCATAACGAGGGACCGCTCCTTATTATGGCTGGTGCAGGTAGTGGTAAAACACGCGTGTTAACGCACCGTATTGCGTATTTGATCAGTGAGATGGGTACCCCGCACTGGTCTATTTTAGCGATTACGTTTACGAATAAAGCTGCAAGAGAAATGAAGGATCGAGTTGCGAATATTATTGGTGGCGAGGCAGAGGAGATGTGGATTTCTACGTTTCACTCCATGTGTGTAAGAATACTGCGACGTGATATTGATCGAATTGGCTTTAATCGAAATTTCTCGATTTTAGATGGTGGAGATCAGCAAACGTTAATAAAGAGACTTGTAAAGGACTTAAATATTGATCCGAAGCGTTTTGATCCTCGCTCCATGCTAGGGTCCATTAGCTCCGCAAAAAACGAGCTGATGACACCTAAAGACTATGCTAAAACTGCAAATGGCTACTATGAGGATACGGTATCGAAAGTGTACGAAGCTTATCAAAAAGAGCTGAAGAAGAATCAGTCGCTTGATTTTGATGACCTTATTATGATGACGATCAGGCTGTTTCAGCAAGTACCAGAAGTGCTGGAGTACTATCAACGACGCTTCCGCTATGTCATGGTCGATGAGTATCAGGATACAAACAAAGCGCAGTATGAGCTTGTAAAGCTCATTGCAGATCGGCATAAAAACCTTTGTGTTGTAGGGGATTCCGACCAGTCTATTTACAGATGGCGTGGAGCGGATATCAAAAACATTCTCTCTTTTGAAAAGGACTATAAAAACGCGACAGTCGTTCTCCTTGAACAAAACTATCGTTCCACAAAAACGATATTAAAGGCTGCCAATCACGTGATTGATAATAACTTAAATCGCAAGGCTAAAAATCTCTGGACGCAAAACGTAGATGGAGAAAAAATCACGTTGCATGAGGCGGATAATGAGCATGCGGAAGCGCAGTTTGTTATTTCTACGATGAAAAAGCATTTAGATACAGGGAAATACAAGGCGTCGGATGTAGCTATATTGTATCGTACCAACGCTCAGTCGCGTGTAATGGAGGAACTGCTTGTAAAGTCAAATATGTCCTACTCCATTATTGGCGGCACGAAGTTCTACGATCGAAAAGAGATTAAAGACGTACTTGCTTATTTACGACTTGTTGCGAACCCAGATGACGATTTGAGCTTCCGTCGAATTGTCAACGTGCCAAAGCGAGGAATCGGTGCGACGACGGTCGATAAACTCCAAGCGTATGCAACAAGAAACGACCTGTCTCTGTACCAGGCTGTGCAGGAGATTGAAGAGGTTGGACTTAGTGCGCGCTTTACAAACACGTTAAAAGAGTTTGCGACGCAACTAAACGGTTGGGTTGCGATGCAGGATTATTTAACAGTAATGGATCTTGTTGAAGAAATGCTTGATAAGACGGGCTATCGCGATATGCTAAAGCAGGACAAGTCGTTAGAAGCAGAGGCTCGTCTTGAGAACATTAACGAATTTGTTTCTGTCGCGAAGGAGTTTGAAGAAGCAAGTGAAGATAAGACACTGATTGCGTTTTTAACAGATTTAGCGCTCATTGCAGATATTGATTCACTAGGTAAGGACGATGAGACGAAGGAAGAGGATAAGGTCGTATTAATGACGTTACACTCGGCTAAAGGGTTAGAGTTCCCGATCGTATTTTTAATTGGGCTTGAAGAGGGTGTCTTCCCACACAGTCGATCTCTCATGGAAGAGATGGAGATGGAAGAGGAACGTCGCTTGGCATATGTTGGTATCACGCGAGCAGAGCAACTTTTGTATGTAAGTAGAGCAAGAATGCGTACACTATACGGACGTACGAATGTGAACCCTGCCTCTCGTTTCTTAAGTGAGCTCCCAGACGATGTGATTAAGCAGGAAGAAAAGGCGGAGAAGGCATTGCCTTGGATGACTGGCTCAAGAGGCGCGCAAACTCGTCCGACATCTGTAGGAAAAACAGCTACGACGAGTCGCCCACTTCAAACAACGAATACAACAGCTGGCGCTGACTTTGAGTGGGGTGTTGGAAGTAAAGCCGAGCATAAAAAATGGGGTATAGGTACAGTAGTGAGCATCAAAGGTGAGGGAGAGCACATTGAGCTTGATATTGCGTTCCCACAGGTTGGAATTAAGCGACTTGCTGCTAAATTTGCGCCAATAACGAAGGTCTGAAGGTGATGACAGTGTCTAAAAAAGAGATAGATCGATTAACGGACTTATTGAATGGCTATGCCTATGCATA
The DNA here is from genome assembly GCF_006965545.2 of Paenalkalicoccus suaedae. Lineage (NCBI taxonomy): Bacteria > Bacillati > Bacillota > Bacilli > Caryophanales > Bacillaceae > Paenalkalicoccus > Paenalkalicoccus suaedae. Next base: position 961,582 of record NZ_CP041372.2, read on the forward strand.
CTATGTCGAGGATAATCCATCCGTGCCGGACTCCGAGTATGATAAGCTTTTGCACGAGCTGATGGAGCTTGAAGAGAAGAATCCAGAGCATAAACGCGATGATTCACCAACAGAGCGAGTCGGTGGTGAACCACTTAAACAATTTAAAAAGGTAGAGCACACGGTGCCTATGCTAAGCTTATCAAACGCATTTGACGCGGATGAGCTGAGAGACTTTGACCGACGTGTGAAATCAGGTCTAGATCATGATCCCACTTATATGTGTGAGCTTAAAATTGATGGACTGGCCGTCACATTGAGATACGAAAACGGTCGGTTTATTCAAGGTGCCACACGGGGCGATGGCTCGATTGGGGAGGATATTACCCATAACCTAAAGACGATTCCCTCCATTCCATTGCGCTTAAAAGAAGCTGCAACACTGGAAGTACGCGGTGAGGCGTTCATGCCCAAGAAATCATTTGAACGACTAAACGAAGCAAAAAAAGAGCGTGAGGAAGCGCTATTTGCTAATCCTCGTAACGCAGCCGCAGGCTCTTTGCGTCAGCTTGATCCAAAGATTGCTGCTGATCGAAGCCTTGATATCTTCATTTATTCAATTGGAGCTATAGAAGGAAAGCAACTTTCCTCTCATTCGGAGGGACTGGACTACGTACGTGAGCTTGGCTTTAAAACCAACAAGGAAGCAGAGCGCTGCGAGACGATTGAAGAAGTCATTGCGTACTGTGAAAAGTGGGTAGAGAAGCGCGCGGATCTTCCGTATGAAATCGATGGGATTGTCGTAAAGGTTGATTCCTTCGACGATCAGTCTGACTTAGGCTTTACTGCTAAAAGTCCGCGCTGGGCGACGGCATACAAGTTTCCGGCTGAAGAGGTTGTGACGACATTACGTCGTATTGAATTAAGCATTGGGCGCACCGGCGTAGTTACGCCAACGGCGATTTTAGATCCTGTGACGGTAGCTGGTACAACGGTACAACGTGCGTCGCTTCACAATGAAGACCTCATTCGCGAACAGGATGTGAAACTCGGAGATAAAGTAACGATTAAAAAGGCTGGCGACATTATTCCAAAGGTTGTAGCTGTGTTAGTCGAGCAACGTACTGGTGATGAGGAAGACTTTCACATGCCTACTCACTGTCCAGAGTGCGAGAGTGAGCTTGTGCGTATCGAAGGTGAGGTTGCGCTTCGCTGTGTGAATCCTAAGTGTCCAGCGCAAATTCGCGAGGGTTTGATTCACTTCGTATCCCGTAACGCGATGAATATCGATGGGCTCGGTGAGCGCGTGATCACGCAGCTCTTTGACCATTCTCTCGTGAGCGACGTGGCGGATCTTTATCGTTTAGATCGAGACGAACTATTAGCTCTTGAGCGTATGGGCGAAAAGTCAGTCGACAACTTGCTTGAAGCTATTCACACATCTAAACAAAATTCACTGGAGAAGCTATTATTTGGTTTAGGCATTCGCTACGTTGGCTCAAAAGCCGCAAAGACGCTTGCGATGCAGTTCGATACGATGGACAACCTAGAAAAAGCGACGGTTGAAGAGCTTGTGGCTGTTGACGAAATCGGATCGAAAATGGCTGACTCTATTGCGACTTACTTTGAGCAGGAGGAAGTCACCGAGCTACTTCAAGAGCTTCGTGAACTTGGTATTAATATGTCGTACACGGGACCTAAACCACAGACTGGCGGAGATTCGCCGTTTGCTGGTAAGACCGTCGTCTTAACTGGTAGTATGGAGCAGATGAGTCGTGCGGAGGCAAAAACGGAAGTCGAGGCTCGCGGTGGTAAAGTGACGTCTTCTGTTACAAAAAAGACGGATCTGGTTGTTGCCGGAGAGAAGGCTGGTTCGAAGCTTACAAAAGCGGAGGAGCTTGGCATTAAAGTACTGGACGAAGCGGCCTTTTTGGAGGAGCTTCAGAAGGGCTAATAGAGGAAGGATCGCTATCTGGCGGTCCTTTTTGCGTGAGGTTATGTCCTGTTGCTGCTTGCTGAGAGCGCATGTGTGGTTAGGCAAAAGTAGGGCTAGTGGTCCTAAGCGTTTGGTCGGGCTAGACCGGACGGCTTGTTTGTGAGAAAATATGATGGATATGTTAATTTTGGATTTATGCCTTTGTAGGCTGGGAGAGTGGATATAGATGAAGAGGATTGTTATTGGGGCGAGTCTTGCTTTTACTGTGCTTTTGGCTGGTTGTTTGCCACAGGTGGAGCGTGCGGAGGAAGAGGTTATTGTCGTCGAAGAGACGGAGATTGAAGAGGAGCAGGAGTTTATTGTGACGCCTTCGATTGATACGCCGGATAGCTACTATCGTAATATGCTGTCTGGTGATGGTGAATATTTCCGTAGTCAGGCTCGTGGTGTGGTCGCTGATGCGATGCAAAATCGCGTTGATTTAGATCAGTTTGAGCTTGGGCTGATGGAGATTGCAAGTAACCGTTTTGGTCAGGATGAATTTTATTTCCGTGAGGGTTCGTATATTTCTGGTGAGGTGATTAATAGCTGGCTTCGTCGCTATGATCCGGACAACGAGAATAACGTGAACGGGCTCAATCCGCAGCTTGCAGGCGGGGAATCGATGGAGGACCAAATGCGTAATGCGCCTCTGATGATTTCTCATATTATGGAGCACAATTATTTCTCGGGAAATGAAGAGGATGGCGTGAATCTTGGCGGTGTTGTGATCGGTATTGGCGTGCGCTCAGTGTATTATTTTCAGACGGAAACAGAAGATGGTCGTCTGAATTTCTTCGAGCAGGCGATTGATTCAGCTGAGGCGGAGGAGTATGCGCGTAATGCTGCTGGCATTATGTTGGAGCGTCTAAGACAGCGCGAGGGCTTAGAAGAGGTTCCGATTACGTTTGCCTTGTATCGTGAAGAACCGCGTGGATCGATTATTCCAGGTTCGTTTATTTCACTTGCTGAGGTAGGGCAAGGTCAAAACGAAATCAGTGGCTGGGATGCGATTAATGAAGATAATCTGATCTTCCCATCTGGTGCTGCTCGTGAAGCGCAGCCTGCGCTATCGGATAGCTTTACGGTGTTTAGAGATGAGATTGAAACGTTCTTTGGTCGAACGGTTGGAGTTGTAGGAAAGGGTCGTTATCAGAACGATACGCTTTCAGAGCTTCAGATTGAGTTAAATCTGCAGTCACACGGGAAGGCAGAGATCATTGCGTTAACGCAGTTTATTCGTGGGCGTTTAGATTCGACGTTCCAGGTGAATGCACCTGTAAATGTTTACGTGGAGTCGATCAATGGACCGGAGGCGCTGATCACGAGTATGCCGGACCAAGAGCCGTTTGTGCACGTTTATGGGAACTAATTAAAAATAAACTAGTTTCATAACAGCTCTTCGAGCTGTCAGCCCTACGGACACCTTGCGACATCTATGGGGTCGGCTTTTGAGCTTCCTCGTCGGCAGGAGTCGACTGTCGTCTTCTCCTAAGCGCCTTCCTGTGGGACCCTAAAAAACCTCCTGCTCCCATGGATTGTCTTCAGGTGTCCTTCGGGTCTGCCAGCTCTACGAGCAGGTTACGCTAATTTATTTAAAGGTAACGTTGGTTTCAAACCATACGAACCTTAATTGACTTTTTTGTGTATAACAAAGAGAGGCTTCCCAATGCTGGGAGCCTCTCTTTCTTTAATATAAATAATTTAATAGTTTGTCTATACCAAAAGGCATTATCAATGCAATGAGTAATCCGGTTACTATAAAGGTTGTTAAAAGAGATTTTTGTTTAGAGACTGTAATTTCATGTTTATAGCGAGCTGTTTTTAAAGCTTTGTTTAAGTAATAAATCGTTTGGAAAATAATAATAGCGCAAAATATGCTACCTAATATAAGTAACATGAAATCGAACCTCCTCCATATTTTAAGTATGTTATTTTGAATAATTGTGCGCTTTACTCCTATAGGCTTAGTTTAGCATAATAGGGAACTGGTATTGGGATTTATTTACAGGTATAATGACATGAAATAGTTTATCTGCAATTAATTGATACAGGCTCTTTTTAAAAAACCATCTTTTAAAGGGGTCTACTTGATCAATAAAGTTCCTATTTGGTTTTGGATTAGTCTGGTCTCATTCTGTGTTTTACAATGGGCGTTAGTCCCTTTTCTAGCTGCAATAACAGAATCGGCGCGAGATGTTATTACTGGAGTTTTTATCTTCTCGTTCGTTGTATATCCCCTTTTTACTATAGTGATGCTATGGACATTAAAAAAGAAGAAAAATTTAAGTCCATCAGAAATGCTTGTTCCAATTCTTGCCTTGTTAATTCCTCTCTTACTTTATGTGCCTATCTTCACTACAATGTAATTCGAGTAAGAAAGTTTGCTAGCCCCAGATGTTTCATTTAGTAAAAAGGTAATTTCATATCTATAATTAGCCCTCGATGACTTTAACAGGAGTTAACGAGGGTTTTGCATAGAATTGACTAAATATCAACATTTCTATCTCAACCTAAAATACTACAAAGGAAATTTTAAAATTACCAATCTCTCTCTTTAAAGGGACTTCAAAAAAGCCGTCACCATTCTTTATAATTCCATATTATTTAAATCAAACGCAGAGTTGGCAGACCCGAAGGACATTCGGAGACAATCCATAGGGGAAAGAGGTCTTTGAGATCCCACAGGAGGCGCTAAGGGGAAGGCGACAGCCGCACCCTGCCGACGAGGAAGCTCAAAGACCGGCCCTATGGATGTCGGAGAGTGTCTGGAGGGCTGACAACTCGGAGAGCAGGTTTAAACTAGTTATCACTTAATTAATCTAGCTCGAAGAGCTAGGCACTTGAACTAAACTAGTCGACACTTTAGCAATTTAGCTCGGAGAGCTAAGGCACTTGAATTAACTAGCTGGCAATTCATTAATTTAGCTCGAAGAGCTAACGCACTTTCACTAAAAAAGTGACGAAAATGTGAAAATCTCAAATTTATTTTCATTTTTTTTAATGAATAGATATGTCTATATAGCGAAGAAAACGTTTAAATTCGATCAATATATGCATATTTATTCATTTGAACTTAAACTATGCAAATTTCTGAATGTTCTTTCTATAAAAATGTGTTATGATTCTGCTTGTGCCTTAGAAAAGGTGCTGTAACGGCGAATGGGAAGCAATACAAAAATGTATATGAATGTATAACGAACGAAAAAAGCGCGGAGGTGACAAACATGGAATTTGCACTCACGGGAGCTACATTATTTTGGCTCTTTGTTCCAATGCCATTATTAGTTGTGTTATCAATCATCACGTACTTTACTGAGAGGAGAGCTTAACTTTGGAAACTGCAACGTTAATTACGTTTATCGTTTACCTTGTAGGGATGCTAGCAATCGGACTCGTCGCCTACAAGATGACAAGTAACTTATCCGATTATGTATTAGGTGGCCGCCGCCTTGGCGGAAGTGTAGCAGCATTAAGTGCTGGTGCATCAGACATGAGTAGTTGGCTATTACTAGGTTTACCAGGTGCGATGTACGCAGGTGGTATGTCGGAAATTTGGTTAGCTGTAGGTCTTGCTGTTGGTGCCTATTTAAACTGGCAGTTTATTGCATCCCGCCTTCGTATGTATACGGAGATTGCTGGGGATTCCATTACGTTACCGGACTTTTTCGAAAATCGATTCAATGATACATCAAAGGTATTACGAATTGTATCTGCACTTGTTATTTTAGTATTCTTTGCTTTCTACACGTCTTCAGGACTTGTAGGTGGCGCCATTTTATTTGAAAGTTCATTCGGACTTTCGTACACATCAGCACTATGGATCGGTGCGGCTGTTATTATCTCGTACACGTTCCTTGGAGGATTCCTTGCTGTATCATGGACGGACTTTGCGCAAGGTATTCTCATGTTCTTAGCATTAATTATTGTCCCTGTAGTTGCGATTATGGAAATGGGTGGCTGGAACGATACGGTGCAACGTGTTGGAGAAATTGATCCAGCGTACCTTGACGTATTTGCTGGTACATCTGCAATCGGAATTATTTCTCTATTAGCATGGGGACTAGGTTACTTCGGTCAGCCACACATCGTGGCACGTTTTATGGCTGTTAAGTCGAAGGCTGAAATTCCAAAGGCACGCCTAGTTGGTATGTCTTGGATGGTATTTGCCCTGTTTGGTGCGATCTTCACAGGTTTTGTCGGTATCGCTTATTTCGCTGGTGCGCCGCTAGAAAACTCAGAGACTGTCTTTATTGATTTCACACAGATTCTCTTTAATCCAGTTGTATCTGGTTTCTTACTAGCAGCTATTTTAGCAGCGATTATGAGTACGATTGATTCTCAGTTACTCGTATCATCTAGTGCATTAACAGAGGACTTCTACAAGGCGTTATTCCGTAAGAATGCGTCACAAAAAGAGCTTGTATTAGTTGGTCGTCTTGGCGTTGTTGCGATTGCGTTATTCGCGATTTTCCTCGCATATAATCCTGAATCCTCGGTATTAGAGCTTGTAGGATATGCGTGGGCTGGCTTTGGTGCTGCGTTTGGACCAGTCGTGATTCTTGCGCTGTTCTGGAAACGCATGACGAAGTGGGGCGCTTTAGCTGGTATGATCGTTGGTGGAGCGACAGTTATGCTATGGGGCTTCCTACCAGAAACGTTTGCTCTAGCTGCACTATATGAGCTAGTACCAGGCTTCATCTTTGCTTGGATCGCAGTATATGTTGTATCACTTGCTTCTGGTGCGCCAGAAAAGACAGTGACAGATACGTTTGATAAGTTTAAAGAAAGCCTATAAATAGCGGTGAGCGTCCCTTTTAAAGGGGCGCTTTTTTCATGAGAAGATGAACGCAGTATTGATGAACGTAAACGCACGCACTATTAATAAACAAGTGACACGCTAAAGAAGAGAAACGACGTGCAATACGCAGAAAGTATTAAGTAGCGACGCGCAATATCGAAGAAACGACACGCAAATTGCCGAAATTACGAACATCGGACACGCTCGTCCAAAAGCAGTCTGTTAAAGTGTTACGCCACAAAGAACCCCACGTGGTTTCTCACCGGGGAAAAATAGTTGTCTTTAGGACGCGGACAATTGCCTATACAGGACTTATTTGCTATCATCAAACGTATGTGAATTACATGAGGAGGCGCAGTTTATGGAGCGGATTACGAAGGAGCAAGTGAAGTATGTGGCGGATCTTGCGCGTTTAGAGTTTAAGGAAGAGGAGATTGGGAAGTTTGGGGAGCAGCTAGATAAAATTATCATGGCTGTGGAGCAATTGAATGAGGTCTCAACAGAGAATGTGGAGCCGACTTCGCACGTGATTGATGTGCGTAATGTGCTGCGCGAGGATGAAGTGAAGCCTTCGCTTACGAATGAGGAAGTTTTAAAGAATGCACCGGATGATCAGGACGGTCAAATTAAAGTGCCGTCTGTATTAGAATAGGAGGCTTACATCATGGAATGGATGGATTATTCGCTGAAGGAACTCCAGCAGCGTTTACATAATAAGGAGACGACGGTTACGTCTCTAGTGGAGCAGGCTTTTGCTCGTATTGAAGAGGTAGATGAAGAGGTTGGGGCGTTTTTAACGCTTAATAAAGAAGCTGCGTTAGATAAAGCGAAGCAGCTTGATGAGAAGCTTGAGCGTGGCGAAGTAGACGCTAGTAAAGCGCTATTCGGCATGCCGATCGGTGTAAAAGATAATATCGTGACGAAGGGACTCCGTACAACGTGTGCGAGTCAGCTACTAGCAAACTTTATTCCGATGCATGATGCGACGGTTGTGGAGAAGCTTGTAGAGGCTGAAACGATTACTGTCGGGAAAGTAAACATGGATGAGTTTGCGATGGGGTCGTCGAACGAAAATTCTAGCTTTAAAACGGTGAAGAACCCATGGGACTTTTCACGCGTACCAGGCGGATCTAGCGGTGGCTCTGCTGCTGCTGTTGCAGCTGGCGAAGTACCGTTTACGCTTGGATCCGATACTGGTGGATCTATTCGTCAGCCTGCGGCGTACTGTGGCGTCGTTGGATTAAAGCCGACGTACGGTCGTGTGTCTCGATTTGGACTTGTTGCGTTTGCATCGTCATTAGACCAAATTGGCCCGATTACACGTTCAGTGGAAGACAATGCGTTTTTACTACAGGAGCTTGCTGGTCATGATAACCGTGACTCGACTTCTGCTAACGTGGATGTACCAAAATATTTACATGCGTTAACGGGTGACGTAAAAGGTCTTAAAATTGGTGTGCCGAAAGAGTACTTGAGCGACGGTGTTAGTGAAGGCGTTCGCGAAAAGATTCAAGAGGCTTTAGATAAGTTAGTGGAGCTTGGCGCAACGTATGAGGAAGTGTCACTTCCGCACTCTAAATATGCGCTTGCCACGTACTATCTACTCGCATCCTCGGAGGCGTCTGCGAACCTAGCTCGTTTTGACGGAATTCGTTACGGCGTGCGTAAAGAAGATGATAACCTCATCGAGACGTACCGTAAATCCCGTACGGATGGCTTTGGTGAAGAGGTGAAGCGTCGTATCATGCTTGGAACATTCGCGCTCAGCACGGGCTATTACGATGCCTACTATAAAAAGGCGCAGCGCGTTCGTACGCTGATTAAGCAGGATTTTGAGGATCTGTTTATCCAGTACGATGTGCTGATTGGTCCTACTGCTCCAACTACTGCCTTTAAGATTGGCGAAAATCTAGACGATCCGTTGACAATGTATGCAAACGATATTTTAACAATCCCAGTTAACCTTGCAGGTGTGCCAGCAATTAGCGTGCCGTGTGGGCTTGTTGATGGACTACCAGTTGGTCTTCAGATCATTGGTCGTCACTTTGATGAGCAAATGGTATACCGCGTTGCACACGCCTTTGAGCAAGCAACAGATCACCATAAACAAACGCCAAATCTGGGAGGAACAACAGCATGAGCTATGAAACGGTCATCGGACTTGAAGTCCACGTCGAATTAAAAACGAAGTCAAAAATCTTTTGTGGCTGTTCCACAGAGTTTGGTGCACCACCAAATACACATACATGTCCTATTTGTTTAGGGCATCCTGGTGTCCTGCCGGTATTAAATAAGCAGGCGCTAGAATTTGCGATTAAGGCGTCTTTAGCGCTTAACTGTGAAGTAGCGGACATGACAAAGTTTGATCGTAAAAACTATTTTTATCCGGACAACCCAAAGGCGTATCAAATTTCTCAATTTGACCGTCCGGTAGGGGAGAATGGCTATATTGATATTGAGGTTGGTGGCGAGAAGAAGCGCATTGGTATTACACGTCTTCACCTAGAGGAAGATGCTGGTAAGCTGACTCACGCAGATGGAGAAGGCTATTCTCTTGTCGACTACAACCGCGTAGGTACGCCACTCGTTGAGATCGTATCAGAGCCAGACATCCGTACACCTGAAGAGGCGTATGCGTATTTAGAAAAGCTAAAGGCCATCATCCAGTATACAGAGGTATCTGACTGTAAGATGGAGGAAGGTTCGTTACGCTGTGATGCCAACATTTCGATTCGTCCAAAGGGACAGAAGGAATTTGGTACGAAGACGGAGCTTAAAAACTTAAACTCGTTCCAGCACGTGCAAAAGGGTCTTGAGCACGAAGAGAAGCGCCAAGAAGAAGTGCTGACTGGTGGCGGAACAATCGGTCAAGAAACACGTCGTTGGGATGATAGCGCGAAGAAGACGATTTTAATGCGTGTGAAGGAAGGCTCTGACGACTATCGTTACTTCCCAGATCCAGACTTAATGAACATTTACATTGAGCAGGATTGGAAGGATCGTTTACAAGCAGAGATTCCAGAGCTTCCTGATGCTCGTAAGAAGCGCTATGTGAGTCACTATAAGCTTCCTGAGTACGACGCAGCCGTATTGACTGCGCAAAAAGCGATGAGCGATTACTTCGAGCGCGCGATTGAAGCGGACGGCCCAGCGAAGCAGGTTTCTAACTGGCTTATGGGTGAAGTGAGTGCGTACTTGAATCAAGAGGGCAAGGAAATCACGGAGATTCCGATGACTCCTGAAGCGCTTGTTGGCATGATCAAGCTGATTGAGAAGGGGACGATCTCTTCTAAGATTGCGAAAAAAGTGTTTAAAGAGCTTGTTGAAAACGGCGGAGACGCGGAGCAAATCGTGAAGGATAAAGGTCTCGTGCAAATTAGCGACGAGGGTGCAATTCGCGATATGGTAAACGAGGCGCTTGACGGAAGCCCTCAGTCGATTGAAGATTACAAGAACGGGAAGGACAAGGCAATTGGGTTCTTCGTTGGTCAGGTGATGAAGGCGTCGAAGGGGAAGGCGAATCCGCAGGTTGTGAATCAGCTGTTGATGGAAGAGATTCAGAAGAGGTAAGTTCGGAAGGTCAAGGGCGGAAGGTCAAATGCGTAAGATCAAGAGATTAAGGTCAAGGGCGGAACCTCTCGGTTCCCCTACGCTTTTTGGCGGACGCTTTCAGGAGGAGCTTACTCAACTATTTCTGGCGCTTGAAGAGCGCCAGAAAGGATTTTCGTTGCGCGAAAGAGCCCTCCTCGAGTCGCCACCAAACGCTCCGGGGAACCGAGAGGCGCTTTACATTTATAGGTGACTTTCTCCCTTTCTGTAAGGGAAGGGATTGAAAAGATGGGATCAGGCTACGTGGCCTGATCTTTTTTTGTTTGGGGGAGGTTTTGATCGATGAGAAATGTTGAGGTTATCCGTTCGTTGGGGTAGGTAAACCGTTCACGAGGTGAAGTTATCCTTATTAGATAAAAAAGCGAAGTTGCTATGTGCTACCGCCGCGTGGATGGTCTTGATAAGTGGCAGTTGGGCAATGGATGTGTCCACTGGTGGTGGACTGTGTATGAGTAGCAGACGCTGTAGCTGAAGTTGGACTCATTATTGGAGAAGTTGAACACACTTTGCTGAAATGAAGAAGAAGTTAAACACATTATTGGAGAACGTGAACACATTTCCTCAAAATACAGGAGAAGATGAACAAACGACAAAATAACGGAGCGTACTTCGGCAATATGTTGAAGAAGTTACGCGCATTCACTATTCTATAACATGAACGCACCCTTAAACAGAGTAGCTTAGCTACTCTGTTTAAGTTTATTAAGAGCGTTTTTATAGGCATCATCTAAGGCTTTTTGTTCCTCGCTCGTTAGTGGGGTGTTGCTATAGCGGACTTTGTCTAATGTGTGATAAACGCGTTTGACGTCGTCTAAATGCTCGGGTAGCTCCTTGACCCAGTAGGATGGGGGCATCGCTTCAGGGCGCTCGTAGCCGTGCTTTGCGAGTAGCTGTTCCAATTTTCTTCCCTTTCTCATATGTCGAGTCTGGGCTTTTTTCTTACGTGGCGAAACGACCCTCTCTAAAGGTGCTTCTTCAATAATAATCGCCTCGGCGGAAGGGTCTCTGTACGCATCTAAGGAGCGCTTCTTTAAATATTTCAGCTGAAGCCATAGCGTAGCGCCAATAACTAAGACAAGCACAATAATAGCGTAAGGGGCTATTTCTCGTGTGAGTGATTGCCCTACTGGAGCGGGCGTTGGCTCAGCTAACTCTTCTACAGGTTCCGCTTCTTCTTCGATAACTTCGAGCTCAGTCGATAAGAAGCCAACCATATCATCTAGCAGAGGCTCTGACATGGTTTCTCCCAGACTACCGATTAGTGGAGATAGGAAGGGGATGAAAGAGAGCGTGCTGAGTGTTAGGACGCCGAATAGTGCTGCTGTCCCAACGCTTAAAAGGAAAGCAGGGAGGACAGAGCGGATATAGCTTGTTGGGACGGTGATGATATAGCTAATGAGAAGGACGCACGATACTGTAAGCCAGGCGAGTGGTCCTGCTACAACCCCGAGAAGTAGCGTTGGGATGGCTAAAAAGAGCAGGCCACCTAACGAGAAGATCGGGATAGTTAAATAAATAGGGCGGATCATGGAAATCGCTAAAAAGATGATGCCGACAATGGCTCCAAAAAGAGGCTGTGTGATGACAAGGATAACAGACCACGTGATTAGTAGGATGATCCATAGTTTACGCATAGCGCTTCCCACCTTTCGTCACCGAGGTAGGGACGTGCCCAATGACAGTAATAGCGCGATCGTGAGGTAGCTCTTCCAAAAGCAATCGCACGGAATAAAGCCGACTACCGAAGCGCAAATGAGCGAGTGCGCGCATGATCTCAGTAAAATGACGATTGCCAGCGTTTGGTGGAATGTGAACGTAGCGGTATCGACCAGCATCATCATTGATATACACCTCAAACACCTTGCCAGCTTGCGTCCAGGTGTGGGCAATGCTCGCAGTCTCCTCGATCAAGTCTTCGGCTATATTCGACCAGCCACTTGGGCTCGTCTCGTTATGAAGACTCAACACAAGCGTCGCGATTGGAGCTTCAGTCGGAGGTGGCTTCCTAACCACAAGGCGATTTTTCGCGGCAAGCTCTTTCCAAAAGATATCCTTAATGGCATCGCCGTTCTCATAATCCTTCGTCATCACCTTCTCCTCAAACGGATCATAGGCCCTAACCTCCGCCGCGGCTTTACTCGTATTTTGAGAAACAACGAGAGGGCTGTGTCTAGGAAAAATGTAGACGGGAATCGCCGGTGATAAATGAATGGTTGGCTTTGATGCATACAAACCGCCGATCGACTCAACCTTGATCTCTTGACCGACGATATACGTATGACCACGCTCAAGACCAGTAATCGGCAGCTTCCAGTTCGCTTGCTTCCTAGCGTGCATCGTCACGTCGTGCTTGAGCTTTGATAGCGCGACGCTCTCTTTACCAGTAGAGAGGAGAACGTCGATCTCTCGAATATGAAAGGAGAAGTAGCTTGCGTTGCGAAGTCTAAATGATAAGACGGCACTCTCTCCTCGTAGCATATCTACCTCGGTGGATTGTGCAAAAAAGCTCGTGTGCTTAATTGCGTAATATAGGAAAATTTTGGACACGACCATATAAAAAAGGATTATAAGGCTTGCTAGCGTCACATAAAAATCGAGCATGAGAATACCTAGTAAGAGCATAATGGCACCAATAATACCAAAGGCTTTGCCAATCGGTGTTACTAGGAGCTCAGGCTGCGACTGATCGAGTGAATAACTAGTTGATGGTAATTGGGACGCTGTTTTTTGCACGCTCCACCACGTCCTTTTGGTTTGACGTGAGTCGCCCTTGGAGCTGAATGCGGTGAGCCAGCACGTGCTCTGCTAGGAGAAAGACGTCTTCAGGGAGTACATAGCTTCTGCCGTGCACAGCGGCACGTGCCTGAGCAGCTCGAAGTAGAGCTAGTGCGGCTCGTGGTCCAACGTCGTGAGCTGTCTCTTCTTGCTCCTTCAAGCTTGCTAAAATAGCGAGTAAGTATGTATCGATTTCTTCACTGACCGAAACGCGGGTCACTTCTTCCTGTAGCTTTTGAAGTTCAGCTAGTGTGAGAACGGCTTTAACTGGCTCCTCGGGTTGTCTGCTTTGACGTAAAATGTCGCGTTTATGGTCTTCTGAAAGCTCCTCCAACGAGAGTTTCATCAAAAAGCGGTCTAATTGAGCGTGAGGTAAGGCGAAGGTGCCTTGGTTTTGGTCAACGGGATTTTGTGTTGCTAGGACAAAGAAGGTCTCAGGCAAAGGCATGGTGTGTCCATCGATGGTAACCTGGCGCTCGGCCATAGCCTCGAGTAGTCCGGCCTGAGCTCTTGGAGAGGCGCGATTGATCTCGTCAAATAGCAGGACAGAGTTAAAGATTGGTCCTTTTCTAAAGTCGAACGTTGTTGTTTGCTGATTGTAATAATAAAAGCCGGTGACGTCTGATGGTGTGACGTCAGAGGTGCCTTGGACGCGTCCAAATTCTGCGCCGAGGACGGTAGCTAATAATTTAGCGAGCTCGGATTTACCTGTCCCTGGTAGATCGTCTAAAAGGACATGGCCTTTTGCTAATATGCTGATCCATAAGAGTTCAATTGTGTCGTTTCGACCGACAAGTCGCTTCCCAATTTCCTGTTGAATGCCGTGTAAATACTGCTCGTGCTGCATGCGTGATTCCCCCTATATATGTAAATAAGTCTCCTGTAAGTATAGAATATTCGGTGTTTTCTTGCAATATCTGTAAGAGTTTAACGAGTATTTACTGAGTTAGTGTTTAAAGCGGAGTATTTAGGAGCATGTTTGTGAGTAACTACACATAGCCACGACGAACGGGGATAGCCGTAGTTAGCCATGTAATAGTCGCGATCAGGCGGTTTTACTAGGATCGTGAGGCTTGTTATAATCAAACTCGTGTGTAAGTGAGGAGGCACGGAATGTCATTTTTAACGAGATTTTTACTGCTGACAGTAGCAGTGTTAGTAGCAATAACAGGTGTTATCGCATTACTTGTACAAACGACTTCGGCCATTATGGGTGCAGAAGTTATTATAGAATCATGGACGGCTCTTTTAGCGTTCTCGGCAGCGGTTGTACTATGGATCATTCCGGTTCAACTGATTGATTGGCTCAAACTCGTCCGAGTACAGCGACGTCCTTTACGGATCATGTATCCTTACTTGATCACGCTTATTCACGTGACTGCATTCGCGCTTTATATCGTGACAATGACAAACGTTATGAGTGACGTGTTCTTTTCTAACGTCGGATTAGGAGTATTCACGCTAGCTATCATCATGCTCGCACGCTATGCGTATGTTCAACTAGCCCGTTCGGTGAGAAAATATAAGGAACCGCGTGTGCAGGTTGTGGAAGAGTAAGGTTTGTAGGGGAATTGGTAGTGGTGAAGGAACGATTGAGATAGTTGTGGAGAAATTCGCGCAATGAAGAGCTAGATTCACGCGATGGGGAATTAAACTCGCGCGATTGGACGGGAAATGTGCGCGGTTTAAAAAGAGATACGCAGTGTATGGAGAAATACGCGCAATGGAGTACAGGATTCACGCAATGGGAATGAAAACTCGCGCGATTGGACGGGAAATGTGCGCGTTTTAAAAAAAGATACGCAGTGTATGGAGAAATTCGCGCAGTGAGGTACGAGATATACGCGATGGGGATGTAAACTCGCGCGATTGGACGGGAAATGTGCGCGTTTTAAAAAGAGATACGCAGTGTATGGAGAAATACGCGCAATAAAGTACTGGATTCACGCAATGGGAATGAAAACTCGCGCGATTGGACGAGAAATGTGCGCGTTTTTAAAAGAGGTACGCAATGTGTGGAGAGATTTACGCAATGAGGAGCTAATTTCATGCGATGAGGGTTAAAGCTCGCGCATTCAAGCAGTAGATATGCGCACTAAAATTAACTTGGTTTAATACAAACCAAAAATTAATGTGAATAAAACCCAACTATCAAAAAGAGGGCTGGATTTAACATCCAGCCCTCTTTTCTATATGTACGATTTAAGCTCCATCACACCGGAAGCTCCAGTTTACGACGAAGAGTTCTCGTGAGACAAGGGGGGTTCCTCCGGCTTCACGGCAAAGCTCCGTAGCGTCTTGAATGCTGCTTTCATTAAGGCCTACAAAGAATAGACAAATTACCGTCATAGACAGCATCATGATGAGAGCAAGGCGTTGTTTAGTCGATGACATCATGATCCTCTCCTTACTTGTTGATTACGTTTTACAAGTTCATTTTACAAGATGACCTTAGGTGAGACAATTCGAATTTTCGAAAAAAAATAAAAATCGCCGAAAGACCTAGAATACAAGAGCTTGAGAGAGCAAAATAGTCATAATTCGTTCATAATATTAATATCTGAATATTTACAATACAAAGATAATGGTGTATCTTTAATTCTACGCAGACACACTGCGACGATCCGATGAAAGGGGTTTTGCGATAAGAGCGTGCTTTTTACCACAAAATCTTTTTTAAGGAGGGAATCTTACCTGCATGTTAGATGATTGGATAGAATAGCGGTCCTTTGTTAACATATGTTAAACAAAGGACCGCTTTCATGTGTCTAATGGTCAAGATAATTCTCTCAGGACAAAAGACGTGGTATACTAAACAGGCGATTATGGAAAACGTTGGAGGATGTTAACAATGAAAAAAGCCCGACTAATTTACAATCCGTCCTCAGGACGAGAGCATGTTAAAAAGCATTTGCCACTTATTTTAGAGACGTTAGAAAAGGCTGGCTATGAAGCGTCTGCGCACGCAACAACGGGACCGGACTGTGCCAAAAATGCAGCTGCTCTTGCTTGTGAGCGAGGCTTTGATTTAATTATTGCAGCCGGAGGAGACGGTACGATTCATGAGGTTGTAAATGGTATGGCAGAACAGGAGAATCGTCCACTACTAGGACTGCTACCTGGAGGTACGACAAATGATTTTGCACGAGCGCTACATATTCCAAAAAACATTGAAGAGGCAGTGCAAACTCTTGTACAGGGTCAAATTCGCGCCGTGGATGTCGGCAAAGTTGGTCCTAAGTACTTTATAAATATAGCTGGAGCTGGTACTCTCACGGAGCTTACCTACGAAGTCCCAAGCAAGCTTAAAACAATGATGGGGCAAATCGCGTATTACGTGAAAGGCTTTGAGAAGCTACCTCGTATTAAGCCAACTGACGTCACGATCGAATATGATGGTAAGTGGTTTGAGGGAGAAGTGATGCTGTTTTTAGTATCCAATACAAATTCGGTGGGTGGCTTCGAGAAGCTTGCTCCAGATGCCTATTTAAACGATGGTCTTTTTGATTTGATCATTTTGAAGAAAACAAATTTAGCAGATGTCGTGCGTCTAACAGGTGCAGCTATGCGCGGTGAGCATTTAAAGGACGATAACGTCATTTATGCACAAGCAAATCGCATTAAAATTAAGGCGAAGAGCGAATTAATGCTTAACCTTGATGGAGAAAATGGAGGTGCACTTGACCAGGAGTTTGTCTGTCTTCACAATCATATTGATATGATCGTACCAGATAAAAAGCTAAATCTGTTTCAAGAACTATATTAGGAATGAGTAGAAGCCTCGACAGATGTAGGGGCTTTTTGTTTTGGATGTGCTACGCACGGCAAACCAAAAAAGCACCTCCCCTCTCTTTTCATATTCAGAGAGGGTGGAGGTGCTTGTTGTGACTGACTAACGAGATGCGGTCACTTTTTAATCAACATGCCTGCTTGTTCGGACATGGCGGTGGACAGTGCTTCAATGGTTGCTGCATCGTAGGATTCCTCTGGTCCGTAAACAACGTTAAAGATCGTTTTGTACGAGTAGCCTGTCTTGCATGCAAGCCTTAGCATAGAGCTTTCCTTCCCGTTAATGACGGACCGTAGCTGCTCGACCGTACGGATATGATCAGTCAACATCGCTCACTCCTTTACTAAAATAAATAGATTGCTCCCCCATTATAAGGGAGCTCCTACTATTATATGCAATTCGTGTTAGCTAATCTTTCATACAAACTTTCGCCTTTTTTTGGAAAAATGAATCCTATTGGATCACTCAGTCGTAGCTATATGTATAAGGGAGGCGAGGCAACGTGGAGAAACCAGTATTACAAGTAAAAGAACTGACAAAACGAGTTTCAGGAATGAAAAAAATTGTGGATGACGTTTCTTTTGAAGTGAACAAGGGAGAAATCGTTGGCCTACTCGGACCGAACGGTGCCGGTAAGACAACGATTATCCGTATGATTGGTGGATTAATTAATAAAACGAATGGTTCGGTCATTATAAATGGACAGGATGCAGACCGCGATCCAGAGGCGTGTCGCGAAGAGATCGGAGCGATCGTCGAAAATCCATCCTTTTATGATTTTATGAGCGGCTACAAAAATCTGCAGCAGTATGCGAGACTCTCGCGTGAGACGATCACGAAGGAGCGTATAGATGAAGTGGTGGCGCTCGTAAAATTGGAAAATGCAATCAAGGATAAGGTAAGAAAGTACAGTCTCGGAATGAAGCAACGACTAGGTGTGGCACAGGCCATTTTACATAAGCCATCTCTATTAATATTAGATGAACCGACGAATGGTCTTGATCCTAAAGGTATTCGTGAGCTTCGTGATTATCTTCGAGAAATGGCAAACGAAGGGACGGCTGTCCTTGTCTCGTCTCACCTGCTGTCAGAGATGCAACTCATGTGTGACCGATTTATTGTCGTCGAGCACGGTAAGCTTATTGACTCCACTGTTTTGTCCGATCAATCGGTGGAGGAAGTGTCTACCCATGTTTCTATCCAGATCAGTCAGGAGCAGCAGAAGCTTGCGGTGGCGGCGATTGAGGAGCTTGAGGTTGCGGAGCTGGTGCGTGCAGAGAAGGCGATGCTGACGGTGAGTTTACCTTACGACAGCATTCCAAAGCTGAATGAGTTTTTAGTTGGTAAGGGTGTGCGGATTTTTGGGCTCCAGTCTCAGAAGGAGTCGCTTGAGGATCGCTTCCTTGCCTTGACGGCTGAAAAAACGGCAGGGGGGTCAGCACAATGAATTTAGTACAAAACGAATGGATTAAGCTTTGGGCAAAGAAGCAAACGTGGGTGTTTTTTATCTTGATTATTGTTGGAAGTATTGCCGTTGTCCCTGGGTATCAATTTGTCGTAGCGCAAATCGACTTAGGGATGGAGCTTTCGGCGTTTACGGTTTTAAATGATGTTGTGCTCGTCATAGCCTCTGTCATTACGCTGTTTAGTGTAGTCGTGGCAAGCTCGATTGTCTCCTCTGAGATGGATCAGGGAACGATGAAGCATTTACTCATTCGTCCATTCTCGAGGTGGAAGATCCTTGCTTCTAAATTTGTAACGACGGTTGCGTTTGCTATCGTGTTACTTGTCTCGATGGTCGCGACGATATTCGTGACGAGCGCTTTGTTATATGGTGTAGGTGATGCTAGTGCTCCTGCAAATGATCTCTTTGGCATGGGTATGGGCGGTGGTCTTGCGGATGGTAGCACAATCGGCGAATCGATTCTTATGCAGCTTGGGCTGTACTCGTTAAATTTGCTTGTATTTATCATCTTTTCTTTCTCGATTTCGATTCTCTTTAAGAGTCAGACATTAGCGGTCGGAATCGGTATCTTTTTATTATTCGGTGCAAGTATGAGTCAAGCATTCTCGATGTTACTAGGCGATTACGCGTGGTATCGTTACATCGTATTCCCGCACATGAGTCTTCACAGCTATGTGTCGATGGATGAGATTGTACCAGGAGCTACGCTTGCTTTCTCCATTGCTATCCTCGGAGTGTATTCAGCCGTTATTTTTGCAGCGGCGTTTACGCTCTTCCAAAAGCGGGATCTCGTTTGATTATGTTTTACGCAGCCTTCGTCGATGCGAGGGCTGTTTTTTTGCGTGGAGGAAACGAAGGTGGGGTGCGGTTATCAGGATTGGTGGGGTGGTAATGGCGGTGTGGGGATGGTAATGAAAAAATGGTGAGAGGTTATGACATTTTGGCAGGAGGTTATGACAGAATGGAGGGCAGTTATGACAATGTGGCGATAGGTTATGACAAAATGGGGGACGGTTATGACAATGTGGCAAGAAGTTATGACAAATTGTAATAGTTTTATACTGTCTGGTTTTTACGGCTGGCAGTTGGGCAATTGAAGGTTGGTTTAACTGAATTTATAATAAGTAGCTGACTAAGTAACGGGATTAGCCTTTTTTAATAGAGTTAAACACGTGGAATAAGCTCAGTTATCCGGAAATGAGGAGCAGTTATCACAGAACCAAGCTCAGTTATCCGGAAACGTGGAGCAGTTATCACAGAACCAGGTTCAGTTATCCGGAAAAGAGGTCCAGTTATCACAGAACCAAGCTCAGTTATCCGGAAATGAGGAGCAGTTATCACAGAACCAAGTTCAGTTATCCGGAAATGAGGAGCAGTTATCACAGAACCAGGTTCAGTTATCCGGAAATGAGGAGCAGTTATCACAGAACCAGGTTCAGTTATCTGGAAAAGAGGTCCAGTTATCACAGAACCAAGCTCAGTTATCCGGAAATGAGGAGCAGTTATCACAAAATCAGGTTCAGTTATCCGGAAACGTGGAGCAGTTATCACAGAACCAAGCTCAGTTATCCGGAAATGAGGAGCAGTTATCACAAAATCCACTTCAGTTATCACAAAACCGCCTACAGTAATCACAACGCCCCAAAATATTCCTCTCCACTAACGACCGTTCCCCCTCAAACACCTACCATTTAACCTAAGCAACCACCAATCAAAAACCATTTCTTATACGCATTTACCTATTTGCTCAATGTTTCACAAAATAGACACAGCTACTTTGTTCACTACTTCACAAACTATACTATACTAGAACTATAGAAGAGCTGGTCACGATTCCCAAGCACATGAACGGCTTTTCTACATAAAAACAATCTAAAAATAATAAGGAGGAATGGATCATGTTTATGAACATTTTACGCAACAACCGTATTGTCGCAGGGGTATTATTATTTATCCGATTGTATGTAGGGTGGGCGTGGCTCACAGCTGGTTTTGGAAAAGTAACGGGTGGATTTGATGCAAGTGGGTACTTGGCAGGAACGGTCGCAAACGAAGCGGTGATGACACAGTATCCGACGTATCACGCATTTATTGAGAGCATCGCGTTACCGAACGCTGGTATATTCAGCTTCATGGTTGCTTGGGGAGAGTTACTAGTAGGGCTTGGCTTGATTTTAGGGATATTCACAACGGCAGCTGCATTCTTTGGAATTACGATGAACTTCGCATTCCTGTTTGCAGGAACAATAAGCACGAATCCACTGTTAGTGCTACTCACCATTTTCATCCTAGCGGCGGGTGCGAACGCAGGGCGATTCGGCGGGGACCGCTATATCATCCCTTACCTACGCGTGCATGTGCTTGGGCGCGACTGGATTCAAAAGAGATTTCACACAAATACAGCACACTAATTAGACAGAAACAACGTAAAAAACTTAAACCACATAAAAAAGGATTCCGAACAGAGTCGGAATCCTTTTTACATGATTAAATGCCTGAACCAAGATTTTTCTTTGCATCGTATTCTTTTTTCGCATTACGTAAATAGTAAACGAAGGCTGCTCCGCGCATGATGCCTTCGAAGTTTTTCGCGTCTACGTAATCTGTACCAGCGTCAGCTTTGCTAGCGCGATTCGCTGTGTAGTGCGCTAATGAAGAAGTTAAACTATGAGCGGCTTGACCAGTATCATGAATGATCGTAAATAGTGGATTGAGCTTTGCGATTTTATCATTAACATCCACAAGTGTTTCGTTTGTGTTATACAAAATAACCGTTGTCTCACTTGTAATTTCGCCTAAGCTCTTATTTAATGTGCTCACGGTCTCGGCCGTGTTATCCAGCGTTTTTGCTAAGTTAACAAACACCGGGCGTAAAAAGATGACAGCTAAAAGTAGTGCGATTGCGATGACTAAAACTCCAATTCCTAACCAATCCATATGTATCACCTCGTCTAATTATTGTTGGTAACGGTTGACCTCATCCACAAGGCCTGCAATCCATTCTCCGATCATCGGGAGATTAACAACTTGCGCTATGATAAGTGCGAAAATCGCCAAAAACACAGCAGTCCCTAATGTTAGTCCTACACCTCGCGCCATACCAGCGATGAAGTTGGACTTAATGATCTGCTTCGTATCGGTAAAGTTGAAGGCCATGTCCTTCAATCGACCTTTTGTGGTGATCTCCTCTAGCTTGTCCAAAAGCTGCTCAAAACGTTCATTTTCATCGTGACGTTTTTCGTCGCCTCGCGTTTTTGAGGGAATTTTTCGTTTTTCCTGGTCCTTTGTTAGCGGCATTCACTTGCACTCCCTCCGTAATAACTGGTTTGCCATTCGTTTACCCTTCTATCTTTCATTGTAAACCAATCCCAACAACAATCAACTACTAAAATGCATCATTCGACCCACCACCTCTTTTTTCAGAAAATAGTGTCGAAACTTTTGCTTACTGTGACTATCCTGGCTAAAAAAGGGAAGGAAATAATTAGATAAAAGCTACGAAATCAGTCCCGATGCAGAGGCTCAAAGGAGGTTTCTCAAATATGAAATTATGCTAATTAAAAAGTTTACAAATGTTTAAGTTGTTGCTATAGTAAGTCGTGGGAACACGCATGAAAGTAAAAAAGAAAGCGTTATATTAACGCAAGGAGTGTTAATCATGAATATTTTGTGGGGATTAATGGGGATCGCGATTGTAGTTGGTATCGGTATCCTGTTATCTACAGATCGGAAGGCAATTAAGCCACGAACTATTTTAGCAGGTTTAGCATTACAAATCACGTTTGCCTTTTTAGTACTAGTATCTGATGTCGGACGAGCAGCTTTGCAAGGGCTTACGAATGTTGTAAATAGCATTGTTGGATTTACAGACGAAGGGATCAACTTCCTCTTCGGCGGACTTTTTGAAGCAGAAGGCATTGGTATGGTCTTCGCCTTTCAAGTATTAACCGTTGTTATTTTCTTCTCTTCTTTAATTTCAGTTTTATACTACTTAGGAATTATGCAGTGGATTGTTCGATTAATTGGTGGAGCTTTAGCAAAACTTTTAGGCACAAGCCGCACAGAGTCGTTGTCAGCTGCCGCTAACATTTTTGTCGGACAAACGGAAGCACCGCTTGTCGTTAAACCGTTCTTAAATCACATGACGCGCTCCGAGTTGTTTGCCGTTATGACTGGTGGTCTGGCATCCGTAGCAGGTTCCGTTTTGATCGGCTACTCGCTACTTGGCGTTCCGCTTGAATACTTACTCGCAGCAAGCTTTATGGCCGCTCCGTCAGGACTTGTCATGGCCAAGCTGATGCTACCTGAAACAGAGCATGATAAAACGTCTGATAAGCTCGATATTGAGATGGAGGACGACAAAGAGTCGTTTAACGTGATCGACGCAGCTGCACGTGGTGCCTCAACTGGTATGACGCTCGCACTAAATATCGCAGCAATGCTCCTTGCGTTTATTGCAATTATTGCGTTACTTAATGGAATTCTCGGTGCCGTTCAATCTGGAGTAAATGGTTTAGTTGATTTTATTCCTGGCATTGATTTCACGCTTTCTGGCTTTACGTTAGAAAATATATTTGGCTTTATCTTTGCGCCACTTGCCTTTGCAATTGGTGTACCGTGGGGAGAAGCTGTTCAAGCTGGTTCCTTTATCGGACAAAAGCTTATTTTAAACGAGTTTGTTGCGTACTCTAACTTCGCTCCAGTCATTGGAGATCTAAGTGAGAAAACGGCATTAATTATTACATTTGCACTTTGTGGCTTCGCAAACGTATCCTCTCTAGGTATACTTTTAGGAGGACTAGGAAAGCTTGCACCAAATCGCCGTCAGGATATTGCACAGCTAGGTATTCGAGCTGTTGCAGCGGGGATGCTCGCTTCGCTCTTAAACGCAGCGATCGCAGGAATGTTCTTTATTTAACACCCAACTTTAAGGAGATGATTGTATGGCAATTGCACAAATGATCGACCACACACAGTTAAAAGCAGAAACATCGGTAGAACAAATCGAAAAGCTTTGTAACGAAGCGAAAGAATTCCAGTTTGCATCGGTATGTGTAAATCCAACACATGTGAAGCTTGCAGCTGAACGCCTTCAAGGAAGTGGCGTAGACGTTTGTACGGTAATCGGCTTCCCACTCGGAGCTAACACTCCAGAAGTGAAAGCATTCGAAACAACAAATGCGATCGAAAACGGTGCTACAGAAGTAGATATGGTTTTAAATATTGGTGCACTAAAGGACGGTAACCTAGAGCTAGTCGAGCGCGATATGCGCGCTGTTCAAGAAGCTGCTCAAGGCAAAGCGTTAACAAAGGTTATTTTAGAAACTTGTCTATTAACAGATCAGGAAAAAGTAACGGCTTGTGAAATTGCTGTAAAAGTAGGTCTAGACTTCGTAAAGACTTCTACAGGATTTTCGTTCGGCGCAGCAACGGTTGAAGATGTCAAGCTCATGCGCGAAACAGTTGGCGACCAAGCTGGCGTGAAAGCATCAGGCGGCGTACGTAGCCTAGCTGACGCACAAGCAATGATCGAAGCAGGCGCAACACGTATCGGCGCAAGCGCAGGCGTACAAATCGTCCAAGGCGAAACATCAACAGACAGCTATTAATAGGGATAGATCATTACGGAGCAGGGACTGACTTTTATAGTTGGTCTCTGTTTTTTTTGTGGAAGTTGAAATAAAAACAAATAGTACCTGTTGTGCAAACGGAGGAGAGAACGGTGATTTCTGAAGGTGATTTAAACGTCGGAGATAAGTGATGCCACGGCTTTTATGTTTGATGCATTGGATGGGTGAATTGGTGCATACACGTAACCGCTCTCATTTACCCACCTTTTTTCCTATTCAACCATCCCAATCTGTTATGGTACACTAGCATCAAAGGAGGTGCCTATACCATGACAAATAGACAAGCGCTACTTTATTGGGTGATTGCTGTACCAGTTTTAGCTCTGGTGGCACTCATCTTAATGGATCAGATGGTTGTTGGAAATGCTGCACATACAGCAGGATTTTATGTTGCCTATTTAACATTATTTGCTGTCGTTGCATCTGTAAGCGGTTTCTTCCTATGTCGGAAAATTCGCGCGTGAAAAAACGTTTATGAGAATGTAATTGATTCGTTCAATTATATTGCTCATAAGCGTTTTTTTCATTAAACTGAGTGTAAGCGTTAACCATACTAGAATAACGCACTCAAGCTCCTCACATTCACTTGATTTTCCTCAAATAATGTGAAATAATGGGTGTAATTATGAAAAATAGTTCATTAAAGAGTTTACATAAGTTTATTAGTAGGGGCGATTCACCATGACAAAGGACAAGCTCTCGCGCGTTGTTAAAGTCGCAAAAATGTACTACCAGTTAGATTATAGCCAGCAAACGATCGCCAAGGAACTAGGCATATCACGACCATCAGTGTCGCGGCTGTTACATGCGGCAAAGGAGAAGGGGATCGTAAAGATAACGATCGTTGATCCAGATGAAGGAGTGGCGGAGCTCGCCGATGTCATCAAAGCTCGATTCGGACTGAAGGAATGCATTATCGCAGATGCGCCGGTCAACGAGAACCAGGTGATTAAGGAAGAGCTAGGCCGCAAAGCTGCGGAGTACTTACATGGAATCGTGAAGGATGGCGATATCATCGGGACGACGTGGGGGACAACGCTTTACGAAGTGGCTCGACACATGCAACCGAAAAGCATCCACAACGTCACGGTAACGCAGCTCAATGGAGGCGTCAGCTACTCGGAGACAAACACGTACGCAGCCGAAATTCTTCATTTTCTCGGCAATGCCTTTCATACATCGCCATACTTTTTACCACTACCAGCCGTAGTCGATCATCTCGTCGTGAAGCAGGCAATCGTTTCTGACCGACACATCCGGCACGTGCTCGAGCTAGGCAAAAAGGCAACAATCGCGCTCCTAACCGTAGGCGAACGCCACGAGGATTCTGCACTGGTTAAGGCAAATTATTATACCGAAGAAGATAAACATGTGCTCAAAAGTCGTCAGGCAGTCGGAGACATTTGCTCGCGCATGATCACAATCGACGGAGACATTTGCGATGCCGATATTAACGACCGCACGATCGGAATCGAGCTCGAGTCCCTGCGCGATATCGATCACAGCATCCTCGTTGTCGGCGGCTTAACCAAAGTCGAGGGCATTCTAGGCGCCCTGCACGGAGGCTATGCCAACGTGCTCATCATCGACCAATACGCCGCCCAAGCACTAGCAGATATGGGAGCTAATTAGCCCTTCCTGGGGAGAAAATAGGGAGAACGGACGTCTATGTAGGCGTTCGTTTTTTGTTTATATGGCTTTAAGTTAAATTTGAACTTCATAAAATAAGATGATACAATTTACCAAAAATAACCTATAGATTGAGGGAGGCATGCACCATGGCGACAATTTTATCGACTGCTGCATTACTTGCCATCTTTTATATCGCGTTGAAGGTATCTTCGTTACATGAGGACGTGCGCAATCTACACTACAAACTCGACAGACTGATGAGAGAGCAACATGTAGAAGAGGTTGACCACGATTTGAACGTAAAGCTTAAGGAGCTTAAAGAAAATCAAAGCTCCGTAAAAGCCGTTAAGGCATTACGAGAAGAAACAGGTCTTTCGTTGATTGAGGCCAAACAATACGTAGATAAACTCTAAGAGAGACGCTAATTGGCGTCTCTTTTGTGTTGATAGCACATGTCAAAGCTACCTTTCATTACATAGCTTTTGCATGCTCGCCCGCGCTCGTCGTAAATATCACCCCGAACATCAAGCGTGACACTCCTATTGACGCCTTTGTCATAATAATCCTCATTCGTCACTTGAAGTACGTGGTCACCGACCCAATCTAACGATACACGAGAGTTAGCGAGCGCGTAGTATATCACAGACGTCTCCTCCGCGGACGAATTTGTCACTTCAACAACAACGCTGACTGCACCAGCTGCTCCGCCTAGGGATTCCGTGTATGCAATGGCTACATACGTTTCATCTGGAGAAACAATCGGCCAAGTAACCTCCTCCATATTTCCACGGCTGATAGAATCAAAGGTAAACATGTACTCAAAATACCAATAAGAACAAATCATGATTAACAAAGAGCTAAGCGTCGCAATAAGAATGCGCCTAGGAAAACGACGAGTAACAGCAAAGCGAACGCCGAAGGCTCCGAACAACATAATCGCACTAATTCCAGATAAAAGAGCTATAAACATAGACAAATTAAATCAACCCCCCACTATTCAAAACCACCCTCATTATACAAAAATACCCATCTAATAAAAAGGAACAGAAAATATAAAGTAACCAATGTAAGAGAAGCCAAAAACAGAAAAATAGTAGTCGATATCCGGATAATGGAATACCGAAAACGGATAATGAAGCGGCATATCCGGATAGTGGGACACGAAAAACGGATAATGAAGCGGCATATCCGGATAATGGGACACGAAAAACGGATAATGAAGCGGCATATCTGGATAATGGGACACGAAAAACGGATAATGAAGCAGCGTATCCGGATAATGGAACACCGAAAACGGATAATGAAGCGCCCTATCCGGATAATGGAACACTAAAAACGGATAATCGAGCAACATTTCCGGATAATCACCGCAAGCACCACCAATCCACCCCAACCCCACAAAAAAAGAGCCGCACCCACAAGCGGCGCGACTCTCCCAAACTCAGATCCTATTAAACTCAAACCTCAACCAACTGCTTGTACTTCGCTGAAATCGTGCTCGACGATACTGCGTACTTTTCAGCCAACGCTTTTTGAGACTGCGCTAGACTATCATCTAAGTGCTTGCCAGCCCAATACTCAAGAGCTGCGGCATAGGCCTCCGGCTTTTGCACACGCGGACGCTTCTTAGCGACAAACGAGCGCCACTGCAACGCAAGCGGCAAGAATGCCTGCTCCTGCTTCTCACGCACAAGCGCCAAAATTGCCTCGTCATGCTCCGCACGCTCAAGCTCCGTGCCATTCATCACTAATAGACTCAGTAAATGAAGCGCGTGACCAAAATAGTCCGTCAAGAACGACTGCGTATCATCGGACTCCGCCGTCAACGCATGCCACTCCGCAATAAACGCCTCCGCAAGCTTAGGAGGAAGCGAAATCGCATCATTACCAAGCGCAGGACCAGCTGGCGTAGCATACAAATAACCCACCAAATACTGCCCAGACTCAATCGCCTGCGACACAGGCGTCTTCTCGATCGTCTGCGCCTTACCTGACAACTCATCGCGAAGCGCTAAATACTCCGCATCCGAATGCGGCACGTAAAAAATACGTGGCGCAAGATCATCCCACGCCGCCAAAAATTCTTGGAATGGCGCCGAATATTCCTTACGATTTTCTTGGAGAAACCTCGCTAGAACTGTCTCCCCATTTTGCTCAACGGGGCGATTAAATAAAATCCAGTGGAAGTACAGCTGAGAGAACGCCCTCGCATCTGCGACAGGTAACCGTTCAAAGACATCTGTTTTCTCCTCATAGGCAGGTTTAATCGTTTCATCATACTGCTTACTAAAATCAAATATTTTAGGAATGAGCTCATTAAAGTCTCGAGTATCCTTTAAATCAAACTTTGATTTTACTTCTAATTTCTTTAAACAACACTTCTTATATTTCTTTCCGCTACCACATGGGCACGGGTCGTTTCGTTTTAACGTTGCCACTTCTATTCACCTCATTAAAAATACGCACTCCGCTCTTTATCATACCAGTGATTGACGATTTTTTAAATAGAAAGAGTGTGGTACAATTACGTGATGATATGGAACGGAAGGGATCGAACTAAACATGAGCAAACCACCAGTAACAAAAAATGATACCGTAAGCGTCACATTTAACGACGTTACCCACGATGGCGCGGGCGTTGCAAAGATTAATGGCTACCCGCTATTTGTTAAAAACGGCCTGCCAGGTGAAGAGGCAGAAGTGAAAGTAGTCCTTACGAAAAAAAATTACGGCTTCGGTCGTATTATAAAGCTAACGAAGGAAAGTCCATCCAGAGTGGAGCCACCTTGCCCTATATTTTCTCGCTGTGGAGGCTGTCAATTACAGCACATTAGCTACACGGGACAGCTTGAGTTAAAGCAAAAGCAGGTGAGAGACGTGCTTGAGCGCATCGGTGGGATCTCGGATGTGCCGGTGTATGAGACGATCGGCATGGACGATCCTTGGCGCTACCGCAATAAATCACAGGTACCATTCGGCGAGCAAAACCGTCAGATTGTTGCAGGCTTTTATGCTGAACGCAGTCACGAGATCGTGGACATGGAGGAGTGCCTGATTCAGCACGAGGATAGTGATAAAGCGGTGCGGCTCGTGAAGGAGCTTTGCGAGACGTATGGCATCCGCGCCTATGACGATAAATCTCACAAAGGCACGCTGCGCCACGTCGTGATCCGTCACGCGCGCGAGACGGATGAGCTCATGATTGTGCTGATCACGAAGGACAAGGCGCTACCGAATAAAAAGAATCTCGTGAACGCGCTTGTAGAAGCATTCCCGAATGTAAAATCTGTTGTACACAACGTTAATCCAAAACGCACAAACGTTATCTTTGGCGATACTTTCACGACTCTTTGGGGCGAAAATGAGATAACGGACTATATTGGAGACGTCAAATTTGCGATTTCCGCACGTTCGTTTTATCAGGTCAACCCAGTGCAGACGAAGGTGTTATATGATAAAGCGTTAGAATATGCAAATCTGACAGGGAAAGAAACGGTTATTGACGCATACTGTGGCATCGGTACGATCAGTCTTTTCCTCGCACAGCAAGCAAAGCAGGTATATGGCGTGGAGATTGTGCCAGAGGCGATTGAGGATGCCAAGCGCAACGCGAAGCTAAATCATATCGAGAACGCCGACTTCTTTGTCGGCGAAGCGGAAAAAGTCATGCCATGGTGGCAGGCACAGGGCATTCAGCCAGACGTCATCGTGGTCGATCCACCGCGTAAAGGCTGCGAAGAAAGCCTCCTCGACACGATGGTGACGATGAAGCCAGAACGCATCATCTACGTCAGCTGCAACCCAGCTACGCTCGCGCGTGATGTGAAGCATTTAGTGGCAAACGGCTACGAGCTAAAGCAAGTGCAGCCAGTCGACATGTTCCCGCATACCGGGCATGTGGAGTGTGTAGCGTTGGTAAAGTTAAAATAGCTTGGTGTTAATAGGTTTAACAGTTTTTACCTGAAAATGGAAGGCTGATTTATGTTCCCTCGAACTGATTGTTTGGGGGATTTTTTACTGCCCCGGGGGTTTACCTTCTACGCAAAAGGAGCGACTATGTGTTAAGTGGTAGAATAGTTTATTGGTGTATCAAATAAAATCGAAGTTAAGAATGAGGAATTAGTGACTTCGTATGCCTTGTTGCTTTGCAGTCAAGCTGGATCCTAATCCTTCCATTTTATATTTCATTACAAATTTCAACTTTCATTCCTCCATGTGTGTTACTATACAAAATACTCCCCCCGTAAGTTAGAAGGTGACTCTAACTTACGGGGGGAAGTACTACCACAGTGAAGATGAGAATTTTTATATTAAATGGACACTCTACTTGTTTTCTTCAATCACTGGTCTTTAAGAATGTCTTCAATCGCTGCAATTTCATCACCTGTAAATGTCAGGTTATTGAGAGCTTTAACATTTTCCTCAATTTGGCTCACACGACTTGCCCCAATTAATGCAGAGGTGACTTTATTGTCTCTTAATACCCATGCTAAAGACATTTGTGCTAGCGTTTGCTCTCTCTTTTCAGCAATTTTATGCAACAACTGAATTTTTTCAACGACTTCATCCGTAATATTATCTTCTTTTAGAAAAACACCTGAAGTTGATACACGCGAATCCTTTGGAATTCCATTCAAATATTTATTCGTAAGTAAGCCTTGGGCAAGTGGGCAAAAAGCAATAGATCCTACCCCTTTATCCTCAAGAACATCTTGTAACCCATTTTCGATCCAACGATTAAACATTGAATAATTTGGCTGATGAATTAGCATTGGTGTACCCAGGTCATGTAAAATTTCCACAGCTCTTTTCGTTTGTTCTGCATCATAGCTGGAGACTCCAACGTAAAGTGCTTTTCCTTGTTTAACCATTTGATCAAGTGCACCCATCGTTTCTTCTAAAGGTGTGTCAGGGTCAAAACGGTGAGAATAAAATATATCAACATAGTCAAGATTCATTCTTTTCAAACTTTGATCAAGACTAGCTGTTAAGTTTTTCTTAGAACCCCATTCACCGTATGGGCCATCCCACATCTTATAGCCTGCTTTAGATGAGATGATCATTTCATCCCTATAAGGCTTAAAATCTGTTTGAAGAATACGTCCAAACATTTCTTCTGAAGATCCTGGAGGTGGGCCATAGTTATTAGCAAGATCAAAATGAGTAATTCCAAGGTCAAAGGCTTTTCGTAGCATTGCCCGTCCATTCTCATAAGAATCTACTCCACCAAAATTATGCCATAGACCTAAAGAAATAGCTGGTAGCTTAAGGCCTGACTTACCGGTGCGGTTGTACATCATATTATCGTAGCGCTGATCGTTTGCAATGTAAGGGTTTATTGGCATGTAGGTACTTCCTCTCTAATTCGATTTTTTATTCGGGTAATCGTGAGTATGTAAGAAAGGTAATCTATTACGAAACGAACCTCCTATTTAAGTTAATTATTATGGAAGCGCTTTTCATTCATAAGTATAATTCTAAATGGATAAAAAAACAAACAGGGTGCCTTCCACAAAACAATACAGGTTTTTTATTATGAAGCGGTTTGGCTGGTTTAAGTTCGGTTTTCTACTGGACTTAAGCTAGCCAGTTTTTGTCTGATACGAATCATAATGGACCATTTATGGGGGACATGTTTAGTCAACATATTATTAATACAATTCAATATCATCAATCTATCAAAACGTATGTGAAGCGGGTGGCGTTGTTGATGTTTATGAGGACAACGTATAACGGTGATGATGGGGCTTTCTTAAATGAGGGAAACTATTTTTAATAATCTGAGTATAAGGATTATAGTACAATAGAAGTTATGTACCGAATAGATAAAGTAGATACCTTAAACAAGATTCAGGTATTGTAAGCAAAGAAATACATCCTACACACACAAATAAACTAATGAAAGGAGCACCTCCATGTACATTCCCACTTATTACAAGGTTACCGACGAAAAAACAATGTATGAAATTATACAAGAAAATAGCTTCGCGACTCTGTTTTCTCAAAGCGATAAGATACCTCACGCCACGCATTTGCCACTGCTACTAAACTACGAAAAGACGCATTTATACGGGCATTTTGCGCGTCCGAATCCGCAGTGGCAAGAAATCATGGATCAGACGGTGCTCGCGGTGTTTCATGGACCGCCCTGCTACATCTCACCATCTTGGTATGAGACGAATCAGACGGTGCCGACGTGGAATTACGTGACGGCGCACGTGTATGGCAAGGTTAAACTCGTCCATGATGAGCAGGAGCTACGTGATTCGCTAAGTCAGCTGGTGGAGTACTATGAGTCACCGGACAGTGGCTATACGTTAAATGATATGGAGGAGAAATTTGTGGCTGGGTTGAGTAAAGGCGTGCAGGGCTTTCGGATGACTATTACGAAGATCGAGGCAAAGGCGAAGCTGAGTCAAAATCATTCCGAGGAGCGGCGAGAGTTAGTTGTGAAGGAATTAGAGAAGGTTCCACATACGAATGAGCAGCAAATTGCATCACTGATGAAAAAGTATCTTAACAAAGAAATGGATCCTAAGTAATTAGATTTTGGTCACACCAACACCCTTATATAATCATATAAACAAGAGAAAAGGGTACATACAATGCTTATGGGACGAACGAGAACTGTAACTGCATTCGCACTTTTTATTTAGACAGGTGTCATGCTGTACTTTTTATATATTGGATTTGGGCGCACCATTTCTACAGGCTTAGGGACAGGCGGATTTAGTCTTATACCCGACGGTATCCCGTTATCCTTGCCGACAAATGGAGTAACGTGGTATTGGTTTTATAACACGGCAAACTTTGCGACGTTTATACCGTTTGGATTAGTACTTCCATTGCTTGTTAACGTTCGTTTTCCTATACTGATCGGTGTTTTTTTAGTCACAATTACCATACTTGAGCTTGGGCAATGGGCTACTGGACTAGGTATTTTTGATACATCGGATATTTTGACCAATGCCCTCGGAGTATCAGTTGGTTACGTGGCACAGGCTATAGGTCGAGGCAAACATCCTATCACTACAGCTACTATTGTAAGACTAATAGGCACTGTGACTGCGCTGACTATCGCAACAATTGTTTTGTTTCACGTGGTGAATAGGGCATACGATGCGGTTACGCGCGTCGAGCTGGGAGATGAGATTTGAGTGGATCAATTGCCTATCCTCTCTGGCTCCTTAAATTGGGAAACAAATGTGCAACCGTTTCAAATCAACGGGGAAGATGTGACCCCTCTATTAAATATGTTCCGTTATGATAACCAAAACAAAGCGAGTGTAACCTATGAGTTAGGTAGCAACTATATAACCCTTTCAGGGTCGATTGGTGTACCTGACGACATAGATGATGGAGAAGTGACGGTCACAATTACCATGGATGATGGGGAGGCTGTATCTGATGCAAACACACTTGGTTCTAGTAACCGAGGTCCAAACTCTTTCGAGATGATGGTGCAAGGCGTCGATGAGATGACGATCACAATTGACGTTGGAGACGAACTTTCATCCGTAATTCTTTGGGATTTCATCGTTACAGAAAAGAAGTAAAAAATGCCACGATAGATAGAGGGGCAATTCTCTTATTGAAGTAGAGGAGTGTCCGTTATTGTATAAACTTGTAAGTACGACTTCTTGCATAGTTAGTATCATCTTAACTTTTATGACTGTAGGGCATTCTCTTTTACTGGGCTATCCTTTAGAGGAAGAGGCCCTTTTATATTGTTGTAAACATACGGCATCTCCAAAAAAACGCCCTATTCGCACTATAATCCTACATAGTAGTAATAATTCATTCATCTTCTTGATAGTTTATTCACATAGCTTTAACTTTCACTCAACAATTACCTTTTATACTAGACAAGGTGTGGTAAGAACGGTTCCGATTTAAAACCATGAATTCGGAATGAGCGAGACTTACTTAGATACATAACTAAAGGGGGATTATGGAACAGTTAGTATTAAAGCCCCGCCTTAGCGAATAGAGATCGCAATTAGTTGCTGGCTTTCCGCACAACGAGTGTCAGAGTAGTATAAAAGGAGGAATAGAGTATGAACGGGTGGAAAAGACAAGGGAAAAAAATCGTTACAGTATTAGTTGTACTTGCTGTTGTAATCACGTCGATGAACACAGCGTATGCTAACGGGTCGGTGTATGCAAACAATGTAAGCATTCAAGCAGTTCAGTTTTCAGATATTAACGGACATTTTGCTGAAAAGCAAATTGAAGATTGGAATAAAAAAGGATTAATCATAGGTTTCCCAAATGGGACATTCCAACCTAACCAAGCTATTACGCGAGCAGAGTTTATGAGTCTTGCTAATAGAGCATTTAATTATACGACTAAAGCTGATATTAGCTATCAAGATGTTTCAAAAAATATGTGGTTTTACGATACTGTTGCAGTAGCTAGCGCAGCGGGTTATATGCAAGGGTATACGGATAATACGATAAAGCCTCAACAAGCTATTACTCGTCAGGAAGCAGCAAAGGTGATAGCTGTCATAAAGAATCTACCAGAGAAGGAGCAGTCTGCTAGCTCTTTTCAAGATTCATCCTCTATTCCTACTTGGAGCAAAGGCTTTATAGGCGCAGTTGCAGCAAGTAACATGATGAATGGATATCCAGATGGAAGCTTTAAACCTCAACGAAATATGACGCGCGCAGAAGCCGTTATTACGTTTAGTAATGCTTTAGACATTGATGCTTCAAAGCCATCAAAACCAACAGGAACTACATACAACTTAAATGTTGATGCTCCGGCGGTAGAAGCTCCGCTACCTGTCGTGCAAAATGGTGGGAATGCTGGGGATAGTATCTTAAAAAATATTGCCGCAACCAATCCGTTTATTAAGATTTTAGATGGTTTTGAGCAGGTCTGGTCTTTAAACCAGCCAGAGTGGAGAGACGCTACAGCATTAACGGTTCCGGGTGCAAATGGAGAAGTAGCGAACTATGGAGACGGACCTACTGTTTATTTTGACGGATACAAAAATGATAAGAATGCAGTAGTTGCAGATAAAAAGACGTATGCTAGTGAAGAAATTAGAAATAAAGCAACGTGGGAAGCGAACATTAAATATGTGGAGGAAGTCACTCAAAATCGCACAGATGAAGAGGCTTTGGCGGCATATTATGATGATCAACGAGACAAAATTTACAGTATGATCGATGGTTTTGGACCTTTGGCGAATACGTATGTAGATATTGTTGAACCAACTACAAGTGTAGTGAGATCAGTCGATGAAATGAATAATGTGTTAGAAGAGGCGACTGTAGAGGATCAAAGTCAAGGAATTGGATCTAACTGGGACGAAAAGGAATTGGCAGATATGGTAGGTTTAGTTGATTTATTTAGATTTAGAATACCTGCTTCCTCCAACCCAGCTAAATATTTCTTCTCCTCTCCACGACCATATCGTATGAATTCGAATGGAGAAGTAGTAGAAGTAGTTGATGAGAATGGATTAGCTGTGTGGGAAACAATCGGAAGTGGGGAGTCATCACGCGAACCGCTTGCATCCGGTGGCTCAAAGCAATCAGGAGAGCGACACTTCCAACAATATGAAACAAATGTAGAAGTTATCCCTGCATTAAAGTATGTAGGTAGAATAGCAGAAGATGGACGAGGAAAAGATGGTGCCTTCCCAAGTGGTCACACTAGTGCATCTTATTTATCAGCGTTCGGATTTGCAATGGCAACTCCTGAAAGATATGCAGAATTTTTAACAAGAGCTGCTCAAATGGGAGAGAATAGAGTCGTAACCGGCATGCATTCTCCGCTTGACATTGTAGGAGGAAGAATTCAATCTACGGCAATGATTGCTTACGCGTTAAATCAGGATGAGAACAAAGAGAAGTTTGAGAAAGCATATGAAAATGCTGGTGAGGTATTCGGAGCGCTAGCAGAAGAAAATGGCATGAGCTTATATGATTTTGCCCATACAGTAACAGAGGATTATATGTTCGAAAGTGCGTATGATGAGACGAAATGGGAAGATCACGATGAAAATAAAGCGTTCTATAGAGAGAAACTCACCTATGGACTTCCACAAACTGGAGAAAAAGGTTTAGACCCTGAAGTGCCAGAAGGAGCAGAGGTTTTACTTGAAACTCGTCAACCATATTTAAATGACGAGCAACGCAGAGAAGTATTATATACAACTTCCATTGATTCTGGTTATCCAGTAATAGACGAATCTAATGGTTGGGGGAGAATAGATTTAGTAACAGCTGCTGATGGCTATGGAGCGTTGTTAAGTAATGTAACGGTTGATATGGATGCTTCTAAAGGACGTTTCAATTCCCAAGACTGGTGGAGAAATAATATCAGTGGAAGTGGAATGCTGACGAAAAAAGGGACAGGTACACTTACATTAACTGGAGATAACACCTACGAAGGTGGAACCGTCCTTCAAGCAGGAGTGTTAGAGGCCACATCTAAGACTGCTTTTGGTAAAGGTGATTTTTATTTAGAAAATGGAACAGTCTTAGTCAATACTTACGGAGCTTTACGTATTGCTGGCAACTTTACTATGGAAGATGGAGACGTATCTCTAAAAGTGAATAATGGTAGCAGTCAAATGAATGTAGATGAAACAGTCTATATTGACGGAGGAGATCTAACGTTAGACCTCTCGGAAGTTGACATCAAGGATTCTGCTACTATGACGCTAATGACGGCTGGAACAGTAATCGGACAATTTGATAACGTCATGGCTGAAGGCTTTGAAGTTAGCCTTTCCTACGAGAAAGATCGAATTACTGCACGTGTAACAGCTAAATAATTGTTGCTTTTTGATAACCATTGAATCCAAGACAAACTCTTAGGCAATCCCCCTTTATCGGACGGGAGGCTACTGATAAAGTCCAAAATGATACACATAATTAAATAGACCGTTCAATTCTCGCATTATAAGGGATTGAGCGGTTTTTATTTTATACTGTAGATAATCTAATGGGAATCGCTGGGTTTCATGAGGTCAATTAGAAGTGAGGAAGCGAATAGACGCCACAGTCATATATGATGAGTTGGAGGAGAGTCAATCATCTAGTAATTCCTACACAGACTATATATTTGACCTTAACGATATTAAAGAATATATTAGGAGAAATTATTTCATACGAAACGTATATAGATGGTAATTGGAGTAATACGTTTGACTTACCTAATGTAGAAGACGTTAGTTTGGGCATAGAAAGAAGGTTTGGAGATTGGGAAATTTCTGAAGTATCGCTTTCTTTATTGGGTATAAGTCTTACCGGAAAGGGGAAAACCCTGATCCAAAAAAGCTAAGCCTGCATATAAATAAGAAGGACGGCACAATTATTTCAATGAAGTAAGTATATATTAGCGATCAACACGAAGGGGACATCTAACACTTATGGCAGATAGCTTGCCCCTCAAACGGTACGTTCCATTTCTATAAACGAAAAAAATATTTTTTAAAATACAAATTAATACAAAGAAGAGAGGAAAATTTACGTTTCTCTCTTCTTTTCTATTAGTCCTTTAATCGCATTAATAACGTGATCAGGTTGATCATGGTGAACGTAGTGTGAGCTGTTTTCAACGATGAAGAATGTGCAATTAGTAAAGAAATCGGCTTCCTCCATTTGTAACTTGTTCCACAATTGCTGTGAAGCGGTAGTATAAAGATTTTTATTACCTGCCGCAAGTATGAACGTTTCAATTGATTCCCTTATGGGAGAGTGATGCGCCAGCTGTAAACTTGAGTGATATTCCTCGTAATTCCCCTCGCTAGTAAATTGTTCAGTATAAGCCTTTTGAAATGAGGATGGCATGGTAGGTAAAAAGTTCTCCTTATATGTTGTGGGAGGAGTATCAAGGAGTAGTAAACCCACAACAGTATCAGGGTTAGTCGATGCAAATACCCTCATATTAATTCCTCCGAAAGAGTGACCGACCAATATATATGGAGGAGGCACAGATGCTTTCTCTATGAGTTCTTTTAATTCTTTAACGATGAATAAAGAAGTTCTCGGATTGATACTTTTGCTGCTTTTTCCTGTTCCTGCTCGATCATATATAAAAACGGACGCTAGCTTCTGTACGCTATGAACAATGGAATCCCACGTTTGAGAAGAATCTCCATATCCAGCATCTAAAATAACTGTCGCTCCCCCATGTAAAACTTGGGTAAATCTATAATATATTTCGGACGATATTAATTGTGCTTTCATTATCGATCAATCTCCTTTTTTTCATATGAAAATTGGGTCAGACTTCAATATAATTGCCTATATACATCATATCATTGATGGTAAAATTAAGGTTCTTAACCATAAAGTGTAGTTGACAGGTCAATTCGATTGACCTGTCTCTAAATAGATCCGCATTTTAAAGTGCTCATTATTTCGATATCCATATGCGCGACGCTTAATAAGTTTGATCTTATTATTGATTCCTTCGATCATGCCATTAGAAGCTTCATAATATTGCAGCCGCCACTAATGAAGCCTTTCGCTTAGAAAGAGTTTTGGCAATACTTTGAACGGAGCTAACAGAATGAAAGGACCAGCGTTTAAACCAAGCGTCTACTTGTTGGTTGGCTTCTTTTTTCGTGGTGCTCTGAAAAACAGCACGAATATCCTGTAAAGCTTGATAAAGAGCCCTTAGGGGCTCGTCTTGTTTCAACCTTTTCTCGACTTCATGTTTTTCCTCATCCTTTAATTCATTTGGATCTTGGTACAAAAGACGAATCGCTTTACGTACGTCACCATGTTTTTTATCTGCGGATACGAGAGTTTTTCTACGTCTATTTAACGCATCGGTAAAGAATTGAAAAATGTGAAATCGGTCTAGCACATGCACAGCGGAGGTGCAAACCTCCTCAATTGCTTTTGCCATCGCTGAAGCAGCGTCGCTAACTACGACCTCAGCATACGGTGCCGATGAAGTTAATACACGCTTTACGGACTCTGTACTTCGCCCTTCTGCAATATCTAAGACTTGTCCGGTCTCCAGATCAGCGATCGCCACACCGTAGGTGTGACCTTTTCGCATAGCAAAATCGTATACACTAACATGGGTTGCTTGCTTATGTTGGGCATGTTTTGGAGCTTCTTCATAGAACCATCTTTCCAACGTCGAATAAGGAATATCAAAATGACGAGAGATATCGGCAATGGCTCGGCCACGACACTCTTCAAAGAGAAAGGTGCGAAAAGAATCCGTAGCTCTTCCTCGTTCAGGAATCCCTGGCAAACACACGGTATAAGTGGCACCACATGGACGACAATATCGTCGTTCCGATGGGACGCGTACCCAGATGATACCTGTTTGTGGCGTAAAGCTGTGCATGAGTGTTCGAGTTTTCGTTGTCATACGATTCGTTTTCCCGAAACAAATTGGGCACAGATGGCACACGGGAACATCAGATAAAGAAAGCACCCAGCTTCCATCTTCTTTATTAGCATCTACTAGCTCGTAATGTGGCAAATCAATGAATTCTTTGATAAACTGATGTAGCAAGCGGCAAACCTCCTCGTGTTTGTCTAGACAACTTCCACGATAAAGGATCTGTCGCTTGTTTTCATTTTATCTGCTTACGTGTCAACTACACCTCGTGGTGAAGAACCAAAATTAGTGTGTATCTAATAAAAATTGACATGGGAGGGTGCTTAACTAACTTATAAAGGAGTCGGTTAAAAATGAAGGAGGAAGAAAAATGTTTTTTAGGATGAGGCGGTTATCAACACTATTTTTTGTGGTAAGTGGTATTAGCTTATTCGTGATCATATTGCGACTACCTAATGATAATTGGAACGCTCTTTTCACTTCTTTGCCTTTACTACTGCTAATGATTAGCTTACTTTTAACGTTAACACTTCAAGTGATAGTAAATGATGTAAAAGAGTACGTAGAATCTGTAAGGTAGCTTCTATGTCTGCAAAGAGTAAATAATATGGCGGAGCACAACCTATCTATTTTCTGAAAAATAACTGGGGTCACTAGTGTTGCATAAAACGCCTTACTTCAGTTCTGAAAATTCAGATTAATAATCCTTGTTCAAAAAAGTAAAAAAAGACAATAACTCTTTAAAGGTGAGTCCGTCTATTTGTAAAAAAATATACATCTATGCCTGTGCAACAACGACGACAAGTCCCTTAGGGGACTGTTTTTCCTTTTATCTTGCGTATCCAGTAGTGTGCGGACTTCCATAATCCAGCTCGTAGATAGCGGCTAATTTGTAGCGTTTTTCGTTTACTACCTGTTTCAAGTTGAACAAGCACATGAAGGCAATAGACCATCAACGCGATAAATACCTGATTATAAATAGCCTTATCACTCTGACCATAGAACTTTTTAATGTTGAGATGTTGCTTGATCCATTTGAAAATAACTCAATGGCCCAACGGGACTTATACATCTCCGAGATCTCTTCTGCATCTAAATCAAAGCGGTTTGTCAGTAAAGAGAGCTCATTCCCTTTCGAATCAACAATTTTGATAACGCGAAAATAGTTTTCAGCTCGATTATGAGATGTTCCGATCACGACCATGTCATCCGATAAGATCGCCTCATTCTCAGGCACTCGAAAGGAATAAATCCTGCGTACAACTGCGTTCTTGCGCAATCGAGTAAGAAAGAAGTAACCATCATCAGTCATCCGATCAAAGCGCTCGTAGTCGAGGTAGCCACGATCAAACACGTAAATGCATTCTTTATCATCGACCATGACTTCTAGCTGACCAAGGTCATGTTCTTTCGCTGGTGTAAGGACCGCTTTTTCTGGATAAGACATGCCTTTTTCCATAAAAACGAGACGCAAGTGGAGTTTCACGCCGGCTTTTGTTTTCCGGAACGATGCCCATTTATGATTGGTTAGATTTAACGGTAAGGTACTAGAATCAATGATCTTAACGGGCATGATGAGCTTTGTATAGTGGGTTTTCGCATTTATTTGAGCGACGAGATCAAGAAAAAGCCGTTGAAAAAGATCTGGATTCAAGTTGTTCAGACGCCGTGATAATTGCGAAACACTAATCGAATCGAGGTCGATTTCTCGCTGGAGATCATCATTAAAAAGATGATCACTGACCTCATGAAGACTTTCAAGCTCTTCGAGCTGCGAATAAAGCAAGAGTTTCAGAAGGGATTCTGTCGTTAATTTCTTTGTGTAGTAGTCGGTATTCATGGACTCGACGAGTCCATCTAATAAAGCAAAGTCAATGGAAGAAGCCCATTGCTCAAATGATGTTTTCCGTGACAATTAACCATGAGTTGGTCCTTTATATGTGGATTTAGACGGGTTCCCACCTGGCTTATCCATTATAAAGGACTTTTTGTTTACAATAAATAAGATTCACGAATCTTTAGAAGATTAAATCAAATCGAAGATTTTAATGCAACACTAGTGAAAACATATGAATTTTACACAAGTAATATTATTAGTAAAGAAGACTTTAAAGAGATATTAAAACCGCATTACCTTTATTTATAAGTTAGATTTGTATAAACTTGTGAAAATAGTGTTTGGAAATTTTAATAAGATTATCGGCACTGACAGCGTGCCGATTATGTGCCGACTTCTTTGATAACATAGCATAAACTTTGAAAGTGATATTTCGCCAAAAGTTTATATAGCGGTGTATTTGACACTATTTGAAAAACTTTGAAAACTATAATTAATCAAGTTCGAACTAGAAGGTTCAAATTGGATAAGGTTGTGAATTAACGTTAAAACAAGTCGGAGTTTATACCACGGTTTAGTAAATAAATATTAAAGATATTAAAGTTTTGGACGGTATGGCGGCATGATGTAAAGTATAATAAGGCGAACACTGAACATCTATGTTTGGATTGTCAATATTACATCGTCCAGTCATGTGGAGTGTGTGGTATTGCAAGAGTTACGATAGCATCAAGAGCAGTGTACTTAAATAATCACGTTATATCGCTCTCGCCAATCAGTCAAAAAGCCCACTATCTACTAATTATCATTCGAGATGAAAAGGAAGATTGGAGGCAATAAGTATGAGTAATAAAAAGTTAGAAGTATGGGAACCTATTGAAGGCTTTAAAGACTCCTTACACTTTACATCTATGACGTATGAGGATGGTTTAACGTTCATTTTTACGGACGACTTAGAAAATGAATTCCACATCGTGTACGATCAAAATAAGGATGGCATGTACGTTTGGTCTGTGAGGTTTACGGAGGAGTTTAAACGTGGAGATCTCGTGCAGATAGCTGCAGATGCGAGAAAAGAATTTTTTGGATCGGAAACGACAGAATGGTGTTTTTACAAAATGATCAACTCTGATTTTATGCGTTGGCACGATCAACTCTCAGGACCAGGAAGTGACGTATTCGCTGCTGAACACCATTTGTTTATGACGACAACAGATACGTTTGAAGTACTGAGTGAATATGAGCCTAAGATTATTGTAAGGAAAAAAGATTAGTATATAAAACTTTAGAAAATAAGCTGTTGGGGTGGAGACTCTTGACAGCTTGATTTAGGTTGTCTTAATAGGATTACCTTTTAGGTGGATGCGAGCTAGTTTAAATGAGTTTATTAAATCTGTGCCTCCTATCGGCTCTGCTCAGAGGGAAATTGTTTATTCGAATTTGCTTTTCATATCTCTTGAGCAGGCGGTTCGGATTTTTTGTATTTGTATATAATCATTAGATTAACTAAACTGAAAGTAGCGATGATTACTGAAAAGGAGGTCATTTTAAAAATAAATCAACGGTCTGAAAAATAAACAAACCAAATGATAGGCTACCCCTATTACCAACGAAAGGAGCATTCCCATGTACATTCCCCCTTACTACAAGATTACCGACGAACAAACCATGCATGAGATTATACAAGATAATAGCTTTGCAACACTCTTTTCTCAAAATCAAGGGATGCCTCACGCGACGCATTTACCGCTCCTTTTTAATGAAGAGAAGACGCATCTCTGTGGCCACTTTGCGCGCCCGAATCCGCAGTGGCGTGATATCGAGAGGCAGACGGTGCTTGCGGTGTTCCACGGTCCGCACTGCTACATCTCGCCTTCGTGGTATGAGACGCATCAGACGGTGCCGACATGGAATTATGTGACGGCGCACGTGTATGGCACAGTGGAGCTCGTCCATGATGAGCAGGAGCTGCGTGAGTCGTTACGTCAGCTGGTTGATTACTACGAGGCACAGGATAGCGGATATAAGCTCGATGATGTGGATGAAACATATGTGGCTGGGTTGAGCAAAGGCGTGCAAGGCTTTCGGATAGCGATTACGAAGATCGAGGCGAAGGCAAAGCTTAGCCAGAATCACTCTGAGGAGCGGAGAGGGCTTGTCATAAACGAACTCGAGAAGATTTCGCAGACGAATGAGCAACAGATTGCGGCGCTCATGAGAGAAGGGATTCACAAATAAACGAGACAAACTGGATACCTTTTTTAACTACTTCATTATAGGAGAGAAGGAACGAATGATGTTATTGGGACGAGCAAGGCTCATCGCACTACTTGCATTGGCTGTTTACACAATTGTAATGCTGTATTTTTTGTATATTGGCTTTGGACGGAGCATGTCACTTGGGGCAGGCGGCTTTAATCTTATACCTTCGACGATACCATTGTCTCTACCGATAAATGGAGTTACGTGGTATTGGTTTTATAATACTGCCAATTTTTTAGCCTTTATACCTTATGGATTCATTATTCCGCTACTTGTTAAAGTCCGTTTTCCTAAGATTATCGGTGTCTTTTTACTGGTCATTACGACACTTGAGCTTATTCAATGGGCTACTGGCTTAGGTAGCTTTGACGCGGAGGATATTTTGACAAATGGGCTTGGTGTTACAATCGGTTACGTTGCTCAAGTTATTGGTCGAGGGAAATTGCCGTTAAGGCTCGTCACTTTCTCAAGAATAATCGTGATTAGCGTTGCCTTAGCCGTAACAACGATCACGATCGTGCATCTTTTCCATGTTGCCTATGCGAAGGTGACACAAGTTGAGCCTGGAGAGGCGTTCGGTCTTCATGAACGAACGCCAATGACCGAATCGTTTGCTTGGGAAACGGGGGAAGCACCTTTTACCATCAGAGGTGGCGAAGTGGACGTGACCACTAACTATGTACTAGTTGATAGTGAGCAACCAGACCGTGTAACGTATCAGTTGAATAGGAACTACTACTCTCTTACTGGATTTATCGGCGTTCCCGATGATTTTCCTATATCAGAAGTGGAAGTCGAGATTAGCTTGAATGATGGAGAAGCTGGAGCGGATCTCTACTTGTTAAGCAACATGACTCCAGGACCAAATTCCTTTGAAATGCCACTGCGAGAGGCCGACACACTCACTATCACGGTCCATCGAAATGATGCTACATCTACGATTCTTTTATGGGACTTCATTTT
This sequence comes from Paenalkalicoccus suaedae, assembly GCF_006965545.2. NCBI lineage: Bacteria > Bacillati > Bacillota > Bacilli > Caryophanales > Bacillaceae > Paenalkalicoccus > Paenalkalicoccus suaedae. The sequence goes on from NZ_CP041372.2 coordinate 1,005,627, forward strand.
GACAGAAAAGAAATAGGATAGGTCATGCATGGATTGAAACACTTCCTAATCAGAGTAGGTGTTTTTTTCTTGCCAAAATATAACCATGATCTCATCATATATCCAATATTATCCATGCAAATACGTCACTCTAGGTCTTCCTTATCTTCATTGACAGAATATGTTGTCGAAAAGAATCGATATTTTCTTAAATACAGAAAAGTCCTTAGAGGCGAATAAACGAAAAAAGCGATATTCTTGAAGGGCATATAGGAGTGAGGCTGGAGAGGGATCATGATGATAATAAAAGTAGTCGGCACGATATTCGCTGTGCTCACAATCATATCGGCAGTCCTTGGCTTGATCCAATCAACAGACACGTATACGAGCTACATGCTTTTTTTCATGAGTATGGCAATCTTAAGTTTAGGGGTTGAGAGTCTACTAAAAAACAGACGATCCATCATTGGTGTTGCGAGCTTACTTGTGGGAGTTTTTCTTTTAGTAGTATGGGTAAGCGAGATTTTGTAAAAGGTTGAGGAAGGTGAATATAATTGAACGCACATAAAGTCTTATACAGCATGCTGCACCTCGTCATGCCACTCATCCTTTTCAGTAGCTATTTTCTCTGGGGGCAGTTCGTCCTTTCCAAGCCTCTTTGGGAAAATGTCACGGACAATCTCTCTATTTTAGCGATCTACTACATAGGTGTGAGTGTGCTTTGGTTAATGAATATAGATAACGTGGAGAAGGTACGAGATGCTAAGTCAGGGTAGGGATACTCTGGCTTTTTAGTGTGGGAAGACATTAATGCAGGGTTTTACATGCAGGTTGTAGAATGGAACATGACAAAAAAATTCGAGATAGAGAGGAATAGATCAAATGAGTGTGTTCGGCTTCGAAAAAGCGTTCCCGAGAGAATTTCAGGCAGATGTCGAATATATACGACAGCGCCTTTATCATAAAAAAGTCATTATTAATAGATTACTTGATCACAGCGACATGTGTCATTATAAGCAACGCGGAGTTGATATTAAATTTCCATACAGAATTTACTGGAATAAACTTGATTTGGACTTCTTGAACGAATGTAACCCTCGCCAACAAGTAATTCTGCACTGTATGTATACTCGTCATCATGACGGACATGAGAGACATTGGCATGCGCGTGCCCTCATTGCTTCAGAAAACTACTGGGTAATCCCATACCTTGCAAAACTCTCAGACGAATATGTGCTTGCGATTATCCAAGATATGTATGCAAGTTTAGAGGACACCAATTCAAAGGAATTCGCTCATTTTTGGTCCGAAAATAAGGAACAGCTCCGAACTAGCTATGATCGTATGGTGAGCTATTGGAATGAATATCATCGTTGGAAGTATAAAGACCTCAAAAAATATCCTGGAAAAATGCTTTTTGATTATCACTTCTCGAAGCTGGATAAAGACTGAAGCAATAATTATGACGATGTAGATTACTAATAGAAAGGAAGAATGAATACATGAAAACGATCGTATTTTCTATCCATATAAGTGCTAGTAAAGAAAGGGTTTGGCGAGTGTTGTGGGACGACGAGTCATTCCGCGATTGGGGAGACCTGATTGATGAGGGGATGTATATGAGAGGTGCTTTGGTGGAGGGAAGCACGGTGGAATTCATGTCGTCGGTCAATGGATATGGGGTCACGAGTCTAGTAAAGACGCTTCGTCCAAACGATTACGTGTTGTTTAGCCATGCTGCGGATACGCAGGAAAGTGGGCAGTTAACGCGGGAGGATGAGTGGACTGGTGGACAGGAGAGTTATTCATTAAAAGAGCAGGATGGGATGACGCATCTCGAGATTCAAACAGATATTCCGGAGGAGAAGGAAGAGACGTTTGAAGTTCGGCTACCGAAGGCGCTGGAGCGAATCAAGTATTTAGCGGAGCGTGAAGGAGCTTGAGCTGTGAATTAGCTGCTTACTAAAGAAAGATCAACAGTAGTTTCTGTGTAGAGAGAAGGGGGAGGATTTACTGTGTTATTCCGACTGTACTGTCGCGTGTATCAGGGCGTCATGAGGCTCGTCTCGGCCGTATTACCTTGGAGAAGCCCACTGATTATTGAAGGGGAGGGGAGCGTTTTAAAGCTACCGAGGGTGCTGAGCAAGGAGGGGTTGGATCGCGTTCTCGTTGTGACGGATAAAGATATCGTAAAGCTAGGGTTGATGGACGCATTTTTGCGTGAGCTTGAAAGAGAGGGAATCGTCGTTACCATTTATGATCGGACCGTTCCGAATCCGACGATTGCGAATATTGAAGAGGCCGTGGCGATGTATCAAGCAAACGCCTGTAACGCAATTATCGCCTTTGGCGGTGGCTCCGCTATCGATTGCGCGAAGACGGTTGGCGCAAGAATTGTGAAGCCGAAGAAATCTGTGCGAGAGATGAAGGGGCTTCTTAAAATCATGAAGACCCTCCCGCCGCTTGTCGCGATTCCGACAACAGCAGGGACTGGTAGCGAAGCGACGATCGCAGCTGTTGTGACCGATCCTGCTAACCATGAGAAGTATGTGATCACAGACATCTCGCTCATCCCTCACTACGCTGTGTTGGATCCGCTACTAACAAAGACGCTCCCGCCGGCTATTACGGCTGCGACTGGGATGGACGCCTTGACTCACGCGGTGGAGGCCTATATTGGTCAGAGTAGCACGCAGGAGACGCGAGAGTTGAGTAAAAAAGCAACGAAGCTCATTTTTGAGAATATCCAAGAGGTCTATACAAACGGCTCGAATCTTTCTGCTCGAGAAAAGATGTTAAAGGCTTCCTACTATGCTGGCGCGGCCTTTACGAAAGCTTACGTTGGAAATGTGCATGCTATTGCGCATGCGCTAGGAGGGCGTTATGGCACTCCGCACGGATTAGCGAACGCTGTGATTTTGCCGCACGTGCTAGACTATTATGGTCCTGTTATTTATCCATCACTTGCAGAACTAGCGGACCATGTAGGAATTGGTGATTCTACTCATACAGATAAGGACAAGGCGCTTTTATTCATAGCGGTGATCAAAGAATTAAACGAACGGATGGGTATCCCTTCGTTTATAGCGGACATCAAAAAGAGCGACATTCCTGAAATGGTGGAGCGAGCTTATAAGGAGGCAAATCCTTTCTATCCGGTGCCTGTGATCTTTTCGAAGAATGATTTTGAAGTGGTGTTTAGGGGGTTGCAGAGCGGTGGCGTGAGAGAATAATGGGAGGAGAGCTGACTGCTCTTCTTTTTTTGTGAGGAAAAGTAGTTTTTTTCTAAATATAAGCGGTGAGTTATTCTGCTTGGCGCATATGGACGTCCATTTGATGCAAAAAAAAGGCAACTGACGCAAACGTAGAGCTAGGTGATGCAACAAGCCCCTTGTTTGATGCAAATGAAACCCAATATGATGCATACCAATGCCACTTTGACGCAAGGTGATTTGAACTGATGCAAACGAAAGCCTAAGTGACGCGCTCACTTTTAAATTTGGTGCAAACGCTAAGCCAAGTTAAGCAAACGAGCGGTCATTAGACGCATGCCAAAATGGGGATACTCGAACGACTTTTCAACTGACGCACTTTCACTTCGATCTGATGCATACATCGCTTCAAGTGAAGCAAACGGAACTTCGCTTGACGCAAAGCAAACATATATACTTTTCAATACTCTAGAAAAATGCTGTCATCAAAATTTATACCTATGTACATCGTATCACTAATGGTAAAATTAGAGTGTATCTATTAACATTTTCCACGATGAGTGAGCTTAAAAAATGACTTCTTAGCTATCGCATTGTATAAGTGCTTGATTAAAAATGATAAGAACACTCACAGAAATCGAACACAATTAAACGTGCAATCATCCTTAAACAGGAGGGCTAGTAAACATGTTTTCTCGAATGAGACGTTTATCCACAATTTTGTTTATGGTAAGTGGGCTGTGTCTGTTCATTCTAGTTTTTCGTTTGCCTCATATACAGTTCGATAATTTTTATACCAGCTTTCCTTTTCTTTTACTTGTACTAACCACTTTATTAGCTATAACGATTCGCCTGATAGAAAAGGACGTGAAAGAGTACATCGATTCGATTAGATAATATAGATAAAAAACAATCAAGAGTAACTTGTACATCATTTTCTAAAAAAGTAGGTTCATGACGTGCGACTAGGGGGAGAAGCTGTGAAAAAGGCAATTATAGTAGGGTTAAGTGCGTTTGCTATTTTAATTGGCTGTTTGTATGTGGTGGAGTGGTTGGATAATCGTGAATTAGATAGGTTAGCTATTGAAAGGCGCGAGACGCGAACACTTTACGATTTAATGACGTATACAAACAAGCAGCTTGAGGCAGAAAGTATGGTAACGCGAGACGGCAGAACAGCCCCTTATTCTTTCTATGTAAATTTTGCTTATAATGCTTTTTTGACAGAGATGTTTTCGAATGAGCTAAATTACAGACATGTTTTTGAGGATAGCACGCAAGTAATGGGTGCATATAATTCAGAAATTGCAAATTTTGAAGGTGGAAGTGTTGACCGACTGTGGGAGCTAACGAACCAACTAAAAGCCATTCATGATCGATCTCTCGATGAATACGCAGAGGTAGATGATCGAATAGAAAGCTACTGGTGGAGGCCCTTTTAGTTGGTAAAAGTGATTTGATGCTAGGCACCTCGCCATACAGATGGTGGGGTGCTTGTGGTTTGGAGTAAAGGGAGTTGGTTGGTGTAAACCAAATTGCCTGACGCAAACGGAGGCCTAAGTGATGCAACAGACCCCTTAGTTGATGCAATCAAACAAGCATATGATGCATACCAATGGCACTTTGACTTAAAGCGATTTGAACCGACTCAAACGAAGTCCAAAGTGACGCATTCTCCTTTTGATTTGATGCAAACGTAATCTAAATTGACTTATAAGAACCTTAAGTTGATGTAACGCAAACAAACCTCAATTTGAAGCAAGCGCCACCTGATTTCAAGCAATTCCCACCTGATATGAAGCAAATAAATCTTCATTCGACAAAAACCACCTTCGACTAACAAAAGTAACCCCCTATTAATTCACACCCAACATCCCCTCCAGCTTCAACGCAACCCACAGTAATCCTCACTTTCTATCCTCTACGCCCTGTAATCAAAATAATATAGTCAATAAATCTCCCCCTTTTTTATCATTTACACGGAAACATTTGCCATAATCAAAAGGAAGCTATAAAATATAAGTACTATCATAATTGGTCGATTCACGCACAAAGGGGGCGGAATATGAAGATCGATGAACCTTACTTCATCACAAAATCAAAGCAGCTATGTAAGGAAAGTGGGATGGATCCTGATGTCGTTTCTTCACCAAAGCATTTCTTGTCGGAGTCTGCATTAGCTTCGAAGCGAGATTCTTATAATGAAATACTTCAAGTCGTACGCTTTTTCATCGACAAGTTACTTAAATCGCTTGAAGGGACTCCGCTGTTTATCGTTATTTCTGATGCAGAAGGGTATCTACTTGAGATGGCGGGAGATAGCACGATTCAGCAGATGGTCGAAAGTCTAGGCATCAAAAACGGAAGCCTGTTTAGGCAGGAAGATACGGGGACCAATGTCATTAGTCTAACGCTTCAAGAGCAACGTCCAATCAGTCTCATTGGAGACAACCACTATCACACGTTCCTTCATGGTGTTGCTTGCTACGGGGCTGTCTTTACGTATACGGACGAGGACCATTTACTTGGTAGCGTGTGCATTATGATGCCTTACGATCTTCGTAATCCACTATATTTAACGATGCTGACGCAGGTCGTTGATTCGATTGAGCGTGAGCTCCTTTTACGCAAGCAAAATCATAAGCTAAATATTATGAATCAAATCATGCTTAGCCGAACGCGGAATGGTGTGGTTATTACTGATGAAGTAGGTGTCACAACAGAGTTTAATGAATTCGCTGAAAAGATTTCAAACAAGAGCCGTGATTCAGTTTTGGGCAGAAGTATTTTAGAGTCCGAACTTACTGGTAGCTACTTCAAACTAGTCATTCAAGAGGAGAAAAAATTTGAGAATGTGGAACTCAGTTTCCTCAATGATCATGGGGAGCGAGTCGTGTGTCTATTCGATGCACAGCCAATCTATAACGGCAACAAAATGATTGGCGCATTTGGCCAATTTCGAGATATCACCGAACGTTATTTAATGCAGGAAAAATATAATTATCTTGCCTTCCATGATGATCTGACAAGTTTACCGAACAGACGATATATCCAACAGGATATGGAGCAAATCATTGATGGACACCAACCGGATGAGCGACTTCGCTTAGCTGTGTTATTTATGGACATTGATCGTTTTAAAGTGATTAATGATACATTTGGTCATTCAAAAGGGGACCTTTTACTCCAGGATGTTGCCCAAAGACTGCAAGATTGTATCGGTCCAAATACTAAGCTTGGCAGAATGGGCGGAGATGAATTTATTTTCGTCGTACAGGATTTTACAAACGAAGAAGATGTTGTACGACTAGCAGATCAAATTATTTCTCAATTTTCTGAACCATTCATGGTAAGCTCGAATGAGATTCATATTACAACAAGTATTGGTATCTCCTTTTATCCAGAGACGCCTGTCTCCTATGAGGCGTTTATGGTAACGGCTGATACAGCGATGTACGAAGCCAAATCACGAGGTAAAAACCGTTATATTATCTATACATCGGATATGTACGAAAGCTCAATGGATAAGCTTAAGTTGGAATCAGATCTACGTCATGCGGTCACGCATAACGAACTTGTGCTACACTATCAGCCCCAATTTTCGAACATAACGGGAGAGATCATGGGGGTCGAGGCATTGATAAGATGGCAACATCCGTCGAGAGGGCTCATTTATCCAGATCAATTCATTTGGCTAGCGGAGGAAAGTGGACTCATTTTTGAAATTGGGAAGTGGGTCATTACGGAAGCATGTAGGCAAAATAAAGAATGGCAGGATCACGGGTGTCGTCCAATTCAAATGTCTGTGAATCTATCATCAAAGCAATTCTTCCGTTCAGATTTAGTAGACTTTGTTAAAGATGTATTAGACGAGACGGAGATGCCATCTTGCTATCTAGTGCTTGAGATCACGGAGTCGATGGCAATGGACGCGGACTATGCACGCCACGTGCTAAAACACCTAAAAGAGCTTGGTGTATGTATTAGCATTGATGATTTTGGGAAGGGTTATAGCTCGCTCGTTTACCTAAAGACGTTCCCGATCGACAGCCTTAAAATTGACAAATCCTTTGTGAAGGATATTACGAATGACGATGATGACGTCAATATCGTAAAGGCGATTATTATGCTCGCGCATAACTTAGGGCTACAGGTAATCGCGGAGGGTGTCGAAACGAAGGAGCAGCTTGACCTCTTAAAAAGCTACGAGTGCGATGAGGTGCAGGGATACCTATTAAGTAAACCGATAACCGCTAAGCAATTCGAGGATTCCTATGAATCCTTAGTAAATTCGATGAAGAACTTATATGAATGAGAGGGTGGTAACAGGTATGGAGAGTTGTGCATCGCTACTTGCAAGGCATTTTAAAAAGTGGGGGATCGATCATATTTTTGGGATTCCAGGAAAAGCGATCGCCCCATTGATTTTTGCTACAGATAAGCATGATGTGGAGTTTGTATTAAGTAAGCACGAGTCAGGAGCTGGCTATAATGCAGCAGGTTACGCGATGCAAAATCGAAAGCTAGGCGTGGCTTTAGGAACGTCAGGACCCGGTGGGACCAATCTACTTACTGCAGCAGGACAGGCGAAAGCTTCTAATGCTCCTGTCCTCATCATTACAGGCCATCCTAGCATGCGAGATACGGGCAAAGCGATGGGGCAGGACTCCTCTATGTTTGGAACTGATCTCCAGGAAATGTTTAAGCCTGTAACGAAATTTAGTGCTCGCGTAGAGCGATCTGATCTACTCGAAATTTATTTAAGACACGCGCTAGAACACGCCTACTCAGGTGTGAAAGGACCTGTTCACTTAAACATTCCATTTGATATTTTAATCGAAGAGATTGAGCCATTTGACATTGACTTGCCAGAGCTCCCTACCCTTGTTTCGCCCAATTTATTAGACGTTCGGGATAAGCTCAATGACGCCACAAGACCGCTCATCCTTGTCGGTAAAGGTGTGCATTCAAGCAATGCTTATGAAGAGCTACAGCGATTATCCGAGCACTGGCGCATCCCTGTGATGACAACGCCTGGTGGAAAAGGAACATTCCTCTCCTCTCATGAGTTATCCTTAGGCGGATTGGGCCTCGGGGGCACCGACGAGTCAAAAGCATACATAGCAGAAGGGGTCGACACGCTCGTGGTCATTGGCAGTAAGCTCAGTGACATGTCGATCGTCGGCCTGACGCAAGAGCTTTATCCGGACCACTTGATTCACTTCGATCATGAGCCAACCTTTATCGGTAAGACGATCGGCGTACCGACGACACCTGTGCTCGGGGATATTCGTGCAAATCTACGTTTTATCCTTGATCAGGTCGATGCAGATCCTGTAGGCGAAACGGTGGAAGAGCCGCTAGAGCAAGAGATTGAAGACACCCATGAAGGAGACCGCATGTCGGCTGTTACAACTCTTCAAGTAGTAAGGCAGTCGTTACCGGACGATGCGATCGTATATGGTGATGACGGAAGTCACTCGTTTTATGGCATTCGCTACTATGATATTAAAAGACGCGGGAGCTTCTTTTTTGATGATGTATTTGGGGCAATGGGTCACGCAATCGGGTACTCCATCGGGGCAAAGCTCGCTTCACCAAATGAAACGATTGTTTGCTTAGTTGGAGATGGGTGTATGTTTATGCACGGAGCAGAGATCTCCACAGCACAAAACTATGACTCTGCTGTTCTATTTATTGTGCTCAACAATGGACGTCTTGATATGGTTGAAAAAGGAATGCGTAAAATGATTGGAAAGTCGATCGGGGCTGTTTATGATGCACCACTTGATGCCAGTCTATTTGCGAAATCGATGGGACTGACTTCTTATAAGACGCGGTCAAAAGATGAACTGTCTCATGCGATATCAGAAGCGCTCGCTCATATAGCAGCAACAAACAAACCAGCAGTCGTAGAAGTATTAGTTGATGAGAATGAAACACCACCAACAATGGGGAGGCAGTAACATGGCAAAAGAGGGACGTTACAAAAAAGGGATGGATACATTAAAAGAAATGATCTCAGAGGATACGCTACAGGCCATCTCAGGGATGAAGGACATTTCACCTGATTTTTGGGAGATGATCGTTGGCTTCGGATATGGAGAAGTGTATTCGCGTGAAGGGATGTCTTTAGCAGAGCGCGAGATCGTGACATTAACGACGCTTATTACGCAAGGAGCATTCGGTCAGCTCGAATTTCATCTGCGAGCAGCGCGTAAAGTAGGTCTCACTGAAGCACAAATAATTGAGATCATTATCCAATGTGCAGCATACGTTGGCTTCCCAAAAGCCACGCAGGCGATGCAGCTTGCGGGTAAGGTATTTGAAGAGACGAGATAGAAAACGAAGGCCGGTCCGTGTCTAAAGGGAAACCTTTTGGACATGGCCTTTTTTTTGCTGGCGTTTGTGTGAGTAGTAATGTCTAGGAGGATGTGATGTTTACATGATAAAAAAGATAGATGTGAGAGAGGTGCACGTCGCTGAACAAGTGAAGGAGCTTCAGCAACTTTCCTATCGTGTGGAGGCCGAATTAATAGGATTTGAGGCACTGCCGCCACTATCGGATACCGTCTTAAGCATTCAACATAGCGGAGAGACGTTTTGGGGCTACTTTTCAGATGAGAAGCTTTGCGGAGCGATTGCTTACACAGAAGATGGTGATACCTGCGATGTTTGCCGCCTCATGGTGCACCCGGACTACTTTCGTAAAGGGATCGCTCAAGCATTGTTTGATCATGTGCGTGCAAATATCGACGTTACAGATTTTGTGGTCGCGACAGGAGCTAAAAACATGCCGGCAATTCGTTTTTATGTGCGCAATGGATTTCAAGTTGAGAGGACTGTAGAGGTCCATCCAGAGCTCTCTTTAACCTATTTAAGAAAATCGGATGAAGGTGGTTAGTGTGTGTGTAGCCTTTGGATGTGTTGCCCAAATATGGTACAATTGTAGTAGGAACGAATCGAAAGAGGAGGCCTACCATGATTCATCGGAAGCTAGTATCATTGCTAGTAGCTGCAACTGTTGTCATGCTTATAAGTTTGGATATGTCGGTATTCTCCGAAGAAGGCGTATTTGGGTTAATTCTGATTGGTGGAGTTGTGCTGTTCTCGATTAGCCTGCTATATGTGTTGCCAGGACTTCTACTCATTGAGTGGATGACAAACAAGATAAACGTCATGCGAATGCCCGCTGCTTTCCTTATGCACGTAATACTCGTTATTCCAGTAGTGTTGCTAATGCCTGCATTGGATTGGTTTTTAGGGTCCATATTTGTGGCAATTGTGTTCATTCTCGATCTTGCACTGCGCCAGTGGGAACAGCGCTCAGAGCGCCAGTCAGCCAAATCAACAGCATCCTTTACGTCTTGACAGAAAATTAAATAACAGTAAATTTGGAGCACATGGTGAACAGCACCGTGTGCTTTTTTAGTGTTCGTTTGAGGGGGGGACGTACAAATCAGATCGACGTACGCGCAAACGGAAGTGGGAAGAGCAAACAAGATACGAAGACAAGCAAACGAAGTGCAAGCAGGTGCAAAGCACCATGTAGAACGTGCAAGCCAGGTCGACGGACGAGCAAACAAAAGCCGAAGGAGCAAACGAGGTCCGCGGACACGTAAACGGAGTCCCAGGAGGTGCATACAAAGATCAAACCAACAAAAAGAACCGCACCCACGGCACGATTCTCAGGAAGGTATAAACAGCCATACAACAAGAAGTACACTTACAATCCCCCACAAAACGGTGCTGACAATCCACCATACAAGGGAGGAAAGTAAGCGGGAGTGTTCAACATTATCAGGCTGTGACTGGACCTCTCGAAGCCTTCGTTCCATTTCTTTTTTAGTCGACAGAAGTGATGTAAATCCGACGATGACAAATGCAAGGGCTAACCAATGAACAGCAGTCATATTACCGAGCCTCCTCACGCAGCTTTATTCTAACAGCTCCACTCTATTTTCTGTCAATAAGTGGGGTAATGCTGGTGGGGCATGGGATAGTATGTGTGCGCCTGAGCAGGTGGGCTAGGTGGCTGATCGCAGTCTGTGTAAGGGCCGATGTAAGTGGATGGTTTGACAGGTGCGATGGCGTCCTTCCATGTCTGCTCATCCATGCAGTATGTGTGTGCCATGACGGAGGACGGCGTGAACCTCAGAATGTCTGAGCCTAACACGACCTCTGGCGTCGGTGCGTCAAAAATTGCGAGCAGGTGCGTACGGTCGACTAAGGCGACCTCGTAATGCCACCATCCCTGAGGAACGTTTGCGACTTGCCCCGGTGTGATGGTGTACGACTGAAGTTGCTTCGTAAAAGGGTTGAGTATGTTGACGGTGGCAGATCCAGAAATACAGTAGACAAGCTCTGCCGCATTCTGATGATAGTGTGGCTCTACGACGTTATTCGTGCTGAGAAAAATGTCTAATAACGAGCTACCTTGAAGTGTGTTGAGCTGTTTGACACCTAAAACGTTGATGTAATTCTGACTATCCTTTACAAACAAAGGACTTTGATTCATGTCGAACGTAAACTGTGCGTTTGGTGAGATGTAATCCATATTGGAGACCATGCTTTCCTTCCTTTCTCAGCTAAAGGTGCTTGTGAAGGCAGGATATGCACGGTCCGCCGTTTAGGTGTATGGACTAGTCATCCCTCTTATTTGGAAACGTAGTTGGCATGGTACCAAGAAGGAATGATAAGATTCATATCGTCGTACCACGTTAAAATCTCATTTAACTGGCGGGTCATGACCTCGAGTTGAGCATCGCCGAAAGGAATAGCCCAGGCGATAGAGGATAGTGCGTTGGAGCTTATGTAAAGTGCCATAAGACGAAAGAACAGCTCAGGAGGCTCGCCGCCAAAGTAGCCGTGAAGTCTGCCAGTCGCAAAGGGTGAACTCACGCTCGCACACCAAACGATACGATTAAACTCCTCCCACGGATCCCCGTAGTCCGCGCGATTGAAGTCAATAATAGATAGTGTTCGGTTGTCTGACACGACCATGTTATGAATATGATAGTCACCGTGATGAAAGCTTTGCGGTCGATTAGCTAATAGATCCCGATTGGCCTCCAAATAGTCAATGATCGGCTGAACGCCATCCACCACCACACCGCATTCCGCATACAAAGCAAGCTTCTTATCGATCTTGCGATTAAACATGGACTCCCACGGCTCTATTGTTGCGGGGGCTGCAATTGCATGGATGTCTTTCAGCATCTGCCCAGATTCGACCCCGAGCTTATACTGCACGTCAGCTGGCGACTGAGGGAGGACGTCTGCCGCATCCTCCCCCTCACACCAAGAGAAGAGGGCATAGACGCGCGTCCCCTGATCACATGTCCCAAATGCAAGAGGCATGGGCATAGCTATACCGCTCTTTGCGATCTCTTTCATTTGCAGAAAATCATGTTGCTTCTTTTCGTAACTAGCGATGTCGCTTACTCGAAGCAATCGCTTCTCACCGCTCTCCATCTCAATCAAGTACTTCTCTTCGTCTGACCAACCCTTTGTAATAAGAGTGGTGGTTTTTAGTTGTTGGAGCTCAGGAATTCCGTACATCGTTAGACCTCCTTACGTTTGTTCTTCGACTAAGCGAAGCGTATCCCTCATAAAGTCTTTAAAAACAGATTCAGGAAGAGGCGCATAAATCTCTTCTGCTTTTTTGGCATATTCACGTGCTTTTTCTACGTTTCCTAGGTGGAGGTGGCAGCGTGCCAAGATGACGTCCACTTCATAAATGAGCGCAAGGTCCATTGGATGAGTAAGATACTCAGGAAAATTTACCTCACTTAATATTTTGCTTGCTTGTTCAAAATCACTGTTTAGATAATATAGTCGCCCTTTCTCTTTTAAAAACCATGGTAATAATAATGGATCTTTGTTCGACTCATACTCGGAAATGAAGTTCCGTGCTTCTTCAAACTGTTCGCGCTTTATCAAACTAGCAACATTTAGAAACTCATAAAACTCTACTGCAAATTTATAATCTGTTAGCTCTCCATATTTCTTTAATTTGAAAATATACTTGTTGGTTAATGTATTTCCTTTCATAAAGAGCGTGTGAGTAGCGGCTAAACGATAAAAATCATCCGTTCTATAAAAAATGTGCGATTCTTGAGAGAGATGAAGTGCGCTCTCGGTAATATCAATTGCTTTATCATATTCTCCAACAGCATAGTAAAGAAGTGCTTCATGATAGTGTAAATCTATTAAAGATAACGTATCGATTCGTGGGAAGAAATCCTCAATGATACGACGTTCCTCGAGAAATAACTCTAAAGAATCTCTATAGCTTTGTTTTTCAAATAGTATTCCGCTTTTAAAAAGAGCTATTTTCACGCGTGGGTGAACCATATTCATATTCTCGTAAAGTGTTGCTGCTCGTTTGATGTAGCTTTGCCATGTTTGATCGTTAACGGATTCTAAAGCAAATGCATATAGGTGAAGTAAACGTGCTGATTCATAGCTAGTACCTATAGAAGGTAAAACTTCTTCTATAGCTTTTTTTATTTTTTCGGGATGAGTGATGTGAAGATACCTTCCTCCAGGTATATATCCTTCTACTTCATCAAGTACAGCCTGCAATTTTTGTTTATCCTCTGTATCCAAAAGCTCGGACACCGTCACGTCCAACCGCTCCGCTAAATACGTTAGGCTCTCCATCGATGGCTTCGATTTTTCATTCTCTATTAAAGACAGCATGCCTTTTGTTAATTGATCGCCGGCAAGCGCCTCGAGCGTTAGCTTTTTTTGTTTGCGTAATGTGCGAATTCGTTGTCCTAGCATAGATGTCGACTCCTTTTTTGTTTCATTAGTTTAATTATATTAAACTTTTGTCTTGATGGAAAGAAAAACCTATGCTATGATTTGTTTAATTAAATTAAATTTTACAAAATCAAGGAGGTTTCACATGGACCACGCTCAAAAACTCAAACAAGCTACATACCATCTTTACACGTTTATGATCAGTAAAATGATTTCATCCTTCGGAGCACAAGTGTATGCTTTTGCAATGAGCTTTTACATTTTGCAGGTCACAGGATCTGCCACAAGCTTTGCGATGAATCTCGTTTGTAGCATTGTCCCTCGAACAATCGCAGGGCCGATTGCAGGAGTCGTCGCAGATCGATATCCAAAGAAACGCATCGTCATTACGGCACAAATTTTAATGACGGTAACGATCGCAGTCCTATTACTTATTGTCTTGACACAAGGACTCTCATTAACAGCAATCTATATGACAACAGCTATTTTAGCAACTGCTTCCTCCTTTTCTTCAATCGCATTTACTTCATCCATAACAGGATTAATTGATCAGGAGCGTATTCAAAAAGCAACCTCTTTAAATCAAATCTCGATCTCATTCGCCGCTATTGCTAGTCCCGCAGTCGGCGGACTACTCTACGGTACCGTATCCATTCCAACGATCCTTCTCTTGTATATTGTCGCGTCCTCTATAGCTGTACTCTTAGAGTCAACGATGCAATTTACTCTTTTTACAAAAGAAAATACTGACGAAACACCTTCTAAAGAATCTGCTTGGGAAAGCTTTAAATCAGGTATTCGTTATGTGGGACAACGATCTGTCATGATGACGATGATTTCTATTTCACTAATCGTTAATTTTTTCATCGGAGCGTTTGAAATTGGCTATTCGTATATTTTAATTGATACACTCCAAGTTGAATCAACCCACTTTGGCGTGACGCAAGGAGCATTTTCACTCGGCATGCTTGTATTATCCATATATTTTGTGAAACGGCAGGAAGTGCAGTTTCCGCTCCTTTTTGTTAAGTGGGGAATCGTTGCCCTTGGATTCATCATCGCGGGTATATCACTCCCATTATTTATCTCCATGAGCTACACCTTCATGATTGTCTACTTTATTCTCATTCAATTAGCCATGGGTGCGACGATTATGATTATTAATACTCCTCTTCAAGTTATGCTACAAAAAACTATTCAAGATGAGTTTAAAGGTCGTGTCTTTTCCGTACTGGAGACGTGCGCGATGGCATTAGTTCCACTAAGTATGATCATTTATGGATACTTATATGATCGTTTCCCAAGCGAGCAAATTTTACTAATATCTGTTTGTATGCTCGTCGGAGCTGTTTTGTATTTAGGTCGAGCGAGCGTTATCAAACGAGTTCACCCTGAGCTTCGTGCGAAGACAAAGCTACGTGAGAAGGAAGCGGTGTAAGTAGCTCCCTTTACAACCTACACATATTTGTTACAGAAAAAATATACGAGAATACTGGAGTATATAAGCATATTATTATATAGTTAAGTCGTCAGGGGTTATACGAGTTGAGAGGACCCCACTATATTTTGTGTGAGAGGGCGATTTAACGATGAAATTAGTCATTATTGGATCAGTTGCGGCAGGGACTTCTGTCGGCGCTAAAGCGAGACGTAACAGTGAGGAGCTTGAGATCACTGTTTATGATAAAGATGTAGATATTTCTTATTCAGGCTGTGGAATTCCTTACTATGTAGGTGGTACGGTTGAGGCGCTAGATGATCTCACTCCACGGAATGCGGCATGGTTTAAGAAGCGATATAGCATGGATATTCATACAGCTCATGAGGTCATGAACGTTGATCACGAGAGTAAAACACTCACGATTAAAAACCTTGCGACAGGTGAAACATTAACAGACACGTACGACACGCTTGTGCTTGCGACGGGTGCAACGAGCTTTATTCCTCCTATCAATGGCGTTGATGCGTCAAACGTATTTTCTGTCCGAAATATTCGTCATGCAGATGCCATTCGCTCGTTCGTCGACCGCGAAGATCCGAAGCAGGCAGTTGTCGTCGGTGGTGGATTTATTGGTTTAGAAATGGCCGAGCAGCTTACGGAGCGCGGGATTAAAGTAACGTTGATCGAGCGATTGAATCAAGTGATGCCTCCATTAGACGCTGATATGGCAGCGCGTGTGAGTGCTCATTTAGCGGATAAAGGGGTAGAGCTGAAGCTAGGCGAGACAGTGAAAGAGTTACACCACGCGGAAGCAGGCACGAAGGTGGAGCTTGAGAGCGGCGAGGTTGTGGACACAGACTTTGTCATTATGTCGGTAGGAGTACGTCCAAATACGACTCTTGCGAAGCAAATTGGCGTCGAGCTTGGCGCAACAGGCGCTGTTAAGGTCAATAAGCAGATGCAAACGAACGTCCAGGACGTGTATGCCGTGGGAGACGTTGCAGAGAGCTTTTCATTGATCACAGGCAAGCCGATCTACCGTCCTCTTGGATCCACCGCGAACAAAATGGGGCGCATTGCCGGCCAAGTCATTACAGGTGAACAGACGGAGCATCGTGGGATTTTAGGGACAGGCATTTTTAAAATCTTTGACCTAGCAGTCGCTCAAACTGGCTTGACAGAAAAAGAAGCCGAAGAGCACGGATACGAAACGGCTGTGTTACACAACATTAAGCCTGACCGTCCGGAGTATTTAGGTGGTAAGGAAATGGTGATTAAAGCTTTAGCAGATAAGGAAAGCGGTCGCTTATTAGGAGCGCAGATAGTCGGACCACAAGGTGTAGATAAGCGTATTGATGTATTTGCTACAGCTATCTCCTTTGGAGCAAAAGCGGAGGATCTTTTCCACTTAGACCTTGCTTATGCACCACCATTTGCGACAACGAAGGACCCTGTAATGTACACAGGTATGGCGCTCCATAATGCATTAACAGAGAAATCGCCGCTCTTAACACCACAGCAGCTTTTAGCTTGGATGAAAGAAGGAAAAGCGTTACAGGTTATTGATACACGCGCTACTTCACAGTATGAGAAGGCGCACGTTGACCACGCTGTAAACATTCCTTTAGGAGCACTACGAGAGAAGGCATCGACATTGGATCCCTCTATTGTGACCGTTGTTTATTGCAATAAAGGTACAACAGGGAACGCAGCTCAAAACATCTTACAGAATCTTGGATTTGATAAAGTGTACAACATTTCTGGCGGGCACAAAAACTATCAGCATGTAAAAAAGCAGCTAGACCTTTAAGGAAGAATAGAGAAGGATGAAGCACGGGCGACCAATGGTTGCTCGTGTTTCTTATCGAAAAGAAGTACCCCAATAATAGAGGTACTTTTAGTATTAGAGAGTATCAAACGTACTTATATCTAATCCAATGATGGCATGCACAGGAAGCCTTTCTTCATCTAGTGTTTGTAATTCATAGTTAGCGGGATTTGTGAGGTAGTCTAGTTGATCCTGTGTGACATTATTTTTTATATGCAGCTCTTGCTGAACGATAAAATGAGAGCTCTCTTCATTTAATGAATCAATTAACGCCTGCCCTTCAATTGGTCTAGGTAGCTCTTCTAAAGCTTCACTTACTTCATTGGATCCCTCGAGATCGGCAAACGTATAATAAAATTCATTCGTCGTGTTTTGGAGCTTGTGTAAGAGTTCTTGCGTTATTGCTACTTCAATAGATAGAGTAAGCTCCTCTTCTCCTTCCGTAATCTCCAATAAATCATTTTTTACATTGTCTCCATGAAACGAATCTTGAAAATCTCTAATAGATAAGAACTCATCCGCAGTCTGATTATTATCATTAGGTTCGGTGGGAGCAGGCTGATTAGCGGTATCTTGACAACCTATTAATAAGCAGATAGTTAAACTAAGCAAGACATAAATAATAGATCTCATGAGGGGCTCCTTTTACATATTATTTTTGTAAGGATTTGTTAGTTGTATGTCAGTAAGAAGAGGATAATCCATTATTTTGAAGGTGTAAAGATATTTTTTTCTAAATGGTCATTTATGGTTGTGTGTTGAAGAACTCTTAAAGTCCATTGAATAGAATGGATCGATAACGTTTTTTTGGAACTAAATAGGGTATGGGTTCGTAAAGAGGAGGTATGTTTGTGGTTACAGTATTTTTGATCATAGGTTTAATCGGTCTAGGTATTTGTTCGTTTGTTGTCTATAGCTTTATGTATCAAGCGCAACAGCGTGCAACATTTAAAACGGAGGCTCCTGCTAAACGAGATGTTCGAGTAAAGGTTGCAGCAGTGTCAGGTGGGGTAGGTATTCTGTTTATTTTATTAGCAGCTTTACTGTATTTTCTGTAACGAAGAGGGGTTGGCGAAAGACATGGATGTGAGTAAGCATAATAGTGTGGCGTGGGATAAGAAGGTTGCCGAGCGGTCGACGTATACGCAGGCTGTGTCTCGAGAAGTGATTGAGAGAGGGAAGCGGGGCGACTGGGAGATTGGTGTAACAACGACAAAATCGGTACCTCGGAACTGGTTCCCTTTAAATATGGATGGGGTGAATGTGCTTTGCGTTGGATCTGGAGGTGGGCAACAGGCTCCGGTATTAGCGGCGGCGGGAGCGAGCGTGACCGTAGTTGATATCTCATCCGCTCAGATTGCGAAGGATGAGTATGTCGCAAGAGAGAACGGACTCGAGCTTACGACTTATTTAGCCGATATGACAAAGTTAGACTTTTTGGAATCGGAGAGCTTTGATATGGTTGTCCACCCAGTATCGAATCTGTTTGTTGCAAATGTGCAAGCAGTGTGGGATGGGATTGCTCGCGTGTTGAAGCGTAACGGCGTATTAATTGCGGGATTCACCAACCCATTGCTATGGATATTTGATGACGAGAGTGAGAGGCGCGGAATGTTAGATGTAAAGCATCCTATTCCATCATCAACGCTTGACCATTTACCTGCAGAAAAGCACGTCGAATTTTTGGAATCGAAGCAAACGATCGAATATGCCCATACATTGGAGCAACAAATCAAAGGTCAGTTGCAAGCTGGGCTAGTGATGACAGGGTTTTATGAGGATGACTTCGGTGGCAGTCGAATGATTGATACATATATTAAAACGTTTATGGCGACGCGAGCGGTGAAAATGAGAGTTTAAGGCATTTTTGAAACATGGAGAAGGACTTGGCAGAGGATAGCCTAGTCCTTTTAGTTTGTTTAGGGAGTGTGAGTGTTTTATGGTGAGTGATTGCGTGAGTTGAAAGGCGAACTGCGCGAAAAAAGGCAGTAACCGCGCGAATCGAGGGGTGAACCGCGTGAGTTGAAGCCACAAATGCGTAAGCGTAAAAAAATCGCGCAAGTTGAATAGAGAATTGCGCGAAAAAAGGCAGTAACCGCGCGAATCGAGGGATGAACCGCGTGAGTTAGAGCCATAAATGCGTAAGCGTAAAAAAATCGCGCAAGTTGAAAGGTGAACTGCGCGAAAAAAGGCAGTAACCGCGCGAATCGAGGGATGAACCGCGTGAGTTAGAGCCATAAATGCGTAAGCGTAAAAAAACCGCGCAAGTTGAATAGCAAACTGCGCGAAAAAGAGCGTTAACCGCGCGACTCGAGGGCAGAACCGCGTAGGTTGAAGCCACAATCGCGTAAGCATAAAAAAATCGCGCGACTCGAACACCGAATCGCGCAATCCCATTAATTAAACTAACCTAACCTACACTTCCAGCAATACCTTTAACTGATCAATCCCAACAATCGCATCAGCCTGCCATGGAACGATTGCAGCGTTCGTTGCTTCCTTTTCCACTACGCGCTTTATCCACTGTTGTTCTGCTAAAGCACGATTTTGCAGGAGTGGATCTCTCGTTTCTGTCGCGCCGAAGCTTTGGTTAATGATCCACCAAGATGGCACGATGGAAGCTCGTTTTAAATCCTCTTGAAGACGGCTTGCTTCAAATACTGGTGTAGCTTCCGGTAAGGTAACAAGTGCGACCGTTGTAAACGCTGGGTCACGGAGTTTTGGTAATAGCTCTTTTACAGAGCGATCCAAGTTGCCAGCTGCTCGCTCTACTTCGCGATGGTAGGACTGAGCGGCATCTAATAATAGGAGCGTGTGTCCTGTTGGAGCTGTGTCAATGACAACAAACGAATCCTGTACGTCATCAACAACCTTAGCAAAGGCTTGGAAGACGGCGATTTCCTCTGTGCAAGGGGAATCGAGGTCTTCTTTCATAAATGCGAGCTCATCCTCTGATAGAGATTCCCCTGCTGTTTGTAGCACGCGCGCTTTATAGGCCTCGACCTCTTCCTTTGGATCGATGCGACTAACTTGCAAGAACTCGTGATCTTGAACGAGATTACCAACATGTGCAGTTGGGTCCGTCGTCGTTAAATGAACGCGATGACCTTTTTCCGCAAGTCCGACGGCAATTGCACAGGCCATCGTCGTTTTACCAACGCCACCCTTGCCCATTGTCATAATAACGCCTTCGGATTTTTGAGATACGTGATGAACGAGCTCTTGCACGCCAGGAATGGCAGGAAGATCAACGGCTTCTAATGCACGAGGCACGTCTGTATTTTCGCCAAATGCACGAAGGGCATCAAGTCCTGTGATCGTATAGCCGACTAGTGGGATGTAGCTAGCCTGGTCATCAATCGTGTCTAGTACCTTGCGCTGTTTATTCTCAAGAGCAATAGCTGTTGGATCATCGGAATTACGCTCAAAAACCCCGTTTATAATCAGCTGTTGATTAAGAATCCCAAGATCACCGAGCTCCTTACTCGCACGATTCGCTTCTTGAATTGTTGCTTCATCTGGACGCGCAACGAGCACGAGCGTCGTTTGCGAGGAGTCCGCCAATGCTTTAACCGCCTGCTCATAGCTTTCCTTTTTCGCCTTCAGGCCAGAAACAGGGCCAAGACAGGAGGCACCATGCTCATTTTCATCTAAAAAATCACTCCACGCAGAAGGTAGCTGGAGGAGGCGAAGAGTGTGACCAGTCGGTGCGGTGTCAAACACGATATGATCATAGCGATCGGTATGGGTGTTGTCTGTTAACAGTTGCGTAAATTCATCAAACGCCGCAACCTCCACCGTACATGCTCCAGACATTTGCTCTTCCATCTGATCGACAGCGGGCTTCGGGAGCTTATCGCGATAAGGACCGATAACGCGGTCTCGATATGCTTGCGCCGCTTCTTCAGGATCAAGATTAGCAGCATCAAGATTCGCTACGTTTGGCACAGGTGCCGGTGCGTTCGATAGCTCCACTCCAAACACATCCTGGAGGTTAGACGCAGGATCGGTACTCACAATTAACACGCGCTTGCCAGCATCAGCTAGTGCAATCGCGGTTGCAGCGGCAGTTGACGTTTTACCGACTCCACCTTTCCCTGTGAAAAATAGGTATGGGGTGTGTCCAAGCTGTGTAGGTGTAAATCTCTTCATAACGTAAGGACTCCTTTAAAGTAAGTTAATCGCGTTTTTAGGCTGCTTCGGTCGAAGTGCTCCTTCATCTAACTGAAGCCAATCCATAAGCTCTGCTTCTGTTGGATACGCTCCTTTTTTTACAACCTTCCCATCAATAGCAGTGAGTGGTAGAAGGGATAAGTCTTCGTTAATAATTGCACCAACCTCTGGATTTTCGACAAAAGGACCTGGCTCTTGAGATAAGTTGTATCTGGAAGCATCTACGCCAGCGCGCTGTAACTCCACGTGAAGCTTAGCAAATCGCGTTAATTCTGGGTCTACGTCTGGTCCACATACTCCAGTCGAGCAGCAAAGTGCAGGGTCAAAAATTTCTATTTTAGGCATCGTGATCGCTCCTTATATAATCATTTGATTATATACTAACGTAAATGCGAGGCAATCACAACTGTGAAGGGTGGAAGAAGTGAAGAGAAAGGTTGACGTTGTGAAGAGAACGAACCAAGTAGTGACGAGCAAGTACGAAGTGAAATCGTAAAGTAATCAAAGCAATAGTAAATAATAAGAGACGGTTCACCAACCACCTGGTAAACCGTCCTCGCATCACCACACTTATATAACAACCCGACCTCGAAACCCGCGCGCGGCATAGTATGAATCTGCACCGTTATGATACGTAAACACGTGATCATAGCGTCTATCGCAAAATAGTGCGCCACCCTTTGCGCGAATCGCATCAGGGGTTTGCACCCAGCTTGATGTCTTGAGATCAAATGCACCTAGCGTTTGAAGCTCTTTATACTGAGCCTCTGTCAAAAGCTCGAATCCGATCTCTTTTGCTAATTGAACAGCACTAGTCTCAGGTGGGAATTTTTTGCGAGCCTCAAGCGCTGCCTGATCATAGCACACGCTGCGACGTCCTTTTGGACTTTCCTTCGAGCAGTCGACAACAACAAATTCGCCATTATCCGTCGTCCCAACAACGTCCGGCTCTCCCTCGGTCCGCTCCATCTCCGCAACAACACGGAGCTTGTCCTCATTCGCCAAAAGTCTCGCCTCAACTTCCTCCCACGCAATGCCCTCATGCCTTCCCATATGCTTATCAAAGCGTTTTTTGAGCGTACCTAACAGCTCTTCTTTACTTTCTTTAGAAAATATAGTCGCACTCATGACCAAGCCCTCCTTTACCATATCGATTGTTCTCATGCTATCGTACTATTAGCGAGTAAGATTTTAAAGCGCTTCTTTCTTGAAACGAATGCCAACACAGCGCGTAGCTAATAGAAGAGAGGGGCAGACAAAATGATGAGAAAGTATATGACCTTTACTCACTTGTCACTCCTGCCAAACTATAGTTGAGATTAAAATCAGGATTGGCTACTAGATCAAGTAAACAAATGACTATGGAGGAACGATACATGAACGCGCTTATTTTTGATATGGACGGCACGTTATTTCAAACGAATCTCATTTTAGAAATGACCTTAGAAGACACCTTTAATCAACTACGAGAGACGGGTGAATGGGAGGGCGCAACACCTATTGAGACATACCGCAACATTATGGGAGTCCCCCTTCCAAAGGTGTGGGCTACCTTATTACCAGCCCATTCACAGCAAGTAAAAGAGCAGGTCGACGCGTATTTTCTGGAGCGATTAGTGGCGCATATAGAAGCGGGTAACGGCGCACTATATCCAAGCACATTAGAGACGATGGCTGAGCTCCAAAAAACTCACCGAATCTACATAGCTAGCAATGGACTAATCCCGTATTTAAAAGCGATTGTCGACTACTATGGATTGGACGAATTTGTGCAAGGGGTATATAGCATCGATCAAATTGACTCCATGTCCAAATCGGATTTAGTTGCGACAATTATCAAAGACCACGATATCAAAAGTGGCGCTGTGATAGGAGATCGCCTCTCAGACATTAATGCTGCAAAGGATAATGGGCTTGTTGCAATCGGCTGCCGCTTCGATTTTGCACAAGAGGACGAGCTCGCGCAGGCGGACGTCGTGATAGAGGAATTAGGGGAGTTGCTAATGCTTGTGGAAAAGAGCGTTATAGGAGATTGAATGTCGAGTGGTCCATGCGTGTGCATGGGCCATTTATTATGTCGTTACTTTGATTTTGTGTACGCGCAAGTCCATAAATCCAAAATGCGGAACATAAAACTTGGATTAGGAACATAACTCCTCAATCAGGAACATAAATGCCTTAAAGCATGCTACAAAGTCCATAAATCCAAAATGGGGAACATAAACATTGGATTAGGAACATAACTCCTCAATCGGGAACATAAATGTCCTTAAGCATGCTACAAAGACCATAAAGTCAAAACACGGAACACAACCATGTGTATTAGGCACATAACTCAAAAATGCGGAACATAACTCTGTGAGAATGAAAGATTTTAAGCTGACTGGCACTTTATTAACCTATGTTTTTATGTTGTTTAGGGAGGTTATCCGTAATTAACACATGATAATCCGGAAAGGTAGTGGGTTATCCACATTTTAAGTGGGGTTATCCGAAAAAGCGACGAGATTATCCGGTATCAAGGCAAGGTTATCCGGAAATGTAGAGAAGTTATCCAGAAAAGAAGCAAAGTAATTCAGAAATACGATAAAATAACCCTCACATGGCAAGTAGTTATCCCCACTTCCAACGTTTACTAAAATCCGTTGTTGACAACTTAGGGGAGAAACTCTATTATAAATGTAAAGGTTTACACAAAAGCATTCAGCAATCATAATTAGCAATAATTTTTTATTTAAATCAAAATGTAAAGCTTTACATAAAAGGAGGATGACGAGGATGAACTACAGGAACGAAGCAGAGAACATACTTGAAGCGATTGGTGGTCAAGAGAATATCCAAGCGATGACACATTGCGCAACAAGATTACGATTAGTTTTACAGGATGAGGAGCTCATTGACCAAAAGCGCCTTGATGACATGGACATTGTAAAGGGAACGTTTTCTACTGCTGGTCAGTACCAAATTATTTTGGGGACGGGCATTGTAAACAACGTATACAGAGAGCTTGTAGCTATTACAGGAATAGAGGAAATGTCTAAGGATGACGTCAAGCAAGCTGGATCAAAAAAGGGGAATCCTCTACAGAGATTTGTAAAAATGCTCTCAGATATCTTTGTACCGATTATTCCAGCAATCGTAGCGGCTGGGTTACTAATGGGTATCCATAATGTCTTTACTGCTACAGGATTATTCATCGATGATGCAAGCTTAATAGATGTGTATCCACATCTCGAAGACACGGCAGCGATGATCAACACCTTTTCAAACGCAGCATTCGTGTTTTTGCCTATCCTGATTGGATTTTCGGCAGCAAAGAGGTTTGGAGGCAATGCGTATTTAGGGGCTGCCCTCGGAATGATCATGGTGCACCCGGATTTACTTAACGGATACGGATACGGCGAAGCGATCGTAAATAACGAAGTGCCTGTATGGAATATTCTCGGGCTCGAAATTGAGCGTGTTGGCTATCAAGGAACCGTTCTACCTGTGTTAGTTGCATCATTTGTACTTGCAAAAATCGAAATTGGGATTAGAAAAATCATGCCGGCTGCGCTTGATAACTTATTAACACCTTTGTTAACTATTATTCTGACTAGCTTTATTACCTTCGTAGCGGTTGGACCGTTCACTCGCTCTGCGGGGGATGTCCTAACTAATGGAATCGTGTGGCTGTATGAAACAGCTGGATTTGTCGGTGGGGCATTAATGGGAGTCTTATACGCACCATTTGTTATTACTGGTATGCACCATAGCTTTATTGCAGTTGAAACACAGCTTTTAGCAAACGTGATGGTAACAGGAGGTTCCTTTATATTCCCTATAGCGGCGATGTCGAATATCGCACAGGGAGCGGCAGCAATTGCGGTCATCTTCATTACTCGTAATAAGAAAATGAAAAGCGTCGCATCGGCTGCTGGGATATCTTCTTTACTCGGCATTACAGAACCGGCAATGTTTGGAGTCAATTTAAAGCTGAAATATCCATTCGTTGCTGCCATCATCGGTTCAGCTGTGGCGTCTGCATATATTACATTTAATCAGACACTGTCCGTTGCACTTGGAGCTGCCGGATTACCTGGGATCATCTCCATTCGAGCAGAGTCCATTGTCCATTTTATTATCGGAATGGCGATATCATTTACTGTCACGGTCATACTGACGTATTTATTTTCTAAACGAAAAAAGAATCAAATCGCGAATCAAGAGGAGCAACAGGCAGCTTAGATAACAAAGGGGACAGGTAAAGATGGAATGGACGAGAGAAGAAAGATATCGATTATTAGATGATGTCGACGAGCAGGAGCTTATCGAATTAAAGCGGCGCGTTGACGATAGTCCGTACAGACTTCACTATCATATCCAGCCGCCAATTGGCCTGTTAAACGACCCAAATGGCTTTGCGTATTATAACGGCGAGTATCATTTATTTTATCAGTGGTTCCCGCTAGGACCCGTGCATGGGCTCAAGCACTGGTATCACCTTACCTCTACAGATCTAGTGCAATGGGAAGAAAATGGAGTAGGAATTGCTCCAACTCATTACTACGACAGCCATGGGGCATTTTCTGGAACGGCGATGGAGCATGATAATAAACTTTATTTGATGTATACCGGAAATACGCGAGATCAGGAGTGGAATCGTACCTCATATCAGGCGGTCGCTGTTATGGAGGCAGGAGAAATTACAAAATCGGATCACCCGGTGATCTCGGAGCTTCCGCCAGGCTACACGTCTCATTTTAGAGATCCCAAGCTGTGGAAGGAAGGCGGCATGTTTTATGCATTGATTGGTGCGCAGCGAACGAATCAGACTGGCTGTGTGCTATTATATCAATCTTCTGATTTACAAACATGGGATTTCGTTGGTGAAGTGAATGTTCAAGAAGAGCTTAAGTCGTTTGGCTTTATGTGGGAGTGCCCGGATTATTTAAAGGTTGATGGGGAGCATGTGTTTATGTTTTGTCCTCAAGGGCTTGAAGCCGATGGTATGCACTACCAAAACCTTTATCAATCAGGGTATATGCTAATTGATCAAATAGATGTCGATCAACCTGCGCTTTACTCTTCTACGTTTTATGAATTTGATCGTGGGTTTGATTTTTACGCACCTCAGACAACGACAGATGAGTTTGGAAATAAAGTCTTAATCGGCTGGATGGGACTACCGGAAATAGAGTATCCATCTGATCAAGGTGGATGGGCGCACTGTATGACGATCCCTCGAGAGCTTCGTATAGAATGTGGTAAACTAAAACAAATGCCAGTAACGGCTATAACAAAGCGAAGACAGACGAGTCGGCATGTGACCGATGATCTATTGAATGAGCAACAATCATACGATGGGTTTTCTGGAGTAAGCTATGAGTTAGACTGCAATCTCCGAGCTACAACAGCTAAGAGAATGGGAATCCTAGTGCGAACGGGTGTCGGAGAACAAACCAAGCTAATCTTTGATCTTGAGACCAACTTATTTACATTAGATCGTTCTTCAGCTGGCAAACCGTTCGCAATAGACTACGGAACGACGCGATCTTGCTCTCTCAAAGGGAGTAGTATTGATTTACGTGTCTTCGTAGATACATCTTCCATCGAAGTGTTTTTAAATGGCGGAGAAGAAGTTTTTACAGCACGAATATTTCCTGATCAAAAAAGTGATGGCATTGTGTTTTTTACAGAGGGCGGCGAAGCTAAACTCGAAGCCTCTTTTTATCGTTATCACTCTTAGCATTCGTCATGAATAGAGGAGATCGACAGATGACTAAAGATATTAGTATTACAGAAGTAGCAAAGCGTGCCGGCGTGTCTATTGCGACGGTCTCACGCGTTTTCCATAATCGTGGACCTGTAAAGGAGTCGACGAGACGTAAGATTGAATCGATTATCGAAGAGACTGGATACACGCCAAATCAATTAGCTCGTGAGCTTGCGAATAAAAAGACGCAGCTCATTGGCTTAATTGTGCATGATTTCACTGGTGAAGGCTTACCGAGAGCAATTAATGGAGTTAATCAAATCGTAGAGGATCAAGGCTACCACGTTCTTATGACTAGTACGCGAGGAAATTTGGACAGTGAGCTACGTAATTTTGAGATATTGCGTTCAAAACGCGTCGAGGGGATTATTTTTGCAACAAGGTCCTTTAAGAAGGAGCATCAAGAAATCATTGAGAAGCTTCCAATTCCTGTTGTTGTGATGCTTCAGGATACAACGGAAAATGGTATTTCAAGCGTCTTCTTTCAGAACAAGCAGTTTGCCTATGATGCAACGAAAGCATTACTCGGCATGAATCATAGGCAGCTTGCCTTCTTTGGTGGACCATCCGCTTCAGTAAACTCCTCTCATCGAAAAGATGGATTCATTCAAGCATTCATGGAAGCGGGTATGACACCTGACGATAAGATGGTGAAGCACGGGGATTTTTCCATCGAATCAGGCTATATTCAAATGAACAAGCTGTTAGCACTCAAAAAACCTTTTACCGCGCTTGTTACAATAAATGATGCAGTAGCAATTGGTGCGATAAATTGTTTGTTGGACCATGGGATGCGCATTCCTGAAGATGTTTCTATCATTGCGCTTGATAAAACAGTAGTAGCTGATGCATCACGTGTGCAACTTTCTGCTGTAAGTTATTCGTATCAGGATCTAGGCATTCAAGCAGCTAAGCTACTAGTGAAGCAAATTGGTTCTGGAAATAAGACGATAGAGCAAATTAAAATTGATTACGATGTACATTTACAAGATAGCACGCAACGGTTAAACGTTAAAGAATGATCCAGTCTATGAATTACCCTGTAAACCAACATTCGACATAACTAGGACCCGAGCTCTTCTGATATGAAGGAGCTCGGTTTTGTCGTTATGTACATCGTATAGATCATTAATTATGAAAGTCCGAAAAGATGTTACCCGATGTTAGAAATGATAAACCCCTTGTAACGGAATGTTAATGACTTATCATCGTTTTGTTATACGACTGTAATCTATTAACCTCTTAAGAATGATACGATGTATTTCGTGGACAGGACAAGACGATTCATAAGAAAAACTATCATTTACATGGGGGAATTTAATTTATGAAACGGTGGTTAATCGCAGCAGTCGCTTTTGTATTTGCATTTGTACCATTTTTTGAAAATAATGAAGTACGCGCTTCGTCAATCGCAGATCAAGTTATCAGTGCAGGTAATGCACAGTTAGGTACACCATATCGCTACGGCGGGACAACAACTAGCGGATTTGATTGCTCCGGATTTACGCGTTATGCGTTTGATCAAGCAGGTATTTCATTACCGCGCACAGCAGCGCAGCAATACGAGGTTGGTACACCTGTATCACGCTCAAATCTCCAGCGAGGAGATCTCGTATTCTTCAATACAGTTGGCGGCATTTCTCATAACGGAATTTACATTGGGAACAATCAGTTCATTCACTCTTCATCTTCACAAGGCGTTTCAATCGCTAGTCTAGGAAACTCGTATTGGGCTCCACGCTATGTTGGTGCAAAGCGAGTGATCCAAGAAGAGGTGGAAGTAGCAGCAGCTTCTTATGAAGAAGTAGACGTTACGATTAATGGATCAGCATTAAATACCGATCAAAGTGCGGTTTTAACAAACAACGGTAGCACGTTAGTACCAATGCGAGCGATCTTTGAAGAACTAGGTGCAGATGTAGACTTCGACAATGCTTCTAAAACAGTAAAAGGTTCTCAAGGTGAGATGACAATTAGTCTCACTATCGGTAACGAGGTGGCATATACGTCTGCGTCATCCATCCAGCTAAACGAACCAGCTCAATTAGTAAATGGGCATACACTTGTACCACTCCGCGTCGTAGCGGAAGCATTCGGTGCATCGGTTGACTGGGACGCGCAAACTAGAAAGGTAACAATCAGCAATTAATAATGATCACCGCGAAGGAGGTAACTCTCTCTTCGCGGTTTTTTTAATGGAAGTTGGTTGAATTAGCGTTTTACTAAAGGTTGAGTTAACTGACGTAAACGGTGCCTAATTTGTCGCAAACAATTAATTGACGAATTTACCAGCCTTTTACCTATCCAGAAGCGGCTCACATCTATATGCATGTACTTTAGATAACGTTATAATAGATGAATAGTAAAATTGCTCAATCAAGGGGGACGTGTTGTGAACTACAAAGCAAAAATGCGCATGTTTGTAAGCGTGCAGCTTATTATAATTGCGTTACTGCTTGCAGGGATGATTTATTTTATCGTTAATCGCGAAACGTACGATGCATTTTTCGTAGCAATACTATTGTTACTTATTGTTTTGGGTATGTCTATTCGAAATCTTACTAGAATGATAGCGGGTATAAAGGAAAGTAAATAGAGATAAGAGTTTCAGACAGCATAGAGGGGTGAAGATGTGAAAATAGCGTTTGTGGATGTAGAGACGACGGGGATGAGTCCTGGCGTAGCGGAGATTTTAGAGCTCGGAATTGTGTTGGCAGAATTTAAGGATGGTCATCTGACATCTTATATAGATGAATACTGTGAATTTCAGGATCCGATGTATCAAATCCCCCCTATGATTACAGAGCTAACAGGCATTACAAACGACATGGTGAGTGGAAAATATTTAGATCATGACCGTTTGTTAACAATATTTGATCAGGCAGATGCGATTGTTGCGCACAATGCCTCCTTTGATAGAGGATTCATTACCCGTGTGTATCCAGAGACAAAGGATTACAACTGGTATTGCTCCGTTAGGCAAATTAAATGGAAGACTTACGGCTTTTTAAATGGCAAGCTACAACAGCTTTTAGCGGCTCATCGTATTGAAATGCCGAACGCTCACCGAGCATTAGACGATGCGAAAGGATTAGCGACGTTGCTTAACAAAGATTTTCCAGGTGCTACTGGAGAAAAAACGTATATCGATTATTTGCTTCAAAAGAAACCAATGAAACGGATTGGGTCTTAACCTCTCTAAATGACAGGTTAAGGCTTTTTTTTGTTGAAAATAAATCAACTTGACAGTAAAGTATGTTGTTGTGTAATATACCTGTATGGGTATATGCATAGAGAATGTTTCTAAAAAAAAGGAGTGACTCACATGAAAACAATTATGCCAAAAAATGTATTAGATCATAAAGATGCGGTTATTTTAGATGTGCGAGAGGTGGAAGAGGTCCAGGCAGGAAGAATTGAGGGAAGTACCCACATTCCACTTGGACTATTAGAATTTAGACTTCATGAGCTAGATAAATTGAAGCCTCATATTGTTGTTTGTCGGTCGGGTGCAAGAAGTGGAAGAGCAACTGCCTATCTAACAGAGCAGGGCTTTGATGCAACGAATATGGTCGGTGGCATGAATGAATGGCAAGGAACGACTGTCTAATTTAAAAAAAGACTTCCTTTCACTAAATGAAGGGAAGTCTTTTTTATTAAATAATCCAGTTTAGCTCCATTTCCTCGCGCTGCAGGGATTTACCGAGCTCAACAATTTCGTCGTAAATATCGGATGCCTCTTCGATCTGCTTAGTCGAAAGACGTAAATCCTTTTGGATGGCAGTCGTTCCAGTAGACATATTACCGATCTCTTGATTGAATTCTTTAATGTGGTCGTTTACTTCCGCAATTTCGCGATCCACTTGATTTGCAAGCTTACGGACTTCTTTTGATACGACTTCAAAGCCACGACCATGCTCGCCAGCTCTAGCGGCTTCAATAGCTGCGTTGAGTGCTAAAAGATTTGTTTGGGAGGCGATGGCTTTTATTGTTTTGACAATACCCTCAATATCAGAGGCCTTCGTATGCAGAGCACCGAGCACATCTGTATTACTGGAGGAAACTTCTTCAATCTGATTCATCATTGATGTAAGGCTTTCGTGATGAGATAAGCCTAATACAGCCTGCTCCTTAAGCTTAGATGACGTTTGCTCTAATCGGTTTACAACTCCGCGGATATTTTGTTGGCGTGAAGTGATATCTGTTGCTACCTTCATTACTCCAACGATTGTTCCTTCTTGATACATGGGCATGTAAGTCGCTTCTAACCATACTTTATTACCTTCAGCATCCTTGCGCAAAATCTTATCTTGAAAGCTTCTTCCTTTTTTTAAAAGGTCATCCCAAAAGACTCTGTAATCGCCACTATTTACAAAATCGTCAAAACAAAATTCTCTGTGGTGAACACCAATAAGTTCTTCTTTCCTTCTAAACTTCATTGCAGTCGCGAATAGATCGTTGACGTAAGTAACCGTGCGATTCGTGTCAAATTGGATCATTGCAACGTGCTTCTCCATGGTATGAAACATCATGGATTCGTTATTTGTTATTGTGTGTGGTGCCATAAGTCATTACTCCTTCTACTTGATAAGTCCCGTGATTTATGCCAGATTCTCTAGGTTGTGTAAGTCTTTTATACTAATTATACAGATTGGGGTATAGAAAAGCGAGAACAAAAGTGTGAGATTTACTAACAATTATTAAGTTGCAAACAATTTTCTGCTTTATCGAAATACAAAGGTCGTCGTAGCTGAGCTTGAAGCATGATCCTTTAGGGATGAATCACTTTGAACCGTATACGTGCCTCGTGGGAATTGACGCGTAGTAGACATCGTAAAGCTAATGGAACCATTTTTACCTGTACGACCTCGGTAAGATCTCACTTTACCTGCTGGGTCCGTCACTTTCACTTGAACCATAGCACTTGCAATGGGCTCCTCGTTTACTGTCACAACTTTTGTAGTCATTCGCACTCGGTTAGGGACGCGATAGGTTGCTTTGTCGGTCGAAACAGATGTAAATGTTTCTGTCACAGCAGGTGGCTCTGGAGCTGGTGACATTATAGTTGGTGCTTGGGCGCGAACGGTTGGCGCTTGTACTAAGCCAAATCCGTAGTGAGCATCCCTGCCTGTTACACCTAGGTCAACGGAGCTCTTTTGTAACTCAGCTCGTAACTGACTAGGGGAAGCCTGTGGGTTTGCTTGCTTTAATAGTGCTAGAACACCAGCTACGTGTGGTGCGGCCATGGAGGTTCCACTTTTACGACCGTATCCGTTATTTAGAACGGTGCTTGTAATGGAGACTCCTGGTGCTGCTACTTCAACTGTGTTACCTGTAGCAGAAAAGGATCCACGTGCATCGCGGATATCTGTTGCTGCTACAGCAATAACAGAGTCATAGCGTGCTGGGAAGTCTACAGTGTCGCCGGTCCCGTTTGGATTACCTTTGTTGCCAGCAGCTGCAACTAACGTGATACCTTGGCTTTGTGCTTTATCAACAGCTGTTTTTAATGCAGAAGTAGCTGTGCTTGATCCTAGGCTCAAATTCACGATATCCATTTTATTTGTGATAGCCCAATCAATACCAGCAATTAAGCCAGACTGAAAGCCGGAGCCTTGCTGATCCAATACTTTCACTCCATATAGTGATACATCAGGAGCGACACCTAGTGTACCAATGGTATTATTTTGAGCGGCGATAATACCTGCGACGTGTGTGCCGTGACCATGATCATCAGCGAATGAATTCGTATAAGAAACAAAGGATGCGCCACCGGCAATCTTCAAATCAGAGTGAGGAGCAATACCACTATCAATAACAGCAACTTTCACTCCTTTACCTGTGAAACCAGCTTGGCGTGCTTTTGGAGCCTGAACTTTTACATTACCGTAATCTTCTGTTTGTGAGGAAACTCTTACAGGAAGGTCCTTCTCTACAGATAAAACATTCGGATTATTCTTTAGTCTCTGTATGGAAGCTGAAGGGACCGTCATTGCTACAGCAGGAATATTCCGGTATTGCCTTGTTAGTTGTCCACCAATGCTAGTAATAGCAGCTCGATCAACTGATTGTTTAAACGTAACAATCACTCTTTCCTGAGGCAGGTTGATAGCAGCAAAGCTCGATACTGGAAATAAGCCAATAACAAACGTACTAATAAGTAAAAGTGCAAAAAGTTTTTTCATGCTCATGCATCTCCTTTTTCATGATAAATTTTTATAGAATATGTCAAATGAATGATTATTTTGTCGAAAAAAGTATTTTAATGTAATTAGAAAGTTACCAGTAAAATACGTCAAAAATAAGTGTAATTAGAACTATTAAATGTGTAAAAAAATACTTTTAGACAGGCTTTATTAGCTTAGTAAAGTTCAATTTAGTTATTATATGTTCATAGATTCAGTCCTTTATGAGTAAGTATTCTTTGCTATATAAACGAATATATTGTCTTTTAGGATCATTTTTTGTCGAAAAAAGCAGAAAAAGAGATAATGATTTATTGATTGTTTAGTGAGACTTAAAGAGAGGGTAGAACGTAGAGGTAAGAAGTAAGGGAGGTTGCACGGATGACAATCGCTATGTTTGTAGTGTTTATATGTGGATTGGCTGTTGTGATTACAGCTCTTCAAAGGCATTCAAAATTATTATTATTTTTAGGTACTACCGTCACAATTGTAGGCTTACTTTATATAACTGGACTTAGTCACTGGTATACATTCTTGCCTTTAGCTCCATCTATTGGTTTGTTAGTCACATTTGTCTCAACACGTTTTCTTTTTAAAGAAGGGTTTTGATTACGTAACTTCGTCACGAAATGGACACCCATTTAAATTAGCTCTATGATACATTAGTAGTATCATGATACAAACAGAGGTGTAGGAATGAATAAAACAAAGATTCTCGTGCAATTTTCCGTCATTTATGCGTTAATCGGAACGTTTTTAGGTAGTCACATGGCCGGTGATGGATCCATGTTATTTAGAGCCATCCACGCTCATATTTTAGTCGTAGGCTGGCTATCGTTATTCGCATTCGGAATTTTTTATGCAGTTTTTGCAATACCAAAGAACTCAAAATTAGCTAAATGGCAGGTGATTACAGCTCTAATTGGTAGCTTCGGATTATCCTTTGGTATGTGGATGCACTACTTCCAACCAGCATGGGCTCCTGATCTGTTCTCTCTTCTTTTTTATATCGTAGGTGGTACTATTCTCGTTATTAGCTTCATTTTATTTGCGGTCATCGCATTTTATTTCGGAGATTTGTTAAAAGAGAAGCAAGCGTAGAATATGGATAGAGGCTGAGACAAAGTGGTTTGACTTGTCTCGGCCTCTTTTTTTGAGAATATAGAGGAAGGTAGTTATCAAGTGAGATGCTTGTAAAGCATATTCGGATAATGGAGGGCCGAAAGCGGATAATCGAAGCCAATTCTCGGATAATCAAAGCCCCGCTTCAGTTAATCAAAGCACACCCTCTCACCAACACGACATCCAACACAAAAAAAGCTGGGACAAATTAATCGCATTTGTCCCAGCATCATTTCAAATTATTCAATTGTTTCAACCGGATTCGCAGCGGCCCCAACAACCAGATATGATTAATTGGCTGTTATAGATAAAATCCCACGCTGCTGGTCCCAAGAGAGAGAACCGCCTAATACATTCGTTACTGCACGAACCGGTACATGTAGTGTCCCTTTCGAAATAAACGGTGTGTGCGAAATAGCGTAAGGCTGCCCGTTTAATGTAGCCGATTTCGTGCCTGCAGTCACCGAAAACTCCGTAGAGCCCTTATAAGCGGTAGCAGTAGATGTAGCACCATCATAGGCAACAGTTGCATCTAACCATTCAAAAATGTTTCTCATAGGTACATACGTAACACCAGATTGAACAAATGCGATTCCGTCAGATTTTGAAACAACTCGAGATCCGTTTACATGAACCTCGATATTCGTCTTCGCTGGAACAGCTGGTGCAGGAGGCTTAGCCACAGGGTTTGTTAATGTTACCGTTCGCGTCGCATTACTCCATCCGAGACCAACATTTAGTGATTCCGCAACAAAACGTGTAGGAACGAATGTTACACCTCGCTGAACAGTTGGAGCTACATCTAATGTAACGGCGCGACCGTCAACAGTTGCTCGTTTTGAACCTACAGTAAGTTTAATTTCTTTTCCACGATGAGTGGCAGTGATTGTTTGAGCGGATTGATTCCATCTCACTGTTGCACCTAGCGAATCAAAGATATTACGCATAGGAACTAATACACGTCCGCTTTGCTCAATTGGATCAGCGCTCAGCGAGAGTTGCTTGCCGTCGACAATAACTTTAATAGGTGGTCGCATTTGATATCCATAGTCTTGTGCAATTTGAGTAAATGATTTGCTTGAGCGCAGGATAACGACATTTGTGCCAACCTTCACGCGATCATAAAGCCAACGAACCTCTTGGTTATGCATGCGAACGCAACCTGCACTTACATATCCACCGATGGAAGAAGCATTATTATTCCCGTGAATAGCATACGTTGTCCCGTATGTTCCACGCGCATTTAATCCAAGCCAGCGATCGCCTAACGGATTACGTGGGTCTCCTCCGGCAATACCATCTGTATAATAAGGGCGGTTTTTAATTTTGTTTACGATTGGAAATACACCTTCAGGCGTCAGGGTCGATGTTCGACCTGTACCAACGGAAAACGTTCGGACAATTTCCCCGTTATCAAAGAAGGCTAACTGGTTGTTGCTCTTATTTATTATAATCAATTGATCAGATGAGGCACTTGCACTTATTGGAATAAGTAAAATCCCCGCAATAATGGCTAGTAACCAAAGAAATTTTTTCATTATATTTCCCCTCTTTCTCTCTGTCTTTACTCTTCTATTACTTCTTCTATATGTTCATCAGTAAAATCTACCTCTATTTCTTTCACCTTTATAAAAGGATGTGACTCAGGAGGTATTTGTTGTAAAATTGCTTTTTCAACGTCCTTAGAATAATCTGTCACCTCTATAGAAATGTATTGATCCACCGTAGAAATATTCGTGTACCAACTATCAGATGGGATAGAGATATCTTCTATTGAGATAGCCAGCTCCTTGAGCTCTCCAAGCGATTTTTCGATATCCTTATACACAATCCGTTCTGGTAGAGGATGATTATCCATGACATATTCCTTAAGCTCCGAAGTCAGAGGGTCCTCTTCTTTGACATAAATCTCGACTGTGCGATGCTCAGGGTTAAAACGGAGGTCGCCAAGGTCTTTGAACTGTCCGGTTGCTTGAGGACCTATTAGTTTTAAAAGCATGGGCATGCTCTCATGGATCCCTGAAGTTAGAGAAATTAATTCCTGCTCTTCATCTGAGATGTATCCGTAAAAAGAGCTGTTATCAGGATAAAGGGAGGCTACGGTTTGAATATGCGCATCCGCAATCGATAATGCTTCCACTCTTCTTACTTCCTTTTCCCTTTCCACTTCTTCTTGGCTTAAAGGTTCGGGTAATTCGTCCATAATTAATACAGGTTGTTCTGTTGGTTCATAAACGCCTTTTAGTGAGACATGCCATACTCCTTCTGTGAGCTCTAAATCATCTACATAATATGTTTCCGTAATGTCTTGAGTTGCAGCGGTAAGTATGTCTTGGACCGACGAGATAGCGCCATCCATAAATTCTTCCATCTGAGATATTTCTGTCAGTTCTCCATCGGTAACAATTGCGGTAACATGGGTACCGACACTCCACTCATGATCTTGGATAGAAAGTTGCCTCGCATGAGCCTCGCCTTGTCCGATAGCTGTTAATAAAATCTCGTCCTCGGTGACAGAAGATATCATGCCTTCTATTTCTTCTGTTGTTTGATCGGCAGTAGCTGTACCGCACGCACTTAGTAATATCGGAACGATCAGTAATGGTTTCTTCAACAACATTGCTCCTTCAATTGCCTATTATGAAAAGCACAATTACATGTATTTGACACGAGGAATTCTTAAGTATGTACGCGCTCATGGTGATATCTTATTAGACGTGTCATGTTACAGGAATGTTACGGTCAATAGTGGAAATGAGTCAATGGAACTAAATAATGGTATTGGAAGGAAAAGATTTCTAGTATTTTTATTCCTTAAAAGTATCATTGATAAACTCTTTTAAATAGGGACATATGTCCTTCCAATTACACGATAGAACCTATTATGATGAAAGATAGAGAGGAGTGACTGCATTGAAAGGACTTATATTTGCCTTACTTGGAGGCATGTTCATTACATTACAGGGTGTGGCGAACGCGAGTATTAGTTTGTCTATTGGCACTTGGCAAGCCGCCACAATTACACAGTTAACAGGATTCCTAGTAGCTCTTGTCGTGCTACTCCTGATGAGAGATAAAGGATTTAAAGAATTCAAACAAGTAAAGCCACTTTATTTGATTAGTGGCGCATTAGCATCAATTATTATTTTTACGAATGTTACGGCAATCCATTTATTGGGTGTCACACTTACGATTGCTGCGTTATTGATCGCACAACTAGTAGTAACATTTTTTGTGGATAGCAGAGGTTACTTTGACATTCCGAAGCAAAAGATGCGGTTACCTCAGTTTATTGGAATAGGGTTAATGATTGTTGGCGTTATCGTGCTTCAATCATAGGAAGGATAACTAAATGAAGAACTATATTAATCAATTTGAACTAGATAAACTATTTCCTCCCCATGTGCAGGCGTCTATGCGTCTTCACACCTTCAAACAGGGAGATGTCATTTTTGATCAGGCTGATGAAGCGACAACAATGCTCTTTTTAGTAAAAGGGAAAATAAAAATATATACCTCCTCTTCTGAAGGTAAAACATTGTTACTCACATTTAAAACACCACTAAGCGTTATTGGAGATGTAGAGTTCGTGCAACAAGTACCTCTTATTAATACAGTTGAAGCAGTTTCTGATGTGGAAATGCTCGGAATATCCTATGATGTCCTCCGTAAAGAGATGCGTGAGAACGTGGAATTTATCTCTTTTTTACTACATGTTATAGCAGGTAAATTTTACTCTCGCTCGATGATGTCAAACACAGCGCAGCTTTACCCTGTTAATGTGAGGCTTGCGAGTTATTTAGTTTCTCACGCAACAGCAGGATCTGATCTCATCCCAACTGGGACACTTCATGATACAGCGAATTTGATTGGGACGAGCTATCGGCATTTAAATCGAGTTATTCAACAGTTTGAAGAGGATGGACTCGTAAAACGGACAAAGCAAGGGATCAAGATTACAGGACTTAATGGCCTGAGAGAACGCTCGGACGAAGCGAGCTACGAATGGGAGGAGGCGTAATATGGGACTTGGATTAGCGTTGGCAATAGTCGCAGGAGGGTTTGTAGCTATCCAAAACATCTTTAATAGTCGGGTCAATGAGAAGGCAGGACAGCTCGCAACAACGACATTAGTGTTAGCCCTTGGATTTGTTGCGTCGTTTGCTGTTGGGCTTGTGACTCAAGGGGGCTCTATGTTTCGCCTAGAAGGGATCGAGACGTGGCATTGGTTTAGTGGCTTATTAGGAATCGGTGTTGTTACCTGCGTTGTACAAGGGGTAAAAGCATTAGGTCCAACCTTTGCTATAGCGATTATCATGACGAGCCAGCTTGGATTTGCACTCCTTTGGGATTCGTTAGGGCTATTTGGAGTAGAACGGATTCCGTTTACATGGCAACAGTTAGTAGGGGTATTAATCATCGTTGCAGGGATCGTTGTGTTTAAATTCGGCGGGACTGAG
Source organism: Paenalkalicoccus suaedae (assembly GCF_006965545.2). Lineage (NCBI taxonomy): Bacteria > Bacillati > Bacillota > Bacilli > Caryophanales > Bacillaceae > Paenalkalicoccus > Paenalkalicoccus suaedae. The sequence continues at coordinate 1,044,549 of NZ_CP041372.2, forward strand.
GAGAAAGTTGTCCAAAAAAAAGCAGCATAAAAAAACCAGAGGTACGGTTACCTCTGGCGGAAAAGGGTGAAGACAATTAACGTCATTCCATTTAACACAACTGCAGTTGTTAAAATGGTTGTTACTACTCTCGCGCCGAACGCATCAAGCGGTAGCAATAGTGCTTGGGCGGAAAAGAAGACGATAGGAGCAAGGACTAGCACCATAGCAAGTCCTGTTAGTACCTTTGTTTTTGGTTGTTTTTGATTCACGAGCACATTAATGCTTATAAGTATCACGATAATAATCGCTGCGAGTAAAATGTCTATGCTGACCACGACCTTTCTCTACTTATAAGTGTAGCAAAAATGCTTACGTTGAATCAATTGATGGGCAATTTATACAAGGAAAAAGCGCTGGATGTACTACGTAAGCTTTTTGATTACTTCCTCATGCTCTGGGAATATTGGTAACAAATCTGCCTTCGTAAACAACTCAAAATCCTCAAAGTCAAAGCCAGGTGATACCATGCAACTGACAAAGGCAAAGTCCGTTTCGACGCTTGATCCAAAGATCGTGCCCTTCGGAACTGTGAGCTGAAGTCGTCCGTCTGACTGCAACGTTTCTTTTACATAATCTCCGTCTGGAGTAATCATATGAACAGTAAGTGGTGAACCATCGTGAAAGTACCAAACTTCATCGGATTTTAAGCGATGTAGCTTAGATGGGGACTCTTTCGTCAATAGGAAATGTATGCTCGTGTAAGCAGGACGTACACGACCATCTTCGAGTGTAAGTATGTCTGTGCTTCGTTCGATTTCTTTGTAGTATCCACCTTCAGGATGAGGAATCATCTCAAAGGAGTTTAGGTAGTATTCTTTCGATGCCATCGTAGCGCCCTCCTTTTGATAGATAAAGTATACAAATCGTATCGAAGGGGCTTCTATTCGTCAAGTTTGTTGAACTAACACTTAAAGTAATATGAGAGCTGACTCAATTACTCTACGCTAGCGATACTTATAGTAGTCATATCCTGCAATAGATCGAAACCCGCATTCCTCATATAGTCGCAAGGCATTTGCGTTTGTCACTTCCACGTCTAACAAAATATCATAAATATTATCGGCCTGAAGCATTCCGACCGTTTGGCGTAATATTTTTTTCCCAAGTCCTTGCCCCTGAAGACGTCTGTCGACAACGAATCCGGAGATAAAGCCTTGTCTACCATCTAAATAAACAGTAATTGTACCAATGATCTCGCCAGATGCATCTATCACTTTAAACGGGTGATATGGCTTGCTATCAATTGTTTTGGCTAAAAATTGCTCGGATTCATCCAATGGATCAGAGAATGCGTCAGCAACGATTGGGCTAATTATTGGTAAGTCCTCATGCTCGAGTGGTGTGAGCGTAAATGGCGTCTTCTCGCTTAAAAAAGAGCGCTTATCATGCTCAAGCGTAAATTCCGAGTGACTCAGATTTATTTCCATGGCAGCAACAATTTTTCGACCTGCTTTCGAATTAGTTGGGATCACAATTAAGATCTCTTTTACTCCTTTTCGATCAAATTCATGCTGTGCTTGCTTTAACAAGCCACTAAAAATACGATTCTTTCGGTAGCGGGGGTGCACAACAGCGGTTACTTCTAAGTGTTTGTCATCTATGATGTCAAAAGCGGCAAGGTAGCCGACTAAACGTTTTTTATCGTAGCAAAGAAAGTCAAATGTGTGCTCACCTGTTCGATTTTCGAGCATGGGTAGATTAAATAAAAGTTCTAGTTCCGCTTTATCCTTTTTTTCGCATTGCTCAAGTAACGAGTAAATAGCCATTAGATCTGCGGAATCTAAGGACGATTTTGATGTATAATGTAATTTCAAAGGGAGTACCTCCAGCAATTCTATTTGTCGTTATCATAGCACATAATGACTAGATTTGAGGAATGTTACTTAAGCGGACAATGGAAGGAGAGATAGAGCAATGACAGGAACGGAGCGAAAGAATATTGTACCAGGAAAGCGCGTGCGTGTTGTCCAAAAGCAGGATCAACGGTCGGGGAATTTAACAGAAGGAGTCGTAGATCGACTTTTAACAAACTCTGCGACGCACCCACACGGAATTAAAGTGAAATTAACCGATGGTACTGTCGGACGTGTAAAAGAAATTATCGAATAGATACGAGAGAAAAAGCCTTGCGGATCATAGTTGATACCGCAAGGCTTTTTCGGCATGCTTACATTCTTTTTGCTTATAATATTGAAGCTTTTCTTTATTAAGCTTAAGCATTTTCTCGTGATTCTCGTGCTTTACAATCTGCATGTTCGAGAGCTCTTCTTTCATTATAGTCTCGTTTTCAATTAACTGCGTATAAAACACACGCTGCCCTTTTGTTATCGACTCCCAGAGCTCATGCTTTTTCATTTGCTCGATGAATCGTTCGATCTTCTTCGTATTATCGGCAATTTCTTTTATCATGACATATTGGAGTACGTCTAAAAGAGCTGCTGTATGAACGGCCTCTTCGATATCTTTCTCCGAGATTGGCTTTTTCGCTTCAGCGCGCTCTTTCAAAGAAGCGAAAAACGTCCGATACGTTTCTCGATATTTAAGCTGATATGCAAGCAATGACTCAATTAGCGCTCTCCCCTCTGCTAAATCCTCGTGTGGATGCTTGTCGATCATTTTTAATGGGGCTCTAAAATACGTCACATCAATCTGCGCGCGCATGTGACCGTCCTGCTGTATTTTTTCAGCTAGACGATTAAAAAGGTAAAGTCCCTTATAAGCAGCTTTTGCTTCAACTACTACCTCTTCTTCATCCGAAAATAATGCAGATCCAATAGGCTTTCTAAGTCGTACATAATCAACAAGATAATAGCTCTTATCGTGTTCTATCCAAGGTCTAGGAAAGACATCAATCTTCTCAAATGACCGCTTGTAACGCCTTGCTTTCTTCTTCACGGCTCTTATTTTCCTATCAAACATAATCTACCTCCCAAGTTACCTATATTATAGCTAACTATCAAAGATTAATGAACTAATTACCTATTTTCTATCATAGAAAATAGAGAAAATACCCTGTACGTTTTATCATGGTTCCTTTATACTGTTAATTAGGTTATATCTAGGTAATTTTAGAGGGGGATATAGAAATGGCATGGTTTAATCGTAGTAAAAAGTCGGGGGACGTCGCTGTTTTGGAACGTGAAGAAGTGAAAGTTTCAATAAGTATTGATCAGGATACAGATTTTTATAGACAGTCTAAAATGATTCACTTAAATGAACAAACATTAAGAAATTTGGCTAGTTTACAAGCAAATGTAGAAACACATATAGACGAGCTAGTTGACTCCTTTTATGCTTCGATGGATCATGCACCTGAATTACTTGCAATGATCGAGCAACATAGTACAATTGACCGATTAAAACAAACATTACATAAACATATTATTGAAATGTTTGAAGGGACAATTGACGATGCATTTATCCAAAAAAGAGTGAAAATTGCGCATATACATGCCTCTATTGGCCTGCAACCAAAATGGTATTTAGCAGCATACTCTGCGCTTCAAGATAAAATGTTTGAGCGAGTTGCGGAGACAATAGACCAATGTCGGGCAATCGCAACGATGATTAGTTTTGAACAACAGCTCGTTTTAGAAGCATTTGAAATGGAAATCGAGTCAAACCGAGTTCGTGAAAAAGAAATTCGAGATACGTTAGACACATATATTACTGGAAAGTCTGAAGAATTAGGCGCTATAGCGCAAGAAACGAATGCCTCGATGGAAGAAATGGCAAAGCAAGCTGAATCTATTACCTCTAACGCAGAGAAAGGGACCATTGTTGCTAAGGAGTCAGAATCCTCTGCGAAGGACGGACAAGAGCGTATGCAGTCACTTGAAAAAGTGATGGAGGGAACAACGACTCGAGTAAACCAAATTGATCGTAAGATGACAGAGCTCTCTGGATTTTCGAAAGAGATTCAAGATATTGTTGGAATTGTACAGGGCATAGCGGACGAGACGAACCTGTTAGCACTTAATGCTGCAATTGAGGCAGCGCGAGCAGGAGAGCATGGAAAAGGGTTTGCGATCGTTGCGGATGAAGTACGCAAGCTCTCCGAACAAACAAAGAACTCTGTCGTAAAAGTACGTGACCTTACGAATAAAACGAGTCAGGGCGTCTCTGAAAACACTCGACTATCTAAGGAAATCTCTTCTGGAATTGAAGAAGGAAACGAATATGTACATCAAGTACGTCAGGCATTTGAGCAAATTTTATCGAATATGACTCGTGCTGTAGACCGAAACCAATCGATCGAGCAGGATTTAACGCAGTTTACGAAAGTAATTGCAGAGGTTTCTGCTGCCTCAGAGCAGGTTTCGGTGACAGCAGAAGAACTTTTAGATCACGCGAAAAAACTATAGTAGTAATCAAACGCCATGATACTTATCGTCATGGCGTTCTTTTATCATCTCGTTATACAAAGGTATGTTTAACACTTCTACAATTTGCTATAGTAGAGGGACAGAGAATGAAGTTTTGTTAGGGGGATGTATATGGAGATTAAAATAAAAGCCTTTGATGAATTAACACCAAGAGAGCTTTATAGCATTTTAGAAGCACGAGTCCGAGTATTTGTTGTAGAACAGGAGTGCGCGTATCAAGAAGTGGATAATAAAGATATACATAGTCATCACGTCATGATGACAAATTCTGTTGGAGAGTTGATTGGGTACACACGACTACTTCCATCTGGTGTTGCATATGATGAGCCCTCTATTGGACGAGTGTTGGTAGATCAGTCTATTAGAGGTACAGGTTTAGGGAAAGAGCTTATGAAAGCATCTATGAAAGAGATGAGCGATGAGTGGGGAGTATCGTCAATCCGAATCCAAGCGCAATCTTATGCAAAAAAATTCTATGAGGCACTGGGGTTTATTGGCTTTACAGACGAATATTTAGAGGATGATATTCCACACGTTGATATGAGGTGGGAAAATAAGCAAGAAAGCTGAAAAAAATGATTGGGAAAATTAGCACTATTTAGGTATGATAGTATTAAGTATAATTTCCTACTCAGGGACGGGGGGTGAATGATATGGATAAAGAGTCACTTGATTATCGAGAGATGCTAACAGAAAGAAATATTGAGTCATTTTTTTCTCAACATATTAACTTGTTTAGTGTGCTTGATGACAAAGGATTTATTAAAGCAGTAAATCCAAGGTGGCAAAAAACGTTGGGACTCTCACAGACGGAGCTCGTTGGTAGTCGTATCCATAATCATATTCATCCAGAAGACATCGAGAAAACCATAAGTTCTATTAGTTTACTCAAGGAAACAGGGGAGTATCGTAATTTTATTAATCGTATTCGTTCCAAGGATGGTGAATACCAGTATATTGAATGGCAGTCTTCCTTTGACGGTGAGCTTTACTACTGCTCTGGTGTTGATGTCACTCAACGAATACTTCTTGAGGCGGAAATTAGTAGGAAAGAAGCCTTTGTTAAAGATATTGTGTCTCAAGTACCTGGAGGTATTTATCAGCTTCGGCGCTTTGAAGATGGTACGATAACCATTCCTTTTCACTCAGAGGGCTTTCTTACTTTCTTTCATGTAACAAGCGAGGAGATAGACAACGATCCTACTATCTTTTTCACTAAAATATATCCGGACGACCTAGCGATGGTATTCGAATCGGTAAAACGATCTGCTATTACGATGGAAATTTGGCGATTAGAATTTCGAATCTATGCTGCCGATGGAGAGCTACGGTGGGTGCGAGGACGCTCTAAGCCTTCTTTGTTAAAGGATAACAGTATTGTTTGGGATGGTCATATTTATGATGTCACAGAGGAAAAAAAGCAGGAGCTTCAGTTAAGAGAACATGAGGAAAAAATTCGCGGCTTATTCTCGCAGGCTCCTGGAATGCTATTTCAATATGACTTAGAGCCTGACGGTTCAAGCTGTTTTAGTTTAGCATCGAATGGCATTTGGGATCTTATTCAAGTAACTCCTTGGGAAGCGAAGTATGAAGTGAAGAAAGTTTTTGAAAGAGTCCATAAAAATGATGCTAACAGGGTTTCTGTTACAATGAATGAATCAGCTATGAACGGAACAATCTGGACAGAAGAGCTACGTATTTATCATCCTACAAAAGGAGTTCGTTGGGTTAGAGGTAATGCAAAGCCGAGCAAATTACAGGATGGAACGTTACGTTATTACGGATATGTATATGATATTACAGAGCTAAAAATGAAAGAATCAGAGATTGCCGAGCAAGAGCATTACATTCATGAAATTTCGCGGCGTGTGCCGGGTGTTCTTTATCAGTTTAGATACACAGAGGAAAAAGGCTATTATTTTCACACTGCAACGGGTGGAATTAGTGAATTATTGGGCAAGGAGCTCTCTCATCAGGAGATACAAAAATTATCTTTAACTGACTATATTCATCCTGAGGATATCGAGCACATTTGCCATGCACTTCACCATTCAGAGAAGACGATGACAACCTTCCAGGAGAGCTGTCGATTTATTAGCTTTCAAGGAGAGGTCAAGTGGGTTCGAGCTAACTCATCTCCAGTGAGGTTAGAGAACGGAGATATCGTTTGGAGCGGATATTTACATGACATCACGGTCGAGAAGAAACAAGAGCTCGCGCTTCAAGAGAGTGAAAAGCGGTATCGAAATCTTGCGAAGCGTATGGAAACGATGGCTAATCAAGATCCACTTACATCCCTTCCGAACAGGCGCTTCTTAGAGAAGCACTTAGCGGAGTTGCGCCAGGATAAAGATCTGATCAAACGTAAAATTGGTATTTTATATTTAGATTTAGATGACTTTAAAACGGTTAATGACCGCTTTGGTCATGAGTGCGGTGATCAGCTTTTAAGACGCGTAGCAACCATTCTTAAGACTACTGTCGGACAAACGGACAAAGTCTTCCGCATGGCTGGGGATGAGTTCCTTGTTGTTTTAGAAAATATTGAGAATGAATGTAACTTAGAGAACATGCTTCATCGGCTGATCCGAGCCTTCAATGTTCCTTTAGAAGTAGAGGACAGACATATATTAGTAGGAGCTTCCATAGGAGCAGTTCTTTATCCTGATCATGGGGAAGAGCTCGAAGCATTATTAAGTAAAGCAGATCGCGCGATGTATCACATGAAGCGATCATCAAAAGCAGGTTATACTATATTTAAACATGATTTAGAATAGGCAAGGTGCGACCAGTCTGGGTAAGGTAGGCTGGTTTTTTTGTTGAGGTAGAAGATGATTGTTGATACATATTAGTTGAGGGACATAACTTTGAGGAAACGGTGTAAGAAGTCCATAACTCCAAAACCCAAAGCATAACTCCCCCCTCAATTAATTCCACCAAACAAAAAAAGACCAGGGTTCAATTAAACCCTAGCCTTCTTAAACAAATTCCTAACTTACTTCACTAGATACACTCTTGCTTCAAATGGACGAAGCTCAAACGTTGTTAAATGATCATGATCAGCCACATCATAGTTAGATAAAATTAAATTCTCTGATTCGAGCTGAATATGTTTTTCTGTTACCCAAGTCGCTGGTCTTGAGGTTAAATTCGTGATAATAACGGCCTTAGTACCATCCAGTTCTCGCGTATAGCTGTAAACCTGTGGATCTTCTTCCATCAGTACGTCATACGTTCCATAAACGAAGACATCTTCAGCTTTACGAAGGCGAATCAGCTCTTTATAAAACGCTAAAATAGAATCAGGATCCTGCTGCTGCGCTTCGACGTTAAGCTCCTTATAGTTTGGATTCACTTTAAGCCAAGGTGTGCCTGAGGTAAAACCAGCCTGAGGCTCATCTGACCACTGCATTGGAGTACGGCTATTGTCACGAGAAGTTTGTGCTAAGTCTTCAAGAACAGCAGTAGCAGAACCTCCGTTACTTGTCGTTTCGCGATATAAATTCTTCGCTGCTACATCGTTATAGTCATCAATTTTATCAAAATAAATATTCGTCATTCCAATTTCCTGACCTTGATAAATATAAGGAGTCCCCTTCATGAGGAAGTACATTGCAGCAAGTGACGTCGCGCTTTCACGCCAATAGTCTTCGTCATCTCCCCAAGAAGACACGACGCGTGCTTTATCGTGATTTTCGATGAAGAGGGCATTCCATCCATCTTTATCTAAAGCGTTTTGCCAACGGGATAGCACCTTCTTAAGGTTAACCACGTCCACACCTTCTCCAGACTTGTGATCCCATAAATCTAAGTGTTCAAACTGAAAGACCATATCCATTTTACCTTGCTCGCCAACCCATAGGTGCGCTTCATCCACACCGACTCCGTTTGCTTCTCCAACACTCATTGCGTGCGGGTACTTTTGATACGTCTTTTCGGCAAATTCACCCAAGAATTCATGGATGCCTTCTTGGTTCATATGCATATCGAAAGAGGAAACGTAGCGCTCCTTTTTAGGATTCGGCATATCTGGGAAGCCAGGACGCTTTTTGATATGGCTAATTGCATCGATTCTAAAACCATCGACACCTTTATCTAACCACCAATTTACCGTATCATAGAGCTCTTCACGAACCTCTTTGTTCTCCCAGTTAAGATCTGGCTGTCTCTCTGAAAAGACGTGGAGGAAGTACTGATCAGTTGTCTCATCGTATTTCCACGCAGATCCACCAAAAATACTTTCCCAGTTATTTGGCTCTTTACCATTCTTTGCGTCCTTCCAAATATACCAGTCACGCTTCGGATTATCCTTAGAAGACTTTGATTCGATAAACCAAGGATGCTCATCGCTCGTGTGATTTAACACAAGGTCAATAATGAGCTTCATCCCACGATTGTGCACCTCGTCTAACAGCTGATTAAAGTCTTCCATCGTACCGAAGTCCTCTAAAATATCCTTGTAGTCAGAGATGTCGTAGCCATTATCATCTAGTGGCGACTTATACATCGGACAAATCCAAATAAAATCAATGCCTAGCTCTTGTAAATAATCTAAACGGCTGATCATTCCTTGAAGATCGCCAAATCCATCCCCATTACTATCTTGAAAGCTTCTTGGATATACTTGATAACCAACGGCTTCTTTCCACCATGTGCGCATGTGAAGCACTCCTGTCTATACAATTTGTGCAACCGATTTCCTCACAAAATAAAAAAAAGAGGCGATTGCCGAATATTCAATTATGAATCCGCTTTTATAAGCTACTTAATTAATGATATCGAATCGAGCATCGTTCGTAAAGGCGTTTGTGAGAAATTAATCCATTAATTTAGTTTGAGACATGATTTTGAGAGGGAAAGTCCATACTATAAGCAGGATAAAGGAGGGGTACAATGAAACGATTTATTTTATTTGTTTTTATCAGTCTGTTAATTCCAAGTATTGCATACGGTCACGTCAAGTGGTTTACCGATGAAGAGGCCGTTCGAGCACCTATTGAGCAAATCCTATCTCCAGAATTTATCATTGTGGCGCTCCTTTCCGCATTTCTTTTAGCTACGCTTCCAGAGGTCTCGCCTAGAATGAGACAAACGAAGGCATTTATTAAGTTTGAGCATATAGTTAAAAGTCTTCGACCTTATACATATGCGATTATAAAGTATGGTACAGCGATTGGGATCGCCATTCAAATATTTACTGGAGGGTTATTCGCTCCAGAGTTGTTGACTCCGATGGGGATTTGGGCACTATTACCTTGGCTTGCAGTTGTTCTTTTACTGATCCCAACAAAATTTACGGACCGCACAGGTGCTATCATTGTGCTAATCCTCTTTATTGTGACAACGATGGAGTATGGCACTTTTCATATGCTTGATTATGCCTTCTATCCAGCCATCATCTTCATGCTGATCTTTCACGGCACATCTTTTGAGCGCTTCAGCTTTCCGCTACTTTACTTAGCGACAGGATTATCCCTCTGCTGGGTCGCTACAGAAAAATGGGTTTATCCTTCGATGGGACAAGACGTCATTGTTTCGCACGGAGTACCAACGTTTGGGTTTGATCCTGTTACCTTCTTAATGCTCGCAGGCTTTATTGAATTTATCGTTGGTTATTTACTAGTAGTAGGGATTTTAAATCGCGTGTTGGCGCTTGTGCTCACCATGATTTTTATCTCTACCACGTTCTTATTTGGTATAACAGAAATTATCGGTCACTTTATCATCCATGCCATTCTACTAACGTTTATTATCGAAGGAACTTCGTTTTATAAACCACCAGTTGCGTGGCACGATACACGGATTGAAAAAATCATTTTTATCGGACTAAATTTTATCTTTACACTTTCTCTTATTGTATTAATTTACTATCGTTTTGCATAAATCCTTTCTAAATCCGAAATAGTTTGTGGTAAAGTAGAAGTAGTTCAAAATTTTCTGATAGAATGAAAATAGTTGAAGCTAGGCAATAGCTGTTGCCTAGCTTTGCCCTATTTAACGAAAGAAGCGTGTGCCTATGAAAACAGTTTGGTCCTTTTTATCTACATACAGAGTGGCTGTGTACATTGCCCTCAGCTTAACCCTATTAGAGCTTAGTGTGGAGCTTATTCAACCGCTCCTCATATCACGAATAATTGACGAAGGAATTTTGCAAGAAGATTTGAGCGTCGTACTCGTATGGGGAGGAGTCATGGTACTGCTCTCACTCATTGCGTTTGCAGCCGGAATTACGAATTCCTTTTATGCGGCCCACGCGAGTCAGCATGCAGGCTACGATATGCGAGTCGCACTGTACAAAAAAATACAGCAGTTCTCCTTTGCAAACTTTCAGCAGTTCCCAACTTCCTCTCTATTAACGAGAGCGACAAACGATGTTACACAACTACAAAATACAATATTTATGAGTTTACGCATCATGCTGCGCGCACCATTACTCGTACTTGGTTCCGTGATTTTAGCCCTTTTTGTGAACTGGCAGCTGGCTTTAATTCTCGTCGTCACAATACCGCTACTACTCGTGATTTTACTTTATATTATGAAAAAAGCGGGACGCCTCTTTAAGGCTGTGCAGGCTCGTGTCGATCGAGTCAATAACGTCGTTCAAGAGAATTTAACAGCGATTCGATTAATTAAATCATTTACGAGAAGAGACTACGAATCGACTCGTTTCCATGGGGCATCAGAAGAGTTGCAAAATAAAACCATTACGACGCTTCGAATAGTAGAAGCAACAATGCCAATCATTCTGCTCATCATGAACGTTAGTATTATGGCCGTTTTATGGTTTGATACAACAGGTGTGCAGACTGGAGGAGCATCTGTCGGGGAAGTGGTCGCGATTGTAAACTACGTGACTCGTATGACGGGGGCATTATCTATTTTCTCTATGATCATTATTATCTTTTCACGAGCAAAAGCCTCTGCAGATCGAATCGGAGATGTGCTTGAAGCCGAAGAGTACATGGAAGATGGGGAGACGAGCATGAAGCTCCAAGGGGAGATTGCCTTTAACGACGTGTCCTTCCGCTATCCTGGTACCAATAAGGACGTGTTAAAAAACATCTCCTTCCGCATCAAAGCTGGTGAAACAATTGCCGTTTTAGGTGCTACGGGATCAGGGAAAACGTCTTTATTCCAGCTTATACCACGTCTATTTGATGCTTCGAAGGGATCTGTCGCTATTGATGGACAGCCTGTAGAATCTCTACAGGCCAAGGAGCTGCGCAGTCAAATCGGCTATGTTCCTCAAGAAGCGATGCTCTTTACAGGGACTATTGCGGATAATCTAAGGTGGGGAAAGGAGCACGCGACAGAAGAGGAGCTTATTGACGCTCTCACGAGTGCGCAAATTTACGATAAAGTCGAGGAGCTTCCGGACGGCATGTATACGCGTGTCGGACAACGTGGAGTTAATTTGTCTGGGGGACAAAAGCAACGTATTTCGATTGCACGAGCGTTGATCCGAAATCCTTCTATCTTACTTTTAGATGATAGTACAAGTGCGCTCGACGTCAAAACGGAAGCGCGATTATTAGATGCGCTTCGCCATTATTCTTGCACAACCTTTATGATTACACAAAAACTCAGTACGACGATGAGTGCCGATCGGATTTTACTCTTCGATCACGGGGAATTACTCGCCGAAGGAACGCACGATCACCTTTTAGAAACTTCTCCAATCTATCAGCAAATATACGAGTCGCAGTTTGGAGGTGAGGCAGATGCTCGCTAAACGAATCACAGAGCCGTTTAAACATGACCGACTTGATTTGTCGAGTATTGAGACAAAGTCAAAAAAACGTGCAGATAATTGGCAAGGAACCTTATCGCGAATTTGGTCTTACCTGATGGAGCGGAAGGGGAGACTCTCGTTAGTCATCCTTATGATCGTCTTGAGCTCTGCCTTTGCCTTACTAGGGCCATTTGTTGTTGGTATGTCGATTGATACGTTTATCGTAAACGGCGACGTCGATATGCTACTTGTCGCATTAGTTGGACTAGGTATCATCTATGTGCTTCATTCGGTGTCTGTATTCTTACAACACTTTTGGATGGTCAGTATCTCGCAAAAAACCGTGTACACCATTCGGACGCAACTATTCGATCATCTGCATAAGCTACCAATTCCTTTCTTCGATAAGAGGCAGCACGGCGACCTAATGTCGCGTCTTACAAACGATATCGAAAATATTAGTAACACATTAAATAGCTCCGTCATTCAAATTTTCCAAAGTGTCCTGACGCTCGTGGGTGTCATTGTAGTGATGCTCTATTTGAGCCCTTTACTAACGCTCGTGACACTTACGATCATCCCCCTTATGGTTATTGGGATGAAGTGGATCACGAAGCGGACAGGCAAGCTATTTAAGGCGCAGCAGGAGCATCTAGGCGACGTGAACGGCTACCTCCAGGAGACGATGTCAGGGCAACGGATCATTAAGGCCTTCTCTCAGGAGGATCGCGTGATTCGTACTTTTGAGGAAAAGAACCAGCGGCTCCGTCTGACAGGTTTTTGGGCACAAACGATCTCCGGTTTTATTCCGAAGCTCATGAACATGCTCAATAATGCAAGCTTTGCAGTCATTGCCGGTGTCGGTGGGGTACTTGCACTAAATGGCCAAGTAACGATTGGTGTAATCGTTATTTTTGCCGAGTACGCTAGGCAATTCACTCGTCCACTAAATGACCTTGCAAACCAGTTTAACGTGTTACTCTCAGCAATTGCTGGTGCAGAGCGCGTCTTTGCTATCATGGACGAGGAGGATGAATTCTCAGATAAACATGGACTAGACCGTCTCGATCATGTGAAGGGTGAGGTGGCGTTTACGAATGTGACCTTCGGCTACGAGGACGAGACAACGATCGCAGATGTGTCCTTCCGAGCAAAGCCGGGTCAAACGCTCGCGTTCGTCGGTCCAACTGGCGCAGGTAAAACGACTATTATTAGTCTTTTATCTAGGTTTTATGATCCTACCTCAGGCGTAATTACGGTCGATGGCAAGGATATTACTTCGGTCAGAAAAGAGGGTTTACGTCGCCATATGGCATTCGTTCTTCAAGACTCGTTCTTGTTTGAAGGAACGATCAGGGAGAATATTCGTTACGGCAAGCTGTCAGCAACGGATGAGGAAGTAGAAGAAGCAGCGAAACTTGCAAATGCTCATAGCTTTATCTCCCATTTTGCGAAAGGCTACGATACGTTGATCGATTCGGATGGGGGAGGCATCAGTCAAGGACAGAAGCAACTGTTGTCCATCGCACGAGCGCTACTTGCTGATCCAGATATTTTAATTTTAGACGAAGCAACAAGTTCGATTGATACGATTACGGAGGTTAAAATTCAGCAGGCTCTGCGAAGACTGATGAAGGATCGCACGAGTATTGTCATTGCCCACAGGCTAAATACGATCCGTGAAGCAGATCAAATTCTCGTTTTAGATAAGGGCTCCATCATCGAGAGAGGCAATCACGATGAACTACTAGAAGCAGATGGCTTCTATGCGGATCTCTATGAAAGTCAGAAGAAAAAGTTATTGGCTACGTAATAGAAAGATGAGAGGCTGGATGGGAATTAGACATCCAGCCTTTTTGAATTGGTTAGGTGAAGGTGGGCGCCTTGGTGAAGTTGAATCGTGCATGGAGCTAGTAGAACCGTGAACCGCGCAAGTTGGAGGTGGGAATGCGCAAGTTGAAGGTAGGATCGCGCGAAAGTCAGGGCGAATCGCGCGAAAAAGAGGTCGAACTGCGTAAAGAGAAAAAAATCGCGCAAGTTGGAGGTCGAACCGCGCGAGTTGAAGGAGGGATCGCGCGAAAGTCGGGGCGAATCGCGCGAAAAAGAGGTCGAACTGCGTAAAGAGAAAAAAATCGCGCAAGTCGAAGGTCGAACCGCGCAAGTTGAAGGTAGGATCGCGCGAAAGTAAGGGCGAATCGCGCGAAAAAGAGGTCGAACTGCGTAAAGAGAAAAAAATCGCGCAAGTTGAACCACCAACCACCCCATCCGCCCCTCATCAAAAAGTTCTGATTGTTCCGTCTATAAGGTTATATGACAGAAGACATGGACGCCTAACCAAAAACTCAGTATAATGAACCAAATTGTTATTTCTGAGAAGAGGTGCTTGAGTATGATGGAACAGCTTAAAAAACGTATTCACGTTGCGAATGGGAAAGAAAAGGCAGACGTGGTCATTAAAAACGGAAAAGTAGTAAACGTCTTTACTCGCGAGGTAGAGGAAGCAGACATTGCGATCATTGATGGCAAAATTGCAGGGATTGGACCATCCTATGAGGGACATCGAGAAATTGATGCGGATGGAAAGTACTTAATGCCGGGCTTCATCGACGGACACGTGCATATTGAATCCTCCATGGTGACACCGAGCCGTTTTGTGGATGTTGTCGTTCCTCACGGAGTTACTTCTGTTATCACAGATCCTCACGAAATCGCAAACGTTGCAGGTAAAGAAGGACTTACCTTTATGCTCGATGACTCCGAAGGCATTCCTTTAGATGCGTATTTTATGCTCCCATCCTGCGTTCCAGCCACTCCTTTCGAAAATACAGGGGCAGCTTTAAGCGCAGAAGATTTACGCTCCTTTTATGATCATCCACGAGTGTTAGGACTTGCAGAAGTCATGGATTACCCATCTGTAGCTAGCACGTCAGAAGACATGATGCAGAAGCTCCTAGATGCTAGTGAATTACGTGGACAGATTGATGGTCACGGAGCTGGATTAGATGCCAAAGCGATGAACGTATTTAGAGCCGCAGGGATTACAACGGATCACGAGTGTACAACAGCGGAGGAAGCGAAGGACAGATTGCGAAGAGGCTTATATGTGATTATCCGAGAAGGCTCCGCTGCCAAAGACCTAAACGCTCTCATTCCACTTGTAAGCGAAACAAACAGCAGACGCTTTCTTTTCTGTACCGACGATAAGCATTTAGATGAGTTAATGAAAGAAGGTAGCATTGATGCATGCGTGCGCATGGCTGTTCAGGATCATGGCGTTGACCCACTAGTTGCGATTCAGCTCGCGACAATTAACGCAGCGGAATGCTTCGGGTTATCTAAGAAAGGGGCAATCGCACCATCGTATGATGCGGATATCTTATTTGTCAATAATTTAACGGACTTTGCCATCACACACGTTATGAAAAACGGCGAAGTTGTAGCCGAGAACGGAAAAATGAAGGTGGCACAAGAGCGCGTCGCAGAGATTCCGGCGCCGCTAGTAGAAAGTGTAAAGCTACCTGAGATCACAGAAGCGACATTCGATGTGCAAGCTACGGGCGAGAAAGTGCACGTGATTGATTACGCGGCAAACAGCTTAGTAACATCAAAATCTACAGCATCTTTACCAGTTAAAAATGGCGTTTTTCAATCCGATCACGAGCAAGATATTATGAAGCTCGCTGTGATTGAACGTCATAAACTAACTGGAAATATCGGACTCGGCTTTATACGAGGCTTACACTTAGATAGAGGCGCTATCGCGTTAACAGTGGCACATGATTCTCATAATTTGGTCGTTGCAGGCTATGACTCAGCGGATATGCTCGTTGCAACCCTTGCGCTTCGTGACATGCAGGGAGGACTTGTTATTGTGGATAAAGGGGAGGTTTTAGCGAAGCTTCCATTAAATCTTGCAGGCCTCATGTCCACAGTGGACGCTGAAGAGACACTTCGTGATTTAGAGGCAGTTGATGGCCATCTTCAGACGCTTGGTTTTGATGGTAACTTCAATCCTTTCTCTGCCTTATCCTTTATGTGTTTACCGGTTATTCCAAACCTTAAGCTAACGGATTTAGGTTACTTCGATATGTCACTTGGCAAGCATATCGAGATTGTTGCAAATTAAATACTCGATACATGCTCTCCTACCTTCGTGCGTAGGGGAGATTTTTTTTGGGGCAAATATAGTGATAGTCTATTTCTGTTTTATGCTCCATTAAATTGTAAAAAAATCCAAAGGACTCACCTTATAACTAGTACTTGAGGACTTTCTATAACTAGTAGCTGTCTAGTTTACCTCACCTTACAAATAAACCTAAAATTTTAATAATATAGTGTTTTCTCTTATACAGTAATGGGTATCTACTATAGACATGTAGGACCTCTAGCATGTCAATCAAATAAGAGTGGCTTATTGACACGTTGACCGGTAATAAATAATTATATAATTACCATTATTAAACTATATCGGTGAGTATAGTTGTATATTTAATGAGAAAATTATCGTTTAATGTCGAAAAGTATAGGGAATATTTCGTAGTAAAATAGATGATGTTTCATCAAGAGGAGTGTCACTTTTGCAAACTAGAAGAAATCAATTAATGCTTTATTTTAGTTTATTTGTTGTCTTATTATCTGTTTTGATTCATTTTCTTCATCGTAGTGTAGGTTGGATGGACTCGTATTTATTATTGTCATATGTGTATGAAGGTACCGAAAATGTGAATCCACTAATTTTAACTCTGATTATGCTTATTCCAATTGTCTTATTCATCGTTGCGGTTATTTTGTTTATAAAAGACCGCACACACCGCTATATTCCGTTAGTAATTATGCTAACGCTAACATTTGGGAGTATCTCGATTATAGCTGGTGGAGATGGAATGGTAGAGTATCACTTCTCTATTTTCATGGTGCTCGCGAGTCTCGCTTACTTTGAGCAAATAAAATTAATTGTCATAAGTACGGTCATTTTTGCTGTTCAACATCTAGGCGGGTATACATTCTTTCCAGAACTGATATGTGGCACATCCAATTATCCGTTCGGATTACTCCTTATTCACGCTGTATTCTTAATTTTTACAGCCGTCGTTATTATTTTCCAAATTAGGTCTAGGCAGTTACATTTGGCGGAAGTGACAGAGCGAGAGAACTCTCAAAACAATGTTATTCAAACGCTATTATCCTCTATTCATTCTGCATCAGATCGTGTACAGGCTAGTGTGGCGCAAATAGAGAATGAAACTAACTCCTTTTACACAGGGTCTGAGGCTATTCATGATTCATTATCCGAACTAGCACAGGCAGCTGAATTTCAAGTGAGTGAAGTGCAAAAAGGGCTTGAGTTAACACAACAAGTAGATGGTAATGTTACAAGTATCGTGAAACAAACAGAGGCATCTGTTTCCGTCACAGAACAAACGGCGAAAGTAGCCTCTAGTGGTCTTGACACAATGAAGTCGTCTGAAAAGTCGATGACGGAGCTAGCGTTGACCGTTGAGGAAATTGATGAATTTGCAAAAAGTTTACAGGAGCGTTCAGAGAGTATTGGTGGTAAATTAAACTTTATTACAGAAATCTCCGATCAAACAAACTTACTTGCTTTAAATGCAGCAATTGAAGCGGCGAGGGCAGGAGAGCACGGTCGAGGCTTTGCCGTTGTAGCAGAAGAAGTCCGAAAGCTAGCCGATCAGTCTGGCTCCTATGCAGCAGAAATAAAAGCCGCTCTTGAAAATCTACGAGCCGACGTATTATTGGTAGTGAAAGCTACTAGCGAAGGGAAGGAACGCGCGCTACAAGGCAAGGCAGACATGCGTAAGACAGGTGAAATATTCGACACGATCGTGCAGGATATGACGATTATTTCCCGGGAAACATCAGAATCAAATCGCTTAGCCAATACAATTCGTGACTCTTTGCAGACGGTTAGACGCGCCATTGAAGAGATTAGCGCAATGACGGAGCAACAAAGCGCATCAGCCGAAGAAATATCTGCTCAAACGGATGAGCAAGTTAGTCAAATTAATGACCTTTTCACAGTAGCAGCTGAGTTAAAAGCAATGACAGATGATCTACAAGGACAGTTAAGTTCTATTTCAAATAAGCTTTAGTATTAAAAAAGCTACCGGATCCTCATATAGAGAGGACGGTAGCTTTTAGTGTGAAGGAAAGTTTGATAGGCGCTTTTGGATAATTGGAAGTTAAGATCGTTAAATTGAACGGCACAATCGGTTAATTGAACCCCGTATCCGGATAACCGAAGGCCAGACCCGGATAACCGAGCCGCGTTTCTTCGCACCAAAAAGGGTGAGACAGGTTCCTCGCTTTTGTCCCAACCCGGCAGCTATTCGTTCACCCTTTAAATAACCGAACAGCCTTTTCAATCGAACTCGCTCTAGCTATCGCAGAGATAATAGAGACGCCGTCTGCGCCAGCTTTCTTTATTTCCTTCACATGACTCGTTGTTATACCGCCAATCGCAACAATTGGTAAATCAACACCCTGATCACGCATCAATCGAATTCGCTCAGGACCAACCGCTGATTTGGCATCCGCTTTTGACCGCGTAGCATACATAGGTCCAACGCCAATGTAATCTGCCCCATCACGAATAGCTTGCTCTGCCTCTTCGACTGTATATGCAGAGATCCCAAACAGCATAGAAGAAGGAAGGCGCCCTTTAATCTTACTGGCATCACCATCGTCTTGTCCGATGTGCAGACCATCAGCCTCTACTTCCAAAGCGAGCTCCACGTCGTCATTCACAACAAATGGAACGTGATACGAGCTACACAGTTGCTTCAAACGCCTCGCTAAAGCATAGCGCTCTTCCTTATCCTGAATACTTCCTTCACCCTTTTCTCTGAGCTGAAACATTGTAATACCAGCCTCTAAAGCTTCTGTTAGTATCTCATCTAGTGGTCTCACCACATCCTGCGTTCCACAAATAAAGTATACGGAGAGAGCTTCTTTTACGTTCAAGTTAATACCTCCATATTTACATCTGAAATAGAAGACTCACGGTGGGCACTGTGGTGCACTGGTCCGGCGCCTTCTCCAACAGGCTTTGCCTGCTCAATTGCGACATGTAAAAACTCTTTCGCTTTAAAGATAGCACTCTCCAGTTTTACCCCTTGGGCAATAAAGGCTGTAATCGCGGCAGCATACGTACAGCCTGTGCCGTGAGTGTGCGTCGTGTCAATGCGCGGAGAGGTATACAAGACACTTGTTTGACCGGTGAAAAGCACGTCAGTCATAAACTCTGCACGTGCCTCATGACCGCCTTTAAGTAAAACTGGAACACCACCACAAGCGTGATAAAGTGCCTTCGCCATATCTTCAAGCTTATCAAAATCCTCGCGCTTTTTACTCAAGATGGCTTCTGCCTCAGGAATATTGGGCGTCACGAGAATTGCTAATGGGAAGAGCTTTTTAATTAACGTATCCTGCGCGTCCTCTTTTAAGAGCGGAGACCCTGTTGTAGTCACCATCACGGGATCGACGATCAGATTCGTTACTTGATGCCTACTCACCAAATCTGCAATAGCCTCAATTCGCTCTTTGTCATACAGCATACCAGTCTTCACAGCGTCTGCACCGATATCAGTAATCACTGCTTTAAACTGCTCCTCAATCGTAAGCACGGGGATGGGATGGACATCGGTTACCCCTAACGTGTTTTGCGCTGTGATAGCTGTAATTACGGATGTACCAAAAACGCCAAGCTCCTGGAATGTTTTGAGGTCTGCCTGAATTCCTGCGCCGCCGCCACTATCAGAGCCTGCAATCGTCATCGCTTTTATCGTCATGACGTCACCTCTTCGACTTTACTTCGATCATTCACATCTTCTTCCGTTATTTCGTACAACGCGTTCAGAAAATACTGCTGAAAGCTTCCAGGAGCTTTAACGGGAGTTTCTTTATAAGCAATTTCTGCCGCAACCCCATAAGTGGCTAGCGCAGCGACTATCGAGTCGAGAGAGACATCGTTACTAGCAATAAAAGCAGCGACTAAGGAGGACAGTAGACAGCCTGCACCTGTTATCGTTGTTTGCAAAGGGTGACCGTTAGAGACTGTTAAGACTCGGCTTCCATCTGTGACGATATCAACCTCGCCAGTCATAGCCACAATCGTGTTGTATTCCTTTGCTACTTTGATAGCTACCTCTTGTGCATTTTCAAGCGCTGTATCAGAATCGACTCCCTTTGTCGTAACGGAATCGTCTATTAAACTCGCAATTTCTGAGGCATTACCACGAACAACCTGGATAGACAGCTCTGTAAGTAGTTTTTTAGCCGTGTTTGTTCGATATGGGGTCGCGCCGGATCCAACTGGATCAAATACGATTGGCGTTTTTCCTTGGTTTGCAGCCTCTCCTGCGATAAACATTGCTTCTACAGTTGGCGCAGTTAGTGTTCCGATATTAATCATTAGACCTTGTGCGATGCTTGCCATATCCGCTACTTCTTCTTTGGCATAAGCCATAACAGGACTAGCTCCAATAGCATACATGCCATTAGCTGTGAAATTAGTTACCACCACATTCGTGATATTGTGGATCAAGGGTTTTGTTGCGCGAAGCGAAGTAAGTGCTGTGCCTAGTGTTGATTGCATGAAACAGTCCTCCTTTTTTTCGCACAAAAAAAGCTATTCCACGAAGGAAATAGCTCACTGTGTATACAAAAACAGTAGCCACTTTCCTACGCTGGTGTTAACCAGATCAGGTTCAAAGGGATTAGGAAACCTATCTCAGCCCGAGGGCACCCCTAGTGGATTACTTACTTTTTTTATGCGTTTAATTTATACTAACATAAGTGAAACTAGCTGACAAAAGATTCAAAAAGGAGCAACAGGAGATGAGCTTACAGGAGCAAGCAGCATCATTTATTTCGACCTGCTATCAGGAATTAGGAATAGATGCGACGACACTGGGTGACCGTTTACAGCAAGTGAAAGTAGAGATAGAAGAGACCGGAACGTATACACATACGTATGAAGAGCTCGTTCATGGTGCCAAAATGGCATGGCGTAACTCCAATAAATGTATTGGCAGACTTTTTTGGGAGACGATGAACGTATTTGATGCTCGCGAAGTTAAAGAGGAATCAGAGGTTTTTAATACCTTGAAGAATCATATGACCTTTGCAACAAATGAGGGGCGAATCCGTCCGACAATTACGGTGTTTGCTCCAGAAAAGGATGGGAAAGCACCGGTTCGAGTCATAAACCATCAGCTTGCGCGCTATGCAGGATACGAGCATCCTGACGGAACCGTAATCGGAGATCCAGACTCGATTGCGTTTACAAAGCTATGTCAGGACTTAGGTTGGCAGGGAAAAGGATCTGCTTTTGATCTTTTACCAATCGTGATTAAGCTTGATTCTACATTAGTATTGCAAGAGTTTGAGTCTGACATCGTTCTAGAGGTCCCATTTGAGCATCCGGAAGAGCCATCATTTAAAGAGCTTGACTTAAAATGGTACGCTGTTCCTGCAATTTCTGACATGCAACTAGAAATTGGCGGAATCACCTATCCAACCGCGCCATTTAACGGGTGGTACATGGGTACAGAAATTGGGGCACGCAACTTAGCGGACAGCTTCCGCTACGATAAATTGAAAGAAGTTGCTGAGGTATTTCATTTAGACACGAGTAAAACATCCGCTCTCTGGAAAGACCGTGCACTTGTCGAGCTAAACCGAGCAGTCTTACATTCCTTCCAAGAAAATCGGGTGAGTATCGTCGATCATCATACAGCCGCTGAGCAATTCCGTAAGTTCCAGCAACGAGAGGAACGCGCTGAGAGAGAGGTAACAGGGGACTGGACGTGGTTAATTCCACCTGTATCACCTGCGGCAACACACATTTTCCACCAAGGCTTTAAAAACGAGGAGAAGTCGCCGAACTTCTTCTATCAAGACAAGCTATATGATGAGTCAGGGAAGATGAAAGAGTAGGAGATGGCTACCTTGTGCGTCAAAAGGTAATATTTCATCAAACCCCCACCAAAAAAGCAGGTAAACGAGCTACTAGCCTCGTCCACCTGCTTTTTTACATTCATCTCCAGCTAATACGCAAAAGAGAGACTAACATCCCTACTCCAATAACGCTGCATAGTAAGCTCCCAATATAAGCGAGTCCCCACATGAATGGAGAATTACTCCAATTATTCACAATGACCAAAAGTAACACACCAGCAAGTACACATGCTACTCCTGCTTGAAACCTATCCACTCTAACCACCTCATTTAAGGTAATTATACCATATTTACCCTAAGTGAGTGGAGTTACTTCAATATCTCACCAACCTCACACATACCCATTGGCAACGAGTTTAATCGTAAAGTAATCCACCTCTTCAGGGAGAGCCTCCTTTACAGGCTTCATCCCCTCTTCAAGACCTACATCATTAATAGCTCGTTTAATTAAATCTACATGCTTAGCCTCAAATAGAGGAGAGAGCTCAATAGAGACACCATCTTCATATGCCTCTAAAAGATGACTTTTCACAGTTACCTCTTTAATATCCCGAAGCTTCATAATCTCTTCGACTGGTGTGCCATCTACATATAATTCCGCTGTTACCATATAGCTCTTCTGCTTTTTATCATTTGATAAAATTTCTTGTTGAGGCTTTGCCATCTCGTTTTCCTCTACATATACAAGGATCGCATCTAGGAATGGCTGTCCGTAAGTCTCTATCTTCATTTGTCCGACACCCTTGACTTGGAGCATCGCATGTTCATCGGTCGGGAGCTGCCTGCATAGCTCATGAAGCGTCTGATCAGAGAAGACCATGTATGGTGCAACAGCGTGCTCACGCGCGAGTTCGGTTCGCACTCCACGGAGTGTCTCAAATAACGGATGATCCTGGGTGACACGTACCTGATGCTTCTCCTCCTTCTTCGCAACCGACTCCTGTCCCTTTAGCACAGGCACTGCTAAATCAGTCAGTTGCAGCACTGGATAGTTGCCGCCAGTTAAAGCTAAATAGTCAGATGCAGCAAGAAAGTCAATCAACTGAGCAACCTCTTTTTGAGAGCGATTCTTCATCAGTCCGAAGGTTGGAAGTGTATCAAGCTTTAAATCCTTCACCTTCTTATTATTAGATCCAGTCAATACTTGAGCGACCATCGTCTTCCCGAATCGTTCACCCATCCGTCTTACACAAGAGAAAATCATCTGTGCTTCTCGCGTTATATCCACAGAGGTTCGATCATCGACGCATTCCGAGCACCTACCACAAGGTTCTGCCGGCGATTCTCCGAAATATTGAAGAATATAGTTTTGTAGACAATCCTCTGTGTGTGCAAAGCTCGTCATAGCCTGGAGCTTCCGATATTCCTGCTCCTTGCGTCGCTCGTCCATCATTGATTGATCAATTAAAAACTGCTGGATTCGAATGTCTTGAGGCGAAAATAAGAGCATACACTCACTAGGAGCGCCGTCTCTTCCTGCACGTCCAGCCTCTTGATAAAAGCTCTCCATATTGCGTGGCATTTGCCTATGAAAGACAAAGCGAACGTTCGATTTATTAATCCCCATACCAAAGGCGTTTGTAGCAACCATCACTTTGGTCACATCATAGACGAACAACTCTTGCATCTTTTGCCGATCCTCTTGAGACATCCCTCCATGATACTTACCTACAGAAACATTAGCCTTCTTTAAATAATCATGAATGCGTTCCACTTCTTTTCTAGTCGCACAATAAATAATCCCGGACTCTCCAGACTGAGTAATGTAGCTCTTCATGTATTCGTCACGGTCTACCCCTTTAACCACATGAAACGCCAAATTTTCACGGCTGAAGCCGGTCTGAACGACGTGGTCTGGATCGATTGATAACGCTCGGCACACGTCCTGCGTCACCTCAGGGGTTGCGGTTGCAGTGAGGGCTAATACTGGCGGTACTTTTGGTAGCGTATTTAAAAGCTCAGGAATACGTAAGTAGCTTGGTCTAAAATCGTGTCCCCACTGAGACAGACAGTGAGCCTCATCAACCGCTACTAAGGAGATTGGTAGCTTTTGTAGCATACGCATGAATGAGGGTGATTCAAGGCGCTCTGGAGCAATATAAATAAGCTTTTGTAGACCTAAATTAACCTCATCTAATCTAGCAGAGACTTCGCTAGCTGATAAGCTTGAGTTTATAAATGTCGCGTCAATGCCTGCTTCGGCAAGTTCATCGACCTGATCCTTCATAAGGGAAATAAGTGGGGAGATAACGAGCGTAATACCTGGTAAAAGTAACGAAGGAATCTGATAGCAAATCGACTTTCCTCCACCCGTGGGCATAATCCCCATCGTAGGGTGTCCTTTAAAAACAAACTCTAAAATACGATGCTGTCCAGGTCGGAAAGCATCGTATCCATAATGCTGTTGAAGCTTTAACTGTGCTTGATCTAACATGCTATATCCCCCTAAAACCTAGTCTCTTTAGTTTACAAGAGTTAGAGGAAAGAGACAATCAGAGATACTAGTTTGCTTGCTCTATACTGATCAATTGCGTATCCTACCTGATTTTTGTCCAAAGATATAGTGATCGACTCTGAGGTTAATTTAGAAAATAGGAGGTAAAGATTTAGCGACTAAGAAAGAAGTGTTTTGGGAATACGTTGTAGTAGACGTTAGGAAGGTAAGGATGATATGCTTACTTTAATATAGTTAATATACTATTTGGAGGTTATGAGATGACAGCACCTACAATTGCAGGTATTCATCATATTACAGCGATCGTTGGCAATCCGCAGAGAAATATGGATTTTTACGCTGACGTACTAGGATTAAAATTTGTTAAAAAGACAGTAAATTTTGATGATCCTGCTACGTACCATTTTTATTTTGGGAATGAGCAAGGATCACCTGGAACGATTATTACATTTTTCCCTTGGGATGGTGCTAGGAAGGGCAAAATTGGCACTGGTCAGGTTGGAACGACGACATTTGTCGTGCCTGATGGAGCATTATCCTTCTGGGAGGAGCGACTTCGGGATAAAGGTGTGAAGGCAGAGCTTGCAACTCGTTTTAATGAAGAGTACCTCCAATTCCTAGATCCAGACGGATTGCAGCTTGAAATAGTCGCGAGAGGCAAGGGACCAAATAGCGAATGGGAATTCGATACGATCACAACAAACGAAGCTATTAAAGGCTTTGGTGGAACAGTTCTCTATTCCTCAGACCCGGAAGCGACCTCAAAGCTTTTAGTGGAGCACTTCCGCATGACGCATGTTGCAACTGCGGGCGACTTTATCCGCTTCGAGGCTCCTGGTGATTTAGGGAACATAATTGATATTGATACATCTAAGACAGAGCCAGGCTCTATGGGTGTTGGAACGGTTCACCACATTGCTTTTAGAGCAAACGATGACGAGCACCAGCAGGATATTATGTCTTACTTGCATAGCAAGGATATCCGCACAACAGAAGTAAAGGACCGCCAATATTTTAACGCGATTTACTTTAGAGAGCCTGGCTCCATTTTGTATGAAGTTGCAACCGATCCACCAGGATTTTTATGGGACGAGGATCAAGAAGAGCTAGGTAAAGACCTGAAATTGCCACCATGGCTTGAAGAGCAACGCGAAAAGATCGAATCAATTATTGCACCTATAACGATTCCAGAGAAAAAATAAGGAGGAACAAACAATGAAGCATATTTTTAAAAAAGGAACGAGTGACCATACACTACTATTACTTCACGGAACTGGTGGGAATGAAGAGGATCTTTTGCCAATCGCACAAATGATTGACCCAGATGCGAACGTTATTGGAGTCCGCGGGAACGTAGACGAAAACGGCATGAACCGCTTTTTTAGACGTTTAGCAGAAGGCGTATTTGATGAAGAGGACCTTATTTTCCGCACAAAAGAACTCCACGAGTTTATTGATGAAGCAGCGAGCGAGCACGGATTCGATCGCTCGAACATGACAGCCATCGGATATTCAAATGGAGCTAATATTGCAGGCAGTCTGCTATACCATTACGAGCGTCCATTCAAACATGCGATCCTATTGCACCCAATGGTACCAAGACGAGGTCTTGATCTACCTGATATGTCCGGACTACCTGTGTTTATCGGAGCAGGTAGCAATGATCCAATCTGTCCACCTGAGGAAACAAAAGAGCTACATGAGCACTTAAAGGGGGCTGGCGCACCCGTTGAACTATATTGGGCTAATATGGGTCACCAGCTAACTCGTGATGAAATTGACGAAGCACGTCGTTTTTACGATGCTAATAAGGATAAGTAAATGACAGTCATTGAGTCAAAATCATTAACGAAACGTGATCATTACAAGCTGATGACATCCATTATTACTCCTAGACCAATTGCATTTGTATCATCGTTATCCGAAGAAGGAGTGCTAAACGTAGCACCGTTCAGCTACTTTTCGATTATTTCGGCAGATCCACCGCTCGTGTCAGTCTCTATTGGGAGAAAGGGAACAGAGCAAAAGGATACAGCTCGAAATATCGTAGGAAAAAAGCAATTCGTCGTGCATGTAACTACGGAAGAAAACGTGGAGAAGGCTAATGAAAGTGCGGCAAACTTAGCTCCTGATGAGAGTGAGGCTGAACGAGCGGAGCTTGAACCTGTTTTAAGTCACTTTATCGATGTACCTGGTATTCGTGAAAGCCCTGTGAGAATGGAATGTGAGCTATACGCTCATCACGTGATCGAAGGGGAAGACGCGACTACAGATTTAATCATTGGCAAAATTGTTGCCTACCATGTGGAAGAGAAGTTGCTGATTGACAATAACGTTGTCGACACAGGAAACTTAAAACCAGTCTCTCGACTAGGAGGAACGTCATACGCAAAGCTTGGTAAGCAGTTCTCCCTGGAAAGGCCGAAATAAATACGCATTTAGCACTTACAATGGTAAGTTGAATTGGATGATACATGTTGATAGGTAAGGGAACATCGAGTTTAGTAGTTCCTCAAAAGTGGCTATTTAGTAAAGGATTATCCTTTATTTAAATAGCCACTTTTTTTACAGGTTAACATAAAAGTCCTAGGTTGTGATTGATAAATTAGGGAATAGGTACTTAGGTGAACAATAGAGGCGGTGACAGCATGCTTTATGAGCAAACTAGTTTAGATCTATTTAAGACAACTTTTGAACATTCTCCTCTTGGCATATTTATCATAAAGAGTGATCTTAAAATTACATTCGTGAACACTCCAGCAGCTAACGTGATTGGCTATGAACGCGAAGAGCTAATCGATTTAACGTTTGATCAGCTAATGACTAAAGAGAATTTTTTTGCGTGTAGAGAAGAGATTAAAAAGCTTGATAGTGAGGAGTCACACCTTAATAAAATCATGCATTTAAAGGGTAGCAATGGCCAAGAGCTCACATCGGAGGTCACGGTAACAAAAGGTGAAGAAAACAATGATGTCTTCTATATTTTTCAATTAGATTTAAAAAATATAGACGCAGAAATGTATAAGGTGGAGCATTTTGATAAGCGTCACTTAGCCAAAATGATAGAGACGGCTCCGAGTGGAATTACATTAATAGATATGAACGGAAAGCTTACTTTTGCAAACAAGATGGCCGAGGAAATATTGGAGCTTCGAGCCTCCCATATAGATAACCTTACATTTAATTCGCCAAATTTAAACATAACAACTCCTGATGGAGATCCTATCAAATCAGAGGACTTGCCTTTCTCTATTATGAAAAAAACAGGAAATGTTATTCGAGACTATATTCATACCATAGAGACGTCTAGTGGAGAGTCAAAGATTTTATCCATTAATGGATCTCCAATTTTAGATAGCTATGGGAATATGACAGCTGGACTATTTTCCATGGTCGATATCACATCAAAAAAAATGTTGGAATTAGAACTTACAAAAGCCAACACACTATTAAAGCAATTGTCTGAACGTGATGGATTAACAGGGGTTGCTAATCGCCGTTACTTTGACGAGAGGTTACCTAAGTTATTGAAGGATTCAAACAAGCGTCACACTCCTCTCTCTATCATTATGTTTGATCTCGATGAATTTAAAAAATATAACGATCAATATGGGCATCAAGCAGGGGATGATTGTTTAAAAAGTATTACGAAGACAATATCAGACGCTTTGCCTGAACAAGCTGTATTTGCTCGTTACGGTGGAGAGGAATTCGGAATTTTATTACCGAAATTCAAGGGGACAGATGCGTATGATTTTGCTAAGTTACTTGTAGAGGTAGTTTATCGATTAAATATCCCTCACTGTATGTCTAGCACTTCCCATACAGTAACAATAAGTATGGGAGTAGCAGAGTGGAATAATTCCAACATAACTAATAAGTCAATAAATGATTTGATTAAAGAAGCAGACAGAGCACTATACGAATCAAAGAGAAGCGGTAAAAATCGTGCTACATTAGCTTAGACTATCTTGCCATGTGCAAGGTAATCTAAGCTTTTTTGTTCCTTGGGAAATTATAAAAACTCTTTTTCTGTGAATACTTTTTCATTATTTGATGCAAACCAAATCCGAAGAAGTAAACAGTTTATTCTGCCTAAAAAGAGCATTGTAATGAAAAGTTTGATATGATTAAGGAATGGTGTTTTACGAATGGAATGAGGTGAACGAATGCGATTAGATGAACTAACTTCGGTGGAAATAGAGCGTCATTTCTCTGAAAGCGAAACAGAAAACAAGGCAAAGGCATTGTATGAGAATGAGCGAGTGAAAGAAATGCTTTGGGATAAAGAGCTGGCAAGGTTTAAAGTGTTTGTTGACGATGACGAAAGGCAAACGGTGGAAGTGGAGCCGAGCAACGAGCTTGAGATCATTCATACAAGTTGCACGTGTAAAAAAGAACAGTGTGAGCATGTTGGAGCTGTTTTATTTAAGATGGCAGAGTATAAAGTAGGTAAATGGTTAGCTAAGAAAGACGGATACGGCAAGGCTGAACCATATAGACTACCCGCAGAAGAACGAAGCCGAACAGCTAGATTACTTCGATCATTAGAATCGCTCTACGTGCAGGAGCAAGAATCAACGAAAGAAAGGCAGCCTCTTGAAGTAGAATTCTTACTATCCTTGTATCCATCCTACAACGAGCGAATTCAAGGGGGTTTTGAACTTGAGCTCAAAGTAGGACCGAAGCGAACTTACGTGGTAAAGGATATTCATGCATTCTTACGCTCTTTATCGAATGGTGAATCGATTCGTTTTTCTAAACTGTTTACGTTTCATGCCTCGGACTATGTAATTAAAGAGGAGGATATGCACGTATTTTCACTCATGAAAGAAGTTATTGATGTCAAGCAATCCTCCTATATACGTAATCAAAACGATGAGGAGCGGACATTCTGTATCCCTCCTACTTACGCGGAAAAGTTATTGAACGTTTTAGCTGAAAGACGAACATCGGTAAACGATTCTTTACACGAGTATGAAGGACTTGTCATAGAGGATCTTAAGCCGATCTTTTCTTTCCGATTGGCGCCACTAAAGGACACATTGGACACGTATGAATTTAAGTGGGATCAGGCGGAGAAAGTGATTTACTTAGGAAGAATGCTTCCTTACCTATTCTTTAACGGCATTTGCTATAAGGTTACGAAAGGTCAGCAGGACCTCATTGAATCACTGTATTTTCATGTGGCGCTTGAAGATAAGCAACAACTCTTACTAGATCGAAGCCAGCTCGATACGTTTGCCTCGATTCTTTTACCAAAGTTAAAAGAAATCGGGGAGCTATCGATGGATGGAGACATTGAAGAGATGATTTCTATGCCGCCACTTAAGCCTAAGCTTATGATTAGCTATGAAGGTGAACGATTGACTGCCGATGTCATTTTTCAATATGGCAGTGAAGAAATACGTCCATTTTTACGCGAAACACATACGAGAGAGAACGTGCTTGTAAGAGACATGGAACTTGAGTATAAGCTCTTAGGTAAGATTGAAGATCTGCCCTTCCGATTTAACGGGAAAGAGCTATTTTTAGATTCCTTACCTGACATTTTAGATTTTGTTTCATTTGATATGCCGCAGTTAGATGAATGGTTTGATATCTATGCGCCAAAGTCTATTCAGGACTTAATCTTTGAACCATATGAAGAGCCTAAACTATCTGTATCCACATCAGGAGGCTGGATGGATGTGCACTTTGATGTGAGTGGAATTACGGATGATGATATTGATGCGATGATGCGTGCTATTTTAGCTCGAGATCGCTATTTTAAACTATCGAGTGGATCGTATGTACCACTTCACGATGAGGTATTTGATCCAATGAAGCAACTTTTTGATGAGCTTCAATTCAATAAAAACGAGCTAGAGCAGTCGATGCAAGTACCACTTTATCGAGCTTTACAAGTGGAGGACAGTGGCCTTTACGTAAAGAAGAGCGAGGCTTTCCAAAAACTTATTACACGATTAACAGAGCCTGTAGAGGAAGATTTCCCACTGCCTGCAATTGATGCTGATTTAAGAGAGTATCAAAAGCGAGGCTATCAGTGGATGACTGCACTTGACTACTATGGTTTTGGTGGGATTTTAGCAGATGATATGGGTCTTGGTAAAACGCTCCAAACAATCACGTTTTTACTTGGTAAAAAAGAGCGAAAGGATGTCTCGGCATTAATCGTGTCTCCATCAAGTGTTGTGTATAACTGGAAAAAAGAAATTCAGCGATTTGCGCCATCCATGACCGTGTTGGTAGTAAATGGGAGTGCAGAAGAGAGACAGGAGCTTTTAGCAACTGCTGATGATTACGATATTGTCATTACATCGTATCCTGTGTTACGTCGCGACGTTGATATTTATGAGCAAAAGCAATTTGATGTCCTTATCTTAGATGAGGCGCAAAATGTTAAAAATGCTGGAACGAAAACGGCTAGAGCTGTGCGCAAAATAAAGCGTCAAACGAGCTTTGCCTTGAGCGGTACGCCAATTGAGAACTCGCTCGAGGAGCTTTACTCGATCTTTGCGATTGTCCTCCCGGGAGTGTTACCACGAAGAGAAGCGTTTAATAAGCTGACAGAAACACAAATTGCAAGAAGGATACGTGCATTTGTCCTTCGCAGGCAGAAAAAAGAAGTCTTACAAGAGCTTCCTGAAAAAATTGAGGCTGTCGAATATATGGATATGACTCAGGCTCAAAAAACACTCTACCTAGGGCAGCTTGCGATGCTACGTCAAGAGGCGAGCTCTGCAATAGAACGAAATGAGTGGCAGGATAAACGCATGCAGATTCTTGCAGGCTTAACCCGACTAAGACAAATTTGCTGTCACCCTGGAATGTTCGTTGACTCCTATGAGGGAGGATCAGAGAAGCTTGACAGGCTTTTAGACTACCTGGAGGAAGCGAAGGCTGCAGGACGTCGTGTAGTCGTCTTTAGCCAGTTTACAACGATGCTTGCAATCATTCGTGAGCAGTTGGCGAAGAGAGACTGGGATTACTTTTATCTGGACGGAAAGACGCCTTCAGAAGAACGCGTTCAGAAGGCCGATCAATTTAATGCGGGTGAAAAGGATTTATTCCTTGTTTCGTTAAAAGCGGGTGGAACAGGGCTTAACTTAACAGGTGGAGATACCGTCATCCTATTTGACTCTTGGTGGAATCCAGCGATTGAAGATCAGGCGGCCGATCGTGTGTATCGCTTTGGGCAAAAGAGAGTCGTACACGTGACAAAGCTTATCACGACAGGCACGATAGAGGAGAAGATTCATCAGCTTCAGGATAAAAAGCGTGACCTATTAGATCGTGTTATTCAGCCGGGCGAAACGATGGTAACGTCCTTAGGGAAAGAAGAAATACGCGAACTATTAGACATATAGAAAAAAGCCTGCTTGGCGAGGTAATCCTCCCTCAAGCAGGCTTTTTTGATTAATCGTTTATTCCAGGTATCGAGATTTCTTCAACGGGCTGTATCTCTTCGTTATTTTCGACAAAGGAAATGGTAATCTCATCTCCAGGCTCCATGAAGAGCGAGTAAGGGGAAGAGGATGCATTAATCGTAAAGATACGATCATCTCCTTCGATTAAGAAGCGTACGGTTACGTTATCCTCGCGGTCCCACTTGTAGACGCGCTCAATGGTGCCAGTGAGCTCCGCAGCATCAGTGAAATCGCCAGGAACTGCATCATCATCGGAGGACGAAGTAAGCTCGAGTTGATAGGCATTAAAGGCATCTCGCTTCGTATCGCCATAGCCGTAAATGTTTTCATCGCGGGCACTTACAAGCATAATTTCACGTAATACAGAGTTACGGTCCATAAGTGGTACAAGCCATGTGTACTGTCCGTAAATATTATAGAGGGATGGTGTTCCAGCAACATAATCATCACGTCTAAATGTTCGCTCAGCAAGGTCCATCGCAGTACGGCCATTCAATGAGCCACTTGCATCACGATAGTAGCTCAACTCACCTGTACGTGTATCAAACATCGTAAAGCCAACCATCGAACGACTAGCTTCTTGACCTTCTGTTTGTAAGCGCATGTGATCACTAAACCAGTTAAGCTGAAGGTCTTGATCGACAACACCAGTTACCGTATCGTCAGCGCCCCATCTTGTAGGCTCTGTTAACCCTTCGCGACCAAAGAAGCGGTTTACGATACCAGATTTATATATACCAAACCATTGATTTCGTTCTTCCGCAATATGTGGTGGATAAATTCTATTTACCCACTCAGGAGCTTCATCTCTAGCAAATTGCTCCGTTTCCCCTGTTTGAGGATCCACTATAATAACGCCATCTACATCAGCTACACGGCGGAATTCGGTATAATGTCCGTAGCTTATGATGTAATAAGGGTTTCCTTCGCCGTCAATTTCAAACGTTGTATCAAGCATAAGGAGATCTGGGAATTGAGTACGTACGTGTCTCTCCAAGTTTTCGTGGAAGAAAGCAGATGGCACGTATGTCATATCGACTAACTCAAGCGTTGGCTCCTCACGTGGATTATCTGCACTGACTATGATATACCCAGGAGCAGCATTACTGCGAACCCAGCGGAATATTCCGTCGTATTCAATTGGTGTTACCCACTGTAAGGAATCATTCACGCGCTGAATGCGAGTCTCTCCTAAATTATAAAAGGCAGGATTATCAAGCTGTCCCATCATAATATCTGCGCGATATCTCGCATAGCTTCGTGGCACGACAGGCATACTTTGCTCACTGACAGGATTTAATTCCTCAACCGTTACTTCTTGTCCGTTCGCCATGTCAAATTTTGCATCAGCGAGGAAAAGTGGTTGAAGCACCCAAAACCCAGCGAATCCAACTAAAAGAAGGAGTCCTAAAGAAGCACCGATAGTAGCCGTGCGCTTTTTAAAGGATTTTACTAGCGTAAATACGAGAGTGTTATCAATTATGAGCCAAATTGCAACAATCGGTAAATACGCTGTGATGATAAGTGTGATGCTTTGGTCGAGTAGACCTAAGTAGAATAAAAATACCCCGTACATAATCCCAAGTACGTAGCGTAACGGGATCCAAATACGAAACTGCTTTCTTTTCCACCAATTTAGCTCAAGTGGTAAGAAAAGAAGGGCAGTTAATAAAATAATAATAATCATAGCAAGCATGGTTGTTCCCCCTTCAATATGTCCATTACTCTTTACGGAATAAAGCTTAGGAATGTTTCAAAAACATTGGATAGAGATGAAAACTTCGCTACAATGTAACAAGAGAGAGGATGAAGGTATATGATGCAAATTGAAAAGCTTCACAAAACATATGGAGAAAAGGTGCTTTTTAACCAGATTTCCTTTACAATAGGCAGCCGTGAACGAATCGGGCTAGTTGGTATAAATGGAACAGGAAAATCATCTTTATTAAAAGCGCTAGCAGGAATAGAAGGCGCAGAGTCTGGGAAGCTGCTACATGCGAACGATTTTCGTATCGAATATTTGCCTCAAAATCCAGAGCTAGACGGAGAGAAAACCGTTTTAGAGACCGTTTTTGACGGGGACGCACCTATCATGCGAGCTATGAAGAACTATGAGCTTGCTATGAGGAATCTCGAGAAGGATAGTAGTAAGGGAGCTTACCAGCAAGCCTATGAGCGAGCTCAAAATGAGATGGATAGCGAAGATGCATGGGAAGCGAACACGCAGGCAAAGACCATTTTAACAAAGCTTGGCATTGAAACCTTTAATAAAAAGGTTAACACGCTTTCAGGTGGTCAAGTTCGCCGAGTTTCCTTAGCGAAGGCGCTTATACAGCCTGCGGATTTGCTCCTGTTAGATGAGCCGACAAACCACTTAGACAACGTGTCTGTCGAGTGGTTAGAAGGGCACTTACAGTCCTATAAGGGGACGGTGATGCTCATTACGCACGATCGCTACTTCTTAGATCGCGTGACTACGAAGATCATGGAGCTTGCAGAGGGAGAGTTATACACATTTGAAGGCAACTATGAATATTATTTGACGGAGAAAGCAGAGAGAGAGCGACAAGGCTTAGCTGCGGATGCGAAACATAAAAATGTGCTCAGACGTGAGCTCGAATGGCTGAAGCGCGGGGCAAAAGCCCGTACTACGAAGCAAAAGGCTCGTATTCATCGTGTAGAAGATATGCAGGAACGCAAGATGACTCGAAAAAAAGAGGATCTTGATTTTGCTATCGGCTCCACTCGTTTAGGGAAAGACGTCATTGAGCTTATTGGTGTGTCAAAAGCAATCGAAGGCAAACAGTTGATAGAGTCGCTTGATTATTTGATTAATCGTCATGATCGTCTTGGTATTATTGGAGCTAACGGAATTGGGAAGTCTACACTACTAAACATTATCGCGGGAAAAGTCCATGCTGACGCTGGAACCGTCCACGTCGGGGAAACGGTTAAGATCGGATACTATTCGCAGAATCATGAAGAAATGGACGAAAATCTTCGAATGATCGATTATATTAAGAAGACGGCAGAAGTCGTTCAAACGATTGACGGTGTGACGATCACAGCCGAACAGATGTTAGAACGCTTCATGTTTTCGCGAGCACACCAGTTTACGCATATAAGACGTTTGTCCGGTGGGGAGCGGAAGCGGCTTTATCTCCTTAAAGTGCTTATGGAAGAACCTAACGTCC
Source organism: Paenalkalicoccus suaedae (assembly GCF_006965545.2). Taxonomy (NCBI): domain Bacteria; kingdom Bacillati; phylum Bacillota; class Bacilli; order Caryophanales; family Bacillaceae; genus Paenalkalicoccus; species Paenalkalicoccus suaedae. The sequence goes on from NZ_CP041372.2 coordinate 1,079,765, forward strand.
TATTTTTAGATGAACCGACAAACGATCTTGATACGGAGACGCTGTCCGTATTAGAGGATTACTTAGAGCAATTCCCAGGCGTTGTCATAACGGTATCCCACGATCGTTATTTCTTAGATAGAGTAGTATCACAGTTGCTTGTTTTTAAAGGGAACGCGCAAATAGACCGTTACTATGGGACGTATAGCGAATGGCTTGAGGACGAGCGAGAGATAGAGCTTGCACCAACTGTAATGGATGAACCTCCTGTTGAACCACCTAAGCCTAAAACACGTAAAAAACTTTCCTATAAAGATCAGCAAGAATGGAATACGATTGAAGAGGAAATCGGCAAACTAGAAGCAAAAATAGAAGCACTTGATGAGCAGATTGCTGAATCAGGGAGTGACTTTGATAAGGCGCGAGAGCTTTACGAAGAAAAAGAACAGACAGAATCAACGCTTGTAACAAAAATGGAACGATGGGAAGAGCTTTCAGAGCTAGTAGAGGGCTTAGAGTAGACTCTTTCGTGTTTCGCAATAAAGCTATTTGGGAAGAGACGACCTTGTGTTGTCTTTTCTTTTTTTTGTTGTTTAGCTTGCTAATGGATAACAGGTTTGATTAACAAATAAAAAAATAAAGTTAATGAACGTAAACGAAGGGCAAGATAGACTCGACTGCAAAGAAAGCTGTCGAACGCAAACGAGGACCTAAGAGACGCTTGATGTAAAGCAGGTGGAAGGGTGTACACGAAGGTAGAAGTGATGCAGCTCCCTTCTAGATGTAGTTCGGACATACAAGCAACGAATAGTACCATCTTATTTATTGCTTTAAATGCCTCATAGCTATAAGCCCTACCTCAACACCAACAAAAAAGGTGGCATCTCATAAGAAGCTACACCGTTTCGGACTAGAAGCTTCGCTTGACGCTCTCGATTTTGTTCTCTCAAGCTGGTGATTGTTTACGCTGGTACATTAGATAAGTACTGGAATAAAAGCGATTAAATTGCTCTTACATGGAGTGTCAAAAGTCTTGATGGCACAAAAAGCTTTTTACATGTTATAGATATTCTTGTCTAAGCATAGTAAATAGAAGATCCATTTAATGAGCATAGTAAAGACGACAAATTATATGGAAATAATAAACACGCACCTATTTGCTTAATAGTTGTCTAAGAATGAAAAGCAACGGGTAAGAGAAATATAAGGAGGTCTGACTATGACAAATAACGTAAGACTTTTTGCAATAATAAATGCTATAACTTTGGCATTCGTCGTCGCAATGAATGGACTAGCTAACGGATTACCTTTAAATAATCGAACGACTGGCGAACTATCAGATACCGTTAACGTGTTATTTACGCCTGCGGGATATGTGTTCAGTATTTGGGGGCTTATTTACCTTCTATTAGCCATATGGGTAGTGCGTTCTTTCTTTACTAAGCAGGGGACGGACGAACGAGCTATCTTATCTATCGGATATTTGTTCGTATTTAACGGTATATTTAACGTGGCTTGGCTATTTTCTTTCCACTATGAACTATTTACCTTCACAATTGTGCCAATGGTTGCCTTGTTATTAACAATAATTGTTATATATTACCGGATCAAGCAAGTTGGAGCATCCATCTGGACGAGACTTCCCTTCTCTGTATATATGGGGTGGGTATCTGTTGCGACAATTGTTAATATTGGCATATTCTTTAATTCCATCAGTGATGGTAATGGCATTATTCTCTCAAACGTTGCATGGACAATTATCTTATTACCTATTGGAGCAGTCTTAGCAGCAGGTATTTCCTATTATTTAAAGGATGCAGTGTATTCTCTTGTATTTATTTGGGCATATATAGGAATAGCTATCGAAAGAATGGGAACTTATCCAAGTATAAGCTTGACCGCTGCAATTGTTGCAGGTGTATTAATAGCAGTAACTATTTATTTAATTATTCGCTTGAAAGCCTTAATTAAAATTGAGGTGTAACCCTTTAAGAAAGCGGGTATAGCAACACTAAATCAAGGTTTCCAAAGGAGGGAGCATCCATGAATATTAGCAAACAAGATGTCCTTCATTTGATAGATGATCTATCTGAATCCGAATTAAGAATTGTATACACTTTTATCGAAGAATTTCGCATTGCAGAAGAAGAAAGGTCAGTCTCAGGTGAGGAATCATCTATTGTAGGCAGAGTTTGAACAAAATTTGTTTTAAAGGATGAGATGTCAGTCATGTTTTCGGCCAAGAGCAAGAAATGAAAAAAGATTGCCCACCATTAATACTTGTGGACAATCTTTTTTTTATTTCTTTTTTACTTGTACCTTAGGTGTAGGCACGCCGTCCTTAAATCCATTCTTGATGAAGTCTAGAAGCCCTCCTAATACTCCGATGTCTTTAAAAATTACCAACACTACTAATAGTAGTGGACCCAAAAAGACACCTATTACCCCAAAGAGTTGGAAGCCAACAAAAAGAGCAATTAGTACTGCTAACGTATTTAAATTCATACTTGAAGATAGAACCTTCGGCTCGATCGCTTGTCTGATTAAAACGGTAACTGCATAAACAATAGCAAGACCAATAGCAAAACCAATATTACCTGTCAATAACATATAGATGAACCAAGGAATTAATATAGTGCCTGATCCTAAATAAGGTAGTATTTCAGCAATACCTACTATCATTGCGATCGTTAATGCGTTTTCTACTCGAAGGATTAATAAGCCAATTAAAACAACGATGGAGGCAATAACCATTAAAATGACTTGTGCTTGCAGAAAACCAAGTACGCGATATTGGAACATTTTTTTAAACTCAACTGATTTTTGAACAACAATATTGGGTGTATGCTTGCGGAACGCGGTAAAAATACGTTCCCAATCCTTTCCGATAAAATAAAAGGATATAAACACAAATAGAATGACCACAATAGATGTTGGTACGATAATTAAAAGTCTTGTGAGGCCTTCAGTGAGAGATTCACCAGCTGCCGCTAATGTATCCGCAGCACGAGCTCCAAGAGTTGAAATTCCATCTGATACGGCTGATTGTTGACCAGGTGTTAAGTTATCAACAGCGCCCGTTATATCGCGCCAAATTGGGAGGATTTGTTCGTTAAAAAAGCGTTGTACCTCAATAGAAGTAACTTCTATCCAATTCGGAACAAAATCAGAAAGCTTGCGAACTCCAAAAATAATTAAAAAGATAATACCTGTGATGCCTCCAATTAGTGTTCCTATCCCAAGTAGCAAAGCTACGATAACCGCTAATGTATTCGGAAATCTTGCTTTGTTTCGTAAGAAGCGAATGAAAGGATAAAACATCCAAACGAGTAGCGCGGCTATCCAAAAAGGATAAGAAAGCTGAAAGAACCAACCTATAAGCCATGTGATCGCTATACTGCTCGCTACAACTAAAATAAATCTACCTACCATTAAGCCGTGATCCTTCGTCAAGGCTTTGCCCTCCTATCTATACAGTACAAGGTGCTTTGGACACAGCTGGAAATGAAGAGAGGCTATGTAGCATCAATAAACCAGAGTGAAGAGTAAGCATGTTTAAACTGTGTTTGTAATTACTACTAATCCATTACATTCTATACTATTTACGTAAATCCTTCATTGAATATGTGGTACCTCTCCATTTCACTCCACCTTGGCGAAGCGTTTTGTACGCGGATCTAAGTAAACAGTAGGTGAATAGTATACCATTAATTGGCATGAGCAAAAAGAAGAGCCACGAATCATTTGAATAAGGTTGGTTAAACACATACATAAATAAATAGATTAAAAGGGCTGCAAGTAAAAATAACTGGGTAAAACCTTCTGTGTAAAAAATCGCTATAAAAGGACTTGTATGCAAGAGAATAATAGCAATTGAGAAAAAGCCAGCTAGTCCGAGATTATAACGCATGAAAGCAAACAGGTTTTTTTCAAGACCATTAATCACTTGGGGGATGTTCTCATACCATTGAACAAAAACGAGGCCGTTACCAAAACCGAGCTGTTGACGATATCCTTTTTTCACTACTTGTTTCCCTAGCTTTAGATCATCATCTGGTGCCATTGCAACCTCTATATGTGTCCCAATGTCTTCATACACGCGCCGATTAATTAAATTAAATGCCCCTACCCCAGCATGACGAAGTTGAATAAAGTTCCATACACCTAATATACTCCAATAGCTTAGGAATCCGCGATAAAATAAAGTTCCTTTTAAATTTTGAGGAATAAGTGCAAGGTGATCAATGTTCATGTTATCTGTGTAAGCCATCACTTTTTGTAATGTTCTGTGATGAAACGTAATGTCGGCATCGGTAAAAAGTAAGTAATCGCTTTTTGAAGCTAAATAGCCTTGATAAAGAGCATGATTTTTACCTAGCCAGCCATTCGGTAACGATGTTACCTGAACAATACGTAGTCTCTTGCGATTTTTATGAGTAGCTTTTAGTTCGTTAAGTAAACGAAACGTGTCATCTTCAGAGCGGTCATCTACTACAATTACTTCAACATGTGGATAAACTTGATCCAGCATAGTGGAGACAGCCTCATAGATGTGTTTTTCTTCGTTACGTGCTGCAACGATCATACTAACAGTAGAAGTGGTTTTAGTAAGTGTATTACCAGTTATTTGATTTAAAATAGGTATTTTTCGGATGCCGATAAACCACTGGATACACACTATTGTAGCAATTACGAAAACAATAATACTTATAAATATCAAAGGACTCGCCTCCTTTTGACTTAGTTTACCACTTACTATCTTGATCTACGAATGAAATGGTTAGAATAGATAGTTAAGTGGAATAAAAGAAGGAGAGAATGTAGAGAGGAGGAGTATTTAGTGCTTAAAAAGGGTGTATTACTTTATCAAGGAGCCGCAGGAAAGGGCGGGGAAGATTTAGCAACCATTGTGCCACTCCTGTCTCAACGAGTAGAGGAGCTCATTATAAAGAAAAGTAGTAAGCCTGGAGATCTAAACAATTATATAGAGCAACTCGATTCCACTGTTGAGACGTTGTGGATATTAGGAGGAGATGGAACCGTGCACGAATGTGTGCAGGCGCTTAGAGATAAAGAGCAAATTCCACCTATTGGTATACTTCCAGGAGGAACGTGTAATGATATAGCTCGAAGCTTAAATATTCCGATGCAAATGGATCTCGCTGTAGAATCTTCCTTAAACGGTGAGATTCGATATTTTGATTTGGGGCTACTTCGCGATCGTTCCTTTCAAAACTTTGCAGGTATAGGTCTAATTGCAGAAACTTCTACAAATATAAATCCAGACGGAAAAGAACTATTCGGACCACTTAGTTATTTTGCTAGTGCTTGGAGAACAATGAAGGAAGCCAAACAATTTACTTACTCGCTTACTGTCGATGGTGAAAAAATAAGTGGAGAAGCATTTATGGTAATCGTGTGCAACGGCAGATTTGTAGGCACGAGAGAACTACCATTTAATGAGCTAAAAATGGACGATGGAATTCTAGATGTTATGGTCGTAAAAGCTACTGGAATGCAACTATTTATGGAGTGGTATCAACGCTCTCGTGAGCTAGAAGTAGAATCTGACGGTGTTGAACATTATAGAGGCAAGGAAATAGTGATTGAAACAGATGATGAAATGGATGTAGATATGGACGGAGAGCTAATTGGAAAAACACCTCTTCATATCTCGTTAAAAGAACGGCATATTCCGTTTATCACCAATTCAAGTGAATAAGACGAAAGTAATGTGAAAAAACGTTTAAACACTGTTGTTTAAAGGAAAGATATGATATAGAGAGAGGAGGTTTTTTTCATGCTTTGGACTATTATTTCTATTTTACTATTAATCTGGATTGTAGGTCTCTTCTTGGAGATTGCTGGAGGACTTATTCACATCTTGTTAGTTGTTGCATTGGTTGTCTTTATCGTTCGGATGATCCGACGATAACGAAAAGACCTCTATAAAAAACGAGCTAAATAAGATTATCGAGGCATCAGTGATGTAAACTGATGTCTTTCAATTTTTGTCAGATAGGTAAAAATTCTTATGCAACTTCTTTTAAGTATAAAACGATTCAAATCAACTACGATTCACGATTCACTTATGAAATGATATAATGAATTATTATACACTCTATACATAGAGTCATTGGTGCACTCATTTTGGGAAGGGGAGTAATATCGTGAACATTCAAGAATTAGAGCAAGCGCAAAAAAGGTTCCGTGAACTGCAAATAGAAAGTGATGGAACGTACTTTGATAAATTAAAAGAAGGTCAAAAACCAAGCTTTTTTGTTTTATCGTGCTGTGATTCACGGACATGTCCGTCGACTATTACGGGGTTACCTTTAGGTGAACTGTTTATACATCGTAATATAGCTAATCAAGTCGTAGCAGGAGATGATAGCTTTACAGCTAGCCTATACTATGCAGTAGAGGTTTTAGAAGTTGACTACATTTTAGTTTTAGGACATACGTATTGTGGAGGCGTAGAGGCAGCTACCAAGGGAATAGATAAAGAACATTTAAACCCATGGCTCAAACATGTTGCATCTAGCATTTCTTCTGTAAAAAATAGCGAAAATGCGAGAGAGATAGAGCTTACGAACATCAAATCTCAAATGAACGCCTTGCAAAATCATCAAGTTTTAAAGGAAGCATCTAGATCTGTTGAGATACTTGGGTCCTTATTTCATTTAGAGTCCGGGGAGTTAGAGTGGGTTAATCTATAATAAGAGTTAAAAAAGCGGAAGCGTTAAAATGGATGAAAAAATCCTTTACGCTTCCGCTTATTATATATCATTATTTTGCTTTTTGTAGTTTTTTCATCATGGAAAGAGAACGGCCAGTTCCGATTGCAACAGACTCTAATGGACTTGGCGCTAAATGAACGGGAACAACAATCTCCTCAGATAGCCAATCTTGAATACCTTTAAGTAATGCTCCACCGCCTGAGAGGATAACGCCACGATCAACGATATCTCCACTCAACTCAGGAGGACAATCCTCTAATGTTGCGCGAATAGCTTCTAATATCGACATAAGTGACTCGCGAATAGCGCCTTGTATCTCAGTCGATGAAACATCAATCGTTTTGGGAAGGCCAGTCACTAAATCGCGACCTCTGATCGGCATGGTCAACTCTTCATGATCAATGAGAGCATAGCCAACCTCCATTTTGATGTTCTCAGCAGTCCGCGCACCGATCATAAGATTATATTTTTTACGGATAAATTGCGTAATATCCTCATCGAGTTGATCTCCACCAACTCTTATAGAATGGCAGGATACAACGCCACCAAATGAGATAATAGCAACTTCGGTTGTACCACCGCCAATGTCTACTACAACATTTGCGATAGGCTCTTCTACAGGCAAGTCAGCACCAATTGCGGCAGCAACAGGCTCTTCGATTAACTGCACATCCTTTGCTCCGCACTGTCTCACCGCATCTTGAATGGCACGCCTCTCAACAGACGTTGAACCTGATGGTGTACACACCACAACGCTTGGCTTTCGCATAGATGTACCCATTATTTTAGCAGCCTTTTTCATGACATGTTTGAGCATATCAGTCGTCACCTGATAGTCTGCGATTACTCCATCCTTTAGTGGACGAATGGCGATAATATTCTCAGGTGTCTTACCAACCATATTTTTTGCTTCTTCTCCTACTGCCAATACTTGCTTTGTATTTACATCAATTGCTACCACAGAGGGTTCATTTATTATCATACCTTTATTTTTTGTATATACAAGTAAGTTTGCAGTTCCTAAATCGATTCCAATTTGTGTTGACGAAAACATGAAATTCCTCCTCTAAAGATGCTCTTCTCTTGTTATTCTTCTTAGGTTAGCAGTTTATTAGGGTAATTTCCTATGTAAATTATGAGAAAATCTCCATTAATATCGAGTCAGGCAAATGATAAGAGGAGTATTGTCTTAAAAAGAGTGAAATAATTTGCAGAAATAATACGACATTAATCGACAGTTATCATCCTATAAGGTTAATATACAAAATGCCTCTATAGCAGCGATTTTAGGACTTTTTCACAACTATTATTGACAGTTATTAAGTATGAATTTTTAGCTCATGAAAATTTTCCATGTCTTTTAAAATTGAGTTTTCACCGCTATGCTACATATAGATACTTAGAGCTACCTTATGAGTAAAAAAATGTAAAATAGTTGAGAGTTATTTTCATTTACCCAAAGACTCTTGGTTATGAAAAAGCGTTCGTAAAGAGAAATCATAAGGTCGCATGGTGGGGTGATGATGTGTTAGGGAAAGTGTTGAAATACAATCGAATTAAACAAAGGAAGAAGCAAGATGAAGTAAGTCACGGAATTTGTTCTGTTTCTTACTACAGTAAGATTGAGAATAATAAAATTAATCCTGCAGATGATGTCATTGATCAGTTATTACAACGACTCAATTTAAGCAGATCTGATATTGATAACTTAGACTATGGAGAAATGAAAGAAAAGCTGCACAAATGGCACTATGCTATTATGTCGGATAATATACGAGATGCAGAGAAGCAAAAGCTAGAAATACGAGATGAGCTCGATTTTTTTCAGAGCCAAGACTTACGCATTCTATTTTTATTATTTAGCTCGCGATTAGCAATATTAACAGATAATGGACGGAGCGCTAAAAATAATTTTCTTGAAGCTAGGGAATTACTTCAAAAAGATTCTAGTCAAGAAGTAGAGTTTTATTACAATAAAATCTCTGTTTGCTATTATATGTACCTAGAAGACTATCAACAAGCAAGAGAACAAGCCTGTACCGCGATAGAACTAACAGAATCACTTGTTTTGCCAGACTACGAGCTTTCCGATTTACTGATGAAAGCTGCGATTTCGACGTTAGAGACAGGTGCTTATACCTTAGCAATTGATTTTGCTACAAAAGCACTAAAATCATACGATCGTTCTTATCGATTAGAAAACAGTGGTAGATGCAGAGTCATACTGGCAAATGCGTATTGCCAGTTAAAAAATTATGAAAGAGCTTCTCTAGAGTTAGACTTAGCGGAGAGTATCGCGAGTCAAATTAAGTCTCAAAAGTTAAAAGCACAGGTGCTACAGATGAAAGGTGATCTATCGTCGAAGCAAGGGGCTAAGATGGATGCTATTCAATTTTATCAGTTAAGCTACAGGCTACGAACAGGAAGAGCAAGACTTGTTACGATTGAATCCATCTTAAAAGAGTTTGAGTTGATGGATGCAGCTCAGGATATATTAAGCTGGGTGGAGCATGGAAAAGAAACACTTGAGAAGCTGCAGTCTACTAGAGAGCTAATTAATTACGAGAAGAAATACGAAAAGATTTTCTTATTCTATGAGACATATTATGGGGGCTATGACACAGCAAAAACTGTCGATGTTATTTTAAATGAGATTTTGCCGTTTTTTATCAGCATATCTCATTGGACAACTGTGTCGCATTATTATCAGGTCATGGCGAATGTGGTTGAGTCTTCAGGTAACTTGGAAGAAGCAATCACTTATTACAAAGAATCGATCCGCTACCTAGACTATTATATAAATTAGCCAATGTAACAAAATATCCTTTAAAATAAGAAGATCCAAAAACAGGCTAAAAGGTGGATGAGTCCTCCTTTTAGCCTGTTTTATGTTAATTAAATAATCCTGTAATCCAATCGATACTATATACACTCGCAATACATAAAAAGACCGTCCACGCCACTAAGCTACCACCCATCCACAGAGTGGTTTTATGTTTATCTGCTTTTAATGACAAAGCGATAATAGCAGCTAAATGAATGCCTGTTACCGCTGGGCCTAAGAGAGCAAGGCCAGGCAGGCCATACTTGTTAAATAAGGCTGTGCCCTTGGTGCCACGTGATTTACTTTTTCCTTTCTCCTGCTTTCTTTGTTCACGTTTTTCTCTATATCGGAGGTACCACGCTGTTCGTTGGAACCATTGTAATAGATAAACGATGAGTAGGATCGGAACAAAATTACCAAGAAATGATACAATTCCGACAAGTATAGGGTCTAATCCCATACCGATTCCTACTGGGATTACAATTAAAATTTCTAACCATGGAGTAGCTGCCATAGCAAAAATTAAGATATATTGCCAGATTAGTTCAATCATGATCCCTTACTCTCCTTTCTACTGACACCCTCCATAAACACCTTCCAAGAGGCCTCTCGTTTACGTAAAACAATATCATGACTATAGTAAAGAGTTTGCACAGTCCATCCATCTAATAAGCAATAAAGTGCGTCTAGGGCTTCTTCATCCGTCACGTCTGGAGAAAGCTCTAATCGATTAATAACAGGAAGAAATAATTTATTACAATCTTCTTCAAACTGCATAAATGTTCGATTCACCACATCAGCTAACGCCTCAGGAGGAAAAAGAATATAGCGCATATAAAATTTGCCTTCTTCAGCATCACTTAAATAGTTTGCAAGTCCCCATAAAATAGACTTTAATCCTGCTTCGGCTGAGGGGGCTTTATCGATTTCTATCTTTAATGTTTGCATATAATCTACATACACTTTTTTTACAACTGCTTCAAATAGAGCTTCTTTATTTTTAAAGTGATTATAGATAGATGGTTTTTTAATTCCGACTTCATTTGCAATCGTGTTAAGAGACGTCCCGCTGTATCCTCTCTCAGCAAATTCACTTAATGCAGTTTGTAAGATAGAATCTGCAGTATTCATTCTAATCCCTCCAAATTATGTTGCTAACTACCGTTCGTTAGTTTATACTAACTTTATCACACAGAATTTACAGATGCAACTGGTTGCTGCTAGAGGAGGAAACGGTATGTTCGAAACATCTTCAAAACTGGAGAAACTAAAGCTATTTGCTATAGTGATGTGGCCGATCTTAGTCACTCAAGTAGGGTTATATATGATGAATTTTATTGATACGACTATGTCTGGTCAGGCTGGTGCCGAAGACTTGGCAGGCGTTGCAATAGGCTCGAGTCTTTGGGTTCCAATACTAACAGGTATTACAGGTATTTTACTTGCACTAACACCGATCTTAGCGCAAAAAATAGGTGCTCAAAAAACAGAAGATATATCCTTTTATTTAATGCAAGGGATGACGTTAGCGCTCTTTATCTCGGCACTTGTTTTTATAGCAGGACTCTTATTTTTAGAGCCTATTCTAGCATTTATGAGTCTTGAAGAGAATGTTGCTTACATTGCGAAGCACTATTTAATTGGACTTGCTGTAGGGATGATCCCACTCTTTGTTTACAACGTACTAAGAGGATTTATTGATTCCCTCGGTCAAACAAAAACCAACATGTTTATTACCTTATTAGCACTCCCTGTAAATGCCTTGTTTAACTACTTACTCATTTTTGGGGCATTTGGTTTTCCTGAACTAGGTGGAATTGGCGCTGGGTATGCGACAGCGATCACATACTGGTTTATTTTTATCGTCACTATATTAGTGATTCATCGCGTGCCGCCTTTTTCGATCTATCGCGTTTTTCGTGAAAAAATTCGTATATCGTTTGGAGCTTGGAAGGAGATTTTATTACTTGGAACTCCTATTGGTCTTACTATCTTCTTTGAAACAAGCATCTTTTCAGCGGTCACTCTACTCATGAGCCAATTTAGTACAGAAATAATTGCAGCGCATCAAGCTGCTATTAATTTTGCTTCACTTTTATATATGGTACCAATTAGTTTTGCCTTTACACTTACGATTGCTGTTGGTTACGAGGTTGGAGCGAAGCGGATGGTTGATGCTAAGCAGTATACGAACATTGGTATCCTTTTATCTATAGCAACAGGGTTAATTGCCTGTGTCATTATTTATGTAACGAGGGGTCCCGTAGCCACCTTGTATACGAATGATCCATCGGTTGCGTACCTGATTCAACAGTTCCTTTTATACGCGATCTTCTTCCAGCTATCTGATGCAATCAATACACCAATTCAAGGTGTGCTTCGAGGATACAAAGATGTAAATGTTCCATTTATCATGGCTCTTGTATCCTTCTGGATAATCGGACTTCCATTAGGATATGTATTAGCAACATATACTCAACTTGGGCCTTACGGATATTGGGTTGGTCTAATTGCTGGATTAGCCGTCTGTGCAACCTTCTTATATGTGCGTTTAGGTATTATTCAAAGAAGAGTAGCAAAAATTGTTTATGAGTAACAGTAAATGGGAAGTGGTACTCCGTCAAATCTAATATTATAGGAGGGTTTCTACGTGTTTGGTTGGAGTGACATACCACAGCTAATCCTTGCTTTTGGGGTAGTTTTCCCATTAGTTGCATTTATTCATGAACTTGGTCATTTCACAACAACATGGCTATTCGGTGGTAAGATGAAATTTACGCTCGGACGAGGTAAACTACTATTTAAGCGAGGCGATTTTGAGATCAGGCGTATGTATTTCCTGGATTCTTGGACTCAATTAGAGTCTCTTAACGTAAATAATAAGTGGAGCCACGCTGTCGTTTATGCCAGTGGTTCTATTTTTAATTTGATTCCGGTATTTATATTAAATTCTCTTATTCATAATGGAATCCTTGAGCCGACCCTCTTTTTCTTTCAGTTTGCATACTTCTCGGTCTATTTCGTCGTTTTTGCATTGTTGCCAGTGCAATTTGCTGAGGATCAACCGAGTGATGGGAAAGCGCTAATTGATTTAGTTAAGTATGGTAAAGCCAAAGGTCCACTAGAATAATTATCTAACCCTCCATTTAACAGTAGAATGGAGGGTTATCCTTTAGTATTTGCGTAAGCACTGCTACAATAGACATATCGAAAGTAAGGGACGTGGTCATATGCAGGATTTAGTGAAGGCGCTCATTAAAAAACAAAAAAACTATTATTACAGTGGCGAAACACGAAAGATATCATTCCGTAAAAAGCAACTTAACTTATTAAAAGCCGCTGTTCAAAAACGAGAGCAAGAAATTAAAGATGCCTTAAAAAAGGATTTAAATAAAGGAGAATTTGAAGCATATTTGACGGAAATTGGCTTCTTTTTTTCCGAATTAAAAGATATGCAAAAAAATATGGACTACTGGGCTTCACCTCAAAAACAGAAGTCTCCATTAACACATTTAGGAAGCAAAAGTTTTGTGTATAAAGAGCCGTATGGGGTTACGCTTATAATCAGCCCATGGAATTATCCATTCCAGTTGACGATGGCACCACTCATCGGTGCTATTGCTGCTGGGAATACAGCTATTATTAAACCTTCTGAACTAACACCTAATACGAGCATGGTCATAAGAGATATTATTGCATCTACTTTCCCCGAGGAATATATTGCAGTTGTAGAAGGGAACGCAGAGGTTTCGAAAGCTCTCTTAAATGAGAAGGTCGACTACATTTTCTTCACGGGAAGCAAGAGCATTGGGCGTGAGGTAATGGCGCAGGCGTCCAAGCATTTAACCCCTTTAACGCTCGAATTGGGCGGAAAGAATCCGACAATTATTGCAGAGGATGCTAATCTGAAGCTTGCCGCTAAGCGAATCGTGTGGGGGAAATTTATGAACGCTGGGCAAACGTGCGTTGCCCCTGATTATATTCTTATTCATGAATCTAGGCGTAGAAAGTTTTTAAAGCTTTTAATTCAAAACATTAAAAAGTTTGTCGGAGAAGACTCAAAATGGAAGCGGAACTATACGAAAATAGTCAGCGACGGGCACTTTGACAGGCTTGTAAAGTTAATTGATCAAGAGAAGGTCGTGCATGGAGGAAGTGCGGATCAGGAGTCGCGCATCATAGAACCAACGATAATGATGGACGTCACACTTGAAGATGCAGTGATGGAGGATGAAATTTTTGGTCCGATTTTACCGATTTTGTCCTATCAGTATGAGCACGAGATTATTGATATAGTCCGCCAGCACCCAAATCCACTATCTTTATATTTATTTACCGAGTCAAGTGACACAGAGGACTTTATCTTAAATAATATTGGCTTTGGTGGGGGCTGTGTCAACGATGTAATGATGCATATCACAACACCTTACTTACCTTTCGGTGGTATTGGAGAGAGCGGACACGGAGCTTATCACGGAAAGCATACGTTTGATACATTTACGCATCAGAAAAGTATTTTAAAACAGACAACATCGTTCGATTTACCTATTAGGTACGGGAACTCAGCGAATACAATTAAAACATTAAAAAAGATGTGGGAGTAAAAGCAAAAGCGTTCTTTAAGAAGCTCTCATGATTCAAAAAGATGCTATCTCTTGTGCGAAAGAGATAGCATCTTTTTTGTTGCTAGAAAGTTAGTTGAACTTTATAAAAAATCGTCGTCTTTAAAAGAAATCATAAAAGAAGACTTCTTTATTAGGTGTAGCCCGCTCTAAAATATCCACCGCTCCCTTATCACCTCGAATCAATCCTTCTTTGTACAAAGCATGCGGACGATGTGCGTTTAAAATGATGACAGCGAGCGTTTGAATATCAAGAAGCAGACAAGAGGAGAGGGACTCTTCATGCTCCCGATCGCTAATTCGCGTGACCTTCGTCGGTGGGGCAGAGGATGCCTCTAATTGGAAAATACCCGTATTCCATGGACAAAGCTCATCATGGATGGAGAGTAAGACGCGCTCACCTTCTTTAAAATGAAATCGTACTAATGTTAAAAGCGATTCTACATCAATAATTCGTGCCATAAAGTAGGAATTCACTTCCCGTTTTACTTTCGGATCTGGAAGTAAAAACGGCATTTCGTCGTGAGCTAGAGTTAACGTAAACGTCTCAGCCATCGAATCGTGCTGACTCATTAACGTAAAGAGAGCTTCTCTAGCTTCTGGGTCGAGCCAAATGATCTCACTTACAGTCATATGATCATTTTTTACCTCATAAATCATATAGCCGCGAGGCGTATCATTGTCATTCTTATAAACAACCATACGTCCTTTTTTACGCTTAAAAATACTTTGCTTCCACCACTTTTTATCACGTACCAATGGACCATTTTTATCAGTAGCCCACTCCTGATACACCTTATCTAGTAGCTCGATTGCCTGCCCCTTCTCCACAACCTGATAGCTCCCCTTATACGGTTGCTTAGCTGGTAGCTGCGCGCGAGTAAGCGTAATTTTTTGCTGATCGGCAAAAAGCTCATAGCCAAATCGACGATAAAATGGGACAGAAAATGGATATAAAAAGCTTAGCAGTTGGCCTTCCTGCTTCATTTGACTAAAAGCGTGATGCAACAGTTTAGCTACATGCCCACGACGGCGATGCTCAGGTAACGTAACAACTCCTGAGACGCCGCCCATAGGAATCATGAGTCCATGTAAATACGTATAAAGTGGCAAAACAGTAAGCTTTGATACGATCTGTCCATCTTCTTCGATCACGAGTGTTTGCTCTGCTTTCATTTCACCTAAGCGCTCTTGGCGCTCTTTGTCGGTCATATCATATTGAAAGGCAAATTCACTCATTCGTATAGATGCTTCTAACTCGCTTTTTTTAAGCTTTCGAATCATGGTCAGTCCCCCTTGGCCTCCTCGTAAAGTGCAATGGCCCGTTTTCTCATTTCACTATGATCGACAATCGGATCTGGATAGTCTTCGCCAATAATACAACCTGCTTCTTTTTGCACGGACTCAGGCATCGTATGAGGCTCATGAATGTACTTTTTAGGCACGTCCTTTAGCTCTGGCACATATTTTTTAATGTATTCTCCCTCTTTATCAAACCGCTTCGACTGTGTAGTCGGATTAAACACACGGAAGTATGGAACGGCATCCGTACCAACCGATCCAGCCCACTGCCAGCCACCAATATTTGATCCAGGGTCGTGGTCAATCAACTTCTCGCGAAAATATGCTTCGCCTTCTCGCCAATCAATTTGAAAGTCCTTCGTCAAAAACGAGGCAGTGATCATTCGAAGTCTATTGTGCATCCATCCAATAGCATTTAATTGCCTCATTCCTGCATCTACTATAGGAAAGCCTGTCTTACCATCCTTCCATGCCTGCAACAGATCCTCATCTTTGTTCCAATCTAATGATCGAAACTTTTCTTGAAACTCTTTTGTCTCTGTCTCAGGGAAGTGATGAAGGATCATCGCATAAAAATCACGCCAAGCGAGCTCTTTTATATAAGTCTCAGCACCTTTTGTCTGTGACTGCTTTCTTGCTATCGCCTGTTCGATTTGCCTAGCTGAAATAGCACCGGTGCGAAGATAAGGAGAGAGTCGGCTCGTTCCTGCTTTGCTTGGTGTATCTCGCATGTCGTCATAATGATCGACTCGACCGCTAAGAAAATGCTTCATTCTTTTTTGTGCTTCTTCTTCGCCAAGTCGCTTCCAATTCCTTTTACATTTTGGAAGTACCTGCTCATCAAAATAAGCGACAGCCTCTTTATCTAAGTAAGCTTTTTGAGGGGAGAGTGCTGCCAGCTCTTCTATCTCAAGCTTTATTATCTCATTTTTATCCTGCTGCATCCATTGTTTGGAATAAGGGGTATATACCTTATATGGAGTACCGTCTTTTTTTGTTATTTCGAACGGCTCGTGAATATAGTTGCCGCGACATGCGTGGACATCAATCTCTTTTTTACGAAGCATCTCCGTCACAAGCTCATCACGTTTTTTTGCGAAAGGTGTATAGTCTTTTGCGTATGAAACAGAGGCTAAGCCTTTGACATCTAAGAGCTTTTTAAAGGCCTTCTCGGGGTCTCCATGTAAAAATTGAAGACGAATGTTATTCTCTTTTAAATACTCTCTAAACGTCTGTAACGTTTGAAAGAAATAGTCGTTGCTTTGCGTAATAGAGGATAAAAAGTCTGGATGAAGGTGAAAGAAAAATAACAGCTCACCGTCATCTCCCTCTGCCTGATTATAGGCATTCCAAACTGCGGGGTTATCTTGAATACGAAAGTCATTGCGTAACCAAATTGCATGAATTTTTTTCATCACGTGTGTCACCTCATCAAATTAGGGTAATTAACTAGATAGACTGCAAATTTTGCGAAGAAAGCTGGGGAAAACATGGACAATTTATACGATATTATTGGAATAGGAATTGGACCATCCAATTTAGGAATGGCGGCTTTACTTGAAGACCAAGAGGATGTAAAAGCACTCTTTTTTGATGAATCTCCTACCTTCCAGTGGCATCCTGGTATGCTCATTGAAGGCGCTGATTTACAAGTTCCCTTTCTTGCCGATCTTGTAACATTTGCCGATCCGACAAGCCGCTTTACTTTTTTAAACTACATTCACGAAAAAGGTAGAATGTTTTCTTTCTTCTTTTTTAATCGATTTGATATTCCACGAAGAGAGTACAACGACTATGCGAAGTGGGTTGCTGACAAGCTTTCGAGCCTTCAGTTTGGTCGTAAGGTAACCGACCTAATTGATCACAAAGACCACTACGAAATTAAAGTCGAAGACAGTGAAACACAAATGACTAGTCATTACTTTGCCAAACATATCGTCGTTGGAACGGGTACTACACCAATGATTCCAAAAGACCTTGAAGGCTTTCCGGAGGAAGACGTACTGCACACAAGTCAATATCATTTTCATGAAAAGACGCTCATGGAAGCAGATCGTATTTTAGTTGTAGGCTCCGGTCAGAGCGCAGCGGAGGTATTCCTCGAGCGGCTACAGCAGCAGGGTCACACGACAAATCTCTATTGGCTCACGAGATCCTCAGGCTTCTTTCAACTGGAGGCAGGTAAGCTAGGTCAGGAGGTATTCTCACCGGACTATATTGATTATTTTCAAGCTCTCCCTTTCAAAAAACGGGTAGAGGAGCTCCCAAATTTATCGCAGCTTCGTAATGGTGTGGAGCAAGCTACGCTTCATCAAATATATGACCTTTTATATCATCGTTCCGTAGCTGGTGAGCCGACTAATTCCACGCTACAAACGAATAGTGAGATCACGTCTCTAAAAAAGGTTGACGAAGGTTATGTAGCAACCTGTTACCAATCACAGCTTGAGCAAAGCTTTGAGCTTAAAGTAGATAAGGTGATTTTAGGTACAGGCTATAAGCCTAATATTCCAGCGTTCTTAAAAGATTTTTATGACAAAGTAGAGTTTGAAGACGAAGATCGCTTTAAGGTAACACGCGACTATAAGCTTGTCTTTAAGGATTCGCGTAAGCACCAAATTTATTCCTTAACAAACCTCGAACATTCACATGGTGCGGGTGCAACTAATCTAGCTTTAAGCGTACACCGAAACATTGTTATCATCAACGAAATAGCTGGACGTGAGCTTTACAAAGACGTTCGTGATAATGTGTTTCAATCGTTTCATATTGAGCAGGAAAATGGACAGTAGAATCATTCCTCCTTCATACTAATAGCTGAAGGAGGACGAAACAATGAAACTTAGTATACTTGATCAGTCGCCTGTAGCCCAAGGTCAAACGGCAACGCAGGCTCTGAAACATACATTAGATTTAGCACAAAAAGCAGAGAAGTGGGGATACCATCGCTTTTGGATCTCCGAGCATCATGACTCTGAATCTCTAGCTGGAACGACGCCTGAAATTCTGCTCTCACATATAGGAGCTCATACGTCTTCAATAAGACTCGGTAGCGGAGGCGTTATGCTACCGCACTATAGTCCATTTAAGGTTGCGGAGAACTTTAAAATGCTTGAAGCCCTATACCCTGATCGAATAGATGCTGGAATGGGGCGTGCGCCAGGTGGTATGCCTCGCGCTACGCTAGCATTAAGTGAAGGGAACCCACGCCATGCGGAGCGTTTTCCAACTCAAATAGATGACCTTTTACGTTATTTACGCGGCGAGCCAATCCCAGAATATCCATATGGTGGTGCTAAAGCAGCACCGATTGTAGACACACCACCACCGGTATGGATTCTAGGATCAAGTGGCTCTAGTGCGCAGCTCGCTGCACAAAAAGGTCTTCCGTATACGTTTGCGCATTTTATCAATGCAGACGGGGGAGAGCGTTTCGTTAATCATTACGTAAATAACTTTACGCCGAGTGAACAAGCAGAGAAGCCACAGCATATGGTCGCAGTGTTTGTCGTGTGTGCGGATACAGATGAGCAGGCAAACTATATTGCCTCCAGTTTGGATCTAACGATGCTACAGCTCGAAAAAGGAATGCCGTTGCACGGTACGCCAGATCCTGCTCAAGCCTCCCAGTATGAATTTACACCATACGAACTTTCGCGAGTAGAAGAAAATCGACGTCGTATGATTATCGGTGGGCCTGAAATAGTGAAGGCAGAGCTTGAGGATTATGCAAAACGTTATCAAACAGATGAAGTGATGGTATGTACCATTACCTATGACCACCAAGATCGATTACGTTCCTACGAGTTAATCTCAGAGATGTTTTAATAAGGTATAGGGTAAGAGACCAAGCGGGGAAGGGGCTTGGTCTCTTTATTTGAGAGGTTTGTATATATACTAGTGTATACATACAACTATTTCTTTATATAGTAATGTTAAACTAGTTAAAGCTTCGATATTGGAGGTACTTTGATGAGCCAAAATACAACTAAAATCGTCCCATTAGTGGATCTTGACACGAGTATAGTAGAAACTTACATAAATGAATGGACGAGGAATGACACGTATTCAATGAGTTATTTCTCGCGGGGAATGAAAAGTCCTCAGCCAAAAGCTCAACTGGCTATATTGGAGGACGAGCAACCTAAAGGCTTTTTAATCGCTTGGACGTCTAGCATTCATCCTGCCTGTACATATGTATCCATTATTTCATCAGAAAATGAGCATACCTACATAAAAGCTCTACTTATAGAAGAACTTCGAAGAAATGATGGTGTTCGCTTCCCTTTGCAAACTACTGTGTTGGAAGAGGAATATGAAATAGTAAACTTCTACCGATCGCGACAATTTACTGTTCTTCGCAAAACGTATTTACCGTCTTTAGCAATAAAAGAAGTAAAGTCTACCAATAGTTTTCACATAAAAAATGGCATGATCGATCTTACTAGTATTGCGAATAATAAAGATTTGAGAGAACAGTTGGTGATACTTGTGAAGGATTGCTATGAGAGGGCGCACCTTGGTAATCAAGTAGCTGCCTTAACTCTGGATCAGTGGGAGGACCTCATATTTAGTAGCGACCTTATTAAAACGGGCAGTTTTATATACGTGGATGAATTAGGGGTTAGATCGTTTGCGATGCTACATGAAGGGGATATTGATGCCTCTTATGAATTAGGCTGGCGAGGAGCTAGAGATACAACATACATACGTGATATAGAAGAGCTTACGCAGGCGCAGATAGAGATTGCGTATCAGCATGGGGTGGATGTATTGGAAGCAGAGATAGATACAACCGATCCATATGCCATGCATATGCTTTCCGCATTTGCTTTTGAAAATAGAGAAACGCTAGTTACATTTCAGCTAAAGCAGAGAAAATCTATAAAAGTAGAGTAGGGAGCATAATCGGCAACTGACTTGACTCAGAGTTGCAATTGATTGAAAGGTTGTATGGATGCTTCCTGCTATGAGAAATATAATTATCGGTCTTTAATTATGAAGTAAGAGTTAATCGCGCAAGTTAGAGGTTGAACTGCGCAAGTTGAGCAGTCAATCGCGCAAAAGTCAGCATGAATCGCGCGAAAATAAGGCACGACTGCGTAAAGTGAAAAAAATCGCGCAAGTCGGAGGGGTAACTGCGCAAGTTGAGCAGCCAATCGCGCGAAAGTCAGCGTGAATCGCGCGAAAATAAGGTGCGACTGCGCGAGGTAGAAAAAAACGCGCAAGTTGGAGGGGTAACTGCGCAAGTTGAGCAGTCAATCGCGCGAAAGTCAGTGAGGAACGCGCGAAAATAGGGTGCGACTGCGCGAGGTGGAAAAAAACGCGCAAGTTAGAGGTTGAACTGCGCAAGTTGAGCAGTCAATCGCGCAAAAGTCAGCATGAATCGCGCGAAAATAAGGCACGACTGCGTAAGATGGAAAAAACAGCACACGTAGAAGGCGGAACCGAACAAAATTTGGACTTCTGTCAATAAAGTAGACACGAAAAAAAGCCATTTTATATTCGGAACGCCTACCGCGCTTCGCTTGCTGGGTCATGTCAATATGGTGGATAAATAGCCCTCCACCATATTGACATGATAATGGGTTATTTATGACGTATAGGATACAATAGATTCGACGTATTGACGCTCAAATTGATTTGGGGACACATAATCAAGTGTAGAATGTCTCCTACGTTCGTTGTATCTGTTCATAATATAGTAACGGACGGACTTCTTTCCTTCTTCGCGAGTTTGATATCTTCGACGATAAATAAGCTCTTTCTTGATCGTCGCATGAAAAGATTCGATACAAGCATTATCATAAGGATCTCCTTTTCGACTCATGCTTACTTGGATTCCATATTCGTATAATACTTCTTGATACGCTCTCGAACAGTACTGAGAACCACGATCGGAATGGTGAATCAACTTGTCTGAAGGTTGTCTTGTATGTAGCGCCATTCGTAATGCAGAGAGCGCAAGCTCTGTCTTCATCTCTTTATCAATGGCCAATCCAATAATCTTACGTGAAAATAAGTCCATAACCGTAGCGAGATATAACCAACCCTCCAAGGTTCGTATGTATGTAATATCCGTTACCCATACCATATCTGGAGCCTCCACATGGAAGTTACGATCTAACAAATTTGGGGCAACTGGCATGTCGTGTTCGGAGTCCGTTGTGACTTGGTATTGACGCTCTGGCAGCGCACTTAGCTCATGCTCTCTCATAATATTTGCGACTGTTTTAAGGGATATCTTATACCCCCAATCATCTAAATCTTCTAAGACTCGTGGACTTCCGTACGTCCCTTGACTTTCATGGAAAGACTGTTTGATCTTCTTTACGATTTCTTTCTTACGCTTTTCTCTTTCTGTTTCAGGAAGGTCTTTTCTCTTTAACCATTTGTAGTATCCAGCTTTTGATACTCCCATTACTCTGCACATGTCCACAACCGTAAACGTATCTACATTCTCCTGAATAAATGCATATATCACTCGTGGTCTTTTGTGAAGTAGTGCATAGCCTTTTTTAAGATTTCATTCTCCGTTTTCATCGCTGCCATCTCTTTTTCGTGTTTCTTTTTCATCGCTGCCACTTCAGAGGGCGTGTAGTGCGTTTCCTTTTCTTCACTTGGATTTACTCTTTCCAAGTAATCTTTCTTCCATCTCCCTAAAGACGAGGACGAAATATTTAACTCATGTCCTACATCCGTCATCTTACGCCCTTCCTCTACAACCAGTTTCACCGCATAGTCTTTAAACTCTTGATCCGGTCTCTTTTTCATATTCAACACGTCCTTTTTAATAGTAGTTTTAGTATAGCTTTTCCCACTAGGTTCGTGTCTACTTTTTATACTACCTCTAAATTCTATCACAATTGCAAAACCCAGCCCACTCTTTTAACGGAATGGACTGGCTTTAAACGTGCACTTATTTAATTTTAAAGTCTTTTTCATTCTCAACTGTATCAAGCTTTGTTGTTTGAAAGCTGTCTACTTTAGCTGGGAATTGGGCTTGTTTGACTCTATCTAAAAATCGATAGACTGTTGCTTCCTCGCCTTGTACCTCAAGATGAACGTCACCGTTTGCTTCGTTTTTAACCCAACCTGTGAGAGAGCGCTCTACTGCTTGGGCTTGTGTAAAAACGCGAAAGCCGACGCCTTGGACGCGACCAGAAATTATAGCTTCATAGCGAATCATTGTATCTCTCCTTCAAATAAAGTCTTCCCCACTATCTTTTCCCCAAAAAAGGAAGAATCATGTTAGTAAAACAAATTATTATGTAGAAGTAGGGTCATGCTATGATTGAAGGAGTTAAAAAAAGGGGTGGCGTGTGTGCTATCAGCGGAAATAGCGCAGGAAATTGTGGAGCGTACGATGAAGATCCTGCCATATAATATTAATGTGATGAATGAAAAAGGAATGATTATAGGGTCTGGTACACGAGACCGAATAGGAACTGCTCATGAAATAGCGAGACAGGCGATCGTGGCCGAAGAAGCAATTGAGATAACATCTGAGTTAGCGGATGAGCTTGAAGGAGTTCGACCCGGAATCAACCTACCAATCACGTTTCAAGGGACAATTGTCGGAACGATTGGCATAACAGGAGATCCACGAGTCGTAAGGCCATTTGGAGAGCTTGTTAAAATGACAGCGGAAATTATTCTCGATCAATCATTTTTATTAAACCAAATGCAGCTAGATGAGAGGATAACGCGCGAGCTTGTGAACGAATGGATCCGTGGGGAAGCGACATCCTCCAAACGATTTATAGAGAGAGCAAAAGCATTAGCCATTAATTTGGAGATAGCGAGGGGAGCCGTTATTATTGCGATCCCAGAGCGCGAGCTAAGTAAGCGTGTAAAAATTAATCATATTGAAGAGATCGTTAAAAGGGATTTAGGGGAGCAGGATGTCCTAAGCGTACTCGAAGGTAGACTTGTCATTCTTATTCATGCTAATACGGAAGAAGAGCTAAACGATCGCGCAAAAGCGTGGGTGCATGCCTTTAAAACGAGCGTAACGATTGCAGTTGGCTCGCTTCAATCAGATTATCATGCTGCGCACACGTCTTACATCGAAGCACTACATACCTCAATTGTCATGGAGAAGTTGGAGGATTCTATGAGCTTTGCTACCTACCAAGATAAATCGCTTGAGCGCTTATTGTATAAGCTTTTTGCAGGTGAAAAAGTAGTGGGAACGGCGTTGTCAAAAGAGCTTGTATCAACCCTACAAACATATGTCGAGCACGATGGATCTATTCAAGAAGCGGCAGATGCTCTTTTTATCCACAGAAACACGATGTCTTATCGTTTAGAACGCATAGAGATACTAACAGGTAAGAATCCTAAAAAGCTGTCTGATCTCTTTTATTTGTATGCAACGGTTGTCCTTGCTGAAAAACTGTCAAATTAACTAAAATACCTACATTAAAAACGCTTACATTTGTGCAAATGCACAAAGACTGTAGGCGTTTTCATCTTTATGATAGAAGGTAAGCGATTACAACTATAAAGGAGTGTGTACCATGCCGATTTCTGCAATAGGTGCCATTATCGGACTTGTCTTATCAATTGTACTTATCTTAAGAAAGGTTCCACCCGTTTACGCATTAGTAGCAGGAGCTTTAGCTGGTGGTCTTATCGGTGGCGCAAGCCTCGCTATGACCGTCGAATTTATGATAGAGGGTGCACAGGGAATTATACCTGCTGTGCTTCGAATTTTAGCAGCAGGGGTGTTAGCCGGCGTTTTGATTGAATCTGGAGCCGCTTCTTCGATCGCTCGAGCAGTGGTAAAAAGGCTCGGGGAAAAGAAGGCATTACTTGCTTTAGTACTTGCCACAATGGCTCTGACTGCATCAGGAGTATTTGTTGATGTTGCTGTTATTACCGTCGCGTCTATCGCACTTGCTATTGCACATAAAGCAAAGCTATCTAAAACAGCGATCCTACTTGCCATGGTTGGTGGGGGTAAGGCTGGTAATATTATGTCACCAAACCCGAACACAATCGCCGTATCTGAGGCATTCAACGTTCCATTGACCTCTGTTATGGCAGCGGGTATTATTCCAGCAATCTTTGGTGTTACGATCACATATTGGATGGCAAAACGACTTGCACAAAAAGGGACATTTGTTTCTTCTGAAGACGTAGAAGAATCTGGTGTCGAGAAGCTACCACCGGTCGGACTTGCGATCATCGCACCGCTCGTAGCGATTGCGCTGCTTGTTATGCGTCCGCTATTTGATATTGTAGTCGATCCAATGATCGCGTTACCTGCAGGTGGACTAGTTGGTGCACTTGTAATGGGTAAGATTACGAAAATTAACGGATTTATTATCTCCGGATTATCTAAAATGTCTGCTGTGGCCGTGCTGTTATTAGGTACTGGCGCACTAGCTGGAATTATTACAAACTCAGGACTACAGTTTGTGCTAATCGATACGATCGACGCACTCGGACTGCCTAGCTACGCATTAGCGCCGGCTTCTGGTATCTTTATGTCTGGTGCAACGGCATCGACAACTGCTGGGGCTGTTGTTGCTAGTGAAGTATTCAGTGGCACCTTGATGGAGCTTGGAGTATCGGCATTAGCTGGTGCAGCTATGATTCATGCAGGGGCAACCGTTATTGACCATATGCCTCACGGGAGTTTCTTCCATGCGACAGCAGGTAGTGTATTAATGAGCATTCAAGAGCGTCTCAAGCTTATTCCTTACGAAACAATTGTCGGACTAACGCTTGCGGCAGTATCGACATTAATCTTTGGTGTCTTCCAGTTATTTTAAATGCACATGCTTAAAAAGGGGTTTTTCAGATGAGAATAGTGATTGCACCAGATTCATTTAAAGAGACAGCGACAGCAATGGAGGTAGCAACGGCGATTGAAGCAGGTTTAAAGCCGGAGCTACCTGATGCGACTATTATAAAGTGTCCGATGGCAGATGGTGGAGAAGGGACGGTACAGTCTCTTGTGGATGCAACAGTAGGTAAACTCGTTACGACTCAGGTTACAGGCCCTGTTGGTCAACCGGTAGAAGCGACCTACGGCATTTTAGGAGATCACCAAACGGCAGTCATTGAGATGGCCGAAGCATCTGGTATCCACTTAGTCGACCGCGATGTAAAGGACCCTAAGATTACGACAAGCTTTGGTACAGGTGAATTGATTCGTCATGCCCTTGATGCTGGAGTGGAGAAATTTATTGTCGGTATCGGTGGAAGTGCAACAAATGATGCTGGGGCTGGGATGCTTCAAGCACTAGGCGTGCATTTTTATGACGAAGCAGGTCTAGAGCTTGGTCCCGGTGGAGCTGCTTTAGGTCAGCTAGCACGAATTGATGCGACTGGACTTGATTCACGACTAAAAGACGTAAAGATTCGCGTGGCATGTGACGTTGATAATCCTCTACTAGGAGAAACGGGAGCATCCGCAATTTACGGCCCTCAAAAAGGAGCAACGAGCGAGGATATTGTTTTATTGGACCGTGCGTTAGAAAATTTTGCTGATCTCGTCGAACCAGACTGCGGTCACGACATTCGCTCTGCCAAAGGCGCAGGCGCAGCCGGAGGACTCGGAGCAGCATTCCTTGCGTATTTGCCAGCCACGTTGGAGCGAGGAGCTACCATTGTTTCGGACGTAGTAGGATTAAAGCAGCACATCTCCCACGCCGATCTTGTCATTACAGGCGAAGGTGGGGTCAATCATCAAACGATTTACGGTAAGACACCTATTCACGTAGCTAAAGTGGCTAAAAGCTTTGATTTACCAGTTATCGCACTTTGCGGAAGCGTCTCAAATGGCTATGAGACAGTGTTTGAGGGAGGAATTGACGCTGTTTTTAGTACCCTAACAGAACTTACAGATCTCGAGACCTTGGCTGAAACAACGCCACAGCACATCCAAAAAACAGCTCGCAATGTCGCACGATTGTTGAAAATTCGACTCAATCTGTAGGCCTCCCGTGCTATAATAGGACTAAAATGAGTCGGAGGAACAACATGATTCGCACTACAATATGGTTTATTTATTTCTTTTTATATTTACTCGTCATCTCACCAGCGATACCTAAAGGTCGTCGTTTAAAGGAGAGTGGAGATGAGAGAGCGGACGCTTTCGTTCAACAGAAGTCGTCGACCTGGGCACGTCGATTAATTAAACTAGCTGGAGGACGTATTACGGTCCACGGCTTTGATAATATCCCGAACGAACCTGTACTTTTTGTCAGTAACCACCAAGGTAACTTTGACATCCCTATCCTGCTTTCGAGTACAGGTCGCAAAACGGGGTTTATTTCAAAAGTAGAGGTTAAGAAGATTCCTTTGATCCGAAGCTGGATGGAGCTTTTAGACTGCGTGTTTCTTGACAGAAAAGATCGTCGCCAAGCAGTGAAAGCGATTCGTTCAGGCTCTGATCGGTTAGTTGCTGGGGCGAGCCTTGTGATTTTCCCTGAAGGCACGCGTAGCAAAGGGAAGCCGGTCCAACAGTTTAAAAAAGGTAGCTTTAAGCTAGCGACACTTTCAAAGGTTACGATAGTACCAGTCTCAATGAATGGTACGTATCGTATGATGGAAGCAAACGGTGGCAAAATGAAGCCAGCTGATGCATCCATTACGTTCGGAGAACCTATCCGTATTCATCAAGAAAATCCGGATATGAAGCTGGATGAATTAGCGGAATACGTACAACAGAAGGTAGAAGAGAATTTGGATGCGAAGTATGTTGCGCCTAAAGAGCAAGTGGTGGAAGAAGTACTGTCTTAAATAGAGTTAATAGGTTGGAGGCTGAGGCGAATCTCAGTCTTCTTTTTTCATAGGGATGCTGTGTGGGAAAGTTGGGGGAAAAGCGGAAGGACTGCGTAAGGCGGAAAAAACCGCGCAAGTTGGAGGGAGAACTGCGTAAGTGGAGGGATCAACCGCGCGAAAGTCAGCGTGGGTCGCGTGAAAAACAAACAAAACCGCGTATTACTAAAAACCACTCAGAAAATCCTCCGCCGAAAGCAACAGAATACTCTTTTCCAGTCGCCATTAAATTTTATTTATCTCTCCGATATCTCTGTTCAAATGAGCGAATTTCACGTATAATTAATGAATGAACAATCATTCATTATTTGAATCACTGAACCATGAATTTACTCACTGATTCATCACTTGATCATTCCACCAAATCACTGTATCATCCATTAACATCCTTGTTCTTAGTCAATGATCAACCCTAACTAAACCATCATTTACAGGAGGCCAACCATGCAAGCAGAGCAAAAAATGCAAGAAGTCGTGACTAAAATGAATACGAACCCTGAGCATATTCAGGATTTAACTTACACGTACGAATTTCGCTTAACGGATAGCGGAGTGCGTCAGCTGCACATTGAAAATGGCAAGGCTGAACTAACAGAACCAACTAGAGAGCCTAAACTAGTTATTGAAATCTCAGATGAGAACTTCGTGAAGATGGCGAATGATGATCTGAATCCTACGACAGCCTATATGACTGGCAAGCTAAAAATCAAAGGAGAGATCGGCCATGCCCTTAAATTCTCCCAGCTATTAAAAAAATATCAGTAAACGCAAAAAGGGCTGTTCAATATTGCATTGAGCAGCCCGAGCATTTAAGGGAAGAAAAAAACACGAATATTAATTAGCAGAATGCTGTTCGTGTCTTTCTTCTAATTTTTCTTCGATCTGGTCAATAGCCTGTGGATCTGCTAAAATCTCCTGCTTGTTCTGCTGAACCAGTTCTTCGAAACTTTTACGATTTGCTTTACGCATGCAAGCTTCACCCTTTAATCATAATTTTCTAACAATTATAGTATACTACTAATTCTATCGAAATATACACGAAATTGTGACAAAATTTCGACTACAGAAAGGGGTTTCATGAATGGCAGTGTCAACAGCGTTAAAAAACATCCATAAAATCACTATTCCGACACCATTTGCTGTAGGTCCAGTCAATGTATATGTTCTTACAGGTGACAAACATATATTGGTAGATACGGGACCAGCAACGAAGGAAGCGGAAGAGGTCTTACGTCATGGACTTCAGCAACTACAGCTAACTCCGGAGGATATTCACACTGTCGTTACCACTCACCATCATCCTGATCATGTCGGACTCGTTCATCTATTCAAGGACGCTGAAATCATTGGGCACGAAAAGATGCAGCCTTGGCTTGTAAAGGATCAAGCATTTTTTGACCAAATATACGCTTTCTTCCGCCCTTTTTTCGCCCAAAATGGCGTCCCTGAAGAGCTAGTTAATCAGATGGTCACGACTCATCAGGCCTATCTGACCTATACCGAAAAAACATCCCTCACACGAACAGTCAGAGAGGGCGACCGCATTGGTGACTATACGGTACTAGAGACTCCTGGGCACGCACAAACGCACATTTCACTCCTGTCTAAGGATGGCACCCTCATAGCCGGTGATCACCTTATCGCGCATATATCATCAAATGCTATTATTGAAGCCCCTTATTCTTCGGGCGAAAATCGTGCTAAAACGCTCCTTCAATATCGTGACGCCCTGCTTAAAATTAAAGATGTATCTTGTGTGTTACCAGGTCACGGTGAACAAATAGACGATCCTACGATCCTCATTCAGGAGCGAATCAAGCAGCAGGACGAGAAGGCTATCATGTTTTTAGATAAACTAGGAGACAGCGAACTATCTATTTTTGAGTTGACGAAGCTAGTATATAAGCGACTCGTTGATAAACAACCAGACTTAACGTTTTCTGAAACACTTGGGCACGTCGAGCTTTTAGAGGAACAAGGGCTCGTTGAGTTCAAAAAGGATAACGAAGGCATTATTCGATATAAAAAAGCTAAGGCACAAAATTAGCCCTAGCTTTTTATACATTTATTTCTTTGTAGGGAATTGCTCGTGGTAAAGCTCTTTTGCTACTCGTGGCGCTAACCATAATGTAGGTAGTAGCAAAATAGACACAGGAACGGCAGTTGCTACAATAAAGGATTGTAACGCGTCTACACTGCTTTCTCCGATGAAAAGAAGGATCGATGCAACAGCACCCATAAGGAGCGCCCAAAAAACGCGTAACGCTTTTTTAGGGGTCTCATTACCAGTGATAGCAACTGCGATCGTATAGCTCATCGAGTCAGCCGTCGTGGATACGAAGATAACCGTAATAAACAAGAACGCAAGTGCCATAAAGGTACCCATTGGCATTTGTGTCATGATTGCGATCATGGATGCAGGTAATCCGTCAGCATTTAATGGATCCGAGATAACACCTGGATTTTGTAACTCGAAGTAAATACCTGAACCACCAACAATCGTGAACCAGAAATTTGTTACGATTGGCGCGATTACCGCAATTGCAATAACGAGCTCTCGTAGCGTCCTTCCCCGAGAAATTCGCGCAATAAACGTAGCCATAATCGGACCGAAACCAATAAACCAACCCCAGAAGAATAATGTCCAAAACGAGAGCCAGACAGTATCTCCTCTGTATAAGCTAATTGGTAAGAGGTCACGCATGTAAACCCCCATCGAATTAATAAATTGGTCAATAATAAATCGACCTGGTCCAATCAGCAACACAACAGCCATTAATACAAGTGTTAAAACAATATTCCATCTGCTTAAAAACTGAATTCCGCGATGGAGTCCTGTAAGCGCAGAGATAGAGGCAATTGTAATTAATCCAACTACGATGAGTATCTGCGTGACAATTGTGTTTGGAATTCCAAACAACGTGTTTAAGCCGTATGCGGCCTGTAATCCTAAAAATCCGATAGGTCCAATTGTCCCAGCTGCTACAGCAATAATGGAAAATGCATCGGCAGCAGTACCAATTATGCTATTCTTTGCGATTTTTTCTCCAAAAATAGGGTATAGTAGCGTACGAGGTTTAAGAGGCATCCCTCTATGGTAATGTCCATACATAAGGATAATGCCAGCAAGTGTACCAAGTATCGCCCAGCCGAGGAATCCCCAGTCAAGGTAAGACTGCGCCAAAGCTGGTATTACAGCTGCTTCCGTGCCTGGCTCGGCATCGTACATTGGAGGTGTATCTAAAAAGTGATACACGGGCTCCGCAGCCGCCCAAAAAACGCCACCTCCTGCGAGTAATGTACACATGATGATCGAGATCCACTTAAACGTACTAAATTCGGGTGAATCTTTTTTACCTAACTTAATATTGCCGTATTTAGAAAATGCCAAAACCATTGCGATAACAAACGTAAGTAACATTAATACTTGCCAGAATGCACCAAAGTAATCAGCTGATAACACAAAAGTGACATCAACGAATTCTCTTACTGCTTCTGCATTTATTAATGACGCCAGAACGAACAGCACGAGGAGACCTCCGCTTATAATCGTAACTGGCCAATCAATTTTATGAGAAGTGTTCACTTCTACCTCCTGTAAATAGTTAATCAAGTGTGTCGAGTGATGTCGACTAGCACAAGTATTAGATTATACTAAATGTACGAAAAATAGAAAGGGATTTACTCGTATTCCAAAAAGTCAGACTAGCGTCACGTAAAAATTTGGCTGTTTTTTCCGATTATTGATACACTACAATGTAGATACGAATAGAAATGGAGGCTTACAAGCTATGAGTAGTGCAAAATGGATTATTGGTGGAACTGTAGCAGGAATTATTGGAGGAGCCATGTATCTTTCAAAAAATAAAGGTACATCTCACGAAGGGTATGTAGACCCTAATCAACCTCAACCGAAAAAGGTGATTCAAGCTTTTGCTGAAAACCGCGAGACAGTCGTAGAGAAACTACGTGAATCAGGCTCTCGTTTATCCACAATCTTCGACCGCGCGTCCGACGACGTAAAAGAAATGGTACAGGCTGGTCAAAAAATGCGCTATCACCTAGATGATGTGATGGACGTATTAAAAGACGTTAACTCTGAGTGGAAGAACTTTATCGATGAGAATGTCGAAAAGCCAAAGCGAATCGGGGAGAGTAACGTAGAAATTAACCACGTTCCAGATCAGCCACCGCTATCTGAACAGCTAGATCTAGACGAAAAAGATAAGCTATAAAACAAAAGCAGCTCTGCTGAGCTGTTTTTTGTTTTAGTTGGAGAAGGTAAAAAAAACTTAGTTGGTGCAAGTGATCAGTCTCAAGTAAATCTAATCTGATGCAGATACATACGTCATAGAAGCAGCTCTAAGTGACTCAATCATCCGTCATATTGAAGCGATCTGGCTCTAATGTAGTGATAATTTCTTCGGTTTGACGCAAACCAATAAGCTTGACGCAAACGAATGCTCAAGTGAAGCAACGGATCACTTGTTTGAAGCATACGAATGGCAAGTTGAAGTAAACAGATCGCCTTTTGACGCAAAGCTATTTGAACCGACGCATACGAAGACCTAATTGACGCACTTCCTCTTTGATTTGATGCAAACAGAATTCAAAGTGAAGCAAACAAAATGCCCAACACAATCAACCATCACTTTAAAGCATTCAACGATAAACCAGCACGTCAATTGTCGCTTACTTCCATCAAAGAAAACCTGTTCTCAAAAGTAAGTGTTCCACAATCACTTTTTAAATCAAACGCAGAGCTGGCAGACCCGAAGGACATTCGGAGACAATCCATGGAGTTGGAGGTTTTGGAGATCCCACAGGAGGCGACCTTTGCCTCCGAGGAAGCTCCAAGGCAGACCCCATTGATGTCGTAGAGTGTCTGGAGGGCTGACGGCTTGGAGTGACTGATTTTCCTTTAACGTCGTAGAGTGTCCGGAGGGCTGACAGCTCGGAGAGCAGATTTAAACTGTTTGGTACTTTAGCAATTAAAGCTCGAAGGCTGAAGCACGTGAAAGAAACTAGTTAGCACTTAATCAATCTAGCTCAAAGAGCTAGGCACAAAACTAGCTAGAACTAATTCAACACCATCTCGACAAAAAAACCAGTTTTAACAACCGCATTCTAGGAAACAAGAAACCTACACCATTTTTTTAGGAGGGGATACTCGTTATGACATTAACAGAAGAAATCCACAAGCTAAGAGAATTAGAGTGCTCGGAAGGAAAGTGCGTACTATCTGTATACTTAAACACGGATCCAGCTAATCCAGACCAGCAAAAAGGGGAATGGAAGATCCGACTTAAAAATGGACTAAAACGATTAGAAGAATATATCGAGGCTTCTGGTGAAACAGAAGAGCTTAAAAGCTATAAAAAGCTACGTAAAAAAGTAGACGACGAAATTAATGGCAATCGAACAAATTTAACAAAAAGCGTTGTGATTTTTGCTTCAGACGAAGAGGATTTATGGTCCGTTCACTACTTGCCAATTGCTGTCGAGACTGATTTCCAATGGGAAAAGACAGCGCAAGTGGACCAGCTTGAGATGCTTGAGAAGCATTACCCACTAGCTGGGATTGTACTACCGAATATGGATGAAGTGAAGATTATTGAAACGTCGCTTGGAGAAATAAACAACGAGTGGACGTATACGTTTGATTCCGGTAAAGAAGAGTGGTCACTTAGTGACGGCATGGCTTCAGGCGATCGTATTGCTTCAGGAGCAACGCACGTAGATAAATTCCAACAACGATTCGAAGAGAATCTTCAGCGTTTCTATAAAGAAATGGCGACAAAAGTTGAGAATTTAAAGAAGAAGCAAAACTGGGAAGAGATTCACCTTGTAGGCGAAGCCGAAATGGTGCGCAACTTTGAGAGTGGGCTTCGAAAAGAAGTTGCTAGCCGAGTAGAGAAAAACTTAAATAAAGCAAGTGCAACTAAAGTACTTGATGAAGTATTTTCTTAACACAAAGACCTGGACAGTATCGCTGTCCAGGTCTCTTTTTTAGCTAGCCTTCGCATAACTGACGGCTTGATTGGATTTTCTGTGAAAAAAGATTCCGGCGATTAATGTTGAGGCAAGCATAAAGCTGATGGAATAGTACAGCGCGCCATCCCCAATTATCTCAATTAAGAAGCCACCGACGATTGGTCCGATCATGCTACCTAACGCGAACAGAACCGCGGTCATCACGTTACCTGTCGGTAAGAGGTTTGCTGGCACGAGATCGGCTAAATACGCAATTCCGAGTGAAAAGAGGGACCCTAAAAGCATTCCGGCGAGTACGAAGCCAGTGA
This sequence comes from Paenalkalicoccus suaedae, assembly GCF_006965545.2. Lineage (NCBI taxonomy): Bacteria > Bacillati > Bacillota > Bacilli > Caryophanales > Bacillaceae > Paenalkalicoccus > Paenalkalicoccus suaedae. The sequence continues at coordinate 1,113,330 of NZ_CP041372.2, forward strand.
GTAATAAAGCTTGGTTTTGTTCGATAAATGGCATGACCATGAAGATGACTAGGCCAAATGCTAAAAGACCAAGCAACACTCTACTTCGACCAACGCGGTCACTTAACATTCCTAAAGGAAGCTGTGTAATCAGGCTTCCAAATACAAATCCAGGTAATAAATAAGCAGTGGTGAACGAAAGGTCTAGTCCCATACGAATGGAGTAGACAGGGAAATTCCCGTGAATAGATGCTTCTAAATAACCGAATACGAATCCAGGAAGAAGAGCAAACCATGCAAGCTTAATGACCTGCTTGTAACGCCCAAATGTGCCAAGCTTGGAGGCAGTTTCGATTTCACGCTCTGGCCATTCGTTACGAATGAAGAGCATAAGTATAAAGGCAAATGCACTGACTGATGCAGCGATTATAAATGGTAGATATTCATTGATCTCTAAAAACTGCGCCATCATTGGTCCAAGCCCAAAGCCCAGTCCAAATGATAAACCATATAAAGATAGCTGTCTGCCTCGCTTTTTTGGATCTGCTGTCGTACTTATCCACACCTGCGTAGAGAAGTGAATGAGATTATCCGCTACCCCGACGATCATCCGAAGGATAAACCATAGCCAAAAGATTTGCCAAACTGGGAAAAAGAGTAACGCGACCGTTACAATTATAAGTCCGACTAAAATGACGGGCTTATAGCCAAATTTCCTCACTGGCTGTTCAATAAAAGGTGAAACGAGAATAATTCCGATATAAAGTGCGGCAGCATTTAATCCATTGGCTGCTGACGAAACTCCAGTACCCTCCAGCATAATCGCAAGCACTGGTAAAAGCATCCCTTGCGAGAACCCTGCAATTAAAACCATAAAAACGAGTACCCAATAGCGAAAAATAGGGTTGTTTTGTTTAGTTGACATGATGTATTCCTCCACATTGACCTAAGCGTTATCCTATTTCATTGTAGCCTCCTAAAAATGGAATGCAAGAAATTCTTTTTAAGTGACGAATGCCGGACTCATTTTGTACAATAGAAGAGATTGGAGATGATAGAAATGAATTTTACTTGGAATGGTGAAGCGTTCGAAGGAGAATTTAACTACGGTAATTTAACAGTGTCAGGCGACGAAACAAAAGGCTTTCGACCATTTCAACTAATGGTAAGCTCCATTGCCGTGTGCAGTGCATCTGTTTTACGACAGGTTTTAGAAAAGCAGCGCATGACAGTGACAGAGCTTTCCGTTGACGCAGACGTCACTCGAGATGAGTCTAAAGCCAACAGAATCTCTGCTATTGCCCTACACTATACGATTAAAGGCGAGGAATTAAATGCTGACAAGGTCGAGAAGGCAGTCAAGGTAGCGGCAAAAAATTGTCCGATGGCGCAAACCGTCGAGGGAGTTGTCGAGCTAACAGAAACGTTTGAAATTGTGTAGTGCATGAAGAGCCCGGCTAAATGGTCGGGCTCTTCTTCCATCAGCTACATTATAGAGGAGGCAGGACAGTGAGTAAGCAGTACGACTTTACAGAAGGTAGCATCATAAAGAAGATGATCTTATTTTCATCTCCGATCTTTATTACAAACATCCTGCAAACCTCTTATCAAGTGATTGATTCGATATGGGTAGGAAATTTACTTGGCCCGAGCGCGCTTGGTGCCACAGCTATATCTGGTACCGTTATTTTTACCATTCTCTCGTTTATTATTGGAATGAATACGGCTGCTCTTACCGTATTATCTCAGTATAAGGGCGCAAAGGACGATGAAGGATTAAAGAGAGCATTAAATGGTTTTGTCGTCATCCTTGGAGCACTGGCTATTGTGCTCGGTATTGTCGGCTTCGTTGTTGCCGAACGAGTGCTTGTTATTTTAGGTACGCCAGAAAATACGCTACCACTAGCAACCCTTTATTTACGCATTAATTTTATAGGTATTTTATTTTTATTTGGCTACAACTTTATCGCAACCGTTCTACGAGCATTAGGGGATAGTAAAACCCCAATCAGATTTGTTCTTATTGCCGTTATTTTAAATACAATCTTAGACCCAATCTTCATAGCAGTACTCGATTTAGGGATTGCAGGTGCTGCCTATGCGACAGTCCTTTCGCAAGGTTTTGCGTTTGTATATGGACTTATTTATTCAATTAGAAAGGCAAACGTCCCATTTTCTGTCCCAACAATTCCAGCAATGGTGCAGACGAGAAAAATCTTTAAACTAGGTCTACCATCTGGACTCTCCATGATGGTTATCTCGGGTGGCGTGCTTGCGATTATGTCGGTAGTAACAAGCTTTGGAGAAGAGGCAGTGGCCGGGTTTGGCGCTGCGCAACGATTAGATAGCTTGATTATGCTACCAGCACTGACACTTGGTTCTGCGATCAATAGTATGGCGGGTCAAAATATTGGTGCAGATAAATGGAATCGAGTAGGTGAAATTACTCGAAGTGGACTTCTCTTAATTGCAATTGTCTCAGTGAGTTTAAGCGCTATCGTCTTTTTTAGCGCAGAATGGACTGTTTCTCTGTTTGTACAAGACCCAGACACGGTTGCATTTGGTACAATGTACGTACAGACTGTTGCATTCTTTTATCCATTCCTCGGAATTAACTTTGTATTGAACGGAGTTGTGCGTGCTGCTGGTGCCATGTTCCAAGTGTTTGTTTTAAATGTCATTTCCTTTTGGATCCTCCGCTATCCATTAACCTATCTTTTCTCAGAGTGGTTTGGTGAGCGTGGAATAGGTATTGGAATGGGAGTGAGCCTCGTGTTGAGTGCTGCGATAGCCGTCCTTTACTATCGCTTTGGGAACTGGAAGGAAATAAAGATTATGGAAAAACAGAAGGAATCTAAGTAGAATAAAAGAATGAAGGACGTAAACGTGGCGACCACATCGAAAGAATAAGTTGGAGAATGAACGTCGAAGGGATGAACGTAATGACTATATCATTTGTCAATAAAACCTATTATCAGTCGATTTTATCTGATGAAGAAAATATGAATCCCGTGCAAAGCTTAGGCAAGCTCCTGCATGCAGCGCAACAGGATGGGGAAGCAGAGCTATCTCAAATTCGTTTTGCACAAGGAGAAATGTACTATCATCAATTGGATTTAGAAACAGCTATTTATAAATGGCAAAACGTCACAAATGAGCTTTCTGGATGGGCTCAAAAAAATATTGGTGACACCTACTATGATCTAAGGCTCACAGAAGACGCCAAGCAAACCTACAAAGCAATTGAGTCAGAGGACGATGTGCTGAGCGTAGAAGTAGCCTTACAGCTCCTTTCTATCTATGCAGAAGAGAGCAATAAAGAGCAGGTTTATCATTACACAAGCCGCGCACTTGCGATCAATCCAGATTATCCGAATGTAACAGACTTAGCTAAAACCGTTTACGAGGATTATGAGGACTGGCCAAAAGCAATCGACCTCGCGCTATCAGAAGGAGAACGGACAAACGAAACGGATTGGTATCGTTATCTCCTACGATATGTCGAAGCAGGGTACACAGCAGGCTTCACACCTGAATACTTTGAGAGCGCAATGAAGCACGTGTACACCCTGGACCGCGACTTGTTTATTCAGCTCATCGCGGCGCTCACTAAAACGTATCGTAATAAAGATACGTATCTTTATTGGGTCGGAACTCTCAACACCATCTTTGCGACGATCGAGTTAGACACCACGATGGACTGGGAGCTCTTAGCAGCCCTTCACCATGACATTTATTTAGATTTAACCTCAGGAGCCTATTTAGAGCGCGAGATCGAGCCTATCCTTCCTTACCTCGTGCAACATTGGGAAGAGCTCGCTATACGATCAGGATCTGGTCAAACGTTGAGTACTGCTGCCAGAGTAGCGTGGCAGGATACGTATCCAGATTTAAAAAATGAAACGATGGTAGAGCAAAAAGAAGACGCAGCGCTTGCAGTAGAAGAGATGCTAAAGCTTCTAGAAGACGTCGTGATCTGGTCGGAGGATGCGCAAGTTGACGAGACGGTTCTTATCAAACTACGTGAAGATCTCTCGCAACTACCAGGAGTCGGTGCACAATTTGTTACATCTTCTGATTTAACCTTTGATCGTGTGAAATGGCTAGAAGCATTAAGAAGAAATGCAAACGATGCAGAAGGCGAAAAAGCGAGACAAATGGCGCGAGAACTTTCATCAACCATCCAGCGCTTCTTACAGCGCCTCTTAAATCAGCAGGTAGCGGCTGAAGGTGGATTAGAGCAACAGATTACATTCTTTAATGAAATGCTGACAAAGCTCCGTGGTTTAAAAACAAGCGTAGAAGATTTACGCGAAGAGAAAAAAGAGTCCGTTATAGAAACCTACCAACGCATGAAAGATATGCAAAAGGAACAATTAATGGAAGCCATTCCTCGGATTATTAAGGATACAGAATCGTTGTTAGATGATGAAGACAGAAGTATTCGTACCATTCACGAAGAGCTCAACGATGAGATGAACAACCGCATTTATGAGTTTGCAAATGTTCAACTGCTTCCTGTTTTCAAGCAGTCGCTAGAGCGATGGACGCAAAATGTCGAAGCAGAATTTAAAGATACACAGCAGTATTTTGATGAGATGAATGAGAGTTTTAACAATCAGTTTAATGAGGAGCGTCTGAAGCTTCACCTAGATGCACAGCTATTCGCTGATTGGAAGCGCGATTTACGTCGTATGGTGAATCGAGCTGAATTCCAAGACGAAAATATTATGAATCGTTTGGAGCCAAAGCAACTATTGCTGCGTAATGTTGGGAAGCTATTTGGCGACATGCAACAAAATCGACAGTTCTTAATTAAACAGTATAGAAGCTATATTCAAAACGATTCCTTTGAAGAAGTAGCAGAGTCAATTTCTCATAAGCTGTTCTTTGAGTTTGATCTGTTTGAAAAGGCCATTAAATCGGACGTGGATGCTGCGTTTACCGATCTTATCGATCACATTGATGATTTAATTGCTTCTTATGAGGAAGCTCTTGAACAAACAGAGATTGAGCTTCAGGAATTACGAGAGCATCCGGAGAAATTCTATGATCCATTAAAAATCTTTGACCTTCGTCAAAAGCAGTGTGCACATTTGTTAGGAGATAGGCAAGACGTAATGGAATAAGATATAGGATAGAGGCTTAGGATTTCCTAGGCCTCTTCGTTATTCTGTAAGCTTAATGAGCTACTTTCACATATCTCAACTTTACGCATAATTCCCCATTTCGAGGACAACATAGAAGAAATAAGAATGAATGGAGGATGACGTATGAAAGCTGTCTTTGCTTTATTACTGGCATGTTGTATCGTCATGTCAACCACGACTGTTTTTGCAGCTGAGCAACCAGCTGGTGCCGTTTCTATCGCCAAAGAAAATACGTATCGGAACGCCCAGATTGAAATGACCTCTTTAAAGCCAAAATCATCTACTACCTCTCTTTTAGAAACTACAGACGTACCTATTCATAACCTCGCTCTCTTACAGCAGTTAAATGAATCCTCATGGAATCGCTCCAAGCTATCGTTTGGTTTTAAAGGAAGCATTTATTTAGGGAGTTGGCCCCTTTCATATACATCCACTTCCTCTGAAATTGATTGGAAGCAGGAAAAAATAAATATGAACATGCTCGATAATCGAGGAGGAGCCTCAGCTCGCTCCATTTCTCACACGCAACAACAGCAAAAGCAAGCAAAGGCTTTACTTACAGAAGGTTTAAAACAAAAAGAGATGGTTATGCAACTTTTATTACGTGACACCCAACAACGAACAAAAGTGCCACTCGGTACTCAAGCAGTAGTAGGATTTGGAACAGAGGCAGCGTCATCCTTCTCTGTAGCGCCAGGACAAATCGGATATCTGTATGCATATTTACCAACTGTCGCTGAAACAGGGACGATCACATATGGGGAAGTTTATATCTCCATTGAGCACGGAGAGGCAACGCTTGATATTCAGGATGTGACAGAGGTGGCAGTACAAGCACAGCTGCCGATTCAAAATATGCTGTTTTTAGAGTTGCAACAATCAAAGCAACCGAGGTGACGTTAAAAGAAAGAATGTATAATTGAGCAAGGAATTCGGATAATGAAAGGCTGAAAGTGGATAATGAAGCGAGGAATTCGGATAATGAAAGGCCAAAAGTGGATAATGAAGCGAGGAATTCGGATAATGGAAGGCCAAAAGTGGATAATGATCGAGGAATTCGGATAATGAAAGGCTGAAAGTGGATAATGAAGCGAGGAATCCGGATAATGAAAGGCCAAATCTGGATAGTGAAGCGAGGAATTCGGATAATCATACCTAAATGAACCCCACCTCCCCACAAAAAAAGGCTAGGACAGTCAACTTACACTTGTCCCAGCCTCAACCGATTATTTCGTTATCTTAGCTTCTCTTGCCATAAAATCGGCATCTTTATAATAAGCATTTTTCACAAGTAAGTTTGGTCCTAAACATTCGACAGCCGGACAGTGACAGGAGACGGATTTGGCAAGCTCTGTTTGTTGCCAAGCATCAAATGCATCTACTAACGATCGGTCCTGAACATTACCTAAGTTTCCATCCGCGTGAAAATCAGTGACATGAATCGAGCCATCAAAAATGTTCACATTTAAACGGGAGCGTCCGTCCGGATCATTACGGACAGTCACATTTTTCGTTTCATATAAGCGTTTTTGTAGCGCTAAATCCTCTTCAGATTCATTACATGGGTAGAAGGGCAGAGTACCGAACAGCATCCATGTATCAGGGTCGCGATGGTCTAAAAGACGGTGAATGCCCTCACGGATCTCGTCAAGCTTCGCAGTTTCTAAATGCGTAGCAAATGATGTTGGGTACATAGGGTGAACTTCGTGTCTCGTGCAACCCATTGCAACAATTTGATCATGAATAGCTTCTAGGTGTGGCAAGGTACGTTTATTGAGCATTGTCTCAGCTGAGATCATCACGCCTTCTGCAGCTAGCGCTTTACTATTTTCGACCATACGATTAAAATAATCAGCACGAATCTTGTCAGATGGTTTTTTATCCATTACAGCAAAACCAATTTCTTTAAAATCCTCTACGCTACCGTAGTTATGAGAAATATGAAGCACATCTAAGTAAGGTGTAATTAATTTATAACGCTCTAACGGCATCGTCAAGTTCGAATTTATTTGCGTGCGAACGCCTCGCTCATGCGCATATTTTAAGAGTGGTACGACATAGCCTTTGACAGACTTCATCGAGAGCATTGGCTCACCGCCAGTAATGCTCAATGCTCGTAGATGAGGAATCTCATCAAGACGCTTTATAAAGATATCAATAGGCAAAGGATCAGGGTCCTTCGTTGTAAGGGAGTATCCAACCGCGCAATGTTCACAGCGCATATTACATAGATTTGTGGTGGTAAATTCAATATTAGTGAGAGTAGATTTACCAAAGTCTTTTATATCGAGGTACGCTTCCCAAGGATCGTACGAAGGGCGAATCTTTTCAAGTGTTCTCATTCCGTTCATTCCTTTCCATTAAACCGTCTATAATGATACCAGTCTCCTCGGCTAATAGATAGAGGATGGCGAGAATTATCCCTTTCACGCTCCACATTTTCTGTTACAATGGTAAAAGCGAACGATGAGAGGGTGACACGATGGACGACAAAAAGCTAAAGCTTCAAACTCTTCATGAGCGTATGGAAAAGCTTGTATCGATTCTCGATTCTCTGGATCCAGAGAAAACGGACGTCTCTGATATTGATCAGATCATCTCGATGCTAGACGACTTAGAAGAGCAGTGCAAGCGTTATAGACAACAATACGAATAAACGATGATGCCGAGGGATAGTTGATGCTATCTCTCGGCTTTTTTGATTATAATAAACGTATTAGAAGCTGATAGAGGAGAGTATATGATGATTATTTACTTTGTAAGACATGGGGAATCAGAAGGCAATAAAAAAGCAATGATTCAAGGACAGTCAGAGTACCCTTTGACACAAACTGGTGAGAATCAGGCAAAGCAGGTGGCGCAGGCATTACATGATGTGGGTGCGAGCACTATTTATACTTCTGACTTGGCGCGAGCGAAAAATACAGCAAAGCCAATCGCAGCTCTTCAAGGTAAAAAGGCTGTGGAGAGTACATTATTACGCGAAGTCTTCTTAGGTCCTTTAGAAAATCGTACGAGAGAGGATATATTAACAAGCTATCCTCACATTAACCAAATCGTCACATCTGGTGTGGAAGGGACTGAAACGATCGAAGCGTTGACAGAACGGTGCCATACGCAACTTAAGAAGTGGAAGAAATACCATGCGAGTGAGACGATTATTGCGGTTTCTCATGGAGGGTTTATTAGTATTTTCCTCATGTATTTATTTGCGAAGGAAAATTGGCACACACTGCACCGCCCATTTAGAATTGGGAACACTGGGATTACGCGAGTTCGAATAGAAGGCGATAATGTTTATTTTGACTATGTAAACAATACGTCTCATCTTGCTAATTAGCCTTTGCTTCCTGAATGAAACGAGGCTTTTACGAGCATGCTAACATGAAAGAGGTGAGGATCATGTTACATGCAATTATGGCGTCTTTTATACTTGCTACAAGTTTTATGCAATGGAGCTTCGACCATGGCACTCCGACTACACCTGCATCTTCTGTTCATGAGGAGCTGTTAGAGGAGGTTGGTGGGATGTACGTTGGTGATTCAACTCAAAGGGAAGTATATTTAACCTTCGATAATGGCTATGAAAATGGGTACACAGCTCAAATTTTAGATACCTTAAAAGAGAAGCAAGTGCCTGCCGCCTTCTTTGTCACTGGTCATTATGTACGAGAAGAGCCAGAGCTAGTCTTAAGAATGATTAAAGAAGGACATGTGGTTGGCAATCATTCCAATCATCATCCAAGCTTTGCACGATTGTCCTTTGATCAAATTAAACAAGAGCTTGAAGACGTAGAGAAAGAAGTGAAAAAGCTTGATCCAACCTATGAGATGATCTATGTGAGACCACCAAGAGGAGAGTTTAACCGAGAAGCTTTACTTGCTTGTAAAGAACTCGGCTACTCGTCGATTTTTTGGTCAATGGCCTATAAGGACTGGGAGGTTGATCATCAAAAGGGTAAATCCTTTGCTTTTGAGCAAATCACAAAGCGTGTTTCTCCAGGAGCTGTGCTATTACTTCACTCTGTTTCTTCAGATAATGCGCAAGCTTTACCAGACGTCATTGATCACGTTAAACAATCTGGTCTTACGTTTAAACACTTAGACGATTGGAAGCTTCGAGAGGAGTTAGAGCCTCTAACACATTAAAAAAGCCCTCCCTAATTAGTGGGAAAGCTCTGCGAACCAGAGATCACCTAAAGCGGCTGATAAATTCTCTAATGTATGAATATCTCGAGTGTCAAACGCAATTCTTTCTTCTGACCTAACAACTAGGACTGCTTCATGTAAGTTATTTCCTGGAATCTGAAAGCGAAGCTCGGAATTTTGCATCCAGTTAGAATCCTGTTCGCTCGAGGCTGCAATCAATGTAGCCTCTTTTTCTGTTTCCATTAAATAAATACCGCACCAATCAATATAAGATACTTCCTCAACTAAGAGAGAAGTAGCGGCCTCCAAAATCTTTGATACATCCTGTTTTTTATATACCTCTGCCATGATCTTTAATGATACAATATCAGTTGCTATAGACAATTGAATCTCCCCTAACATAGGTGTTTGCAGTCAACATTGTATCAAAAATTATATCCTGTGTGGTGTGGCAAATACAGGATGCATGGTATGATGGACGAGACAAGGAGGGATTTTGATTGATTATCACTCTAAAAGGACCGTATCGCTTTGAGCAAGCGTTAAAGCGCCTTTCTATAGATCCGCTACTCACGATCGATGTAGAGGCAGAACGTATCAAAATGCCTCTTATTATTCAAGATAAACCAGTTGTAGCTGTTGTTACTCAAATTGGCACAGTGATGGAGCCAAAGCTTGACGTTACGATGCTAGATGAAGCACCATCGGAACTTGTTAAAGCTGAAATCACACGTATCTTTCATTTAGAGACCCCATTAACAGAGATACATGCTTTTTTTAGTAATACAGAGCTTGCGCCAATTTTTAACGAGTTAAAAGGGACGCCTTTTGTCTGTGAACCCTCCCTTTTTGGCTGCATAGCAAAAACGATTATTCATCAGCAGCTTAATATGAAGTTTGCGTATACACTATCAGAACGCTTTGTTAAAACATTTGGATTTAATCAACACGGAGCATGGTTTTATCCTTCGCCTGAAAAAGTGGCAACTCTTACTGTAGAGCAACTACGAGAGCTACAGTTTAGTGGTAGGAAAGCAGAGTACGTGATTGATACAGCGAAGCTCATTGCTTCAGGGGCCCTTGATTTACACGAGCTTGGCAAGAAAATGGACGATGAGATGTTAAAAGAGTTAATCGCGATTCGTGGTATAGGTCGTTGGACAGCAGAAAATATTTTAATGTTTGGTTACGGACGAATGGATCTATTCCCAGTCCAAGACATCGGTATCCAAAATACGGTCAAGATCCTAAAAGGCCTGGCTACAAAGCCAACTGTAGCAGAGCTTGATGAACTGGCGATAAACTGGCAACCTTATCGTACGTATGCAGCATTATATTTATGGGAAAGTATAGAAACGAATGGATGAAAAAAATGGACTCAAGTAAGCAACCAAACAGAAACGATGTCATGTTAGACAAAGGACAACAATTCCCATTAACAATAAAACGACTAGGAATTGATGGGGAAGGCGTAGGATTTTTTAAACGAAAGGTCGTATTTGTTCCAGGTGCACTTCCAGGAGAAGAAGTTGTGTGTGAAGCGGTAAATGTAACGGCAAAATATACAACTGCGAAAATTGTTAACATTCGTAAGGCATCAGATGATCGGGTAGAAGCTCCCTGTCCTGTGTATGATCGATGTGGAGGATGTCAGCTACAGCATATGACGTACGAAGCTCAGCTACGTGAAAAGAAGGATATTGTTAGACAAGCATTTGAGCGTTATACACGAATTGATCTCGATTCACTCCCATTTGGAGATACAATCGGAATGGAAAACCCTTGGCGTTATCGTAACAAAAGCCAAATGCAGGTTGGACGCAAGGATAACGATGTCATCGCAGGTTTATACGAAGAGGGTACAAACCGTTTAATCGATATTAAAGAATGTATCGTCCAACACCCTCAAACGGAAAAAGTAACGAATATCGTCAAAAAAATCGTGAATCGCTTAGGCATTGAGCCTTACAATAGTAAAAAGCATAAGGGTGTTCTCCGTACGCTAGTTACACGAGTTGGTTTTGAAACGGATGAGTACCAGCTTGTGTTAGTCACGACGGAATTAGACTTCCCACAAAAAGAGGATTTAGTAAAGGCGATTGTCAATCGTATGCCGAATATTACATCGATCGTTCAAAACGTTCAACCGGATAAGACACCGCTTGTTTTTGGCGAAGAGACGGTTGTACTTCATGGCAAAGAAAAGATTCATGAAACGTTAAACGATTTATCATTTGAGCTTTCAGCTCGCGCATTTTTCCAACTAAATCCTGCGCAAACGAAGGTACTTTATGATACAGCTAAAGAGGCTGCTGAATTAACAGGCACGGAAAAAGTCATTGATGCTTATAGTGGAGTTGGAACTATTGGACTTTGGGTAGCTGATCAGGCATCAGAAGTTAGAGGGATGGATACGGTCGAGGAAGCAATCCTTGATGCCAACCAAAATGCAGAGCGAATCGGAGCAAATGCTCAATTTGTGACAGGTCGCGCAGAGGAAGTTATTCCTGATTGGAAGGACCAAGGCTATCAAGCTGACGTCGTGTTTGTCGATCCGCCTAGATCTGGACTTGATCAAAGCTTAATTCGCACATTAACGCGCTCAAAAATTAAACGCATTGTGTATGTATCTTGTAATCCATCAACCTTAGCTAAAAACGTGAAGGAATTAGCTCGAGGTGGATATCGATTAAAGAGCCTACAGCCTGTGGATATGTTCCCACAAACAAGCCAAGTTGAGGCAGTTGCAGTACTAGAAGTGGAGTAATTAGAATGATAGACACAAGAGGCAAGGACAAAAGCGATTCATTTGTCCTTGTCTTTTTTAATGGATCATGAGCGGTTATCCACTTGCGCGAGGAGACAATCCGGAAATGAGGTAGGGCTATTCGGTCGCGGTCTACAGTTACCCGGAGATGTAATTCTATGATCTGTTCAAGGCATTCAGTTATAAAGAAACGATGCTCCGTTATCGTTTCCCGATCTTTAACTATCCGGAAAACGCAGCTAAGTTATCACAAGATAGAATATGGTAACTTCATGCACAGACTCCATTCCGGTCCACTCTAAGTATTCAGACTTCCTTATCTGCGTAAAAATGAGTTATCTCGATTTTGTATCTGTCCCCTCCTAATAAATAACCCTATAAACACCTTTTGTCCCATCTCTTCTTCGCCATGTTAGGAGACCTATCATACATGTTGCGTATTCAATAAATAGAAAAAACGAGCCAACCGTTGGCTCGTCTTTTTATGGATGCTAAAGTATCTTTTTCATTACCGAGCTTACTTTTGCTTCCTGAGCGACGAAGGAATCTTTGGCATATGAATAAGTGGACTAGAAGCTTGAACGAAAGTTGCACCAAGTGCCTTTGAGACAGTGGACATTGCTTTTGCAGTTCGTTTCATTTTGTTGCCTCCTCATTATTTATCCATTTATTTAGTGTAAGAATCAATCTCGTCCCAATAGGTGTTAACAGCACTCCTTGTAAAAACACGCCGTGCACGAGAGCGTGAAAGTCAAAGAGCAGTGCAACAGATGAGGCAATGATGATCCAGAGCACTCCAACCAATTTCTTTTTTCGTTCCCAAGCCTGGCTGTGCACCACTTGATCCTCTTCGTAATAAGGTGCGTAAGATAAAACGCAAACAAACGCTAGGATCGTATAAATAATGGGTGCAGCCGGCAAAAAGCTTACTCCAACAATAAAGCCAACACTGACTAACGTACATGCGATAGCGGTACTAAAATGAGCGCCTCCAGTAAAAATGCGAATAATCATAAAGGAGACCCCTGTTGCCATAATTAGAATAATCTCTTGCAATGCTATTGCAAATCCTATCAGCAATCCCCACGTAACGAGCAAATTTAGCATCAGAATAAACCCAAAGGTTAAAACATCAATCGGTTCTGTATCATCTGGATTGGCATCTTTGACTCGAATTGCTATCGCATGCGCTAGTCGATAAACCATGACAATCATCCCCCTTGTTGGGAAAAGATAATGGTAGACGTGAATGGCTGGTAAGTAGCAACTATTTTAGAGTATCCGGTCTCAAAAGAAGAGATCGAATTAATAAGATTACGGTTCTCTACATGAATTGGATTTATATCCACCGGACACTCCACTTTAAACTCCATAAATTCTCCGTTAGAGTGGATGGTTAGTGTGATTATTTTTTCCTCTGACGTTTGTTTTTCGTAGTAAACAAAAAGCAAATCATTCAGTAAGGTACTTAACTGTTTAATTTGTTGGAACGTCATTTGCATAGGGTGATCTAAATCAATGTGAATATCAATTTGGATTTGAAAGAGCTTGGCCATGCGACGTTTATTAATAAGAAGTGCGCGCATTAACTCATCAATTCCATTAGAAGAATCAATTTGATTTGTATTAAAGAAATGTTTAGTAGATGGACTAGGAAGGTTTGCCTGTTTCATGTAAGAGCGGATAGATTCCAAGGAGCCGACGTCACTTAGCTTCCAAATGGCTTGAAAGTGTGAGCTTGCATCGTTCTCTAAACGTTCCATCATATTGACAGACTGCTCGTCTTGATCTAAATAAAACTTTTTTGCTTCAATGAGTCTGCGAACTTGAAACTGCGTATATAGAATATGGTAAAAAGACATTACTAACACAAGAATGACAATGGATAAAAGTACTAATGTACTTTTAAAGGTAATATCTTGTGAGAGCATCGCAACGGCTGCCAATACGATGAATCCGAATGTTAAAAGGCTACTGCTAAAGATCATGACCTTAATTTTTGTAGGGATGTGTTTAGAATGTAAATGCTCCCTAAGTTCAGCTAGGAAGTATTTGTTTTTCCAAATAAAGAATCCTAAAGAGCCGCATATTGCAACAGTCATCAATTGAATACCGATGGATAAGTAGCTTGATGATAGTAAAATTTCAAAGTATTCGTAAGAGGAAAGAATCGTGAAAGATTCAATAAACACAAGCTGGATGAGAATATAAAAGCCATATCCAATACTTGAGATAACAAAAAGCTCCATTATGTTCGTTTGAAAAATAATGAAAATAAATAGGATGAAAAGAATCATTTGTATGCTCACGATCATGCCAAGTGAGAGTGAGGTCGTGTGTAGTAATAAAGATATTGTACTCATTATAACGGCAATGATAATTGTCTTTTTGAATCGATTTGCATTCATGTACCCAAGTAGAATAAGCGGAAACAATAAGAGTGCACTCCATTCAAAGATAGACATGATATAAGACAAACTACTTAATACTGTCATCATTCATCACCTAGCTTTTGTATGAGGCATGTTTGCTCTCCGGAAGGGATATCAGCACTTCAGCGCCATACTTAATGTGGTTGCTGATCGAAATAGTACCTTGCATAGATTCAACAATGGTTTTACAGATGGATAAACCAATGCCAGTTCCATCGTCCTTCGTTGTATAAAATGGATAAAAAATGTGTTCTAGATCTTTTTCAGATATACCAGGGCCGGAATCTATAATTTTAAGTATGACGTTAGAATCTAGTTTTTCCAGCTCAATAAATATGGTACCTTTACCATTCATTGCTTCCACAGCATTTTTAATCATATTGATTAAGGTACGCTCAAATCCGCTCTCATTCCCCATCACATAAATTGAATCTTCAATTTTAGTTTTAAAAAGAAGTCTATCTTCCCCGTATTGATTACGGAATACATACAAAACCTTCTCTAAACTCTTCCTTACATCGATGATAGAAAAGTTTTCGATGCCTTTGTTAGCGTGAGACAGATTCAATAGTTCTTCAATTAAAAGTTCGATTCGTTTTGACTCGTCTTTCATAATGGAAATGTAGGTAGAGAGTTTGTCATCTGTTTGAATCACTGGCTCGCGCTCCATCATTTGTATGAAGCCATTAATTGTAGTTAGAGGATTGCGTATCTCATGAGCAAAGAACGCAGACATCTTACCAATTGATTTGTGATAATCATCAGACTTAGCGTTAGTGGAAGTACTTTCTTGCTGGAAAGTAGAAGATGTGTGCTTTGTTTTTAAAAATCGGCTAAAAAATGGTAGGTTCATTCGACTCACTCCACAAAGTAAGATACCTTAAACTGTTGTTAATTCGACATCTTAAGTATAGCAGACATGAGAGGTCTATTATACCAATTAGATATACTTTATAGGGTTTAAGTGGTGAGTGAGATAGACAATGGTACTGAAAATAAATAGTAACTAATATGGGTGAAAGAGGATCGTTACGAATACTTTGTCAATTCGTGTAAAAAATCAGTTGCTTAACATAGATAATTACATATCTTGCTGAAAAAAGATATAAGAATCGTTCGAACTATTTCGACAATTTATGTAATTACAATTTTATATCGAAAGCGCGACCATTCTGAGCTGATTATTTACATAAGGACCATCCTGTGTCAGACTAAGAAAGTTGTTTAAATTACAATAAAACATTAAGAAGAATTCGTGAAATCAAGTCTTGATTTTTTTTGTGAATGCGGTATGTTTATCAATATGTAGTATTGGGAATAGATTTCAACAACTATATAAGCTAAAAGATTGTAAGGTGCTCAACGAAGAGCTTAAAAGGGAATCTGGTGTAAAACCAGAGCTGCCCCCGCAACTGTAAGTGCTGACGACCGAAGGGAACCACTGTATCAATTCGATATGGGAAGGCCTTCTAGTAGAGTGACGCACAAGTCAGGAGACCTACCTTATGATCTACAAGCTTCTATTTTTCGGGGTGTGAAAATAGGAGACGAGCCCTAATAGAAGCACTTGCTTCGGACTCGTCTTCTATCTAACCCCTTCGTATTCCGAAGGGGTTTTACTATTGATGGAAGGGTAGGGATTTGAATGGAAAAAATATCGGTGCAAGTCAAAGAGAATTGGTTGGAGGAGTTTCAGCTACCTGATCATGATAAAGAGGTTATACATACACTTTCAAGGCAGGATGCCATGTCCTATGCACTTGATAGAGTAGCGATGGACCAGCCTGATTGGACGTTTGTTGCTGCAAGATACTACTTAGAAGAGCTATACGAAAAGGCTCAGGTTAACCGCAAGGAGCGGGAAGGAACCATATACGGAGATTTTTATTCTCTTATTCAACTTTTGACGGAAAAAGGAATATACGATAAAAAACTTCTTGAGAGTTATTCTAAAAAAGAAATTGATGAGCTTGGGAAGTTAATTGATCCATCTAAAGATAAAAAATTTACCTTTATGGGATTATTCCTATTAGCCGATCGTTATCTAGCTCGTGACTATGATAAAAATACGATGGAGCTCCCGCAGGAACGCTTTTTAATTATTGCTATGACACTTATGCAAAAAGAGAATAAGGAAAAGCGGATGGAGCGTATTCAAGAAGCTTACTGGGCGTTAAGTAATTTATATATGACTGTTGCTACACCTACGCTTTCTAACGCTGGTAAGAGCTATGGACAGTTATCTTCTTGTTTTATAGATACTGTCGATGATTCACTAGACGGGATTTATACATCTAATTGGGACGTAGCTAGATTAAGTAAAGACGGAGGCGGAATTGGTCTTTATTTTGGTAAAGTACGTGCGCTTGGATCAGATATTAAAGGCTTTAAAGGCAATTCGTCTGGTGTTATCCCGTGGATTCGTCTTGTTAATGATACCGCTGTGAGCGTTGATCAGCTTGGTCAACGACAAGGCGCAGTGGCAGTCTATCTCGATCTTTTCCATCGAGATATTATGAATGGATTTTTAGACTTAAAGACGAATAATGGAGACGAGCGTCGTAAAGCGCACGATGTGTTCCCAGGAGTATCGATTCCAGACCTGTTTATGCACAAGCTCCAGGAGAAAGATGCTGATGGTAAGAGCGTTGGCATGTGGCATACGTTTTGCCCGCATGAGGTGAAAAAAGTGATGGGGTGGAAGGACGAAGCCGGCAATGCACTTGGACTCGAGGACTTCTATGATGAGACGGATGTTCGCCACTTCTCTAAAAAGTACGAAGAGGCAGTTGCGCATCCGCTCCTACCGCGTAAATCGTATCGAGCAATGGAAATCATGAAGCGTATTATGGTATCACAGCTTGAAACTGGTACGCCGTACATGTTTTATCGCGATGAAGTGAACCGTCAAAACCCTAATAAAAAGGAGCTTGGTCGTACCTCTGTTTATTGCAGTAACTTGTGTACAGAGATTGCCCAAAATATGTCCTCTACAACAATTAAAGAAGAGTATGTAAATGCGGATGGGGATCTCGTTATTGTAAGAAAACCGGGAGAGTTTGTCGTATGTAATTTATCGTCTCTCCATTTACCTAACGTTGTAGAAGCGGAAGAGCTTGAGCGTGTCATCTCCATTCAAATGAGAATGCTTGATAACGTTATTGATTTAAATACGATTTCGGTTGGACAGGCGCAGCTTACGAATCAGCGTTATCGTGCGGTTGGTCTTGGCACATTTGGTTGGCACCATCTCCTCGCTAAAAAACATATTCAGTGGGAGAGTGAGGAGGCTGTTCAATACGCGGATGAGCTTTACGAAGATATCGCGTATTACACCATTAAAGCTTCTAACGAGTTAGCAGAAGAAAAAGGAACGTATCACGCGTTTAAAGACTCTGAGTGGGAAAACGGAACGTACTTTACTAGAAGATCTTACACGTCAGAGAAGTGGAAAGAGCTTCGTGATCGTGTAGCTCATACAGGCGTCCGAAACGGCTGGATGATGGCTGTAGCACCAAACTCTTCAACGGCTAAAATCGCTGGTTCAACAGATGGAATTGATCCTATTTATTCGTTAGAGTATGCGGAGGAAAAGAAAAACTTTAAGCTAAAGGTTACTCCACCTGATTTAACGCATCACACATACCCTTACTACCTTAAGGCGCGTCATCAGTTAGACCAAAACTTTAGTATTCGTCAAAACGCTGCTAGACAACGACATGTTGATCAGGGAATTAGCTTTAATCTGTACGTGCCACACACGATTGCGGCTAAAGAGCTCTTAGATTTACATGTAGAGGCTTGGAGGAATGGACTTAAAACAACTTATTACGTAAGAAGTACGTCTCAAGCTGAGATTGAAGCGTGCGAAGCGTGCCAAAGCTAATGAATGTCAACGACAGGAGGGGTTACAGATGTTAATAACGAAGAGAAAGCTATATGAACCATCAGAACCAATGAAATCGCCGTCCTTACTGAACGGGAAAGCCTCAGGATTATTAAATTGGAATGATATTACGTACCCACATATGTATGATCTGTATCAGGCGCTTTTATCAAATTTTTGGAAGGCGCAAGAAATCAATATGCAAGACGATATTAAGCAGTGGGACCATTTATCAGATAACGAAAAGGATGTGTTCCTTCGAATAAATACCCAGCTAGCGTCACTCGATAGTTTACAAACACCAACGATGACACTCGTGATGGATTATGTATCAGATCCTAGCTTTCAGGCAATCTTAGCTGTTATCGCCCAGCAAGAGGCCGTTCACAACGAATCATATTCATATATATTAAGCTCGTTAGTTTCAACAGACGAGCAGAAGCGCAGATTTGAAGGCGCTAAGGCGGACCCACTCGTTCGCAAGCGAAATGCGATTATCGTAGAAGCCTACGATGAATTTCACGAGAAACCATCTGTTGATACCTTGTTCCGACTTGCAGTTCAGTCAATTAATTTAGAAGGTATTTATTTCTACGCTGGTTTTGCTTTCTTCTATCATTTAGCCAGACAGCAAAAAATGCTGAAATCAAGTACGATGATTAGTTATATTCAGCGTGATGAAATGCAACACGCCTACTTTATGTCGCAATTTTTGCAGCTCCTAATGGAGGAGCATCCGGAATTAAAAAATGAAGCTCATCTGGACTATATTTATTCTTCTATTAAACAAGCAACAGCATTAGAGCAGGAATGGGCTCGTGACATTTTAAAGGATACAGGAATTAATCTAGATGAATATGAGCGCTATGTGGAATATTTAGCGAACAAGCGTTGCCGTCAGCTAGGGCTTCAAAACGCCTTCCCTGAAATAGATAATCCAATGCCGTGGATTCACGTCTTTAGCGATAGCATGATGAATGATACGAAGTCGGATTTCTTCGAGCAAAAGGCTCGTACGTATGCGAAGGTGACAGAGCAAAATGGCTTTGACGAGCTGTAGGATAGTCTATACGTCAAAGACGGGGAATACGGCACAGCTTGCGCTTCTATTAAAAGATTCTTTAGAGAAGACGCATGTTAAAGTTGTTATGCACGATGTAGAGAAGGAAGCCGACAGGTATCAACAGAGAGAGTTTACGGAGGATGCTATTTTATTTGGCACCTATTCGTGGGGGAATGGAGATATTCCGCGTGCGATGAGCGAGATGGTATCAAGCATGCAGGTTAGTAAGCATACGGTAACGGGAATTTTTGGTACCGGTGATCGGTTTTATCCGAACTTTTGTGGAGCAGTAGATCAACTTGTCCAATTGATCCAGCCGATTTCTAACTTAGCGGTTACCATGAAGGTGGAGCTACTACCTCAGCAGCACGATGCTTTAACGTGTGAAAAATTTGTTCATAAATTGCACGATCGAGCCAAGCAAGCCTTGACTGTCTCCCAGTAATAAATTACCATACCTCTTATAGAGGTGACACAATGAAAACGTATATGTTAGCAGTACTAGCTATTATACTGGTCATACTAGTTGCAGCGTGCAATCGTGAAGAGCCTGAAGAGCCAACGACTGTATCAGGCAAATTAGATATCGTTCATCATGACTATTTGCAAGTATCCATAGAATCTGTAGCAGAAGCTGCGGGAGCGGACGAGGGAGTGTATCATGCAGTAGGCATTTATATAACCGATGATTTAGATATACGTGACCCATATGGCCAATATTTATCCAGACGTGCCCTACAGTCAGCAACTCCAAATGAGACAGATGTAACGATTGATTTATTACTAAGCGATTATTTAGAAGGCAACCTGCCTTATGATGAATTTCTCGGATTATATATGGTTGATACAAAATCGGTTATTGTTGATTTATAAGAAAGCACGCCCTTAAAGTGGCGTGTTTTTTCTATGCCCTACTAAATCGGAGATAGCATCTATGCTTGGCATAGGGTAAAATGGTGGGAGTCTAAGAATGAAGGTGATCTACATGGTTGAACATACATTACTTACGTCCTTACCTGATTATGTACAGGAAGCGTTTGGACGTGCAGGATTTACAGAGTGGACAAAGATTCAAGAGGAAGCTATTCCTAAGGCGCTAACTGGAGAAAATCTTATCATGGAGGCGCCAACGGGTTCCGGTAAAACCCTTGCTTATTTATTGCCTGCTTTAAATAAGGTTGATCCAGCCAAGAAACAAGCTCAGGTGCTAATCGTTGTTTCCTCACGAGAGCTTGCAATGCAGCAGCTTGAAGACGCGCAAGAATGGACACAAGGAAGCGGAATTACTGTCGCATCCATGATCGGTGGTGCCAATGTCAAGCGTCAGCAAGAAAAGCTAAAGAAAAAGCCTCACATTATTATAGGAACACCAGGCCGATTAATCGAGCTCCTACAGTCAAAGAAACTAAAGCTACATGAAGTATCAACACTCATCTTTGATGAAGCAGATCAGTTGTTTGCAAAGGAGCATATAAAAGAAGTAGATGCCTTAATGAAGGCAGTCGTGCGTGATTGTCAGCGCATCGTGTGTTCGGCAACCATTCCACCACATGTAGAAGAACTAGTGGTCGAACGAATGGAAGCGGAAATTGTTCGTGTATCTCGCTCAGAAGAAGAAAAGCAAAACGTCGAGCACGTTTATCTTATTGCAGAGCGCAGAGATAAATCGAAGCTATTAGCAAAGCTGATTCATTTAGAAGGCTTTTATGGGCTAGGCTTTTGTAATGATATCCACGAGCTGGAGAAATTTGCAGAAAGACTTGAGTTTAGAGGGAATTCTATTGGGGTGCTCCATGGAACAACGTCGAAGCTTGAAAGAGAGCTTGCAATGAGAGGCTTTAGAGAAGGCGCAGTGCCGATGCTGATGGCAACGGATGTAGCATCTAGAGGGCTCGATATTGATGATGTCACACATGTCGTACAGTTAGATTTAGCCAATGACATTCACCAATACGTGCATCGATCTGGACGGACAGGACGAGCTGGTAAATCTGGAACAGTCGTTTCCATCGTGACAGATGGTGAACGAGAGCGTCTATTAAAGTTTGGTGAGAAGCTCGGCATTGATATCGTACAAAAATCATTATCTAGAGGAAAGCTCGTTTAACTAAAAAAAGCTCATGCCGCAGTGGCACGAGCTTTTTTTATTTGTTTGAAAAAATATCCTGATCAGTCTTAGTAAACCTAAGGAGTCTTGGATGCGTATATACGATAGCTAGAAGCACCACTCCTAAACAAACAAAAACATACAAAGCAGATCCAACAGGTATGCGACTAACGATCAAAAATAAAATAAGCATAGCAACATTAAATCCGCCAGACTTTAAGCGGCTTTTTTTCGTAACAAAATTCTCCGCTTGGCAAGACGGACATTTTTTTGAGTAAACAAAAGCTAAAAGCTGATGTCGTTTAAATTGATAGCCACAGGTAGCACATTTAGGTAACACAATATTCACTCCTTCCCTCTCATCTTACCGAATTTAACAAGGGAAGGATAGGGCTACTTGCTAGAATATGATTTGCTTGCTTCATACAAACGTTCAATAACGATCATGTTATTTTTTGTATCTTCCATTGTGTAGGATGGCGTCGCACCAGTTTGGATACATTCAGAGAAGTGCTCTACTTGAAGCGTATACTGATTTCCACTGAACGTTTTATATTCTAAGACGGATCCATCGGCGCCACGCAAGAAGACTTCGCCTTTACCGTTGTTCGGATTTTGGTCGGGTCTAAAGGCAAAAGGTACCTCTATTCTACCTGATGTCCCGATTACCTCATAGCGATTCACTTGAACTTCATCAAAACTTGATTCAAGATTTACATCTACGTTTGAAAATGTTAGTAAAGCAGACGTAGAAATATCTACTTTAATTCCTTCTACTTGTCTAGAAGCTGCAAAGACATGGATCGGTTCCTCATCTAAAAGGTAGCGACTCACATTCACACAGTAGCTCCCTACGTCAAATAAGCTACCGCCTCCTAAACTAGGATCAAGGCGAATGTCATCTTTTGTAAGGTCCATATTAAAAGAGAAGGAAGAACGAATACGCTTTACTTCACCAATTGCTTTGTCTGCAATAAGTTGTTTTACGTGCGCGTGCTGCGGGTGGAAACGATACATAAATGCCTCCATCCAAAGCTTGCCTGTTCGCTCACTTGCTTCTTGCATCTCCTCAATATCAGCAGAAGAGATGGCAGCGGGTTTCTCCACAAGCACGTGCTTTCCTTTCTCTAAGGCTTTTATCACCCATTCTTTATGTAACGCGTTTGGAAGTGGAATATAAACAGCATCTATAGAGGAATCATTTAAAAGTTCGTCATAGGTCCCATAACCTTTCTCTGCGCCCCATTCCTCTTTGAGAGCCTCCGCGTCTCTTCTCGTTGCAACTGCAACTAATGTCGCGTTATGTGCTTCTTTAATAGCAGGGACTAGCTGACTACGGGCAATATTAGCTCCACTTAATATTCCCCAATTTGTGATGTTGCTCATATAAGCACCTCTTTATGTTAGAATTTTCTACTTGTTTGCTAGTATACGCTTATCTAGGCCATAATGGAACGTAAAAGGGTTAGGGGGAACAACCTATGAATGCCAAGGAAGTAGATATGTATCTTATGAGTGTAGCAGCGTTTATTATGCGTGTAGAATCTCTTAATGAACGAGAGGCGTTTAATCTTATTCGAGAAAATAGAGTAAAAGAACGCCTTAAAATGGTGCCATCTCTAGCGGATCATTGTTCACCCAAACAGTGTGCGGAAATGCTTCTTACGAATAGAGGTTAAATAGTCCCTATTTTACTCGTGTTAAGGAGTTAACTTTTATTAAAATGGACAGATACGCATAAGTATACTACAATAGAATAGGACTTTATTATTAGTTATTAGTATACTTAGAGGTGAAAGGTTTATGGAAATAAAGCGCTTACAAGAAATGTCAGACCAAGAAATATTACAGTCTTTAGTTGCAGCTATCCCTCTTTTCCAAGCAATTGCAAAAGAGGATTTTATGATGGATGTAGTCACTCACGAAAAGTGGATTGCCCACTTCCCAGGTAAATCAATTGATGTAGATGTTCAAATTGGACAACCGGTACCAGAAGACGACCACGTTATGCAGAGCGCTTTAAAAGGCATTCCTCAGGCAGGGAGACCGCCTTTTGAGGTGTATCAAGCACACTTTTTAGGTAAGACGGTGCCAATTAAAAATTGCCAAGGTACGGTGATTGGAGCACTCGGGATCGGTTATAATATTGATCATTTAATTGCAATTGAACAAAATCTCGAAAAAACAGAACGTGTTTTAGAAAAAGTACAATCATATATTAATCAGATTGATGATTCTTCTACAGACTTAGAAAAATCTAATAATGGACTTGATGCCAGCTCTCGTAAAGTTAGTGAAGGCGTTCAAAACATTGATAATGTGCTGAGTGTTATTGACAAGGTTTCGTCACAAACAAATATTTTAGGATTAAACGCATCTATTGAGGCTGCTCGAGCAGGGGAGCATGGCAGAGGATTTGGAGTAGTTGCGGATGAAGTCAGAAAACTTGCGCAAGAGACGGTAAAGGCCTCAGAAAGAATCCGCAAAGACGTTACGATGATCAAAGGTAGCGTAGAGGAGTTAATCGCTTCGCTTGAGTACGTGACGAAGTCGGTCGATTCGAATGCAGATGTTGTAAATAATTTTACTGAGGTTAGTTCAGAGCTGAAAGAAATTCACGTTGGCATGAATGATTCGTTGACGAAGTTACTAGATTATTCCCCGACAGCATAAGCATTTACTACTTTATTACGGCTAGGTGAATAGTGTGTAACAGTTCTGCATTTACCCCCACAAAACGCTAACTTCCAAATATTGCGATTGAGATTTTTGTAGATTCAGCGTATCCTATTAGCTAGGCACAATTTAGCGTAGTGAGAGGGGCAAACATGATATCATTAATTATCCTAGCAGTAGTGACGATTGTTGCTGTTTATTTTGTTTCGATAAGAGAGAGAGCTTAACGTAGCATACTAACTATACACTTACATGTAAAACTTATAAAAAGCAGGCCGGTAAAGGTTGTTCCCTTTACCGGCCTGCTTTTTGTTTTGGGGAGGTAATGCGGTCGAAGAGGGTCTTGGAAATGAGAACGAGCAAACGATGTGCCAGAACGCGCAAAGAGAAAGGTAGGACGCGCATACGAGGTCATCGGAGGCGCAAAGCAATCAAGCAGACACATTCGAAAGAAAAACGACATGATAGCAAACAACGCAGCCAAGCACTCACTTACATAAGAAAATTGTTTGACATTTTGAATAAGAAGTAATACTCTAGTACTTGTATTGATATTGAGAATCATTATCGATTAATAGATAAGGGTGATAGGTGATGAAGCTAGAAGCAGCGAATCTAAGCGTAAGCTACGGCGATAAAACAATCGTTCATAATATAACGGTAGAATTACCGGTCAATCAATTGACGACGATTATCGGACCTAATGGATGTGGCAAATCAACATTACTAAAATCATTAACTCGTATTATGGCACCCTCAAATGGGGCAGTCTTACTTGACGGGAAATCGATTAAAGAGGAGCCTACGAAAAAGCTTGCTCAAAAGATGGCGATTTTACCTCAAATGCAAGAGGATACGAATGGTTTAACGGTGGCTGAATTAGTGTCTTACGGTCGTTTCCCCTACCAAAAAGGGTTTGGGCGCTTGTCGAAGCATGATAAGGAAATGATTGATTGGGCGCTTGAAGCGACTTCTATGCAACAGTTTAAACATCACCCGGTCGATGCACTATCCGGTGGTCAAAGGCAGAGAGTGTGGATTGCGATGGCTTTAGCTCAGGAGACGGAAGTGATCTTTTTAGATGAGCCAACGACGTACCTTGATATGGCCCACCAGCTTGAAGTGCTAGAGCTACTGGATAAACTGAATAAGCTTGAAAACCGAACAATCATTATGGTTTTACATGACCTCAATCAAGCAGCGAGATATTCCGATACAATCATTGCGATGAAAGATGGTCGAATCGTGAAGCAGGGTGGTCCGGAGGATATTATGCAGCCGGAGATGCTTGCGGAGCTATATCATATCGATGCCTTAATCGGCAGAGACCCACGTACAAAAAAACCGATTTTAATGAGTTATCATTTGATGGAGGATGAGAAAGATGAAAAGACTTTTTGGGTTAATCGCGGCTAGTGCTATTCTTTTAGGAGCTTGTGGCACGGACGATAATACGGAGAATACGACAAATACTAACACTGCTGTTGAAGAAAATACGGCAGATACGAATACAACAACGAACGAAGAAGCAGGTAATGAAGAGCCAGCGAACGAAAACGAATCAAATGAAGCAGCAAACGGCACTGTCACATATGAATCAGAAAGTGGCCCAATCGAAGTACCAGCAGATCCTCAGCGTGTTGTTGTACTAGCAACGTTTGCAGGGAATGCAATGGCACTTGACGCAAACCTAGTCGGGGTAGACTCATGGGCAATGAGCAATCCAGAATATTCTTCTTACTTAGACGGTGTGGAAGCAGTCGATGAGACAAATGTCGAGTCTGTTTTAGAGCTTGAGCCAGACTTAATCATTGGGCTTTCGACGACAGAGAATATTGACCAGTTTTCTCAAATCGCACCGACAGTCACATACACATACGGCGAGCTAGATTATAAAGAGCAGCACATTGAGATTGGCAAGCTCTTAAATAAAGAAGACGAAGCGCGCGAATGGGTAGAGGATTACGAAGCACGCGCTCAGGCTGCTGGAGATTCCGTACGAGAAGAAATCGGAGAAGATACAACAGTCACAGTTGTCGAGAACTTTGATAAGCAACTGTACATCTTTGGCGATAACTTTGCTCGCGGTACAGAAATTCTTTATCAAGAGATGGAGCTAGAAATGCCAGAAGCCGTTCAAGACGTCGTGTCTGAAGATGGATTTTATGCGATCTCTACAGAGGTGCTATCTGAGTACGTTGGAGACTACCTTGTAATCAGTCAGCCATCAGATCAAGAAAGCGAGTATCAGCAAACAGAAACGTATCAGTCGATTCCAGCTGTACAAAATGGAAATGTGATTGAGTTCCCGGCGGAATCAGGATTCTTTAACGATCCAATTACAATCGATCTACTATTAGGTACTTTCGAAGAAGCATTTTTAAACTAATCCATTAGATTTGAGGTTTTTAGGATGAAGATTGGTGATGTGGCATCTTTAATCCTTGCCCTACTCTTTCTTCTTGTCACGTTTGCGGCATCGATTCTGTTCGGTGCAGCTCAGACGACATGGCAGGATGCATGGAGCGCCCTTACAAGTCCGACTGTAACGGATCAGGCGCTTATCATCCGTGAAATTCGTCTACCAAGGGAAATAGGAGCGGTATTTGTCGGTGCAGCGCTCGCTGTTGCTGGAGCCGTTATGCAAGGTATAACACGTAATCCTCTAGCAGATCCAGGGTTACTTGGCATTACAGCAGGAGCAAACGTAGCACTTGCATTCTCTCTTGCTTTCATTCCCTCAGTAGGATACGTTGGCTACATGTTTAGTGGTTGGATTGGCGCCGCATTCGGCGCCTTTTTAGTGATCGGGATCGCTTCTACTAGAAAGGGTGGCTTCAAGCCATTTCGTCTTGTATTAGCAGGAGCTGCTGTTACTGCGTTATTAGTTGCCATAGCAGAAGCAATCGGTTTAGTATTCCAAATTACCCGAGAGGTTTCCGCTTGGACCGCTGGGGGTCTCATTGGAACGACTTGGACGCAACTTTACATTATTGTACCGACCATTATCGTAAGCTTAATTATCGTTCTTATGCTAGCTCGTCAAGTGACATTACTGAGCTTAGATGAAGACGTTGCAACAGGTCTCGGTGCATCTGTCACAAAAGTGAAGCTGTGGTTATTTTTCTTTGTAATCATACTAGCAGGATCCTCTGTTGCGCTCGTTGGTAACATAGCATTTGTTGGATTAATGATCCCTCATATCGTACGGAAGTTGGTCGGCACAGATTATCGCATGATTATCCCGATGTCAGCCCTCGTTGGTGGAGCCTTTATGGTTGGTGCTGATACATTAGCGCGCGTGATGTTTGCTCCGATCGAAACGCCAGTCGTAGCCATTATCTCTGTGTGTGGACTTCCATTTTTCCTATGGGTAGTTAAAACGCAAGGGAGAGAGTTCGCATGATTGTGCAGGCAACGAAAAATAAAACAAGACTCGCATTCATCATTGTTATTGCAATGATCGTGACCACAGCACTCATTAGTCTAAGTACTGGCTCCTCCTCGATTAATATAACACGCCTTGTGCCAACTTTGATGGGGAACGGAACATTCCAAGATGAGTTTGTCTTCTATTCCTTGCGTCTACCGCGTATCATTATTACCTTTTTATGTGGTGTAGCGTTAGCGACATCTGGAGCGATCCTACAAGGTATTACAAAAAATGATTTAGCAGATCCAGGAATCGTCGGAATTAACTCTGGTGCTGGAGTTGCTGTTACATTATTCTTTTTATTCATCCCTGCTAACGCAGAGACGTTTGCTTATTTACTACCTTTAGCTGCTTTTGGAGGAGCTATGCTTACGGCACTTACTATCTATGCCTTTTCATATAATAAAGAACAAGGGTTAATGCCAACCCAGTTCATCTTAACTGGTGTAGGCTTCTCCCTTGCTCTCTCAGGTCTTATGATTGTGCTCATCTCCTCATCGGACAGGCAGCAAGTAGAGTTTATTGCCACATGGCTTGCTGGAGGAGTCTGGGGCACGGATTGGCCCTTTATTTTAGCGCTACTACCTTGGCTTGTGATCCTACTTCCTATCGTTCTCTATTTTGCGAAGCACTTAAATATTTTACGATTAGGCAGTCCAGTCGCAACAGGTACTGGCGTTCACGTAAAGCGAACGCGTATCGTGCTTCTCACGATGGCAACAGCACTCGCAGCATCCGCTGTATCGGTATCAGGTGGAATCGCCTTTATTGGACTTATGGCACCTCACCTAGCCCGTGCGATCGTCGGCAATAAGCACCAGCGCATGCTCCCATTTGCGATGCTCATAGGCGGAATGCTCTTACTGATAGCAGACACGATCGGACGCAACATCGTGCCGCCAGCAGGCATTCCAGCCGGAATCATAGCCGCCTGCATAGGAGCACCCTATTTTCTTTACCTTCTTTCAAGAAAATAATATCGAGACTCTCTTAGGAGGGTCTTTTTTGTTATGTATAATTGCAAAAAGCTTAAAATGCCAACATTAACATTGTAATAAACCTTTCTAAAGGAGTATCGAAAATGGAATTATCCAGTTATTAAATTAATAAACCAAATTATGTTATCATATACTTGGAAGGGTGGTGGCTTTATTGGATAAAAGATCTATAGGCCTTGTCTTTATAACGGTAGGTTCCATTTTCTTAATGGTATCATTTTTTACTTCAATAACATTATTATTAGCAGTAACTCTTGGAATAAGTATAATTTCCAATATAGCAGGGACTGTATTATTGATGCAGTATATTAATACAACTAAGGAACAATCTAAATCAGCGATGTGAATGATCTAAGTAACCTTATCATGAGGTCATTTTTTTTGCTCGAATTTTAATAATATGTATAAACTAAACTCTACTTTATCTTCGGTTTAACCTTCATACACCATCTATCTGATTTATTACATAATAAAAGCCGTCTTGCGTTAAAAAGTATGAGATTCACTTTAAATCACACGCAGAGCTGGCAGACCCGAAGGACATTCGGAGACAATCCATGGGAGTAGGAGGTTTTGGAGATCCCACAGGAGGCGCAAATTAATGGAGCATCGACCGCTAGCCTGGGAACAGCGGCAAAATCACCCACTGTTCCCTAAGTGCAAGACTAGCTCAGACTGCAAAGAGCGCATTCTGCGATGCTAGCTCAGACCGCAAAGTACGCGGCCCTTGCCGACGAGGAAGCTCCAAGGCCGACCCCATGGATGTCGTAGAGTGTCCGTAGGGCTGACGGCTTGGAGTGGATGGCTTTCCTTTAATGTTAAGCATCAACCTCTAGCCTGAAATCAGCGGGAAAAGCACCCACTGCTTTCCAACTGCAAGGCTAGCTCAAAATGTTCGCAAAAAACGCAAACTTTTTGTGATGCTTTTCAGACCGCAGAAGACCACACGGTCAATGGATGTCGTAGAGTGTCTGGAGGGCTGACAGCTAGAAGTGCCGATTTAAACTAGTTGGCACTTAGTAATCTAGCTCGTAGAGCTAGGCACTAAACTAATTAGCACTTAAGCAATCGAAGCTTAAAGAGCTCTCATACATATCCCCATACAAAGTCACGATTCAAAACCTCCTGAATAGGGAATCTCACCCACAACAGAACGAGCCTTGTATCCCTTTACAAACTTGTATATACAAGATAAACTAAAACCATTATGACACCGAACAGGAGGGTTTTCATGCCAACAATGAACGAATGGTGGCGACGAGCCGTCGTCTATCAAATTTACCCAAAAAGCTTCAACGATACAGAAGGAAAAGGAGTAGGGAACATTCAAGGAATCATCGAAAAGCTCGATTATTTAAACGAGCTTGGAGTCGATGTCATCTGGCTAACTCCCGTATACGCTTCCCCTCAAAAGGATAATGGCTACGACATTAGCGATTACTTCTCTATCCACCACGAATATGGAACGATGGAGGACTTTGATGAGCTATTAGAAAAAGCCCACAGCAAAGGCATTAAAGTCATCATGGACATTGTCGTAAACCACACATCAACTGAGCACGAATGGTTTAAACAGTCTCAGCAGTCCAAAGACGACAAATATCGCTCTTATTATATTTGGAAGGACCCGATTGATGGCGCTGAGCCTACGAACTGGCAGTCCAAGTTTGGCGGTAATGCATGGCAGTATGATGAAGCAACTGGCCAGTATTACCTGCACTTATTTGATGTTACCCAAGCGGATCTAAATTGGGAAAATGAGCAGGTGCGTCAAGACGTTTACGATATGATGCACTTTTGGTTTAAGAAGGGTGTTGACGGATTTAGATTAGACGTCATTAACCTGATTTCTAAAAATCAGGATTTCCCAAATGACGATGGCTCCGTAGCACCTGGTGATGGTCGAAAGTTTTATACAGACGGACCACGCGTGCACGAATTTATGCAGGAGATGAACCAAGAGGTTTTCTCTAAATATGATGCTATGACAGTTGGTGAGATGAGTTCGACGTCCATTGATCACTGTATTAAATACACGAATCCTGAGCGAAATGAGCTTAGCATGACGTTTAACTTCCATCACTTAAAAGTTGACTATCCGAACGGCGAAAAATGGTCAGTGGCTCCATTCGATTTTCTACAGCTGAAGGATATTTTATCGACTTGGCAGGTTCGCATGCATGAAGGTGGCGGCTGGAACGCGCTGTTTTGGTGCAACCATGACCAGCCACGCGTTGTATCGCGTTACGGTAATGACGGGAAGTACCATAAGGAATCAGCAAAGATGCTTGCTACGACGGTGCATATGATGCAGGGAACGCCGTATATTTATCAAGGCGAAGAATTTGGGATGACAAATCCTAAGTTTGATTCGATTGACCAATATCGTGACGTTGAATCACTCAATCTCTATAAAGAAAAGCGTGAGCAAGGAATGTCAGACGAGGAGATCATGCCTTTACTAAAGGCGAAATCTCGAGACAACTCTCGCACACCCGTTCAGTGGGATGATTCCGAGCACGGTGGCTTTACTACGGGTACGCCTTGGATTCCGGTTGCGGACAACTATACGACAATCAACGCAGAGGCTGCTCTAGCGGATAAAGATTCGATTTTCTATCACTACAAAGCGCTCATTAAGCTACGCCGAGAGCTTGATATTGTCACGTACGGGGACTATGAATTAGTAGATCCTGATAATACTCGCTTATTCACCTACACGAGATCATACAAAGGCGAGAAGCTACTAGTTGTAAACCATTTTTATCAGGGAGAAACAACGTTTGAACTGCCTAAAGAATTAGAAGGATACGAAGCGTCGCTTTTACTTTCCAACTATGAGGATACAAATCTTGCATCTTCAACCAGTGTAAGGGCTTACGAGTCTTTTGTTTATCATTTAACGCAATCATGATAAACTTGAATTGGTGATGACCATGCAGAATAAGTATTTAACGATTTATAGAGAAATCGCAGAAAAAGTACAGCAGGGAGAGTATGCTGCTGGAGAGAAGCTTCCTTCAGAGCATGATCTCGTTAAAGATTTTGATACTTCTCGTGAAACGATCCGAAAAGCATTAAATTTATTAGCGCAAAACGGATTTATTCAAAAAGTACAAGGAAAAGGATCTATCGTGCTAGATGCACGTAAATTTGACTTTCCTGTATCAGGGCTAGTTAGCTTCAAAGAGCTTGCTACAAAGCTTGGGGAGAATTTTCAAACGCACGTGGAGAAGGTAGAAAAAGTAAAACCGTCACGCGAGGTGCAACAAAACCTTAAAGTGCGGAGCGACCAGCTCGTCTGGGAGGTTCATCGAGTTAGGGAGATTGACGGGGAAAAAATTATCTTTGATAAAGATTACTTTAACCCTGTTTATATTGATGAATTAACGTATGAGGTTTGTAAGAATTCAATCTATGAGTTTATTGAAAATGATTTAGCGATGACAATTAGCTTTGCTAAAAAAGAGATTACCGTGATTGAACCAACGGAAGAGGACCGTCAGTTTTTAGATTTAGAAGGCTTTCAAACAATTGTTGTCGTAAAGAACTTTGTTTACTTCGATGATGCGAGTCTCTTTCAATACACGGAATCTAGACACAGGCCTGACAAATTTAAATTCGTTGATTTCGCAAGACGAACACATTAAAAAAGAGAGTGCATGGCGCATTACGCCAAGCACTCTCTTTAATTGTTATACACTTGTTTTAGGTCGCTTTAGTTCCATTAAGACGGAATGTCTTAAGCGACTATTCGTGATCACATTATTAAGCCATTCTTTTACTGTCTCATCTGTCTCTGTCTTTACTCGCTTTAACAGTCTAGATAAAACTGGGCGTAAAACAGGACGACTATACTGGTCCTCTAAGTTTTTTGCCATTAAAAGTAAGTTCTCAATAAGTTCTGAGTTTGTTAAGTCGGCTACTTGACCGGCCCGTACAACAAAGTTCTCTACGATCGCGCCTTTTTGATGGTAGTAATAATAATCATAAACGCCATCAAGAAGCTTTACATTCTCATTAATCTTGCTAGCGAGGTCAATGATGAGGGAATCTTGACGGTGCTTTACTAAGAAGTGAAAGGATTTCATGGGGTTAGCTTCATCTATTGCTTCTTGAAGCGTCGTCATGATGAGGGAATCAGATGCTGTGCCATCAGACTTTTGAAGAGTTAAGAGTCGAGATGACCACAGGTGTTTTATATCTTCTAGGTGCTCGTCCTTTAAAAGTTTCGTAATATTTTCGTTCTTCATTTTAGCAGCTTCCTTTGAACGAAGAGAATCTTTAATATCCTCCTGTGTCATACGATGCTGCTTTTTACGATCAGCCATGTGCTTATACCGATGCAGGACTTCTTCAGAAGCCTTTGTAGATTTGTTCGAAAGATAAAAGGAATCTAAAAATTTACCGCTATGATCGAGAGTTGCAAAAATGACGGGTACTTCATGATCAAAAAGTAATGCGTGCATACTTGCTTTGCCGGCTGGCTCCTCATATTTCAGCGTATAATACTTCGTCTTTTCTCCATCTAAAAATACTTTTTTACCTAGGAAGCTCGGTGGTAGTACAGTCATGTTACCATTCCTTTCTCGTGGTTTTAAACCTAGCGAGTATCGTTCCGGATTACTAGGTAGACAATGAGTCCAATAATAGGAAAGAAAAGGGTGCCAATTAGCATAATCGCACTGAACTCTTTACTATTCCCTTTACGCGTTGAATCGCGGTAAGCCCAGATACTTGTAAAAATGTTAAGCAAAAATAAAACAAGTACGATCAAGGCAAATCCTAAAGGGAAAAAACCGTCCATCATCATTGTTTTTTTAACTCCTTTTTTTCGTCCTTCTTCCATCATACCTCTTTTAAGCTCTCTTGGATAGGGCTCATGGCGAATAGAACGTTGGTAAAATCAAAGAAGCGCCCTGTAAAATGCCTACAGGGCGTGGTTATTACAGTAATTCTTCCAGTGCTTCATATAATTCTGGATGCGTGAATTTATATCCATGATCGAGTAATTTTTGTGGGACTACGTGTTGCCCCTCTAAGATAAGTACGCTCATTTCACCTAACATAAGCTTTAATACATTACTTGGGACAGGCGCCCAAAATGGTTTATTTAGCACATCAGATAGGGTTTTACCGAAGTCTTCCATACGCTTTGCGTTTGGAGCGGTAAAGTTCACCGGACCGGAAATACTATCGTGTTCGAGACAATAAATTAGTGCCTTTGCGACATCCTCTACGTGAATCCACGACATCCACTGTTCGCCGGTTCCGAGCTTGCCACCTATGCCCATTTTGAATGGGGGGAGCATTTTTTTAAGTGCGCCGTCTTCACCAGATAATATAATACCAAATCGTGATAATACGGTGCGAACTTCTTCTGGTGCACCCTTTGTTTCAGCTTCCCACTGTACGACTACGTCAGCTAAAAAGTCATCTCCTGGAGTCGTGTGTTCTTCTGTAAAGGTCTCCGTGAATGATGTTCCGTAGTAGCCGACAGCGGAACCGCTAATAAACACAGATGGTTTTTTATTCAATGCGTGAAGAATACGAACGGATTCTCGGGTCACATCAATACGACTTGATAAGATAGATTTTTTCTTCTCGTCTGTCCAACGACCACTGTTTAAATTTTCGCCCGCTAAATTAATCAGTGCATCAATACCTTCAAGCTCAAGTTCTGGTTTTGAACCGTCTTTGAGCCATTCGACAAAGGTTACTCCATGCTGATCTTTTTTATCAGCGCTTCTAGTGAGGATAAAAACCTCATGGCCTCTATATAAAAGCTCTTTAGTGAGAGTGCTTCCGACTAAACCTGTACCGCCTGTAATCGCTACTTTCATAATTATCACTCCTGGTTTATGCTTTTACTACCACCATTCCTTATAAAAGGATGATCTAAACGTAAAAGCTGTAGGAGGCAAAGCATGTATAAAATTACAAAAGTAACAGCGGCCAAAAAAACAAAGCAGCGCTATCATATTCACTTAATGATAAATGGGCAGGATGAATACGCATTTTCTGTCTCAGAGGATTTGTTAATTAAAGAGGAGCTTGTGAAGGGGAAGGAGCTCTCGAAAGAAGATATTAATCGGCTGAAGGGGCAAGATGAGATAGACAAAGTGTATCAAAAGGCGTTAGGATACCTTGCTTTTAGAATGCGTTCAGAAAAAGAGTTGAGACAATACATTAAAGATCAGGAGATGCCAGCGGATATTATTGATTCTATGGTCGAAAAGTTAATTGCCCTCGATTTCCTGCAAGATGAGCGGTTTGCAGAGGCGTTTGTTCGCACGAAGCGGGACCAGTCGACAAAGGGACCACTCGTGATAAGGCAGGAGCTAAAGCAGAAGGGGATCGCTGACAATGTTATTGAGGCGGCCATGGCGCAATACCCTAGAGAAGAGCAGCTCGATAATGCGATTACGCTTGTAGAAAAAAAGCAAAATTCTTATGGTAGGGAGTCGCAGCGTTCGAAAGAACAAAAGCTGATGCAATTTTTAATTCAGCGTGGCTTTGATCATACACTTGCAGCAGAAGCATTGAGGGAAGCAACAATTGAAGAGGACGACGATGTTGAGCTTGAGGCACTAAGGCAGTGGGCAGAAAAAGCATGGCGTAAATACGAAGGTAAAGAGCCCTACGAGCGTAATCGAAAAATAAAAGAGTTCTTGTATCGAAAAGGGTTCTCTCAGGATACGATTCAAGCCTGGTTTGATGAGCAGGAATAGTTTCATATTCGTCAAAAAAAGTTATAATAGAAGAAAGAATACAGGGGGAGTTTGGTTACATGGGTGAGCAGTACAGTCGCATGACAAATCAGGAGTTACAAGCAGAAATAAGGGAGCTTAGAGTCCTTGCTCAAAAGGCAGAAGCAAAAGGCATGATTAATGAATACGCGGTACACGAGCGTAAAATCCTTATGGCGGAAGCGTATATGATGGATCCTAAAGCGTACAAATCAAAACAAACGTATTTGTTAAAGGATAACGATGCTGGTGAGACGTTTACAATTAGCTACATGAACGGCATTTTTGCATGGGGACACCGAAGTGGACATACAAAACTCGAGGCCGTACCGATTTCCATCCTGGATCAACAGCTAGATTAACTTACAAATAAAAGGAGGAGAGTCGCGATGCAGGACTATTTTGACCGACTTACTAATCGTCTATTAGAAAGCAATGATCAATTATCCTACGCAGATGCAAGAACGTGGGTCGAGCTTTTATGGGAAGATTTTGAATCAACCTATGCAAAAGCAGGATACTCTTATAAAGGAAAAGAGATGACAGAAAAGGTGCTAGTACAGTGGATTGACAACTACGGCTCTAGGCTTCATGAAATTTTAAAAGAAAATCCACGCTATCAAAAGTGGTTTGAGACAAAGCGGTTTTATCATTAAAAAAGAGAGGGCAGGAAGGTTTCCTGGCCTCTTTTGTTTGGATTTTTTAAGTGGGTAGTTGAGGAGGGGTGAGTTGATATGTTGATTGTGCGAGCGGAACGTGGAACTGAGCGAAAGTGAGAGGAAATCGCGCGAGTTAAGCATGCCATTGCGCGAGCAAAAAAAACCGCGCAAGTTGAATAGCAAACTGCGCGGAAAAAAGCAGTGATCGCGCAAATCGAGGCAACGTAGATCTATCTTCACCATCCTCAAAAAACAAGCTACATTACGCATCAGGAGATACGTAATGTAGCTTTCTTCGTAAGGAATCGGAGTTGTAAATCCAGCCAGTATAAGAGCTTAAAATCTCTAAATCCTCGTCAAGTCGGACAATTGCTACGAATGGGTAGTACCCTTTAGAGCGATATCTTAGATCGACAAACTTAACGGAATAACCGTGTTCTTCAATTGATACTGCCCATCTGTAGGCGGGTGAAAAGGATAGGAAGGCTTGTAAATTTGCGTCCTTACGTGCTGCATCAATAACTGGATCTGGTGGAATTGGTTCAAATGGATAGTCTTCAAAATACGTAATGGTATGATTGCGAGATTCTGCTACGAACATATGCTTATCGGTGCGGATAACCACGTGCCAGAGATTCCACTTAAATGTTGGCGAAGTAAATACATGTGTAGCATCTGGATGGCGTTCTAAAAAGGCATCGTGAACCTTTTGTTGAACACGTATTCGCCAAACATAATACATAGCAATAATGATAAACATCGTTAAAAATGTCCAGCCAGGATCTGTACCGAAGCGCCAGCTCACTATAGCTACAATATGAGCAATAAAGATAAATGGATCAAAGATATTAATAACACCTAATGCCAGCCATCGCCTATTGATTGGATCAAACGCTTTTGTTCCGTAAGCATTAAAAATATCAACAAATACATGTAAGAAAACAGCAAAGAAAGCCCATAACCAGAGATGAAATAGATTTACTGGCGGCATAATAAATGCGAGTGTTAAAGTAATAAGAGTCGGCCAAATAAACCAAAAGGGCACGGAGTGAGTGACTCCTCGATGATTTTTTATATAAACTGCGTTATTCTTAAGTTTGAGTACTGTGTCAAAATCGGGTGCCTGTGATCCGACAATTGCAGCAACCATGACAGCTTGCTGTAAGTTTGGATCGCTTGATACAACTGGATCAAGCGTGGCTAAACCGCCTAAGGCAACCCCCATGACAACGTGTGTTGCCGAATCCATGTTAAGTTCCTCCCTGCTCGGAGTGGCATAGTATTCTTTTATTCTACCCTTTTTTTTAATGTTTCAAAAGGAGTGACAATATTGCAACCATTTGATAAATATGAATATGAGCACGATCTACTGGAATGGTACGATCGTGAAAAAAGAGATTTACCCTGGAGGCGAGAACGTGATCCGTATCGAATCTGGGTGTCAGAGATCATGCTACAGCAAACAAAAGTAGATACGGTCATCCCTTACTACGAGCGTTTTATGTCTCAATTTCCAACTGTTGATGCTCTTGCAGATGCAGATGAAGAGCAAGTCTTAAAAGCTTGGGAAGGCTTAGGATATTACTCGCGTGCGAGAAATTTACACGCAGCTGTGAAGGAAGTGCAGTCTGCATACGGCGGTGTTGTACCTAATTCTGAAGAAGAGATACATAAGCTACGAGGAGTAGGACCTTATACGGCAGGTGCGATTCTCTCCATTGCTTACAATATTCCCGCCCCTGCAGTAGATGGAAACGTCATGCGTGTTTTATCTAGAATCTTTGCTATCTACGATGATATCGCAAAGCCTGCTACACGTAAAAGGTTTGAGACAATTATTCGTGAAATAATTTCTACCTCACGTGCCTCTGATTATAATCAAGCGTTAATGGAGCTCGGTGCGATGATCTGTACGCCAACAAAACCTGCCTGTCTTTTATGCCCTGTGCAAGCTCATTGCCAGGCAAGGGAGCAAGGTGTCCAAGAGCTTTTGCCTGTTAAGGCGAAGAAAAAGAAGCCAAAGAGTGTCACATTACAAGCATATGTGCTTATTACGGAGGATGGTCGCTTTATTGTCGAAAAACGTCCTGAAACCGGACTCCTTGCGAATTTATGGCAGTTCCCAACTGCTCTTGATGGAGAAACAATGGAAAAGTTCTTAGAAAACTACGGTGTAGATATTATCAAATCTGAAAATACGCAACGAGTTCGCCACGTTTTTTCCCATATTATTTGGGAAATGGATGTGTACCGTGTGCAAATTAGTGGGCAGCCGAAGCTGATGGATCGCCAAGAGCTAGTAACGTTAGAGGAGATTAGCGAGAAGGCTTTCCCGGTTTCTCACCAAAAAATTATTAAAGAGACGTTGAAAGGAGAAGGTTGAGATGGATTTACAACTTAAAGGGAAGCGAGTACTTGTGACTGGTGGATCAAAGGGTATAGGTAAAGGGATTGCGGCGGCATTCTTACGTGAAGGTGCAAGCGTTGCAATTGTAGCGCGAGGAGAAGAGGCGCTAGCTACGGCGGGTGAAGAACTGCCAGAGGTGCACACGATTAGTGCGGATTTAATGAGTGCATCGGATCGAGAGGGCGTGTATGAGAAGGCATGCGAGCTACTTGGTGGTGTTGATATTTTGGTAAACAATGCTGGGGGCAGTAACGGTTCAACGACGATGGATACATCAATGACGGACTTTGAGGATGCGATGCAGTTGAATTACTTTTCGGCTGTGCATATGAGCAAGCTATGTATCCCAGCAATGCAGAAAGCGGGAAGCGGATCGATTATTAATATTTCGTCTGTATTTGGACGTGAGTCAGGCGGAAAGCCGACGTATAATAGCGCAAAGGCGGCGATGATTAGTATGACGAAGTCGCTTGCGGATGAAGTGATTAAGGATGGTATTCGCGTGAACGGAGTGGCTCCTGGATCCATTCTGCACCCCACAGGTAATTGGCAGAAGCGAATCGAGCAGGATCCGGAGAAGATGGAGCAGTTCGTCCAGGATCAGATTCCTGCCGGTCGTTTTGGGACGGTGGAGGAAGTGAGCAATGTCGTCGTCTTTTTAGCGTCAGAAAAAGCGAGCTGGGTGGTCGGCGCTACGCTAAACGTAGACGGCGGTCAATCAAAGAGTAATTTTTAAGGGTTTTTGATAAGTAGTTGGAGAGCGGAGTACTGCCTGAGAGGGTAGTGCTACGCTTTTTTTGTTTGAAGAGAGGAGTGGGAAGCAGAAGCCGGAGGAATAAGGTTTGGGGACGTGCAAACCATCATGCAGGAGGGACAAACCAAGTGCCAGGACATGCAAACCACCACGCAAGAAGAGCAAACGAGACCGACGAAGGAACAAACCAACTCTTAGCAGGCTCAACTTCTGAAGATCAAAACTTTTACCCATCCACCAACTCGTTAAACTCTCCGAATTTAGGCAAAAAGATTGATATAAGCGTTGTGACTCCCTCTAATTGTCAATTTGTGCTATGATATATGAGAACGTTTGTTCTTATAAAAAGGAGGGATTTGCATGGAGTCTCTTACACTCTTATTTCAAGGTGGTTTGTTTTTCATTGCAATGCTTACGTTAATTGTCTTACTGATTGAAAAGATGACAAAAAAGTAAGGAAAATCGTCTTTTGTTGTTCAATTAGTAATCTTTACTATGTTAAAATGAACAAAAAGACGAAAAGGAGCTAATCAAATGAATCAAAAAGAAGCACTTCACTACCCTTATGCGTCACAACGTAACGTTCAGTTCGCTCGGAATGGAATGGTAGCAACGTCTCAGCCACTTGCGGCACAGGCTGGACTCGATATCTTAAAACAAGGTGGAAATGCTATAGATGCAGCGATTGCAACTGCTGCTTGTTTGACGGTCGTAGAACCTACCTCTAATGGAATTGGTAGCGATGCGTTTGCGATAGTTTGGACGAAAGATAAAGAAATACACGGTTTAAATGCTAGCGGACAAGCTCCAAGCAAACTGTCACTCGATGCTGTCAATAAACTTGGCTATGAGAAGGAAATGCCGAAATTTGGTCTTACGCCAGTTACGGTACCAGGAGCTCCGGCTGCGTGGGCAAGCCTATCTAAGAAGTTTGGTAAACTATCTCTAAAACAGACGCTTGCGCCAGCTGTAAAGCTTGCCCGCGATGGATTCCCAGTAAGTCCGACATTAAGTTTTTATTGGCAGAAGGCCTTCGAAGTGTTTTCTAAAGAGCTCAAAGAAGAGCAATTTAAAGCTTGGTTTGATACATTTGCTCCAACTGGTAAAGCGCCTGAGGTCGGAGAGATGTGGAAGTCGGAGGGGCATGCATCAACGCTTGAGAAAATTGGTGAGACAGATGCGAACGCATTTTATCAGGGAGAGCTTGCCGATGCTATTCACGCATTCTCGAAGGAGCACGGTGGATTTATCCGTAAAAAAGACTTGGAGAACTATGAGCCAGAGTGGGTTGATCCAATTAACGTTACCTATAAAGGCTATGACGTCTGGGAAATTCCGCCGAATGGCCAAGGCATGATCGCTCTCATGGCACTGCAGATGCTTAAAGACGACACGCAAACAGTGCGAGAGGACGAGGCATCTTACCATAAGCAAATTGAGGCGATGAAGCTAGCCTTTGCTGATGGCGAAAAATATATAACAGAAGAACAGCACATGTCGACGTCCGTTGACGAATTATTAAGCGACTCTTACGCAAAGAAGAGACGTGCTCTTATCGGTGAAGAGGCACTAACACCAGAGGCTGGTGATCCAAAGGGGTCTGGAACGGTGTATTTATCTACCGCTGATGGAGAGGGAAATATGGTTAGCTTTATACAAAGTAATTATATGGGCTTCGGGTCAGGTATTGTTATCCCAGGAACAGGTATTTCTTTGCAAAATAGAGGACATAACTTTAGTTTAGATGCCGAGCATGATAATGCGTTAGCTCCAGGGAAGCGGACCTACCATACAATTATTCCAGGTTTCTTATCAAAAAATGGAGAAGCAGTTGGACCATTTGGTGTGATGGGTGGATTTATGCAACCTCAAGGGCACATGCAGGTTGTTATGAACACGGTTGATTTCCACTTAAATCCGCAAGCAGCTTTAGATGCCCCACGCTGGCAGTGGATGAAAGGGAAGCAGGTCCTGCTTGAGCAGTCTGTGCCGAATCATATTGCCCTGGCACTCGCAGCTCGTGGACATGAGATTCAAGTGACGCATCAATCAGGTAGCTTTGGTCGAGGCCAAATTATTTGGAGAGACCCTAAAACAGGCGTCCTACAAGGTGGGACTGAGCCAAGAACGGATGGGGCAATTGCTGCATATTAATTTGCGGCAATGAGCTTTAGGAAGGAATAAAAACCATGGTACAGCAGGAGCTTTTTATGGCCTTTTTGCGCGTTGGATTATTAGGATATGGAGGCGGACCAGCCTCTATTCCTCTTATTCAACGGGAGGCCGTGACGAAATACAAGTGGATGAATGATGATGAATTCTCCGATATTTTAGCGATAGGCAACACACTACCAGGACCGATTGCAACAAAAATGGCAGGCTACATAGGCTATCGTGTCGCTGGAATAGGTGGAATGATTAATGCCATTATCGCATCGGTTATTCCAACGGTTATTTTAGTTATCGTATTTTTAACGTTTTTAGCATCGTTTCGTGAATATAGCTTTGTTCAAGGGATGACAAATGGCGTGCTACCAGTTGTCGCCGTTATGTTAGGCGTGTTAACGTGGGGGTTTGTTAAAAAAGCGAACGATGATTTAGGCTGGTTAAAAGTAGTCTTTCTTGTCATCGCATCAATCATTATTATTG
This sequence comes from Paenalkalicoccus suaedae, assembly GCF_006965545.2. Taxonomy (NCBI): domain Bacteria; kingdom Bacillati; phylum Bacillota; class Bacilli; order Caryophanales; family Bacillaceae; genus Paenalkalicoccus; species Paenalkalicoccus suaedae. The sequence continues at coordinate 1,155,188 of NZ_CP041372.2, forward strand.
AAATGTTTTCTATTCACCCAGCTATTGTAATTGGTGCACTTATTCTTTACGTATTAATAAAGCCGATTAAAAAGGCGGGTGTTGTATCATGATTTATTGGGAACTGTTTGTGGCGTTCTTTATTGCAAACATCGTTGGGTACGGAGGAGGTCCCGCCACTATTCCGTTAGTCGAATATGAAGTGGTCACAAGATACGGCTGGATGACAGTTGAAGAGTTCGGTGAGGTGGTTGCGCTAAGTAATGCTTTACCTGGACCAATTGCGACAAAGATGGCAGGATATATTGGCTTTGCAGAGGCTGGAGTGCTGGGTGCAGGAGTTGCATTATTTGCTACTGTGATGCCATCCTTAATTTTAATGATCATTATGCTTAGTATCCTGATGCGCTTCAAGGACTCTCCTAAGGTAAAAAAGCTATCGGCATTTGTACGCCCTACTATTGCTGTTTTACTCGGTGCGATGACCGTTCGCTTTATTGAGACTTCTTACTTTGATAATGGCTGGCTCCAAACAATATTTTTACTTGGAAGTAGTTATTATTTAATGGAAGTTCGGCGCATGCATCCAGCCTTTGTTATTTTACTCGCATTGCTTTACGGCGGTATTTTTCTTGGATAAGGACGTTCATTCCCCCGTTTTTCCTGCTAAAATAGGAGTCGAGATAAAAAACGACTTGGAGGCAAATAATGTCTGAACAAAAAGTAGCTTTAATCACAGGAAGTAGTAGAGGGATTGGGAAAGAAATAGCGCTACAGCTTGCAAAAGAAGGATACGATATTGTTATTAACTACGCGAGAAGCAAAACAAAAGCAGAAGAGACAGCAGATGAAATTCGTGCTTTAGGGAGAAACGTTTTAACTGTGAAAGCAAATGTTGCTAAGAAAGACAAAGTGGAAGAGATGTTTGCGCAAATTGATGAAACGTTTGGCAGACTTGATGTTCTCGTCAATAATGCGGCATCAGGCGTCCTACGCCCGATTTTGGAAGTCGAGGAGAGTCATTGGGACTGGACCATGAATATTAATAATAAAGCGATGCTATTTTGTTCACAGCTTGCTGCTGAAAGAATGAAGCAGTCTGGCGGTGCAATTGTCAGCTTAAGCTCGCTTGGTGCGATGAGATACTTACCAAATTATACGACTGTTGGAGTATCAAAAGCGGCTGTTGAAGCCTTGACTCGCTATTTAGCGGTCGAGCTTGCACCTTACAAAATTCGTGTCAATGCAGTGTCAGGCGGTGCGGTTGATACCGATGCGTTAACGCATTTTCCTAACCGAGAAGAATTGCTTGGGGACGCGAAAGACCGAACGCCAGCGGGACGAATCGTCGAGCCTAAGGACTTGGCTAATACGGTACGCTTCCTTGTGTCAGAGGATGCAGCGATGATTTGTGGACAAACAATTATCGTCGATGGTGGCATCTCGATCCTTACGTAATGAATGTGCAAAAATTTTATGGAGTGTGTATATCCTGATCGTAAGTTGCGCATAGTAACGTTTGTGGAGGTGATACACATGAAAAAATCAGCTTCTAAAACAAACGCTGAAGAGGTTAAAAAGCAAAATGCGCAGTCTGCAAACGGGCAGGAAAACTACGAATTTGCTAGTGAAACAGACGCTCAAGAGGTTAGACAGCAAAACCAGCAGGCTAACGAGCGTAAACAACAGGCTTCTTCTAAAAATCAACAGCGCTAATTACATGAAGGTGTTGCCCGAATCGTTCGGTGCAGCACCTTCTGTCTATTATCATACATATTCCGTGTGAAAATAAGTGGAAAAGTAGTATACTAAAAGGGAGTAAAGAATTTTGTGAAGGTCGTTGTGTAGGTTATGGCTAGAGTGGACGATTAACAAATGGAAGGGGAGGACATGGTGTTCCGTAAACGTCGAAAGGAGCGTTCTGTAAAAGAAGTGCGCATAGTGTCCTGTACGCTTACCGATGTAAAAAAGGCAGTCGACGCCTTTGCGAGAGATGCCGCTCCTGGCATATCTCTACGTACGTTAGTAAATAAGGATAATGAATTACAAACGGAGCTCCTAGAAAGATATCTAGGAGGAATACCAAATCGCCCCTTTTATATGTCAAAAGAAACATTTGATCTTTTTGAAGAACCTGATTATGCCTATCATATTGATCGGTGTCAGATAGCCTGTGATCAATATTTTTTAGAAACGGGGGAATTCCCTACTACAGCAGGTGATCGCACCGGTAAAATCAGTTATTTTAAATTGAGAAACTATCTCCCTCATAAGCCTCCCTTCGACTTATATTTAGATCCACGAGATCGGATGGTTACGCTATCTAATCCAGTGGAAATGTAAGAGAAAGGAGTTCTTGTTGTGAAATTTCCGATGGTTGGAAGTACGATTGAAGTACAAAGCTACAAGCATAATGCAACGCTACATCGTGTCTGGGAAGAGACGGTGATTTTAAAAGGAACCACTCAAGAAGTAATTGGTGGGAACGACCGCATTATTGTGCAAGAATCAGACGGCAGACAATGGAGAACGCGAGAACCTGCCATCTGCTACTTTACTGCTAATCACTGGTTTAATGTGATCGGGATGATTCGAAATGATGGTATTTACTACTATTGTAATTTAGGAACTCCCTTCACCTACGATCAAGAAGCGTTGAAGTATATTGATTATGATTTAGACATTAAGGTATTCCCGGATATGACCTATAAACTTCTTGATGAGGATGAATTTGCAGTCCATAAAAAGCAGATGAACTATCCGGATGAAGTAGAGGTTATTTTAAGAAGGACTGTCGATGAGCTTGTTTCATGGATCAGTCAGCAAAAAGGACCATTTGAGCCAGGCTTTGTAGAGTACTGGTATGAACGATTTCTCACACATCGTTAAGCTAGCGAATAGCAAGCGTTGTAGGAGGAGGTTGTCCCCTTTTATAAATTGGGACAGCCTCCTTTGCGTGTATCAAGGAGTGTAAAACATGAATAGTATTAAGCGCTATATGCAGTTTGTAAAACCATATTGGAAAGAAATCTTGATAACCGTCCTAATTGGTATGGTAAAGTTCGGTATCCCTCTTACGGTGCCACTCATCCTTAAATATGTTATCGATGATATTATTGGCGGCGGAGGCACACAAAGCGACCAAATGACGACGCTTTTATGGCTGATGGGAGGCGTATTCTTTCTCTTTTTAATTGTGAGACCGCCTGTAGAATATTACCGCCAATACTTTGCGCAATGGACAGGGAATAAAATTCTCTTCGACATTCGTGATCAGCTATTTACTCACTTACAGAAGCTGAGTCTAAGGTTTTATGCGAACCGTAAAGCTGGCGAAATTATTTCCCGAGTCATAAACGACGTCGAGCAAACGAAAAACTTTATCATGACCGGGATGATGAATATTTGGCTTGATCTATTTACAATTACAGCCGCTATCATCATCATGCTCACACTAGATCCGATGCTAACTTTAGTCGCAATCGCATTATTGCCACTCTATGGCTTCGCGATTCGATTCTTTTACGGCAAGCTACGTGACTTAACAAGACAAAGGTCTCAAGCCCTAGCGGATGTGCAGGGGCATCTGCACGAGCGCCTGCAAGGGATTAGCGTTATTAAAAGCTTTGCGATCGAAAAAGAGGAGCAGGCAGCCTTCGGCGAACAGAATGGTAACTTTTTAAATCGAGCAATCGATCATACGAAGTGGAATGCCAAAACATTTGCTGTTATAAATACGATTACAGATATTGCGCCACTATTAGTTATTTTAGTTGCAGGTATTTTTGTTATTCAAGGTGACGTTACGGTAGGGACGATGGTAGCCTTTGCTACATATATGGAGCGACTTTATGCTCCACTCCGCCGTCTTGTGAACTCATCTACTCAGCTTGTGCAGTCGATTGCTTCGATGGATCGTATGTTTGAGCTTGTTGACGAAAAGTATGATATTACGAACCGTAAAGATGCAGTCCCGTATCGTTTTCCTCAAGGAGAAGTGGTGTTTGATAATGTCTCGTTCTCCTATGAAGATGATCATGAGATGGTCCTGCATGACGTGTCGTTCCGAGCAGAGCGGGGAGAGACAGTTGCAATTGTCGGAATGAGCGGCGGGGGTAAGAGTACGATTATGAGCTTAATCCCACGGTTTTACGACGTCACGTCGGGTCGAATCGTGATTGATGGCAAGGACATTCGTGACTATGAAGTGCACAGCTTGCGCGATCAAATTGGAATGGTCCTGCAGGATAATATTATCTTTAGTGATTCCATTTTGTTTAACATTAAAATGGGAAAGCCAGAGGCAACGAACGAAGAGGTGTATGCTGCCGCAAAAGCTGCTAATGCGCACGACTTTATTTCAAAATTGCCTGACGGCTACGATACGAAAATCGGAGAGCGCGGAGTAAAGCTGTCCGGTGGACAAAAGCAACGCCTCGCGATCACTCGCGTATTCCTAAAGAACCCAGAGATTTTAATCTTTGACGAGGCAACGAGTGCGCTTGATTTAGAAAGCGAGAAGTTAATTCAGGATTCGTTAGAGAAGCTAGCGAAGAATCGCACGACATTTATCGTGGCGCATCGTTTATCAACAGTGACTCACGCTGATAAAATCATCGTGATGGATCATGGTCGCATTGCTGAAGTAGGTACACACGCTGAGCTCATTGAACGCGATGGAGCCTATGCGAAGTTGTATAATATTCAGTATTTGTAGTGGAAGAGCAAGAGCAAGAGCATGGGGAAGAGCCAGAGCAGGAGAGATGCTCTGGCTTTTTGCTTTAATAAATAGCTTTTAGATAGGAAGGCTGTTAGGAAGTAGCTAATGGTTTTGGTGAAAATATGCTTTGATGCAAACCGAGTCTGCTTTGACGCATACACACGGCTGTTTGATGCAAAACTACCTAGGTTTGACGCAAAGCTAAATGACTTGACGCATACAAAGGACTATGTGGTGCAAATGCCACTCGACTTGAAGCAAACAGACATTCATTTGACGCAAAGAAGTAGGCCTTCAAAAACCCCCACCCCCTCCACCATATAAACAAACTCCCCACTCTATTGGCTCCTTCACTCCAATCGAAAACCTAAAAAAAGCGCAGGCCCAACTTCAGGCCCACGCTCTTCCTCTATATCCTATTAAATCTCTCTATCCGTTACTTCAACCTCATTATCCTCGGTATGGTACGTAAAGAAGCCATCTACTAATTTATCCAAGTGCTCAAGCTCCTCCGAGTATTCGATCACTAGAGCAATAACGGGGAAGAAGTGCATCCAAGCCTCGTACTCAAACGATGCTTTCTGCTGATAGGACATAAATACATCCACCAGCTGCCTTTTTCCTTGCGCAATCTCTTCGTGGTATTCCTCCATTGACTGTGGACGGACTTTTCCGGCGTATTTTAGCAAAATACGATCGTGATAATTTGTTAGTTCGTCTAGCTGACTGCGCATTTGACATTCAATCTCTTCAGGGAGGTTGTGTGTCACATTATCATGCTTACTCAAACTCACTAAAATATCTTCTGCCTTTTTCGTCGCTATAATCATCTGTCTAAACAACACGACTTTACGCAAGCGAGCATACTCATTCTTACGATTGATTGTGCGCTCATCCTTATACAAATCAAACAGCGTATCAAGCTTGCCGAGTTGTGTAGCAATCGTCTGTTGATCCTGCTTAAACGTGCGATGGTCAATTTCATGATGCAATATCAAGCGAATCCACTGTAAGATTTGCTCGTTTGTCCCAGTCACCTTGTGATAAAGGAGATTTTCATGCTTCGGCGGTAAGAAAATAAGGTTAACAATAAATGCAGAAAAGACGCCGACCATAATCAATAAGAAGCGGTCTAAAGCAAAGCTCGAGAAATCGTCTGTCGGGCTACCCATGATTAAGATAGCTGTAACAACAGCTAGTGGGATAATGCCCTCTTTTTTCCATTTGATATGAATAGCAATAATGAGTAAGACGACAACCCCAACGACAAATGGCTCGTGACCAAATGTTAAAACAAATACAATAGCAAGCAACGCACTAATGACGTTAGCTTGAATCTGATCCCAAATAGACATAATACTTTTGCGGACAGATGGCTGAACAGATAAAAATGCCGCTAAGGCAGCAAATGCTGGTGTAGAAAATTGTAGCCACATTCCGACATAAAGCGCTAAGGTGACGGCTAAACCAGTTTTAAAAATACGGGCTCCTAGCCTCATAGTTCAATTAATTCCCTTCTATATTAAGAATGCACTAACGTATCATACACCTATGCACTTCCTATTTCAAGGAAGAATCCGAGGAGTTAGAGACCCTCCTCGAAAACCTCCTCAACAAGTTTGATCGTCTGTTCGATATCTTCCTCTGTATGAGCAGTCGTTAAAAACCATGCTTCATATTTAGAAGGAGCTAAATTGACACCGCGTTTTAACAGCTTTTTAAAGAACGAACCAAACATCTCTGTATTACTAGCTTCGGCGTCTGCGTAATTTTTAACCTCTTTCACGTCAAAGAATACCGTTAGTGCCCCTTTAAGACGATTGATGCAGATCGGAACATTATGTTTGCGAGCTGCAGCATGGATGCCATCTTCGAGCTTTGCACCGAGGCGGTCCAACTCATCATAAATACCTTCTTCTTTTAACACTTCTAAGCAAGCAATTCCTGCTCGAATAGAGGCAGGGTTCCCAGCCATCGTTCCGGCTTGATAAGCGGGCCCTAAAGGAGACACTTGCTCCATAATTGCTCTCTTACCGCCGTAAGCACCGATAGGTAAGCCGCCACCAATAACCTTCCCCATTGCAGTTAAATCAGGCTCAACACCAACGAAATTTTGAGCGCCGCCGTACATAAAACGGAATGCTGTGATGACCTCGTCATAGATGACAAGTGCCCCTGACTCGTGAGCAAGCTCGTTCACCGCTTCTAAAAATCCAGGCTCTGGCTCTACGATACCGAAGTTACCAACAATCGGTTCTACTAAAACAGCAGCAATTTCATCACCAAAGTGATCTAATGCTTCTTTAAATGACCCTACATCATTAAACGGAACAGTAATGACCTCGGATGCAATGCTTTTTGTTACTCCAGCAGAATCGGGGTTACCAGTTGTCGCTGGACCGGAACCTGCTGCGACAAGCACCAGATCAGAATGTCCATGATAGCAGCCAGCAAACTTAATAATTTTATCACGACCTGTATAGGCCCTTGCAACTCGAATAGTCGTCATGACTGCTTCTGTACCAGAGTTTACAAAGCGCACTCGTTCTAGAGAAGGAATAGCATCTCGTAGCATTTCCGCGAACTGGCTTTCGTAACGAGTAGGAGTTCCAAAAAGAACGCCGTCTTCAGCTGCAGTTTGAATCGCTTTTGTAATATGTGGATGAGCGTGTCCTGTTACAATCGGTCCATAGGCTGCAAGGTAATCAATATATTCGTTACCGTCGACATCCCAAAACTTTGCCCCTTTTGCTTTTTCCATAAAAACAGGCGTCCCGCCACCAACCCCTTTGAAGGCTCTCGAAGGGCTGTTAACACCGCCTAAAATAACTTCCTGTGCTTCTTTATATAGTTGTTCAGATGTTGTGTAATTCATCTAATCTCCTCCTTATTCATTACCGATTGTACCACGGAAATGATTTTGTTGAATGTCTGCACCGTTTTGATTACACTTAATAGCGGCAACTTGAAGGAGGTACAGCAGATGGAAGAGCAGTATGCAATTAACGTTCGCCATTTACGCAAGGAGTTTAAATCGTATTCGAGTAGAAGTGGACTGAAGGGTGCTTTTCGCGACCTTTTTACCCGTAACTATAAAATACTCCGCGCAGTTGATGACGTAAATTTACAAATAAAGCAGGGCGAAATGGTTGGTTATATTGGTGAAAATGGGGCAGGAAAATCAACAACGATTAAAATGCTCACGGGGATTTTGACGCCCACAGAAGGGGATATCTCTATACTTGGGATGGATCCTCATAAAGAACGAGAAAAATTTGTACGAAAGATAGGTGTCGTGTTTGGACAACGTTCTCAGCTATGGTGGGATATTGCCGTTCAGGAATCGTTCCGTCTGTTAAAAAAGGTATATAAAGTACCGGATGAGCAGTTTGAGGCGCACATGAAGGATATTATCGACACATTAGAGATTCACGACCTTCTCGATAAACCAGTCCGTAAGCTTTCGCTCGGACAGCGGATGCGCTGTGAATTGGCGGCTGCGCTTATCCATAATCCTCCGCTTCTATTTTTAGACGAGCCTACGATCGGACTAGATGTATTAGTGAAGGTTAAAATACGAGAGTTTTTAAAGCGAATTAATAAGGAGTACGGAACGACGATTCTCCTTACCACTCATGACTTGGCGGATATCGAAGCGCTGTGCGACCGCGTCATCCTATTAGATAAAGGGAACGTGATTTATGACGGGGAATTAGAAGCACTTCAACATTCTTGGCTACAGGAAAAGCGAGTGGAGTTTACGTTTGAGGAAGAGATTCATATAGGCGAACTGTCTACGGAGTTTAATGAAGCACATTGGGAAGAGGGCGATAAGCCTCTCCTGCTCCGAGCGACAATCGCGGATGAGTCAGAAGTCGACTTATCTGTATTTGTTGCGCGAGTCATTAGCTCACGTGCGATTTCTGACGTGAAGATAAATAAGGTCTCCACAGAGGAGATTATTCGTCATATTTATGAAGAGGGCATTCGGCATGTCTAATATATCGATGTATGTAGAAATGATTCGCATTCGATTTTTAATGATGCTTGCATATCGAACGAACTATTACAGTGGTATTCTTATCTATTCTATAAATATCGGAGCGTATTATTTTTTATGGCAGGCAATATATGGCGCGCAAGATTCTATTCAAGGGCTATCGGTTACTCAAATGACAACTTACATAGCAGTGGCTTGGATGGCAAGAGCCTTTTATTTTAATAATATTGACCGCGAAATTTCCCAGGAAATACAGGAGGGGAAAGTAGCAGTCGAAATGATTCGTCCATATAGTTATTTAGGCGTTAAGACAATGCAAGGCTTGGGTGAGGGGATCTTCCGACTTTTATTCTTCTCCGTACCAGGAATGGTCGTCATTTGGCTCGTCCTCCCATTAGAATTCACTAGTAATGTATCAACGTGGCTACTATTTGCGTTATCTTTACTATTTGCTTTTATTGTCAACACACAGCTAAATCTTATTACAGGAATATTAACATTCTTCCTCCTCTATAATACGGGACTCATTCGAGCGAAGCGGGTCGTTATTGATCTCTTTAGTGGCTTACTTTTACCAATTTCTTTTTACCCTCTCTGGGCCCAACAGGTTATGGCATTTTTGCCTTTCCAATCAATCAGCTACATCCCTTCTATGATATTTACAGAAGGCTTCGAAGGTAGCGAAATTTATGTGGCTCTTGCTACACAGTTGTTTTGGTCCATTTTATTATTTATTCCCATCCAGCTTATGTGGATGTTAGCTAAAAAACGTCTAATTGTACAAGGAGGATAGCCAATGTTTTATATATCGATCTTTTTTCGCTATGCATCTCAATATATGAAAACAAGGATGAGCTATCGCTCCGATCTCGTCGTTGAAATTGTGTCTGATCTTTTATTTCAAGCAGTTAATTTAATTTTTATCTTGGTCGTATTTTCCCATACCAACTTATTAGCAGGCTGGAGTCGCGAAGAAATTATCTTTATTTACGGCTTTTTCCTCGTTCCTTATGCCATTTTTTCGTCCTTCTTTAATATATGGGACTTTAATGAACGTTATATTGTAAAGGGAGAGATGGATCGGGTTCTAACACGTCCTATCCACAGCCTTTTTCAAATTATCATTGAACGCATGGAGCTTGAATCGTTATTTGGTGTTATTACTGGTGTTGCAATTATGTTTTATGCAGGTAGCCAATTAGGGCTCCCATTTATGTGGTATCATCCCTTCGTCTTTTTACTGATGGTGAGTGGTGGTGCGCTCATTTATGCCGGCATCTTTATAAGTCTTGCGAGCATCAGTTTTTGGTCGGATAGTAAAACGGACATTCTACCTATGATGTACAATATCGGCAACTACGGACGTTACCCTGTTGATATTTATAATCAGGTAATCCGATTCGTCCTTACGTGGATCTTGCCGTTTGCCTTCGTTGGTGTTTACCCGGCCGCCTTTTTCCTGCAACGCTCCGAGTGGTATACATACGCCTTTTTAACTCCCGTCATGGGGATTATCTTCTTAAGTATAGCCATTTTACTTTGGAATGAGGGTGTAAAGCGGTACCGTGGAGCAGGTAATTAACGACTAAACAAGCCCTATCACTCATAGGATAATGAGGAGGTGGGGCCTATGTTAGTTATACTATGTACGTTAGCGATAGCTGGGATGATCATAAGTATCACGATCTTTTTATATCCGTTAGAAACATCGAGAGACTCCATCAAGCATTTTTTCCTGTTCCTATTCGTCTATGCTCATACAATCGTAGGCTTCGGAATCATTTATTTTTGTTTGTCAGAGTGGGGGTTGCTTCAGTTAATCGACCATTCCCCGCATACAGCAACGATCTATCATATGCTCGAGGATACTATCTATTTTAGTGCGGTGACGCTCTTGACAATAGGGTATGGTGATATTGTTCCACTTGGTCTTGCAAGGTGGATTGTTGTTGTACAAGCCTTAATCGGATATTTACTGCCAGCCTCTTTTGTTGTAACGAGTCTTCATAATCGTTGATCAAAGATCCCTTTTCAGGCTACAATAAGCGACAGGAGGGATTACTATGACCATTCAAATTGGAGATAAAGTACCATCTCATTCATTTTCAACGCAAGAAGGCGAAACACGTAGCTTTGAAGATTTTAAAGGTAAAACAGTTGTTCTTTATTTTTACCCGAAGGATATGACACCTGGTTGTACGACGCAGGCATGTGATTTCCGTGATCACCACGCGGAATTTAATGACTTAAACGCGGTGATTTTAGGCGTTAGCCCAGACCCATTAAAAAAACACGAATCCTTTATTAATAAGTACGACTTACCTTTCGAGCTGATTTCTGACGAAAATAATGAGCTTGCTGAGGCATTTGGCGTTTGGCAACTTAAAAAGAATTTTGGTAAAGAATACATGGGAATTGTACGCTCTACCTTCATCATTAATCCAGATGGGGAGCTTGTAAAGGAGTGGCGTAGCGTGAAAGTAAAAGGTCACGTAGAGTCGGCTCTTGAATATGTAAAAGAGAACGCATAACAAATTAAAAGAGGGTGTGTGTCGGCAAATGGCGACATACACCCTCTTTCGTTTTAGTCATAAAAGAGAAGTTGATACCAAGCGTCATCGCCTTCTCTAGGCATCGCGAACCCTGTCTCTTCTTCCACGACGAGTTGAAGCTCTTCGTAATCATCGCCCTTAAACTCCACACCGTCATTTGATAAAAACAAATAATCAAATTCAGGAGTTACTTCACGAAACCTACCGTACCCCGCTCCATTTCTTAATTCTACAATGACGCGTATATCGTATCGGTCTTCTAGCTGCGTAAAGTACTCCATTAATAAGGAAAAATACGTTAAATTAAAGTCGCCATCAAAAATCTGTACTACGTAATGATCTTCCAATACTGGCGTATAGGTCTCAATTAAATGCTCTTCTGTATAAGAACCAACCTTTACGTGCGAAGCCGTATAGATGGGCAGGAGCTTCTCTGTGACCTCACCTTCGTTCTCAACACTACTAATGAATTGCTCGACGTCCTCCATGACAGTAACTTGTATCGGTTGATTAGGGAATAGGGAGATATCTTCATAAGCTAGCACTTCTGTATTTTCGACAAGAGAAAAGGTTGTCTCATTTGTTACGGCGATGCGATACGCTTCTCTCTCATAAGGAGTCGGGAGGAGATCATTGTGACCGCTTAGCTCACGTACACTAGTGCCTGAGTAGTTGTCTGATACAAACAATAGAAACATGTCTGTATGCTCAGAGCCGGTTAAATACCTACCATTAATAGATTCATCTGCTTGATTTTGCGAGCAGGAGAGTAAAAGTGCACTCATACAAAGAAAGAGTACGTATTTCATCTACATCCCAACCTTTGTCTCTAAGGAGAGTAGTTTTTGTCATTAGTTTAGCACGGCTATCTCAATTTGTCGTTGTAGTAGCTATGGGCAGTTTACTGGTAAAATAAGAAGGAGAGGGGATGCAAATGAAGCATATACTGCCTTTAGGGTTAATAGGTCTCATTATTATAGGAGTGCTGTACTTTTTGCAAGATGATTATCCACGCCCGCTTGAAGCAGATTTCGCGCAGGCAATATCTGATCAAGATTTTACGGCTACGTTTTTTATAGACGGTGCGGGAGAAGAGAGAGAAATTGGTTTAAGACTTGATTTACAGGACATGAGACGAATGAATACGATATCGGAGCTAGAGTTTTTTGTTGATGGCATCGCAACCACGTTTTATTATCAAGACTTAGTCATGAATGAGTTTAATGGGAGCGTAACAAAGCGTCAAAGTTGCCTGTGTGAAGAAAATGACTACCGTCCCATAGTGCGAGTGAATTTTAAGGAGCGTGGAGAGGTGTATAGCGCTACCTATTCATTCAATCTTCAGATAGAGGAGCCTTCTTAAAGGGGCAATATGATAAAATTACTAGTAAAAGGAGGTAGCCATGATTATACTCTCATCAGCTAATTTACAAAAAGATATAGAAGATCAGTTAAAGCAGTCCTATCAAGACCTCGACTTTCTTTTCTATCCCGACATAGAAGCCGCAGCGGACGACTTACCTCGGGCGGATGTCCTAATCACATATGGTGAGGATTTGACAGAGAAGGAAATAGAGATTGCAACGAATTTAAAATGGATTATGGTTATCTCGGCAGGAATGGATGAAATGCCGTTTGAGGCGATAGCTAAAAGGGATATTATGGTAACGAATGCTAGAGGAATCCATGCTATTCCGATGGCGGAGTATGTCATGCACATGATGCTGTTTGTCTCTAGGCAAACAGAGGTTGTCCTTGAGCAAGAGGAAGCGCACGTTTGGGATCGATCTCCAGTTATGAATGAGCTGCACAGTCAAACAATTGGTATCCTAGGTGCAGGAGCGATCGGCAAAGAGGTTGCAAGGCTCGCTAAGGCGTTCCGAATGAATGTTGTAGGTGTCAATCGAAGCGGAGATCATGTGGAGCCGTTTGATACCATTATTCCGATAGAAAATTTAGCTGAAGAGGTAGGTAAGTGGGACTTTTTAGTATCTATCCTGCCTAAAACAGATGCTACATCGAATTTATTGGATAAAGCTATTTTTACAAAGATGAAACATTCAGCGACTATTATAAATATTGGTCGAGGAAATGTGGTTCATGAAGAAGATATGATAGAGGCATTGGATAATAGAGACTTCCACCATGCCGTATTAGATGTGTTTAATGAGGAGCCGTTGTCAGCAGAGCATCCATTTTGGGCACATCCACATATAACTGTGACACCGCATCTTTCTGGTATCTCGCCAATGTATCAACCAAGAGCCATTGATATTTTCACGTCAAATCTAGATATTTATTTAAACAATGAGAAGACGTATACAAATCTAGTTGATCCTAAAAAAGGTTATTAAAGGGGGCGCGACTTATGAAGCTAATGGTGTGTGTTGTTCAAAACCGCTACAGAGAAGCGATGGAAACGGGACTTAAAAATACTAACTATCGAATGACGGAGCTAGCAAGTAGTGGTGGATTTTTGCGGAAAGGGAGCACGACTTTTTTAATTGGCGTAAAGGAAGAGGATGTTTCCTCTTTACATGAAACGATGAAAGCGATCTGTTTGGAGTATGAACAGAAGCGTGGGAAATCGAGTGATAAATCACATCGTTACATTAGTTTTCTTATCCATGCAAAGGATAGTCTTCCCTTTCTCAATAAGCAGTAATATTTCTCACTAAGTTATCGTCACTGCATAGTCACACTTTCGTAGCAGTCATTCGTTGACAATCTTTTAGCGCCTTCGGTATACTTATTGTAACTATTATAAAGTAATAATTACGCTTGACTTTATGGGGATTTAGATAAAAAGCTAGTGGAGTGTAGTTTACGTAAACGAGGTGAAGGAAATGGAAAATGAACGATTACATCATGCGCTCCAGTCTTTGAAAAGTACGAAAGTTCGAATGACACCTCAGCGTTATGCCATTTTAGAGTTTTTATTTAGTTCAGAGAGCCATCCTACAGCAGATGATATTTATAAAGCGCTCGAAGACAAATTTCCTAATATGAGTGTTGCTACTGTTTATAATAACCTGAGAGTGTTTAAAGATGTTGGTCTTGTCAAAGAATTGACGTATGGGGATGCATCAAGTCGATTTGATAGTGTAACAACAGACCACTATCATGTTATTTGTGAGAGCTGTGGAAAGATTGTTGACTTCCACTATCCTGGGCTAAATGAAGTAGAGACACTTGCAGAACACGTTACAGGTTTTAAAGTAACAAATCATCGCATGGAGATCTATGGAAAGTGCCCAACTTGTAAGAATCAAACGCAACATTAATAAAAAGAATAAAGGCAGCTCTTTATAAGGGCTGTCTTTGCTTTTGTTTAAAAAAGATAATGCCTTTAGTTCTGTGATAACTATTTATTACGAGTAAGGGGCATCTAGTTAGTCAGCATTATATCAACTAACTCTTAATAAAACCTAATTAGCTAATGCAAAACGGAAGGCAATGTGGACATGACTGAAAGAAAGTTGTCGGATGTAAACGACGTTTGATTCGATGCAAAAGGACCTTCACTTGACACAAAGCAACAAATATAACTGACGACTTAAATGCTGTGAACGCTTCACATTAAGGTCCGGACCACCACTACCACAAAAAAGAAAGTCGTATATATGAGAACTTCACTGCGTCTCACAAAAGGCGTCACCTGAAACTCTCAAGTTTGCTTTTCGCTATAATCATTCATGTAAGGCCGTTCGCTAAATTGACGCAACTAAAACAAGAGGCAAACGCTCATAGCGTTCGCCTCTTGTTTTAGTAATAATGAATTTTTGTTAAGGTCTTTTTTTATTGTATGCTTGATCGAATTCTTTTCCTTCTAACGATTTGTCTAACGTTAAAGGTTCATTGCAGTGCATACATGCATCGACTCGGCCAAGCATTTTAGTCGGTTTATTACATTCCGGACAGGTAACTTGAATGGTCTTAGATGAAAGCATCCCAATCCAAAAATAAATGATCGTACTAGCTATAATTGCGAGGAAGCCTAGAATCATGAATGCAGACATAACGAATTGATTTACTCGAAAGAACAAACCAATATACATAATGACTATTCCGGCGAATACTAAAGCTAAAGCAAACGTCCGGATCTTATTAATTTTACTAGTAAAGCTTAGCAAGTTACATCACGCCTTTCTTACAGATAATTATATCATAGGGGTGTGTAGAACAAAAAGATAGGAACAATATTTTCTCTTACTTTCAAAAGGATTTGATTAAGTAGCGTCGAAAGACTTATAGTAATAGGCGGGATAGACGTAACGGAGGAGGAGCTACTATGGATGATTTCATCAGGCAGCTATATCAGGACAGAGCTTATGATGCAACGACACAGGCGGTCATTTCTGTCGAACGACGTAATAAAGAAGATTCATCAACGGATTACTTTGATGGAGTGCTATTAGTAATTATTGATGGTCATAAGCTTTGGGAGGTTAAGCATTATGAGCATGAGGGTTCTATACTAGCGATGCATATCGTTAATAAAGAACAAATACAAGAGTGGCTTTTACATAGCTCTAACCGCCGAGTGATTGAATGGATGATTAACGGTAAAGTTCTGTTTGATCGCAATGAGTATATGAAGGAACTGCGCTATAAGCTTACAGAATTTCCACAGGAAGAGAGAAAGAAGAAGATCGGAATTGAATTTTCTAAACTTGTGAGGCGATTTGCTGATGGGAAGGCTTTGTTCTCACAAGGGCATTATTTAGATTCGTATAATCAAATCGTACACGCTCTTCATCACCTGGCAAGACTTGCTGTAATTGAACACGGGCTTTACCCAGAAGTAACCGTTTGGCAACAAGTAAAAAAGATAGAACCAGAAATTCATAAACTGTATTCGGAGCTAGCTACAGGATCAGAGCCAGTTGAAAAACGATTAGAGCTTTTATTATTGGCGAGTGAATTTGAACTTATGACAAAAACAAGACTTGGGAGTGCACACCTCATACAGTTAATGAGAGAGAAAGAAACGTGGACGATCGATGAATTAAAAACAATAGTTGGCATGAGCGAATACTCATTAGACTTGAGCATGCTCGTTGAATACCTCGTTCAAAAAGATATTGTCCAAGTATCATTACACGAGACAAAGGGAAGAATGATTCATCACCGTTATTATCAACTCTCTTACTAAGTTCATCCTTTAATAAGGAGCTGGTTTTTTTGTTTTAACTCCAGCTCTTTAAAAAGGCTGGAGTTAGCGACTGTGTCACCTTAATTAATAGGAAGAAGTTTAGCTAGGGTTTTAATGGGTAAACTTTTCTTAGAAAAAATTCTAAAATGTATTGACGATTAATTATTATGGTGATATATTATTACTTGTCGCCAACGAGGTGACAGTAACACAAAAAACAAACTTAAAAAAAGTTGTTGACTCTAACGAGTCACCGTGTTATTCTAATAAAGTCGCCAAAACGAGCGACAAGCAAGAAATTGCTCTTTGAAAACTAAACAAAAGACGAAGCGAAGGAATTAAAAGAGATGAAAACCATCTCGTCAATTTTTTTAAATGAAGAACCTAGTTCTTCAAAATGAATCGCTAGATTCGTTGTTCGAGTTTACTCGAACGTTAGTCAGAAGTTCAAACTTCGACGATTTATCGGAGAGTTTGATCCTGGCTCAGGACGAACGCTGGCGGCATGCCTAATACATGCAAGTCGAGCGCAGGAAGCATCACGATCTCTTCGGAGTGAATGATGTGGAATGAGCGGCGGACGGGTGAGTAACACGTGGGCAACCTGCCCTGTAGACTGGGATAACTTCGGGAAACCGAAGCTAATACCGGATAATCAAAGGAACCGCATGGTTCCCTTGTAAAAGTTGGGTTTTACCTAACACTACAGGATGGGCCCGCGGCGCATTAGCTAGTTGGTAAGGTAATGGCTTACCAAGGCGACGATGCGTAGCCGACCTGAGAGGGTGATCGGCCACACTGGGACTGAGACACGGCCCAGACTCCTACGGGAGGCAGCAGTAGGGAATCATCCGCAATGGGCGAAAGCCTGACGGTGCAATGCCGCGTGAACGATGAAGGTCTTCGGATCGTAAAGTTCTGTTATGAGGGAAGAACAAGTGCCGCACGAATAGACCGGCACCTTGACGGTACCTCACGAGAAAGCCCCGGCTAACTACGTGCCAGCAGCCGCGGTAATACGTAGGGGGCAAGCGTTGTCCGGAATTATTGGGCGTAAAGCGCGCGCAGGCGGTCTCTTAAGTCTGATGTGAAAGCCCACGGCTCAACCGTGGAGGGTCATTGGAAACTGGGAGACTTGAGTGTAAGAGAGGAAAGTGGAATTCCATGTGTAGCGGTGAAATGCGTAGATATATGGAGGAACACCAGTGGCGAAGGCGACTTTCTGGCTTACAACTGACGCTGAGGCGCGAAAGCGTGGGGAGCAAACAGGATTAGATACCCTGGTAGTCCACGCCGTAAACGATGAGTGCTAGGTGTTAGGGGTTTCGATGCCCTTAGTGCCGAAGTTAACACATTAAGCACTCCGCCTGGGGAGTACGGCCGCAAGGCTGAAACTCAAAGGAATTGACGGGGGCCCGCACAAGCAGTGGAGCATGTGGTTTAATTCGAAGCAACGCGAAGAACCTTACCAGGTCTTGACATCCTCTGCCACTCCTAGAGATAGGACGTTCCCCTTCGGGGGACAGAGTGACAGGTGGTGCATGGTTGTCGTCAGCTCGTGTCGTGAGATGTTGGGTTAAGTCCCGCAACGAGCGCAACCCTTGACCTTAGTTGCCAGCATTTAGTTGGGCACTCTAAGGTGACTGCCGGTGACAAACCGGAGGAAGGTGGGGACGACGTCAAATCATCATGCCCCTTATGACCTGGGCTACACACGTGCTACAATGGATGGTACAAAGGGCAGCAAAACCGCGAGGTTGAGCAAATCCCATAAAGCCATTCTCAGTTCGGATTGTAGGCTGCAACTCGCCTACATGAAGCCGGAATTGCTAGTAATCGCGGATCAGCATGCCGCGGTGAATACGTTCCCGGGCCTTGTACACACCGCCCGTCACACCACGAGAGTTTGTAACACCCGAAGTCGGTGAGGTAACCTTTATGGAGCCAGCCGCCGAAGGTGGGACAGATGATTGGGGTGAAGTCGTAACAAGGTATCCCTACCGGAAGGTGGGGATGGATCACCTCCTTTCTAAGGAGCATTAAGCTCAATCGAACTTCGCATTCGATCCTTTTGTTTAGTTTTGAGAGGGTAAGCCTCTCCGGAAGAACCCCTTGTGGGTCTATTCCGAGTTGACCTTTGAAAACTGGATAGTAAGAACATGTAGAAAAGAATCACCGGAAAATCAATCCGTTTGGAAACAAACGAAAGGTTTTTCCGAGTGTCTTAGAAGATAGCCAAGAAGTAAAACGACGTCCTAACAGTAAGTTAGGTTAAGCGAATAAGGGCGCACGGTGGATACCTTGGCACTAGGAGCCGATGAAGGACGGGACGAACACCGATATGCTTCGGGGAGCTGTAAGTAAGCGTTGATCCGGAGATTTCCGAATGGGGGAACCCACTACCCGTAATGGGGTAGGATCCATATCTGAATCCATAGGATATGAGAAGGCAGACCCAGGGAACTGAAACATCTTAGTACCTGGAGGAAGAGAAAGCAAATGCGATTTCCTTAGTAGCGGCGAGCGAAACGGAATTAGCCCAAACCAAAAGGCTTGCCTTTTGGGGTTGTAGGACATTCCATACGGAGTAAGAAAGAGAGAGTCTAGACGAAGCGATCTGGAAAGATCCGCGGTACAAGGTAACAGCCCTGTAGTCAAAAGACTCCCTCCTCCGGAGTGTATCCTGAGTACGGCGGGACACGTGAAACCCCGTCGGAATCTGGGAGGACCATCTCCCAAGGCTAAATACTCCCTAGTGACCGATAGTGAACCAGTACCGTGAGGGAAAGGTGAAAAGCACCCCGAGAGGGGAGTGAAAGAGATCTTGAAACCGTGTGCCTACAAGTAGTTGGAGCCCGTTAATGGGTGACAGCGTGCCTTTTGTAGAATGAACCGGCGAGTTACGATTACGTGCAAGGTTAAGTTGAAGAGACGGAGCCGCAGCGAAAGCGAGTCTGAATAGGGCGACATAGTACGTGGTTGTAGACCCGAAACCGGGTGATCTACCCATGTCCAGGGTGAAGTCCAGGTAACACTGGATGGAGGCCCGAACCCACGCACGTTGAAAAGTGCGGGGATGAGGTGTGGGTAGGGGTGAAATGCCAATCGAACTCGGAAATAGCTGGTTCTCCCCGAAATAGCTTTAGGGCTAGCCTCGAGGGAAGAGTATTGGAGGTAGAGCACTGATTGGACTAGGGGTCCCCACAGGATTACCGAATTCAGTCAAACTCCGAATGCCAATTACTTATCCTCGGGAGTCAGACTGCGAGTGCTAAGATCCGTAGTCAAAAGGGAAACAGCCCAGACCATCAGCTAAGGTCCCAAAGTATACGTTAAGTGGAAAAGGATGTGGAGTTGCTTAGACAACCAGGATGTTGGCTTAGAAGCAGCCATCATTGAAAGAGTGCGTAATAGCTCACTGGTCGAGTGACTCTGCGCCGAAAATGTACCGGGGCTAAACGTATCACCGAAGCTATGGATTAACACCTTAGGTGTTAATGGTAGGGGAGCGTTCCAAGGGCTGCGAAGCAAGACCGGAAGGACTTGTGGAGCGCTTGGAAGTGAGAATGCCGGTATGAGTAGCGAAAAGAGGGGTGAGAATCCCCTCCGTCGAAAGCCTAAGGGTTCCTGAGGAAGGCTCGTCCACTCAGGGTTAGTCGGGACCTAAGCCGAGGCCGAAAGGCGTAGGCGATGGCAAACAGGTTGATATTCCTGTACCACCACGCTTTTGTTTGAGCAATGGGGGGACGCAGGAAGGTAGGGAATGCGCACGATTGGAAGTGTGCGCTGAAGCAGTGAGGCTGGTAGATAGGCAAATCCGTCTACCGTAAGGTTGAGCTGTGATCACGAGCGAAATTTAGTAGCGAAGTTCCCGATCCTACACTGCCAAGAAAAGCCTCTAGTGAGAAAGCTGGTGCCCGTACCGCAAACCGACACAGGTAGGCGGGAAGAGAATTCTAAGACGCGCGGGAGAACTCTCGTTAAGGAACTCGGCAAAATGACTCCGTAACTTCGGGAGAAGGAGTGCTCTATTAGGGTGCAAGCCCGAGAGAGCCGCAGTGAATAGGCCCAAACGACTGTTTATCAAAAACACAGGTCTCTGCGAAGCCGCAAGGCGAAGTATAGGGGCTGACACCTGCCCGGTGCTGGAAGGTTAAGAGGAGGGGTTATCCCTTACGGGAGAAGCTCTGAATTGAAGCCCCAGTAAACGGCGGCCGTAACTATAACGGTCCTAAGGTAGCGAAATTCCTTGTCGGGTAAGTTCCGACCCGCACGAAAGGTGCAACGATTTGGGCACTGTCTCAACGAGAGACCCGGTGAAATTATATTACCTGTGAAGATGCAGGTTACCCGCGACAGGACGGAAAGACCCCATGGAGCTTTACTGTAGCTTGATATTGGATGTTGGAACAGCTTGTACAGGATAGGTAGGAGCCTTGGAAACCGGAGCGCTAGCTTCGGTGGAGGCATTGGTGGGATACTACCCTGGCTGTTTTGACATTCTAACCTCGAACCGTGATCCGGTTCAGGGACAGTGTCAGGTGGGCAGTTTGACTGGGGCGGTCGCCTCCTAAAAAGTAACGGAGGCGCCCAAAGGTTCCCTCAGAATGGTTGGAAATCATTCGCAGAGTGCAAAGGCATAAGGGAGCTTGACTGCGAGACATACAGGTCGAGCAGGGACGAAAGTCGGGCTTAGTGATCCGGCGGCACCGTATGGAAGGGCCGTCGCTCAACGGATAAAAGCTACCCTGGGGATAACAGGCTAATCTCTCCCAAGAGTCCACATCGACGGGGAGGTTTGGCACCTCGATGTCGGCTCGTCGCATCCTGGGGCTGAAGTAGGTCCCAAGGGTTGGGCTGTTCGCCCATTAAAGCGGCACGCGAGCTGGGTTCAGAACGTCGTGAGACAGTTCGGTCCCTATCCGTCGCGGGCGTTGGAAATTTGAGAGGAGCTGTCCTTAGTACGAGAGGACCGGGATGGACACACCGCTGGTGTACCAGTTGTTCCGCCAGGAGCATAGCTGGGTAGCTACGTGTGGACGGGATAAGTGCTGAAAGCATCTAAGCATGAAGCCCCCCTCAAGATGAGATTTCCCATCACTTATAGTGAGTAAGATCCCTTAGAGATGATGAGGTAGATAGGTCTCGTGTGGAAGCATAGCGATATGCGGAGCTGAGAGATACTAATCGATCGAGGGCTTAACCAAGATATATAGTTTTACAGAAGGCGTCAACTAAGACGATTCTTCTTCTACATGTTCACTATCCAGTTTTGAAAGGTCAACGACCTTTACTTTGACAGACAAAAACCTGTTAAAGAAATATTTTTTCGTAAGAAGCAAGAAGATCAAGGACATGACCGAAAGAGAACCGGAGCGTGTTTGGACACGTGAGGATTCGAATGAGGGCAATGGACGCAGAGATTCGATGCTTATTAGGAAAAAATCATAGTCTAGTGACGATAGCAGAGAGGTCACACCCGTTCCCATGCCGAACACGGAAGTTAAGCTCTCTAGCGCCGATGGTAGTTGGGGGCTGTCCCCCTGTGAGAGTAGGACGTTGCTGGGCTATACATACATATTATACAAAAAGATTATTTTTACTATTCCACAGTAGCTCAGTGGTAGAGCTATCGGCTGTTAACCGATCGGTCGTAGGTTCGAATCCTACCTGTGGAGCCATATGGAGAGCTGTCCGAGTGGTCGAAGGAGCACGATTGGAAATCGTGTGTGCGGTCAAAGCCGTACCGAGGGTTCGAATCCCTCGCTCTCCGCCAGTATTTATTGGCCCGTTGGTCAAGTGGTTAAGACACCGCCCTTTCACGGCGGTAACACGGGTTCGAATCCCGTACGGGTCACCACTGTTTATTTAACATAATGACGAAGAGATTCATAGTTTATTTATCCAATATGGAGGATTAGCTCAGTTGGGAGAGCACCTGCCTTACAAGCAGGGGGTCGGCGGTTCGAGCCCGTCATCCTCCACCATTATTATTATCGCGGGGTGGAGCAGTCTGGTAGCTCGTTGGGCTCATAACCCAAAGGTCGGTGGTTCAAATCCGCCCCCCGCAACCAAATTGGCTCGGTAGCTCAGTCGGTAGAGCAACGGACTGAAAATCCGTGTGTCGGCGGTTCGATTCCGTCCCGAGCCACCATGTTTTTTTGCTGGCCTAGCTCAATTGGTAGAGCAACTGACTTGTAATCAGTAGGTTGGGGGTTCAAGTCCTCTGGCCAGCACCACTATTTATATTGACTTTCTGTCACAGGATTTGTTAATATGAATACTATGTTTTGGAGGGGTAGCGAAGTGGCTAAACGCGGCGGACTGTAAATCCGCTCCCTCGGGTTCGGCAGTTCGAATCTGCCCCCCTCCACCAGTTTCTTTTGTGGCGATTGTGGCGAAGTGGTTAACGCACCGGATTGTGATTCCGGCACTCGTGGGTTCAATTCCCATCAGTCGCCCCATTTTAAACTTACTATCATTTATATAGGGCTATAGCCAAGCGGTAAGGCATCGGATTTTGATTCCGTGACTCGCAGGTTCGAATCCTGCTAGCCCTGCCATTTTTTTGCGGAAATAGCTCAGTGGTAGAGCACCACCTTGCCAAGGTGGGGGTCGCGGGTTCGAATCCCGTTTTCCGCTCCATTTTAGTTAGGCGGCATAGCCAAGTGGTAAGGCAGAGGTCTGCAAAACCTTTATCACCGGTTCGAATCCGGTTGTCGCCTCCAATTAAATTATGATTATGCTTCTGTTTGTAAATGCCGGGGTGGTGGAATTGGCAGACACACAGGACTTAAAATCCTGCGGTAAGTGATTACCGTGCCGGTTCAAGTCCGGCCCTCGGCACCAATTAAAACTTGAATTTCTTTTACATATATCTTTGCCGGAGTGGTGGAATGGCAGACACGTCGGACTCAAAATCCGATGCCTTCACGGGCGTGCGGGTTCAAGTCCCGCCTCCGGTACCATTTTACTACTAATACGACCTTTTGGGTCGTTTTTTTATTGTCTTTTTGAGATAATAACTTATAGAAAAGCTGAAGCAACAAAACATAAATCACATTTTAGAAGGGAGGACGGTATTAAATGAATGAAACGCTCAAACAAGAGATTGTTGCATATAGTAAAAAGATTGGTATTGATAAAATTGGCTTTGCTACTGCAGATCCGTTTCAACTTATGAAAGAACGTTTAAAAACGCAACAGGAATCTGGACTTCAATCTGGATTTGAAAAAGGAACCATCGACGAGCGAACGGAGCCATCGCAGCTCTTGCCAGAAGCGAAAACAATTATTTCTATTGCCGTTGCTTACCCTTCTAAAATGAAGAATGCTCCTAAAAGTGTTCGCGGGGATCGAAAGGGTATTTTTTGCCGAGCTTCCTGGGGAGAAGACTATCATCATGTGTTACGGCGTCGTTTAGATAAATTAGAGCAATTTATTTTATCTAAAGTACCTGATGCAAAATGCGCCTCTATGGTTGATACGGGAGAACTAATTGACCGTGCCGTAGCTGAACGAGCAGGTATAGGATGGAGTGCTAAAAACTGCGCTATTATTACTCCTGAGTTTGGATCTTATGTCTACTTAGGAGACATGATCACTACGATTCCATTAGAACCAGATGTTGCAATGGAGGATCAGTGCGGAAGTTGCAATAAATGTATAGATGCTTGTCCGACTGGAGCGCTTCTTGAGGGAGGGAAACTTGACGCAAAAAAATGTGTCGCTTTTCTCACACAAACTAAGGATGTATTACCGGTGGAGTTCCGAAAAAAGCTTGGTAACAGGTTATACGGATGTGATACGTGCCAAGTAGTGTGTCCTAAAAATAAAGGCGTAGATGAGCACAGGCACGAAGAACTAGAACCAGATCCTGAGTTAGTGAAGCCATCTTTAATTCCTCTTCTTACTATGTCCAATCGAGATTTTAAGGCAAAGTATGGGTATATGTCAGGTTCTTGGCGTGGGAAAAAACCTATTCAGCGCAATGCTATTTTAGCTTTAGGTAATTTTAAGGATGCCTATGCATTGGAAGACTTAAAAAAAGTTGCCTTGGAGGATCCAAGACCTGATATTCGAGCAACTGCTATATGGTCCATCGCTCAAATTGACCAATCTGAAAATACGATGATATTTTTACGAGAGCTTAGAGAAACATGTAATGAGTCCATTATGATTGATGAGCTCGATGCTATATTTTCATCATAAAAAGGGGTAAAAGGGAGAGAAGTTTATGTCAGTCAAACTCGCCTATACAGAGATCTCATCGCCGATCGGTGTATTAACGGTTGTCGGATCGGACAATGCGTTGCACTATATTGAATTTGGAGAAGCGAAGGATGCTCATCAGAGTATTACTAGAAAGAGTCGAGCTCGCAATGAAGGGATTGATTTATACGAATCGAGAGAGGCGTTAACTAACAGTATAGAGCAGCTAGAGGCTTATTTTAATCATGAGTTAAGAGCATTCGAGCTTGAACTGCACTATCATGGTACGCCATTTCAAAAGCTTGTGTGGGAGGCAGTCAGCTCGATTCCTTTTGGGGAAACAAGGTCATATAAAGACATTGCTCAACAAATAGGTGCTCCTAAGGCTGTGCGAGCAGTAGGAGGGGCCAACAATAAAAATCCTATTCCAATAGTTGTTCCATGTCACCGAGTTATTGGATCAAATGGTTCTATGGTAGGCTATGGAGGCGGGTTACCAATAAAAGAACACCTCTTAAAAATGGAAGGGTCTATTTAGAGAGGTGGCACCATATTCTAAAGAAGATATCGTGAAGGATGGAGGGCACATCCATGTTTTCTTTAGAGACATATTTAAAAGATAAATACAGGCGGCAGATGCAGGTAGAGTCCAAGGGCTGGATCAAGCATGATGTCCATGTAGACGTTCTTAAGCATCTCCTGATCGAAGATAGAGAGTATGTGGAATGTCTTGTACATGAAGTAAAGGTTCGAATGGAACATGATCACGTCTATATGGAACAGCAAAAGATCCATCGTGCGGTTATTGTAGAGAAGGATCAGGTGCTGGACGATTATGAAGTCATTTCATCAAATATAGAGGTAGAGATGGAGCCAAAAGACAGACAAGATCCACTTGAACGAGTCTATTATGATCGAGTGAAGGCAGTTCAGTATGCGGAGATGTGGTGGGATGGACGAAATCCTCAGTACCATGCTTTTACAAATGACTGTACGAACTTTATCTCGCAGTGCTTAAGAGCTGGTGGTGCGCCGATGAGGGGGATGCCTTCTCGTGAGCAGGGATGGTGGTACGATGGCAACCTCTGGAGTTTTAGCTGGTCAGTAGCCCATAGTATGATGTGGTATTTAAAGAGCTCACGCACTGGTCTTAGGGCATCTGAGAAGCAAGATGTTAGGGAGCTCTCAGAGGGAGATATCATTTGTTATGATTTTGATGGAAATGGCCGCTTTCAGCATACGACGATTATTGTCGCCTTTACAGCCGACGGGGAAGCGTTAGTAAACGCGCATACCTCTGATAGTAGGATGAGACACTGGAGCTACGAGGATTCGACTGCTTGGACCGAAAATTGTCGCTATGTATTTTTTCATATAGAAGATTAAGTTCATACTAAGCTGTGCACGTCTTGCCTGATAGTGGTACAATACGATAGGCTACAATTTAACTGTTTAAAATTTAGAATAGAGGTGTAAGACTGTGCTACATGTCGTACTTCATGAGCCGGAGATTCCTGCTAATACCGGTAACATTGCTAGAACGTGTGCAGGGACAAATACTGGACTTCACTTGATCCATCCACTAGGTTTTTCTACAGATGATCGTATGTTAAAAAGAGCTGGCTGTGATTACTGGCCAAATGTCGACGTTCATCATTATGATGCATTTGAAGAGCTCACTGCTAAATATCCTGACGGAGAGTTCTATTTTATCGAAACAATTGGCGAAACTAATTATACAGACGTATCATTAGCAGATAGTGAGAAGGATTACTTTTTTGTTTTTGGTAAAGAGACAAAGGGGCTGCCTACAGCTATAACGGATAAGTATGCAGATCGTTGCCTCTTAATCCCTCAAACATCACATGTACGATCGTTGAATTTGTCCAATACAGCTGCAATCATTGTTTATGAAGCATTAAGACAACAAAGCTTTGCCCCATTAACAAAATAAAAAAAGCCCCTGTGAACGGATGTTCATAAGGGCTTTTTTTATTAATTTTTATGCGGATTTGAATCGTATCCTGCAGTAAAAATAGCTAATAGGAATACGGCACAAACGCCGAGAATTAGAGCTAGTCCCATATTGCTACCTCCTTCAAGGTTGTCTTTACTCAATATACCATTATTTCTATATAAAAAAAAGCACTACAGTGCGAGTAACTTTGAATTTAATGTGTCGTATCGTATAATGACAGCATAAACGCATAGGGGGTTTTCGTATGTATGTTGTGATGAATCAGCTACACGTACCAGTTGAGGGCAGAGAGAATGTGGCTAATCGCTTTGCAAACAGCGGAGAAAAGATGAAGGGAATAAACGGTTGTTTAGACTTCATGTTTTTACATCCAGAGGACGAGTCTCATTATCCAGTCGTTCTTACAAAATGGGAGTCGAAAGAAGATTACCTTGCCTGGATACATAGTGATGAATTTGTAAATTCGCATAAACAGCGTCGAGATAATTTAGATAAGAGTCCTACTCAAAGTAATGAAATATTTGCTTATGAAGTAAAGCATTCTATTTAAGCTAAGGTTTTTTGAAGACATGCCATGATAAAGAAGGCATGTCTTCTTTCTTCGTTCAACAAAAGTCTCTGCTATTATGGATGAATCCTTGCTATAATAAAAGAGATTCTTTACAGAAGGTAGGAGATTTACCGCATGCGTAATGCTTATTTAACAAGTCATTTTCCACTTATATCGATTATTCTTTTTAGTTTATCGTTTTCTATCTATACAGTAAATCTGTCTACCGCATACTTACAAGAGATTGGCTTATATAGTGGAATGGTAGAATTTTTCTCGGAGAGAGGTATTCTTCTAACGCTATTATTTGTTTTATGGTTATTTTACTTTATGCTCTTTGCAGCATTAAAGCTTATCGCAGATACAATTAACGAGCTTTCTTTATTGTTTTTCTCTAAGGACGAAGAGGGTGTTGGTTTAAGAAGTATTAGGCGAGGCTCTTGGTTCTTTTTAATAGGCAGTATCGCTTCTCTTGTTGCAATAGTGGACTTACTAGCATTAGTTGCGACTTTTACGATAGCAAGCTTTTTATACTTTATTTATTTCTTGTATCGCGTTAGTGATTCACTCGGCGCAATGGCATTATTTGGACTTGTTTTTTTCCATCTATTCTTTTGGTTTAGCTTTGTACTAGCTATCGGCTATTCAGTCTTACGACTATATAATAGCGTTATTGCTAGTCTGCCACTCTGACCACATAAAAAAGCACCATTGGCTCTTTACGAGAAGCCTATGGTGCTTTTTTTAAAATCCACGAACGAGCTGATTCCAAAGCCTCGTATGGAGTTGACCGCTACTTTCTGACTGCAATGGTGTTGGTTGATCTTGACCAATCCATAGCCCTACTGTATGGGCCTCTGTTGCCCCGACAAACCATAGGTCATGATAGGTGTTAGTTGTACCGGTTTTGCCGCCTACATAGCCTGCAACGCCTCTACCGGCCTCTCTACCCGTCCCTCTATTTACATTCTCCTGCATCATTCGCTTAATTTGCGTAGCCGTATCGGCTGAATAAACAGCTTTTGGAGACTTTGACCAGCTGTATAGCTCATTCCCCTCTAAATCAACGACTCGTTTAATAGCTCTTGGAGAGAGATAATTTCCTTCTGTTTGAAAAACGGTATAAGCCTGCGTCATTTCATTAACACTCATCCCATTTGTGAAGCCACCAAGCGCCGCTGGTAATCTATAATCATCATTAACAATAGAGCTAAAATCGAATTGATTTAAGTAGGAGAACCCACTATCAATGCCAATTGAATCAAGCATTCTTACGGCAGCCGTATTATAGGACTGGACAAATGCTTGTTCCATGGTGACAAGTCCATACACGCCCCCTCCAAAGTTTGTAGGCGAATATCCATTGCGACTAAAAGGTCCAGCATCCACAATGGATGTTCTCGTTTGGCCAGTAGCCTCGATGAAAGGTGCGAATGATAGAAGTGGTTTGATTGCAGAACCTGGCTGTCTTTTTGCCTGATAGCCTCGATGGAAATCAAATTTACGATAGTTTTTACCTCCCGTAAGAGCAACGATTTCGTTTGATTGGTGGTCGACAACAGAAGCGGCAGCTTCTACAGGAGATCCATCCAAACGGGTATTAATTGTCGTCACGAGATGACGTTGGATTTGTTGATCTAATGCTGTTTCAATCGTTACTCCTGCTCGTAAGATTGTCTGCCTGCGTTCTCGGATTGTTTCGTTTATGGCTTCGCGTGCTTCTGGAGTTGTTGCCTGCTTCAGCTGATCTCTATATCCTTCTGACTCAGCAATCAACGCATCTAACTCATGATAAATATAGGTCACATAGTCAGGGTATTCATCAACCTTCTCCTTTGACGAAAATACAATCGATTCCTGCAGCGCAGCGTCTCTTTCCTCTTCAGCGATAAAACCTTCGTTTAGCATTCGATTTAACATAAATTCTTTTCTGGAATGGGTATTATCTTCGTTTGTAAGAGGGTTATAGACAGTTGGATTATTTGGAATAGCACCTAAAAATGCTGTTTCTGCCAATGTCAGATCATGCACGGACTTGGAGAAATAATACTGACTTGCAGCTTCAAATCCGTAAACGCCATTAGCAAAGTAAATGGTATTTATATAAAGCTCAAGAATATCCTCTTTCGACATTTCACGCTCTAACTGATACGCGTAAAGAAGCTCCGTAATTTTACGCTCATACGATTGCTCATGAGATAAATATAAGTTGCGTGCAACCTGTTGGGTGATGGTACTTGCCCCTTGTTCAATCCCATCACTTTGCAAATTAACAATGAGCGCTCTTGCAATGCCGCTTACGTCAAAGCCTTCATGCTCATAAAAAAGCTTATCTTCAACGGCTATAAATAAGTCGATCATGGATTGTGGAATGTCGTCATACTCAATAAATACGCGATTTTGATCCGAATAAATGTCGGAAATGATATTCCCATTACGGTCTGTCATGACGCTGTTAGCGGGCAAATCAATCTCTGTAAAACGAATTTGTTCATCTAACACCTCATGTAATGTCTGAGCAGAAGAGAGTTCTTTTGACGTTTGAGTAAATAAAAGAAAGAATGTCCCTATAAAAAAGACAGTTAAAAGTGATCCGGCAAACAGCCTCATAGCATTTCCTACCTTTTTAGTTATTAGTTTTAGTTTACTTCTTATTTTCGTGCGTGAAAAGTAAAACTCGCGCATAGGCTGAATTATACTTGTCTAAGAAGGAGGCACATATGGATATTATTGAACAAATTTCTCACTATAGAGAGGTAAACGAGAAGCTGAAGTGGGAAGGAACCTTCTCTGAATACTTAGAGCTCATAAAAGAACATCCTCATGTCGCTCAAACCGCTCATGCTCGCGTGTACAATATGATTAAAGATGCAGGGATAAAGGAAGACGGCAAAAAATCGTATCAGTTTTTTGAGGAGGGTATCTTCGGATTAGAAGACAGTCTAGAGAGACTTATCGAAGAATATTTTCATTCAGCAGCAAAAAGGCTTGACGTAAAGAAGCGGATTTT
Organism: Paenalkalicoccus suaedae; assembly: GCF_006965545.2. NCBI lineage: Bacteria > Bacillati > Bacillota > Bacilli > Caryophanales > Bacillaceae > Paenalkalicoccus > Paenalkalicoccus suaedae. Next base: position 1,185,343 of record NZ_CP041372.2, read on the forward strand.
ATTATTAATGGGGCCGGTCAGCGGAGGGAAATCAACGATCGTGAGTATGCTTAAACGTGGTCTAGAGGAATATTCAAGGACGGATAACGGAGCAGTTTATGCGATTAAAGGATGCCCCATGCATGAAGACCCGCTGCACTTAATACCATTCCATTTGCGTGAGCAGTTTTTTGAGAGCTATGGAATTAAAGTAGAAGGGGCGTTATCTCCGCTTAACCGATTACGAGTAGAGCAAGAATATGATGGCAGGATCGAGGATGTGATTGTGGAACGAATTTTCTTCTCCGAAGACAATCGCATTGGAATCGGAACATTTAGCCCATCAGATCCCAAATCTCAGGATATTGCTGATTTAACAGGGTCCATTGATTTTTCAACTATAGCTGAATTTGGATCTGAATCAGATCCTCGTGCTTACCGCTTTGATGGAGAGTTAAACAAAGCTAATAGAGGATTAATGGAATTCCAAGAAATGCTTAAGTGTGATGAAAAGTTCCTGTGGCACCTGCTCTCCTTAACGCAAGAAGGGAATTTTAAGGCAGGACGATTTGCACTTATATCTGCAGACGAACTGATCATTGCTCATACGAATGAAGCGGAATACCGGTCGTTTATTGCTAATAACAAAAATGAGGCGCTTCACTCGCGTATGATCGTCATGCCAGTACCTTATAATCTAAAAGTATCTGCAGAAGAAAAAATATACGAGAAAATGATTAAGCAATCAGATATAGCCTCCGTACACATTGCGCCGCATGCATTACGTATAGCAGCCATGTTTAGTGTACTAACAAGACTCAAGGAATCAAAAAAACATAAAGTCGATGTGATGAAAAAGCTCAAGCTATATGATGGTCAGAGTATAGAGGGCTTTCACCAACAGGATGTTGTTGAACTTAAACGAGAGTTTGCTGATGAAGGGATGAGTGGCATTGATCCTCGCTACGTCATAAATAGAATTTCATCCGCAATTATTCGCAACAATTTAACGTCTATTCATGCGCTAGATATTCTTCGTTCACTAAAAGACGGCCTTAATCAGCATGCGTCTATCAAAGAAGAGGATAAAGAAGACTATCTCCAATTTATTACATTAGCGCGTAAAGAATATGACGATCTTGCAAAGCGCGAGGTTCAAAAAGCATTTGTTTACTCTTATGAGGAATCCGCTAAAACACTTCTTAATAATTATTTAGATAACGTAGAGGCGTATTGTAATAAAAATAAGCTCCATGATCCACTTACTGGAGAGGAGTTGCATCCAGATGAGAAACTAATGCGGTCCATCGAAGAGCAAATTGGCGTATCAGAAAACGCAAAGAAAGCTTTTAGAGAAGAAATTCTTATACGCATCTCAGCATTTGCACGAAAAGGGAAGCGATTTGAGTATGAGTCGCATGAGAGGCTAAAGGAAGCTATACAAAAAAAGCTGTTTGCTGATTTAAAGGATGTAGTTAAGATTACGACATCCTCGGCTACACCAGACGAATCGCAGCTAAAGCGAATTAATGAGGTTATTGCTAGGTTAGTTGATGAGCACGGTTATACATCACGTTCAGCGAATGATCTATTAAAATATGTAGGAAGTTTATTAAACCGCTAATTGGTTGTTAGCAAAAAGCCTATACACAATGGTGTATAGGCTTTTTGCGTTGTACAAATTTTTAGATCAATCACACTGATATGACAATGTTACAGAATGATTAAATAATAGGATGACCGTTTAAAACTGATCCTTTCGGGCTATATTATTTAATAGAACATAAAGAAAGGATGTAAGTGACATTAAATGGAGGAACCTAATATGAAGAGTGATACATCGGCGAAAGCATCCAGAAGCGTCAAGAGAACTGTATGGAATGTTGCTCGGATCATTGCTGTTGTAGTCGTCTTGTCCTTCGTTGCTCGAGAGTTCTTATTTACAAACTACATTGTTTACGGTAAATCAATGATGCCAACTATTCATGATGGTGAGCGTATTATCGTAAATAAATTCAACTACGAAATCAACCAACCTAATCGATTCGATCTCATAATATTTCACGCAAACGAAGAATCTGACTATATTAAACGTGTAGTAGGACTACCTGGTGATGAGCTTTACTACGAAGACGACATTTTATATGTAAACGATGAGCCAATTTCAGAGGATTATCTCGATTATCACAGAGAACAGTATGACGGAGAGCCTTTTACGGAAGATTTTACGTTAGAGGAAGTAACATCAGAGACAGTAGTACCTGATGGACATGTGTTTGTTTTAGGTGATAATAGACAAAATAGCGTCGATTCTAGAGATATCGGATTTGTCCCACTAGAAGAAATTGTAGGTAGGGTTAATATGGCTTTTTGGCCACCTAAAAGCGTTCGATTCTTTTAAACGAAAAAGTCCCTCTAACAGGTTGAGTAATCTACTTGTTAGAGGGACTTTTTTAAGTAACAAAGAGCAGAGACCATGTTGATCTCTGCCCTTTAACTCGTTTAAAAAGAATTAGCTTTATGCGTTCTTTTTCTTTTTAGTAACTAAGTGCTTCTCGGTTCGAAGAGACTTCACTAACGATACGGCCATCATAATCATAATAACGGAGAATGGAAGAGCTGCGATAATCATCGCATTCTCTAAGGCCTGAAGTCCTCCTGTGTATAAGAGAATAGCAGCTGTTAGGGAAAGAATAAGACCCCATACTAGCTTCACCATCTTAGGTGGTGTTAATGAGCCGTTTGTTGTCTGCATTCCAAGAATAAATGTACCTGAATCGGCAGACGTGATAAAGAATGTACTAATTAAGGCAATCGCAAGGAAGGACATAATCGTACCTAATGGGTATTGTTCTAGTACTCCAAACAATGCTTCTTCAGTAGCTAATTCGGAGATCATTGCAATACCGTTTGTCTCTAAGTAAATGGCGGACCCACCAAATACAGAGAACCATATGAAGCTCAGTGTAGCTGGTACTAATAGAACCCCTAAAACGAATTCGCGAATTGTTCGCCCTTTAGAGACACGAGCGATAAAGGAACCTACAAATGGAGCCCATGCAATCCACCAAGCCCAGTAGAAGATTGTCCAACCGTTAATCCAAGAACGCTCATCTTCTGAAAGTGGTGAAATACGGAAGCTCATCGATGGAAGCTGTTGAATATATGTTCCGATCGTGTTTGTTAATAGGTTTAGGTTGAAGATAGTTGGTCCAAATACAAACATAAAGAGAAGTAAGAGACCAGCTAAAACCATATTTACGTTAGATAAAATCTTAATTCCTTTATTTAATCCTGTGTATGCCGAAAGCATAAATAGCACTGTTACAACTGCAATAATGATGACTTGAATCGTAATATTGTTACCAATACCGAATAAGAAATCTAAACCACCATTAATCTGTGATGCACCAAATCCAAGTGTACCAGCAACACCAACAACTGTAGCAGTTACTGCTAAAATATCAATCACATTACCTGTTGGGCCTTTAGCATACTTACCTAGAACAGGAGTTAAAGCACCACTAATTAAACCAGGGGCGTTATGACGGAATTTAAAGTATGCAAGAGACATCGCTACAATCGCGTATATAGCCCAAGCGTGAATACCCCAGTGGAAGAACGCATAGCGTAGTGACTCTGTTACAGCGGCATCTGATCCAGCTTCTTGTGTTGCAGGACTGATTGCATAGTGTGAAATTGGTTCAGCGGCACCCCAAAAGACTAACCCAATACCCATACCTGCACTAAATAACATAGCAAACCATGTTAAATAGCTATAGTCCGGCTTATCGTCCGGCTTTCCTAGCTTGATTTTTCCGTACGGACTGAACGCAAGGAATAAGCAAACCAAGACAAATCCTGTGACTGCGAGTAGATAGTACCACCCTAAAGAATCAGATATCCAACTAGTCATGTCTCCAGTTACTTCTGAAAATGAATCTGGTGCAATTACACCGTAACCAATAAATAATAGTAATATTCCTAATGCTACCCAAAATACAATAGTTACTTTATTCAATTTTTACATCTCCTCTCTCTATCTTTTGTTATTTACCCTAATTTTTTCATTGAAAACGACAATTTAGGACAAAAGGGGCGTGAAAGACCACAATTTCGTATTATACGCGTGATTGGTCACTAAAATCAAGTCGGAAGCAATTATCCATTATTATAGACAACTTCTCTTGACCCATGCATAAGCTTAACATAAAGAGAAAAGTGAGGTGGAGGGCAGATGCCATCTGAAGAGAATGTCGTCTCTGTTTCGCACGAGGATTGGTCTTTACATCGGAAGGGACATGAAGCGCAAATGCGCCATGAGCAAAAGATTAAGCAGGTGCTTAAAGACCGCCTTCCGGAGATGATTACTGAGGAAGCTATTGTGATGTCGAAAGGAAAAGAAAAAATTAAAATACCGATACGTTCCTTAGAGGAATATAAAATAAGGTATCGTCAAAGTGACCATGTAGGACAAGGAAATGGTGAATCGGAGGTAGGCGATGTCGTTGCTCAAGGGAAGCAAAAACAAAAGAGTGGAAAAGGAGAAGCTGGTGACCAGGCAGGCGAGGATTTCCAAGAGGTTGAAGTGTCCATTGCGGAGATGGAGGAATTACTTTTTAGTGAGCTTGAGCTTCCTTATTTGGAAAAGCGTCAACAAGATGAGTTATTAGTCGACGATATTGCATTTACCGACATAAGGCGACACGGGCTCCTAGGCAACATTGATAAAAGACAAACGATTAAAGCCGCGTTAAAGCGTAATGCTCAGCAAGGAGTTACCTCTATCCAACCTATAACAAAAGAGGACCTTCGCTACAAAACGTGGACCACGGAAACAAGACCTGAATCCAATGCAGTTGTCATTGCCATGATGGACACCTCAGGTAGTATGGGTTCGTTTGAAAAATATATGGCACGTAGTTTTTTCTTTTGGATGACACGATTTTTACGTACCACTTATGAGCATGTAGAAGTTGTTTTTATCGCTCATCATACACAGGCAAAGGAAGTGGATGAGGAAGCCTTCTTCACTAAAGGAGAAAGTGGCGGAACGATTTGTTCGTCTGCCTACGAGCTTGCATTATCAATTTTAAAAGATAGATATCCAAAAAGCAGGTATAACAGCTATCCGATCCATTTTTCAGACGGAGATAATTTGCACTCTGATAATCCGCGTTGTTTAAACTATATTGAGGAATTACTTGGAATTAGTAATATGTTTGGGTATGGGGAAGTGAATCAGTATGGGCGAAAAACAACGTTGATGAATTTATATAAAGACGTCAATCACGAAAGATTTAGGTCAGAATTGATGAAGGATCGAACGGATATTTATAAGACGTTAAAAAGCTTTTTTAGCGAATAGGTATTCTCCCCTTTTATAAAAGTACATCTGTACTTTCCAGTTAAAAGGGGGCAGTAAATATTGGGTGAATTTATTTTGTGTGAGGACAAGAGGAGTGTATTAGCAAGAGGGAGAGGGACGTATAAGCGCCAAACTGCATGGAATATGATCACGATTCATCATAGTGCGACAGATGAGGGTAGCGCAGCGAGCTTTGCGAATCACCACGTAAGATTTAATAAATGGCCTGGGATTGGATATCACTATGTTATTTTAAGAGATGGCACGATCGAATGGAGTCTTGGAGTCGAAAACGTCGGAATTCATACAAGATTGCATAACACCTATAATATTGGTATTTGTCTAGTTGGAAATGGATCTTTTACTACTCAACAAACGGATGTATTGACCCTGCTTGTAAAGATATTACAAATAAGATATTCGATTAAACATGTGAAGGGTCACAAGGATCATGCAAATCAACAAACTGTTTGTCCTGGCTTACCTGTAAGTAAACTAGTAGGGAAGGTACCGATTTTAAAGCTGTCTAGTAAAGGAATACTGGTTAGACATCTTCAGTATTTTGTTGGAGGACTTACAGTTGATGGTGTATTTGGTCCAAGGACGGAAAGTGGGGTGAAAGCTTTCCAAGGAAAGCGGAATCTCATGCAGGATGGCATCGTCGGTCCATTAACATGGCGAGCTTTGATGTAATAATAAAAAACGCGTTCGGTAAGCATGCGCTTACTGACGCGTTTTTTATTTGTTCTTTATAAATAGTGGACTAATTAGAACATAAATTAAGAATAAAACTAGAGCTGACAGTAATGAACCTGCCATGTAGCCAGCAGAAAAGTTGCGTGAAGCAAACCATTCTTCATTTCCACCTACAATTAACCCAATAATAGCTGCAACACCAATAATCGCAAACGTAATAATTAAGTGAACTTGCTCATGTTTTTCTTTTTCTTTCCAAGCTGCTATCATGCGTTTACCTCCTTTATGAATGATGGTACACGGTTGTATTATTATAGCTCTATTCAACGTTTTTTTCAATTAGCTTTCTGCTAATAGATAAAGAGAAGGGTGGTGCTTTGTAAGCACCACCCTATGTCACGATTATTTAAACGTTTTAAGAGCTTCTCCAATTGCAGTGTCTCCTGAAAGTAGCTCGATGATTTCATTATATGTCTCATCTAATGTCAGCACATTAACAGCCACGTTCGCTACGTCTTCACGTGGGATAGAACCGTCGTAAGAATCGAGCTTTTTCGTCGCTTTTACTGTACCTTGACCATCATCATTAGATAGCGGACCTGGTCTTAAAATTGTGTACGTAAGACCACTCTCTTTTAATGCATCGTCAGCTGCACGTTTTGCTTCTATATAATGGCGAATATTATCATCTGCTTTCTCTGGTGCATCTGCACCGATACTAGAGATCATAACATATCTTTTAACATTACTATTCTCTGCATATTCAACGGATTTGATGGCAGCTTCGCGGTCAATTTTTTCAGTCATATCTTTGCCTGTATCTCCGCCTGAGCCAGCTGTAAATATCACAGCATCAACGTCTGAAAAAGCGTGAGAGAAATCCTCTTCCAGGTCGCCAATAACGATGCTGTCTGCGCCTAATTCCTCCATTGTACTAATTTGTTCTTCTTTGCGAATCATTGCTTTAACGTTATGTTGCGTGCTTAGTCCTAACATTTTCACTATATGCTTTCCGATTTGTCCATTTGCTCCTATAACTAAAACATTCACATGAAACACTCCTTTTTTAATTCTCGCTACGAAATATCTTCCCGTGGGAAACCTGGATTAAACATCTCCTGCTTGACGGTGATTCTTTCAGAAGATTAAGATATTAACTAAGAGGAGTGATGAGAGATGAAGAAGAAACAGGCAAAAGTAGCCACATTTTCAATAGTAGCATTTGATCCAGAGACACAAGAGTTAGGGATTGCAGTTCAATCAAAATTTTTAGGAGTTGGTGCTGTCGTACCTTGGGCTAAAGCAGGAGTAGGTGCAATTGCTACACAATCCTACGCGAATACTGCGTTTGGTCCAGACGGATTAGCCTTACTCGAACAAGGGCTTTCTCCAGAAGCGGTTGTACATAAGCTCGTTGAAGCAGATGAAGACCAAGCGCTACGACAATTTGCCGTCATGAATGCTAACGGGGAAGCGCACGCGTTTACTGGGGAAGAGTGTTATGATTATGCAGGCCATAAGTTAGGGAAATACTGTAGTGCTCAAGGAAATATTTTAGTAAGTGAGGATACGGTTACAGCTTTAGTAGAAACCTTTGAACAGACAGAAGGTTCATTAGCTGAGCGACTCTTAGAAGCTCTTGATAAAGCTCAAGATGCTGGAGGTGACTCACGAGGTAAGCAGTCAGCTGCTATTCTGGTTGTTCAAGAAGAAGGAGGATATGGTGGGTACAATGATCGAAAGCTCGACCTTCGAGTTGATGACCATAAGGAGCCTATCAAGGAATTAATTCGTCTGCACGATCTTCATACACTCTATTTTTCACGACCATCAGAGGATAGTCTTTTAAAGCTTGAGGGAGATGTGCTCTCAGAAGTACAGGATTTACTGCAAAAAGAGGGAATCTTAGCAGAGCGGGATACATCTTATTCTGATCATGTCCAAGAAGCATTACAAACCTACTTTATGAGAGAAAATTTTGAAGAACGCTGGCAAGAGGATGATCGATTAGACCAAGCAATTTTAACGTACATGAGAGCTACAATTAAATAAGCATGACTCACAAAAAAACGAATGGCTATCTGCCGTTCGTTTTTTAATATTCTACCGACAACTTACTTTATGACGGATCTACATAACTTAAAGAAATATTTTGATTCCCCTCTGAATACATATAAGGGAGGGGGGATCGAATGTTTACTCGTATTAACAAACTTCAAATCGATTTGCCTATGTCTTCGTCGCCGGATCCAAACGGAGCGGCAGCAGTGCAAGAATTACTCGGTGGGAAATTTGGTGAAATGTCGACGTTAAACAACTACTTGTTTCAATCGTTTAACTTTAGACAAAAAACGAAGTTTCGACCTTTTTATGATTTAATTGCAAGTATAACAGCCGAAGAGCTTGGTCATGTGGAGCTCGTTTCGAACGCGATTAACCAAATGATCGCAGGGACGACTGTTCCAGGAGACCCAGATACTACTCCCATGCAAAACGCCAAAGACTTAAGGAATTCCTATCATTTTATTGCTTCTGCCCAAACCGCTTTGCCAGTCGACTCCATGGGCAAGCCATGGACGGGTGACTATGTATTCTCAAGTGGTAACCTTGTACTTGATTTACTGCATAACTTTTTCTTAGAATGTGGGGCTAGAACGCATAAAATGAGGGTGTATGAGATGACCGATCACCCCGTTGCGAGAGAGATGGTAGGGTATCTGCTTGTCCGAGGTGGTGTGCATATTTTAGCTTATGCCAAGGCGCTTGAGATCATCACCGGAGTCGATATTAAAAAGATGCTACCAATACCAGATCTTGCAAATGCAAGGTTTGACACAGCGAGAAAATATGAGGCGATGGGAAGCCAACGTAAGCTTTATACATGGAGTGCGACCGATTATAAGCAAATAGCTCAAATATGGAAGGGACAGCATCCTGACGGAGGAACGCTTGAGGTTGTTGTAGGAACGCCACCTGGAGGTCCAATTCCGGATTTAGTGCCAATACCTGAGTCATTTTCACCAGGAGTTTCAGATGAAGACTACCTAAAGATAGCGGAAAAGTTACAAAGGGCAGCTGGACTTAAAACAAAATAAGTATTCTTCTTATAATTGCATCTTAAGGCATATATTACAAAGGGTTATATTGATAATTAGACTATTATTTGGTAATTGTAATACTTTATACCTGGCGCATAAAAGTAGTGGATATAGTGTGAAGGGATTGCAAAATTTCCTGCAATCCCCTTTTTAAGAAAGTTCGTTCGAATTTTCTCGACATTTGACGATAAGTATTTTCTGATCTTCTCATTATTTTTCGTACAGATGAGCATATTTTTGGTAAAATAGGGGATAAAGAATGTGACAGAAAATTGAATTTATATAGAGGTGGAGATTCTATGAAATTAGGAAGGGACATCAAAAGGGATTTTTACGATTCCTTACTTCAGCATACTGAGACGCCCCGTGTGCCGTCACTTCCCATATTGGAAGCGTTGGATTTTGTGACCGATGCAGTTCTGATTGTCTCTGAAAAGTGGAATATTACGTATGCTAATCAAGCAGCCGTTCATCTACTTGGCGAGAATGTAAATCTACTTACTGAACAATCTCTATGGGATATTCACCCCCATATTAAGGAGTCTTCGTTAATTGCAGCAATTTCAGAAGCGTTGGCAAGGCAAAAAGTAGTAGAAGTAGAAGAGTACGATACTTGCTTTAAAAGTTGGTTAAGCATACAAGTTCGTCCCCGCTCTTATGAAGTAATCATCACAGTTCGAGCTATTGGAGAACGGTTTGTTTCGTCAGATGTGATAAGGGAGAGCTATCGGACGCTGTTTTCTAAGCACCCTGACGCCGTTTGTTCAATCAATTTAGATGGTCATTTGTTAGCGGTAAACGACGCTTTTAATAAACTGTTTAAGGTAACTGAAGAAGAAATTTTAGGAGAACAGTTTATCCAGTATATGTCGAAAGATCATTATCGCTCTCTAGGAGTATTATTTGATGAAGCTAAAAACGGAAACCCGCAAAGCGCTACGTTTATTTTGCCTGATTTGGTAGGAAATGCGTTGCACCTATCTATTAGCTTTATTCCTATTATTATTGATGAAATGATTATAGGCGTTTATGGCATTGTAAAAGATCAAACAGACGAGCGTCATAGTTTAAATATGTATGATGAGTTGTCTTCTCTTAATGAGCTCATTGTTAATTCTATTGATGAGGGAATTGCAGGCTTTAACGACCGAAATGAAGTAATAATTTGGAATGCTGCTGCTGAAGATATAACTGGATATAAGCGTGTGGAGTTATCGAAAAACACCTTTGATCAACTACTTATGCAGGCCGATGCTCTACATAAAATGTTAAATAGAACCGACAATAAAACGTCTTCTACCGTAATTAATAGTAATAACGTGACGATTGTACGCAAGGACGGCACGCTAGCAATCGTTGATTGTACGATTTCTCCACTTCGTACAAATGGCAAGATCTATGGTCACGTATGTACGTTTCGTGATGTGACTGAAAAGAAGAAAACGGAAGAGATTATACACCAGTCAGATAAGCTGTCTGCTGTAGGACAATTAGCTGCTGGGATCGCTCACGAGATTCGAAACCCACTTACTGCATTAAAAGGCTTTCTACAGTTAATGGAAATGAGTGGAGTAAGAAAGCAAGAGTATTTTGATATTATGAATTCGGAATTTAATCGTATTGAGCAGATTTTAACAGAGCTACTCGTTTTGTCGAAGCCTCCGTCTATGCATTATTCGGATTCCGTTGTTCAAGACATTATTAATGATATAGTGACACTTTTAAATACGCAGGCAATTATTAAGAATATCTATATCACAACCGATATGCCTGAACATAAAGTGTACATTAGATGCATTAAGAATCAGATTAAGCAGGTTTTTGTAAATTTTATTAAAAACTCTATAGAAGCGATGGAAAGTGGTACGATTCAAATTAAAGTTGTCGCTGAAGAGAATACGGATGACGTCACAGTATTTTTCGAAGACAATGGTACTGGAATACCAAAAGAGCTATTGAAAAAAGTAGGAGAACCATTTTTTACTACGAAGGAAAAGGGAACGGGCCTTGGTTTAATGGTTTCTAGTCAAATCATTCGAGATCACCGTGGGGAGCTTCGGATTACAAGCGAAGAGAATGTTGGAACAATCTGTGCCGTCACATTACCTACTTCTTCGTAAGCGTCGAATCGCCAAATGTTTCTTATTGCGGCATGGTTAGGTGTATCATATAATGAGGGAAATGGAACTTTAAGGTTTGGTGAATCCTGTGAAATCAAGAAGAAAAAAACGTAAAAAAAGTCGTCTTATTGTTATTCCACTCGCTATATTAGTAGTTTTAGGTGTGGGAGTTTATGCTGGGTATCAGCTATTAATGAATGTTGCGTCTGATACTGTATTCCAAGAGGTAGAAGCAGAGCTTGCTCCTGGTGGTGCGCTTGCCTATGCCCTTGAGAATCCAACAGTTAGAGAAGAGGTTGCAAGGCTTCAAGCACAGGCAGCTAACACTCCGCGAGAGGACCTACCTGTTCAATCAAAAGCGGAAGCTACTCAACTAGTTATGTCGAAGTTTTCGATGGGAGAAATTACAGAGGTTGTTCAACAAGCTTCTCGTGGAATGACGGAGTCAGAGAGGAAAGAGGTAGAACAAAAGCTTATGGATAGACTGACGGAAGAAGAGCGAGAGGCTCTTTTAATGATCGGTATTCAAGAGCTTGATCCATCTCTTTTTGAGTAATTTTAGGTGTATACGTGCTTTTTCCGTGCCACGACGTAAAGTCATGGCACTTTTTTTGAATTAAAGTTTAGGAGGCCCTTATACGTTGTGGATTAACTACTTTATTGTTGCTATTATACTTCTCTTTTTCATCGTAGGGATCGTCGATAAGTTTTTACATAATAAATACGGTTACGGTAAGGCGTTTGATGATGGGTTTAAAACGATGGGTTCATTAGCCTTTGTCATGGTTGGGATGATTTCCATAGCTCCTCTATTAGCACAACTATTAACCCCAACCTTGTCGCCATTATTTCGACTGCTTGGAGCAGATCCAGCCATGATAGCTGGGATGTTCCTTGCAATCGATATGGGTGGCTACGCTTTAGCATCTGAAATGGCACAGTCGCAGGAAGCCGCCATTTTTTCCGGAATATTTCTTGCCACTTTACTCGGACCAACAATCGTTTTTACGATTCCAGTCGCATTAGGTATTATAGCAAAGTCAGATACCCCTGTTTTTGCAAAAGGGATCATGTACGGAATCATTCCAATTCCTATTGGAGCATATTTTGCTGGGGTAGTTGCTGGATTCCCGACCTTCTTTTTACTAACAAACTTGTTACCCGTCATTCTGTTTGTACTAGTAATCTTTTTAGGGATTCGATTTTTAGAAAATATAACGGTTGCTATCTTTTTAGTAGTTGCACGAATACTGACAGCGGTCATTAGTATCGTATTAATTATCGTGGCTATTCAAGAGCTTACACCAGTAGTTCTTATCAATGGGTTTACTCCATTTCGTGAGTCAATGGAAATCGTAGGTGTCATCGTATTAGCGCTTGCTGGAGCATTTCCACTGGTACGATTTATATCCACAGTATGTATTCCAAGAGTAGCTCCACTACTAAATAAAACTCCTGTCTCACATGAAGCATGGACAGGATTTATTACGCAGCTAGCTCACAGTATTCCCATGTATGCAAAATTATCTGAGCTCGATGATCAAGCTAAAGTAATGAATATCGCTTTCTCCGTAAGTGGAGCATTTATCTTAGGAGGTCATTTAGGTTTTACGGCTGCTGTAGAACCTACTTATGTCGTCCCTATGATGGTTGGCAAAGCAGTTGCAGGAATTTGCGCAATATTACTTGCATACAAACTGACTAAATAGGGTATACCGTATATGTCCAGCTTTAGAAAATTCGTCCTACTACATAAACTTTCAAAAATAAAGTGATTAAATATTTTATTATTAGTTACTTTATGTTAGTATGTGTCTAGAGGTAAGTTTTTGCTTGCTCTCTTTTGTAACTAAAGGAATGTAGGTGAAGGTAGATGAGTTTTCTACAAAAACTATTTGGACAAAAAAAGGAGTCGGATACAATGGCAAATGTAAAAGTAGCAGTCATTTATTACAGTTCAACAGGAACGAACTATCAGTTAGCACAGTGGGCTAAAGCAGGAGCAGAAGCTGAAGGCGCGGAAGTAAAGCTTGTTAAAGCTCCAGAGCTTGCACCACAATCTGCAATTGATGCTAATCCAGCATGGAAAGAGCATGCAGAAGCAACGAAAGATGTTCCTGATGCAACAACCGATGACCTTGAGTGGGCAGACGCAATTATCTTCAGTGTGCCAACACGTTACGGTAACGTTCCTGCTCAAATGAAGCAGTTCTTAGACACTACTGGTGGACTATGGGCTAACGGCAAGCTTGTAAACAAAGTAGTTAGCGCTATGTCATCTGCAAGTAATCCACACGGTGGACAAGAAGCAACAATCTTAGCACTTTACAATACGATGCACCACTGGGGCGCATTAATCGCTTCACCAGGTTACTCTGATCCTGTAACATTCGCAGCTGGCGGAAACCCATACGGTGTAAGTGTTACTCAAGGACAAGATGGTAAAATGGTAGAAGACGTAGAAGAAGGCGTTAAGTACCAAGCGAAGCGTACTGTACAAGTAGCTGGCTGGGTAAAAGCTGGAAAACAAGGCTAATATCATGATGTCGTAAAAGGCTGAGGCGAAATCCTCGGTCTTTTTTTTATGAAAATAAAGAAGAGTAAATGAAGGAAGCGAAGGTGCAAACCAAAGGTAAAGGAATTGAGACTTTAGAAGGATATTGAACAAAGTTTCACGATTACTTTGATAATCTAAATACTTTCCTGTATCATAGTATTTGTAAGCGCTTGCGCAATCGTTTGCATTGATTAGTACCAAGCGCTAAGTAGATTCACCAACTACATAATATGGGGAGGAAACAAGATGAACGGGAGAAAACTAGGATCATTAGTGATGGCAGTTGTCCTTTTAGTAAGTACTTTTTTGGTAGCGGTTACACCGGTAGCAGCTAACACAGGCACGCCTTCATTTGCACAACCGTCTTTTGAAGAGGTTGTGGTAAGAGGAAGTGAGGCGCCACTTAGATGGGATGGAGAAGATCATCCACTTACCTATGATGAAATAAATGAAGTATGGGTTAGTGCACCAATTACCTTTCAAGGTGGAGTAACTATTGAATACAAGTTTGTCCGAGATGGTAACTGGATGGATGGAGATAATTTAACATTTACTACGCCACAGTCTGGCGACTATGAATTCGTGTTCCACCCAACAAATGAACGCCAAGTAGAAGTACGACCAGCAACAGAGTATGATGGCTCGATTACGTTACAGTTAGAGCTTTCTGATGCTACACCAAATTGGGTTGTTCCAACTGTTGCATCATCGTTAAATCGTTTTAACTACGACATTTCACCCATGGAAAGGATCGAGGATGGACTATTCGAGTTAACGATTGCAGGACCAGCTGGAGAAGAGATAGAGTATCGTTATGGATTAGGTAGTTCGCGCTTTCAAGAGTTATCTGAAGAAAGACGATCGGCTGTATTTTCTGAAGAAGGTACGGTCGTGACAGATCAAGTTGATGCTTGGACAGGTCTTCCGGTTGCGAGTAATGTTGTGCATAACTACCAGCATGAGCCTTATGTTGTAAGTCCGGGGGAAGAGGTAGAGATCACGGTAACCGTTGATCACTTTGGCCCTATCACGAATGGCGCGGCATATGTAACTGTTGATGGCACGCGTCCAGATGGTGCGCGCGGAGCTGTACAAAACGGGAACGCTGTGGAGCTGACTATAACTGAGACAGAAGAGCAAGAGAATGGCGAGTGGCAATCGACCCTTCAAGGTACAGTTCCGGCTCAAACGGAGAATACACGCGTAAAGTATGTCATCGATGTATGGGATGCTGATGGGGAAGGCTCACAGTTTGCCGATACAAATGCGCTAAATTCTACTGATGCGACAGAATTTGCCTACTACGTAGAAAATTATACGTCTCCAGACTGGGCAAAAGAAGCGTCGATCTATCATATTTTTGTCGATCGTTTTAAAGATGGCGATGAGTCCATTAACTTTGACGTAGACTCAGATCTACCTTTAGAAGAGGCTCTGAAGGATTGGATGGGTGGAGATCTTCAAGGAATTATTGATGAGCTAGATTATATCGAAGAGCTAGGCGTTAATACTCTTTGGATTTCACCAGTGTTTGATGGTCCATATTCACATGGCTATCACCCTGCTGATTTCTTTGAAGTTGATCGAAACTTTGGCGATATCGATGTGCTTCGTAACCTAGTGGATGAAGTACACGAGCGCGATATGAAGATCATCTATGACTTCGTACCAAACCATACGTCTAATCAACATCCTTTCTTCCAGGACGCGTTAGAAAATGGGGAAGAGAGCCCATACTATGATTGGTATACGTTTTATGAGGATGGCTCGTACGAGACATTCTATGGTATTGGAGAACTACCACAGTTAAACAATGATAACGAGGAAACAAGAGCTTACATGATGGATGAAGTCATTCCATTTTGGCTTGAAGATATTGGCTTTGACGGATTTAGACTAGATTACGCAAAAGGACCAAGTCAAAGCTTTTGGGTAGACTTTAGACATACAGTCAAAGAGATTGACGAAGATTTATATCTATTTGGCGAGATTTGGGATAACCGCGACGTTATTTCTGAGTACCAAGGAAAGCTTGATGGAGCATTAGACTTTTCGATCCGTGGAACAATGATTGATGCGTTTGGTCCTAATGAGCGAAGCTTTGAAGGAATCACGCGCTACGTCGAAGAAAACGAAGCAAGCTATCACCCTGAGTACATCATGAATACCTTCTTAGATAGTCATGATGAATCACGTATTCTATTTGAATTAAATGAGGATACGGATGCCCTGAAGCTTGCAAGCTTTACGCAATTCGCATTACCTGGTGCACCAATTATTTATTACGGTACGGAGGTAGGAATGTCGCAATCTGAGGATCACCGTCCATTCACAGAATGGCAGGATCGTTGGTACCGCGAAATGATGGTATGGGACGAAGCTGATCAAAATAGAGATCTATTTACTCATTACCAGTCGTTACTTGATGTACGTGCAGATTATGCTTCTGTACTTTCAACTGGAGACTATGAAGAGCTATATGCTGGGCAAGATATTCTAGCATTCGAACGGTCAAATGAAGAGGAGACACTTGTAGCTTTCCTTAAGCGCCCAAGCGTGGGGGAAACTGTTACACTTCCAATGGTATCGGGAGATGCAACGATCCGAGATGCCTTCACTGGACAAGTCGTATCAGAGATTTCGTTAGCAGATAAAGCATTCGGTCTTTACGTAATTGACGGAGAAGCATCATTTGGTGATGCTCAAACAGAACAAATCACGTTCACAGATTTTGGTCCAGACTCCATGTATTACGATGATGTTCGCTCTTTACTTGCGGCTGGTGTCATCAAAGGCTTTGAGGACGGATCATTTAAACCGACAAACACGATTACTAGATTACATGCAGGACTACTCTTAGAGCGTATGCTTGGGTTAGAAAATGAAGGAGATACCTCAGCACCATTTACTGATATTTCGACTTCGCATCCATACGTTAACTCTCTGCATGCATTAAAAGCAGAAGGAATCTTTTTAGGGGATGACCAAGGTAGATTTTTACCAAGTAATGGTCTTACTCGCGGAGAAGCAGCGGCAATTTTAGTACGAGCGTTTGAATTGGAGGCTACAGAAGAAAGCGGTAGTTTCGCAGATACAGTCGGGCATCAATTCGAAGAAGAAATTGCGATTTTAGTAGGCAACGGCATGGCTCAAGGGCGTACTAACGAAGTCTTTGATCCACAGGCACCTATTACTCGTGTGGAGCTAGCGTTACTTTTAAGTAGAATGTAAGAGTTGGCAAGAAGAGAGCCAGCGTCCACTTTGTGGATGCTGGCTTTTAAATATGGATACAGAAGATCCCATTAAACCTCAGGAGCTTTTTTGATCGGCTTTTTTATGACATCGATCGATTAAAACAGGATTTCAAGGCGATAGAAAAGAATAAGTAGTGGAGGCTAGTTTATGGCAAGTACCAATCATTTATACGGAGGTTCTAAGTGGTTAGACATATACCTAATAGAATACATATTATAGGCTCAGTAGGAAGTGGCAAAACTACTTTAGCTAGATCCTTGGAGAAAAAATATAATACGAAGCATTATGAATTAGATAATGTGGTATGGGAAAGACATAAGTGTGGAGATAGAAAAAGATCATACCCACATAGAGATAGATGTTTAGAAGAAATTATTGCTACAGAGAGTTGGATAATTGAAGGTGCTCATAGTAATTCTTGGGTAAACAGAAGCTTCGAAGCGGCAGATTTAATCATTTTCTTAGACACTCCTTATACAATAAGGCAGGTGAGAATTTTAAAACGATTTGTACGGCAAGTATTGAGGCTAGAAACTGCTAACTACACCCCATCCTTTAACATGCTTATTGATATGTTTAAATGGAATAGAATATTTGAAAGAGATAGTAAGCCTAAAATTTTAAAGGCGTTTCAACAGGAAAAATGTAATTTCATTCATGTAACAGATAGGGTTAAGGCTGATGATATATTCTAGGCAAAGTTTAATCTGGAATAGTAATAACTTTC
This sequence comes from Paenalkalicoccus suaedae, assembly GCF_006965545.2. Taxonomy (NCBI): domain Bacteria; kingdom Bacillati; phylum Bacillota; class Bacilli; order Caryophanales; family Bacillaceae; genus Paenalkalicoccus; species Paenalkalicoccus suaedae. Next base: position 1,203,143 of record NZ_CP041372.2, read on the forward strand.
TCATTAATCTCAATAGAAAAGTGCAGTAGAATTTTTAATAATTGGCTCTTTTGAAGAAATCTCTTGCGCATGAAAAGGGTTACATGTTAAAGTGTACTCAATAACCAAAACGTTTTGGAGGTTGACATGGCGACGATAAAAGATATAGCGAAAATTGCTGGAGTCTCTGTGACAACCGTTTCGAGAGCACTTAATGGCTACAGTGACGTAAGTGAAAAAACAAGGTCTCGCGTGGAGCAAGTAGCAAAAGAGCTGAAGTATAGCCCGAACGCTGTTGCACGTACTCTTGTTATGAATAAGTCCAAAACAATTGGTTTACTTGTCTCTGATTTAAACCGAGCGGGCGCGAAGGATATGTTCACGTACGAGGTCATGTGTGGGATCAATGATTCCGTATCTGATGAGGATTATGATTTAATTTTATTTAGCACTAATCATGATAAACAACAAGTCAAAACGTATACACAGCTATGCCAAGAAAGACAGGTAGAGGGCGTCATTATGCAAGGTGTCCGAATGAATGACACGTATTTAACTGAAATTATGGATAGTCAAATCCCATGTGTGTTAATTGATGTAGAATTAGAAGGTGACAGTGTTGGCTATGTTTCTACAGACAATGTATTTGGAGCACAGATGGCAGTCAAACATTTAGTTAATCTTGGTCATAAGAAGATTGGCTTTATTAATGGACATGATCAAGCTCTAGTAAGTAAAAAGCGCCGAGAAGGCTATGAGAAAGAGCTCACATCGGCTGGAATCACGATCGATGAATCGCTCATAGCGAACGGAGAGTTTAATGAGTTGCAGGCTGAAATAGTTGCTCGGGATATTTTAACTAAACACCAGGACATCACAGCATTCTTTTGCGCAAGTGATCTTATGGCATTAGGCGCCATGCGAGCAATCCAGCAAAAGGGACTGCGAATTCCAGAGGATATTTCGATTGTAGGATTTGATGATATTACACTTGCACAATATACGTCGCCACCTTTGACAACGGTATCTCAAGATAAATATCAGATGGGGTACGTTGCTGCAAAGCTGTTAATTGGGATGTTAACCAACTCAGATCAAGCTAGAAAAACGATTTTAGATAATCAACTAATAAAGAGAGGATCAACTGCTCCTGTAAAAAGATAAGCAGTTTTTCTTTACACGATACCCGAAACGTTTCGGGTATTATATTAGATAAAAACCAAAACGTTTCGGGAAGAAGGAAGGGGCTTACTATGAGCTATCGAGTCATTAAAGAAGACGATTTATTTTTATTAACAGATGAGAATGGAGATATACCGAAGGATCATACGTATGGACCTGGCTTATACACAAAGGACACACGATTTTTAAGTGAAATGACCTTAACTATCAATAAAGAAAAGCCTATCATGCTCTCCTCTGCTGCGGATGAGAACTACATAGCAGAAATTATCATGACGAACCCTCATCAAGAGACAGAGGAAGAATTGTTGTTGTGGAGAGAATCGATCGAAATAAAAAGAAAGCGCTTTATACATGATGGCGTTTTATATGAACAGATTCAGTTAACGTCATTCGCACCTAAACCGATCGTGTTTAATTTCGAAATGACCTTTGAAGCGGACTTCAAAGACATGTTTATTATAAGAGGATTTCAGCACGGGGAAATTGGGACGAAGAATAAAACCGATGTATCGACATCATCAATGACGTTTCATTATAGCGGTGCAGATAGCATCGAGCGAGCGACTAGAATTGAGTGGGACAAAGTGCCTTCTTATGTAAAAGAAGGGGAAATCGGCTTCACATGTAGCCTTTCGCATAGCGAAACAGAAACAGTTACTTTTGCTATATGTCCGGAAATTGGCGATGAAAAATCAACGCCAATTCAAGCAGATAAGGCTCTTCAAGCCTTAAAAGATAGCTATGCCGAGTGGGAAGCGACGACAACAAAAATACATTCAAATAATGATGTATTTAACCGATTGATCAAGCGTGGCGTAGACGATATGCGCGTGCTACTCACAGATATGGGCTACGGGAAATTTCCTGTAGCGGGTCTTCCGTGGTTTGGTGTCCCATTTGGACGGGATAGCCTTATAGCAGCTATGCAACTAATCCCGTTCCGACCGGAAGTAGCGAAAGGAACACTTCGCACGATGGCAAGTGAACAGGGAAAGCAGAAGGACCCTTGGCGAGACGAAGAACCAGGAAAAATTATGCATGAGATGAGATTTGGAGAATTAGCTAATACGGGCCAAGTACCATTTACACCTTACTACGGGACGATAGATGCTACACCACTTTTCCTCCTATTACTCACTGATTATGTGAAGTGGACTGGTGACTTAGAGCTGTTTAATGAACTCGAAGAGAACGTGTCTCGTGCATTGGAATGGATAGATTCTTATGGGGATCGAGATGAGGATGGATTTGTTGAATACCACCAAGAGGCTGCAAAAGGTATAGCTAATCAAGGGTGGAAGGATTCCGGAGACTCTATCGTACATCGCAATGGAGATTTAGCAGTCGCACCTATTGCATTAGCAGAAGTGCAAGGGTATGTATACGAAGCGAAAACGTCTCTTGCCAGTATCTATATCCACCTTGGAAAGAAAGAATTATCAAACAAGCTACAGGATGAAGCCACAAAATTAGCAGCTGCATTTGAAGAAAGCTTTTGGATGAAGGAACACGATTACTATGCGCTTGCCTTAGATGGTCATAACGATCAGGTTGGGACAATTACATCCAATCCAGGTCATGTACTAAGAGCGTTAATGGTCAAAGAAGATAGAGCGAAAAAGATAGTAAATATGCTCCTTTCTGATCGAATGTTTTCTGGATTTGGCATACGGACAATGGCTAAAGGAGAAGCGGGTTATAACCCGATTAGCTATCATAATGGAACCATTTGGCCGCACGATAATAGCTTGATCATTTTAGGGATGAGTAAAGCTTTCTTTTTTAAAGAAGCAGCAGTTGCAATTAAAGGGTTAATGGATGTAGCGCCATCGTTCGAATATGATCGCTTGCCTGAGCTTTTCTGTGGATATGAAAAGAAGGCAGTGAAATATCCAGTTGCTTGTTCCCCTCAGGCTTGGGCAGCAGGCACACCGCTCATGTGTACACAGGCCATGCTAGGATTATTCCCTGATGCGTTAAACAAATCGATTCAACTAGCACCATACTTGCCTGATGGAATCGACGAGTTAACGGTAACCGATATGGCTATATCTGATGGGGTGTTAAATATAAAGGTAATGAGAGAAGACAATTCGTTTAAAACAGATATTTTGTTAAATACAACAGGATGTACGATTTCGACGCTTGAACAAGTTAGTCCCTAATGAGGGGAGCCTTTAGGCTACATGTCTCATCACTATAGAGTAAAAATGGAGAGGGGTTTTACAAGGATGAAAAAGCATTTAGTAGGATTTAGTGCAGTCGCGTTATTGCTTGCAGCGTGTGGAGGTAACAATGGGGATGGAAATAACACAACCAACGATGGTTCGGAGGCATCGAGCGCAGAGCCTATTGAGCTTACATTGAGTGGATGGGGCTCGTCCCCAGCAGAGTCAGAGATTTTTAATGCAACGCTCGAAAAATTTATGGAAGAGCACCCGCATATAACCGTCAACTTTGATGTCATTGCTGATCAATATATGGATGTAACGCGCACACGATTAATTGGCGGGAATGCGGCCGATGTATTTTTCTTAGATGCTTTTGAGGCACCAGCTCTTATGGAAACGGGAGTGCTTGAGCCATTAGATGATTATATTACAGACGATTTCAATATAGATGATTTTGAAGATCCGTTGTTAGAAGCATTCCAGAGAGACGGAGCGACATATGGTCTACCTAAAGATACATCTACATTAGCGATGTTTTATAACGTAGATATGTTTGAAGCTGCAGGGCTAGAAGGTCCTCCAGAAACATGGGAGCAAATGGAGGAGTACGCGCAAATTTTAACAGACTCAACGGACGCATTCGGACTTGGAGTCGTGGCTGATTTGGCAAGACTTCGCTATATTGCAGAGTCTAAGGGTGGACAAATCGCTACTGATAACTTAGCGAGCTTTGCTTCTCCTGAAGTAGTGGAGGCGCTACAGCCGATCATTGATTTAAAGGATGCTGGTTATGCAGCTGTACCTGCAGACGTTGGTGCTGACTGGGGTGGAGAGATGTTTGGCCAAGGTCGCGCGGCTATGATGATGGAAGGTAACTGGACAATTTCCTTCCTAGAGGACACATTCCCGAACTTAAATTGGGACACTGCTGAACTACCAACTATTGATGGTCAAGAAGGATCGATGGCATATACAGTAGCATATGTCATGAATGCAGAGTCAGAGAAGAAGGATGCAGCTTGGGAGCTTATCTCTTGGTTAACAGGTCCAGAAGGTATGGCGGAGTGGACTGGTGGAGGATTTGCATTACCTACACGTAACTCTGTATCGGAAGAGCTTGGTCTGTTTGAAGATGAGATTCGTGCACCATTTGCTGAGGCAGCTGCTTACGCAACGGTATGGGCAGATGACACGAACTTACCGATCATCAACAATAACTTTAATAACGAATTCTTAAGTGCATTCTTAGGAAACAAGTCGTTAGAAGACGCTTTACAAGAAGCGCAAGACGTAGCAAATAGAGAAGTAGAATAATAAGTGTCAGGGCGTAATGCGAATACGTGCGCCCTGATCTTTTTAGAAGGGAAGTTAACGTGATGAGAAAGGAACCAACATACTCAAAGCGAGCCTTAATAGAATCCGGACAAGGATACTTATTTATGACACCGACACTATTTACTATCGGTGTGTTCGTATTATTACCAATCATTTACGCCATCTTCTTATCCTTTCATCAAGTAGAGCTATTAGGCGGTACTAATTTAGAATTTGTCGGCTTTGATAACTTTGCTAGAATGATCGATGACTACCGAGCAGGTATTGCTTTATGGAATACGTTCCAGTACGTCATTATCGTTGTACCTACTCAAACATTATTAGCTTTAGTGCTCGCAGCGACACTTAATGCGGGGCTTAAAGGGGAGAAATTCTTTCGAATCGTTTATTTCTTACCAACGTTAACTTCTTCAGCTGTACTTACATTGATTTTTATGTGGATGTACAACCCTGAAGGAGCATTCAACCAGTTTTTAGATTTATTTGGTTTACCTACGTACAACTGGATCAACGACCCTAACGTTGCCTTATTTGCCATTATGATTATGAATATTTGGGCTACAGCACCATTCTTCATGGTTATTTATTTAGCGGCCCTTCAAGATATACCAGATTCCCTTTACGAAGCTGCAGAATTAGATGGGGCAGGACCGTTCCAAAAATTCCGCTATATTACCGTTCCACAATTACGACCTATTACATCCTTTGTTGTCATTATGGGGATAATCGGAACATTCCAGCTATTTGATCAGTCGTATATTTTCTCTGGAGGCTCAGGGGGACCAAGTAACTCTACCTTAACCGTCGTGTTACTTATTTATCAATATGCTTTTGACGGTATTGGCAGAATGGGATATGCAGCGGCTCTGGCATTTGCATTAGCGTTCATTATTTTAATCGCAACCGTTATTCAACGAAAGCTATCGAAAGAAGAAACTATTTACTAAAGAAGAGAGAAGGTGTTTAACTATGAAAAAAATAAGTGTAAAACGTTCGATTCTCTACGTAATTCTCTCTCTTTATGCGTTAGTTACTCTTTTCCCGTTTTTATGGGCACTATCGTCTTCCTTTAAATCGTTAGAGGAAATTTTAACGCATAATATGAACTTAATTCCTCAAAACTTTACGTTAGATAATTTCCGATTTATCTTTATGGAACAACCTATGTTTATGAGGTGGTTGTTTAACAGTGTGCTAGTAGCCGTTATTGGTACTGCTTTAAATCTATTATTCAATTCGATGGCAGGGTATGCGTTAGCAAGAATCTCCTTCCCTGGTCGAAAATCGATGTTTATTTTAGTCTTGGCAGTACTAATGATCCCAGGACAAATTACCATGATCCCAAACTATCTTATTTTAAATCAATTAGGATGGTTAAACTCTTATCACGGACTCATCATTCCTGCTATGGTAAACGCGACATTTATCTTTATGATGAGACAATTTTTCGTTAACTTCCCGAAAGAAGTAGAAGAAGCTGCACAGATAGATGGACTTTCTCGAGTAGGGACGTTCTTTCGTATTGTCCTTCCAATGGCAAAGCCAGCGCTTGCTGCTCAGACAATCTTTGTATTCATGGCGTCTTGGAATGATTTTATGAGGCCACTAATTGTCATGTCTGATCAATCGATGTACACATTACCAGTTGGATTAAACCAATTTAAAGGTGTATTTATCACCCAGTGGAATTATATCATGGCGGCTTCTATGGTATTCACATTACCGGTACTACTACTTTATGCATTTTTTAACAGATACTTTATTAAAGGTCTCTCCTTACGAGGAGATAAATAAAAGGAGTAAGTCAAAACAGCTAGGACTTTACACATTTCGTGTGAATTCCTAGCTGTTTTATCTTCTAAATTAGCTATTATGGATGTGTTTTGGGATTTGGTAAAATCAAATGACACAAGACTTTAGAATCATGCTATAATGTAAGCGATATCATTAAAGGGGAAAGTGGTGGTTTTAATGGGGAGAAAAAAATCATTAGGCATTAAACGATCATTAACTAATAAAGGTAACCGTCGTTTTTCATGGTTTGGAATAAGGCATTGGAGACTAACGAGAAAGTATGCTGTTGTATTTGCTAGCACATTAGGTTTCTTTCTATTATCAGCACTACTTGTTTATACAGCGCTAGCTGGTGCAAAAGATGATGTGACAGAATTACAGCGGAGTGGGGATCGGGCTGTTATGCTCACTGATATGACGCAATTATTTGAGGAACGCTATGGTCTTTTATTGGAGTACATATTCTTCCCTAATGAAGAGATTACAGCTGCCTATACAGCAAGTAGCGAGGAATTTAGTCGACTCTTAGAAGATATCACCCCATATTTAGATACAGATGAGATGGTTAGCTTGACTACTCTAATAGAAGGAAACGACGCACAGCTAAATGACCTTTTCTTCAGACAGGCTGACGAAGTTGCTGGAGATTTATCTAATATTACCTTTACCGAGGTTATTATTAATCGAGCGCAAACCATAAAAGATCGGAATTTCTACGCCCTACAACAGCTTAGAATTATGGTCGATGATGCGAGAGAGTCCTCCGCAGTTTCTACAAATGAAAGTTTAGATTTTGTGACTGTATTATTAAGTGTATTATTCCTTGCGTCAATGATCGTCTCGCTCGGGCTCTTAATCCTTATTAACCGAAGCATTCGTAAGAGATTGCGCACTATTTTAGCGTATAGCTCAAATTTGACGAAGGGAAATATTCACGTTCCTTCTATTAAGGATGACACTCGAGATGAGCTTGGGGAACTATCACGTGCCTTAGATGACGTAAAAGAAAAACTACAGGAGACCATGCTGTCTATGCAAGCAACTTCTGATGATGTAAAAAATAAAACGGACTTCTTAACAGTATTTACGACAAACTTAAAGACGAACAGCACCAACGTGTATTCGTCTATGCAAACATTACTAGCAGGAATGGAAGAGCAATCAAATGCCTTTCTAGATATTTCAAGTGCTATGAAGGCGTATTCACTTAATATGAGAGAGGTGCACGATCGAAGTAATAAGTTATACGCATCGTCTGAGGAAATTAGTGAGCTGACGAAAGAAGGCAACAAAAAAATGAGCACTTCGGTAAAAGAAATTGAGAAGACAAATCGAATGGTTCAGGAGTCGTCTAGTCGAGTGACATCATTAGGGGATCGATCGGAGGATATTGCACAGTTTGTTCAAACAATCGAAGAAATAGCAAATCAAACTAATCTATTAGCGCTCAATGCATCGATAGAAGCGGCAAGAGCAGGAAATCACGGAAAAGGGTTTGCTGTTGTAGCAAATGAAATCCGTAAGCTATCAGAAGGGGTAAGGCTTGCAGTAGCGGAGATTACGACAATTGTTGAGCGAATTCAGACAGATACGAGGCAGGTGAGCGAATCACTCTCCAACGGATCAGCGGAAGCAGAGCGTGGTCTTATACAAATGAGAGAAACAGGTGCATATTTCGAACAAATTTTTGAGCGTGTGAAAGAAATGGAATCATTAGTAACGGATAATGCGACATCCATACAGAGCATTGCAGCGCAAACGGAACAAATGGAAGAAACTGTCGAACGAACAGCTGAAACAGCAGCTAGTGCAACTACTAATATAGGAGAAGTAACGAAAACAATGGACTCTCAACAGCATCAGGTAGAGGAAGTGGCAGAAAACACGAATGAGTTAAAAGATACGACGGAGGAGTTAAACCGCATTGTAGATAAATATAAGCAAGAGGCTTCTTGAATGTAAGGGAGAGCGTATTACAACCTACATTCTATTATCGTAAAAAAAGAGGCTGGATATGATTCCAGCCTCGAAAACTAGCTTGTTTGATAAATGTATTCTTCCAATAATTCTTTAATTGTGTGAGGTAACATAGGCTTTTGGACAAAGGATTTCGCGCCGAGGTGAACAGAACGACGAAGATGAGCATGCTGATTAGACGAAGACATCATTATAATGCTAGCGTCTGGATGAGTTCTCACAATTTCTTTTAATGCTTGAATACCGTCTTTATTTGGCATTACGATGTCCATGAACACGAGTGATGGAACGTGCGTATGATACATCTCTACTGCTTCATTTCCATCCTTAGCTTCAAGTAACGTTATCATAGGTTCACTCTCAAGAGCATGTACAAACTGATAGCGAAACAGGTCTGAATCATCACAAACTAAAACAGAATGTTTATTCATCCGAACACCTCTCCATTTCTACTATTATATACTGACTATTCTAACATTTTTTGATAGACAATGGGAACGCACTATTTTTTCTGTGTTTCAAGGACACATGTCCTGATAGAATAAATTTCTTTCAAAAACATATGAAAAAATGTAAAAAAACTATTTCTATTGGGCAGAATAAGTGGTATATTAATTTCGACCGAAGAAAACGCTACCAAACGAATTGGTGTGTCATTTTTAGAGGTCAGACATCGTACAAGTAAAATATTTCTTTTATGTAAACGTTTTTAAGATTATCATTTTCGTCAATGTATGTCATAATGGTGTCATGGTTTTGAATCTGACAAACGACAGACTCGAAACCTTAAAAAATTATGTTATTTTTGAGGGGGAGTTTCATCATGAACAAAAGAAAAACAGTTTTACTTTCATCCGTTTTAGCAGCTGGTGTCCTACTAGCAGCATGTGGATCTGATGATGAGAACACAACACCAGTAAATAATGGTGGCGGAAACGACGCAGGTAACAATGCTGCAGCTGATAACGTTGCTGATAACGAAGAGCCAGCAAACGAAGAGCCAGCAAATGAAGGCAATAACGAAGGCAATGGCGGCGGCGACGCATCTGGAGACGGCGAAGGCTTCTCTTCTAAGATGGTAACTGACGTTGGTGGTATTGATGACCGTTCATTCAACGAATCTGCTTGGGCTGGTTTAACTCAATTTGGAGAAGACTACCCAGCAGCTGACGTAGACTATATCCAATCTAGTGATGCATCTGATTACGCGCCAAACTTAAACCGTTTAGCACGTGAAGGTACGACACTAACGCTCGCTATCGGGTTCTTAATGGAGGACGATATCCGTACTGTAGCTGAGCAAAACCCAGACCAAAGCTTTGCAATTGTTGATACAGTTGTAAACGATGCTGACGGAAACCCAGTTTCAAACATTGCTAACATTACATTCGCTGAACACCAAGGTTCATTCCTTGTTGGTGCTGTAGCAGCAATGCATACAGAAACTGATTCAATCGGATTCATCGGTGGAGTAGAAAGTCCACTAATTAAGAAGTTCGAAAGTGGATTTAAAGCTGGTGCGATGTATGTAAACCCTGATATCGATATCGCAGTTCAGTATGCTCAAGACTTCAACGATGCATCTGCTGGTCAACAAATTGCAAATACAATGTACTCTAACGGCGCGGATATCATTTATCATGCAGCTGGTGGTACTGGTAACGGACTATTCACTGAAGCTATTGACCGTAATCGTAATGGTGATACTGTTTGGGCAATTGGCGTTGACCAAGACCAAGCACTAACAGAAGGAAGCTGGGATGGCGGAAACGTAATCCTTACTTCAATGGTTAAGCGTGTAGACCAAGCTGTTTACCTTGTATCTGAGCAAACGTTAAACGGAGAATTCCCAGGTGGAGAAATCCTTGAGTTCGGTTTAGATGATGAGGGTGTTGGTATTGCAGAGACTCGCGACAACGTTTCTGATGAAGCGATTCAAGCGGTTGAAGACTACGAAGCACAAATCATTAACGGAGAAATCGAAGTACCACAAACAGATGAAGAGTATGAAGCGTTTATTGGCTCTCTATAAGCTTTAATAACGACTTCTACAACATAAGATGAAGCAAAGGCTAGTCTTGCGCTAGCCTTTGTTTATACAAAAAACACGAAAATTCTGCTATGAAACGACAGATTTCGACACTTTTATCCGAAAATCTGTGGCTATTCTCTCAGTAGCTTGATAGGGGTTGTTAACTTGGAATACGTAATTGAAATGAACCAAATACGCAAAGAATTTCCTGGAATCGTAGCTAACGATAACATTACGCTACAAGTCAAACAAGGCGAAATTCATGCGTTGTTAGGCGAAAATGGAGCAGGTAAATCAACATTAATGAACGTCTTGTTCGGCTTGTATCAGCCTGAAAAAGGTGAGATTAGAGTTCGCGGAGAAAAAGTGAACATCACTGATCCAAACGTTGCCAATGATCTGGGAATCGGAATGGTGCATCAGCACTTTATGCTTGTGCAGAACTTCACAGTTACAGAAAATATTATCTTAGGTAGTGAACCTAAGAAAAATGGTGCAATTAACATTAAAAAAGCAGAGAAAGATGTTCAAGAAATTTCGGATCAGTATGGGTTACGAGTAGATCCGCGTTCTAAAATTGAGGATATTTCCGTAGGTATGCAGCAACGTGTGGAAATTTTAAAAACACTTTATCGGGGAGCAGATATCCTTATCTTTGATGAGCCAACTGCTGCACTGACACCACAGGAAATTAAAGAACTTATTCAAATTATGAAAAACCTGATTAAGGAAGGTAAATCTATCATCCTAATCACACATAAACTAAAAGAGATCTTGCAAGTTTGTGACCGCTGTACGGTTATTCGTCGAGGTAAAGGAATTGGTACAGTAAACGTTGCTGATTCTACGGAAAATTCTCTAGCTGAAATGATGGTTGGTCGCGAAATCAGCTTTGAAGTGGAGAAAGGACCAGCGAATCCAAAAGAACCTATTTTGTCAATTCGTGATTTAGTTGTAGAAGATGCAAGAGGGGTGTCTGCAGTTGATCACTTGAACCTTGAAGTGAAGGCTGGGGAAATTCTTGGAGTAGCTGGTGTTGATGGTAACGGTCAAACGGAATTGATTGAAGCAATTTCAGGACTTCGCAAAGCGAAGAGCGGTGTGATTGAAGTAAACGGGACGGACACGACTAGCTATAAGCCTCGTAAGGTAACAGAGGCAGGGGTCGGTCACATACCACAGGATCGCCATAAGCATGGTCTTGTACTTGAATTCACAATCGGTGAAAACATCCTTTTACAAACGTATTATCAAAAGCCATATACAAATAACGGAATTCTAAACTACAACAAGATATATGAAAAGGCAAAAGCACTTATTGAAGAATTTGATGTTCGTACACCAAATGAAAAAACACCTGCGCGTGCTCTTTCAGGTGGTAACCAACAAAAAGCGATCATCGCACGTGAAATAGACCGTTCTCCAGATTTATTAATAGCAGCACAACCAACACGAGGTCTTGATGTAGGTGCGATTGAGTTTATTCATAAAAAGCTCGTAGAAGAGCGTGATAAAGGTCGTGCCGTTCTTTTAATCTCTTTAGAGTTAGATGAGATTCTGAATGTAAGTGACAAAATAGCAGTTATATACGAAGGAACAATTGTAGCTATCGTAGATGCTAAAGAAACAAATGAACAAGAGCTAGGTCTATTGATGGCTGGTGGTTCTAAGGAAGCAGGTGAACCAACGACATGACGGAAATGTTAAAGGGTAGATTTTTTGGGTTAATTGTCCCTCTAATAGCGATTACGTTTGGCTTTATAGCTGGTGCTATTATTATGTTATTAAGCGGAAATAACCCTATTACAGGTTATGTAGCGCTATTCCAAGGTGTTTTTGGGGATACGTACTATTTCGGTGAGACGCTTCAGCGTATGACACCGTTGATTTTCTCTGGTCTAGCAGTAGCATTTGCTTTCCGTGCAGGACTTTTAAACATTGGGGTAGAAGGACAGCTTATTGTCGGCTGGTTCACTTCTGTTTACGTAGGTTTTACGTTTGATCTTCCAATGATTATTCACCTGCCTATGGCACTTGCTGCAGGAGCACTTGCTGGTGCGCTTTGGGGATTTGTTCCAGGGCTATTAAAAGCTCGCTTTGAAGTGCACGAAGTTATCGTAACAATCATGATGAACTACATTGCTATGCACGTTGTGAATTCAATTATTCGAACTTATTTCATTGATTCAGCTCAACGTACTGAAATTATCGCACCAACTGCATCTTTAGCATCTGATTGGCTTATGCAGATTACTCAATTTTCGCGACTTCACTGGGGGTTCTTACTAGCAATCGCAGCTTGTTTCGTAATGTGGTTTATTTTATGGAAAACCAAGCGTGGCTTCGAGCTTCGCTCAGTTGGTTATAACAAAAATGCGTCGGCTTACTCTGGTATGAGTGTAAAAGGAAATATTATACTTTCTATGTCTATTTCTGGTGCGTTCGCAGGTGTTGGTGGAGCAATGCTTGGACTAGGAACATATCAATATGCAAACATCCTTCCATCCTTCACAAACTATGGATTTGATGGTATCGCTGTAGCATTACTTGGTGCGAGCTCTTCACTCGGAATTTTCTTCTCGGCATTCTTATTCGGTGCTTTAAAAGAAGGAGCGAACAATATGCAGGCTGCGGCTGGTATTGCGCCTGAGCTTGTTGAGATTATCATTGCATTTATTATTTTCTTTGTAGCTTCAAGCTATTTGATTCGCTGGATCTATAGCCGCCTGCAAAGCAAGAAGGGGGCGAAATAAATGGATGTTATCTTAAATGTCCTTTATATCATCGTACCGGCTGCTCTAATTGCGGCTACACCTTTATTACTAACAGCTCTAGGTGGCTTGTTTAGTGAACGATCTGGTATTGTAAATATCGGACTCGAAGGACTCATGGTAATGGGAGCTTTCGGCGGTATTGTTGGTACACTTTATTTTGAATCTATAGGATTTGGAGCGCTTTCTCCTTGGATGGGAATTGTTGTCGCGATTATTTTAAGTGCTATCTTCTCTTTATTTCATGCAGTGGCTTCCATAGCGTTTCGTGCAGACCAGATCGTAAGTGGTGTAGCACTTAACTTCTTAGCTCTTGGACTAACTGTATTTATTGTTCGAGAAGTGTTTGGTCGTGGACAAACAGATACAATTAGTGACCGAATTTTTACAACAACAGTACCAATTCTATCTGATATTCCATTGATTGGTCCGATGTTCTTCACGAGAATGTTTTTAACAACATATATTGCTATTGGGATTGTTTTCGTTGTTTGGTACGTTGTATTCAAAACTCCATTCGGACTTCGTCTCCGCTCAGTCGGAGAACATCCAATGGCAGCTGACACAATGGGTATTAAAGTGAATCGTCTTCGCTATATTGGCGTTATGCTAAGTGGAGCCTTCGGTGGAGCTGGTGGAGCTGTCTTTGCAATTACATCTGCTGGTAACTTTGCAGGAGGAACAATTGTTGGACAGGGCTTTATGGCGCTTGCTGTATTAATTTTTGGTAAGTGGCATCCATTTGGAGCGCTTGGTGCAGCAATATTCTTCGGATTTGCTCAGGCATTAGGTACGTCTGCACAGCAGCTTCCGGGTCTGTCTAGCATTCCACAGGTTTACTTCTTGATATTACCTTACGTGTTGACGATTTTAGCACTGGCTGGATTTGTAGGTAAAGCAGATCCACCAAAAGCACTTAATACACCGTATGAAAAAGGTAGTAGATAAATATATGGACCACCCATACTTTATGGGTGGTCTTTTGTTTGTAGAATATTTTTTAGGGTATAATTAACTAGTGCACATTTCTGTCAACGTAAATTCGACAATTTATACGTGTTTTTGACAAAATACCTAGTAGTTCGACTAGTTCTTTATTCATAATAAATCATTTTTTCGACTTTGCTATTCCATCTTTAGAACCATTCGTATATAATGTGACTATGCCAATACGCTTAGAGGAGGGGTGGGTATGAAGGAGGATATTGGAGCGCTTTATGATAAAAAACTCCATTGCAACATATGCGAGCATGTTTATTCATCTAAAAAGCTTCGTTCAAGAGCAATTCGAGTTGCAGAATCACATAATGATTTTTATAAAGAATATAAAAATCCTCTTCACAACCCTTTACTTTACGAAGTTTATGTATGTGATCAATGTGGTTTTGCTAGCACGGATAATTTTACTGCTATACAAAAACAAGAAATTAAAACTCGATTTCATGAAGAAGTCACTCATAAATGGCATTCGCAGTCTTTTGACGGGGAACGCACTTATGAGAAGGCTATTAATACGTATAAACTAGCGATTTTAACGGCAAAAAAAACAGAGCAGCCTGAGATTGTTGTTGCAGGAGTTTGTTTAAAGCTTTCCTGGCTATACAGATATTTAGATGACGAAGCTAATACTAGGCGTTTTTTAACATACGCAACTAAAGCTTATGAGACGTCTTATAATATTGGTGATTTTAAAGCAACGGAGATGACAGAACTAACGCTTATGTTTATTTTAGGAGAGAGTCATAGACAACTAGGTAACAGAGACCTTGCTATTACGTATTTCTCCAAAATAATTCAGCATAAAAATAAGCATCTAGAGCCAGCTATAGTAGCGAGAGCTCGCGAGCAGTGGCAAGAGACAAGGCAAAAGGTAGAATCTAAGTAAAGAAGAGAGCGGGGAAGTAGAATGAATGCAACGCATATAAATGCTGTTTGTCGAGCAACGAAAACCATCATGACAAGCCATCTTGGGGTAGATTTAACACCCAATAAACCTCATATGGGGATTGGATCCATTGACTCTAATGACGTAGCGGTAGTTTTAGGAGTTAGTGGAGAGCTATCGGGTCAAATCATCTGTTCCTTAACCTCAGATACTGCTAAAAAAATTGTAGGTACAATGATGGGTGGAATGACAGTTGATACACTCGATGAGATTGGATGGAGTGCCATTCAAGAGTTTGGTAACTGGGTAGCTGGATCAACAGCGACAGAGTTATCTAAAGAGTCCTGTATCATTGATGTCACACCACCTGTAGTAAACGAGGGAGCATCTCGCTTCCATTCGGCTCGTAAATTTATTACTATCCCAATGGGTTCTACGCTTGGATTATTACATGTTCATATTTCTTTAGAAGAGCAGTCTGCTTAGCTATTACACCGTGTCGGAGGTGATTCGACACGGTTTTTGTATTAGAGGAAGATGTTTATTGCAATTCGCCTATAATTCGTATAGATTTAATGAAGGCAACGGGATTGGAGGAATAAAAATGAGTTCATTAGACATGTCGAAATTTGAAAAAAAGATTGTTATCCGTAACATAAAAAAAGAAGATATAGATGATATTATTGAGCTATCTAAAATTTGTTTTCCTAACATGGACCCTTGGCAGAGAGACCAGTTAGAAAGCCATATTGAGATGTTCCCAGAGGGACAGTTTTGTGTGGAAGCGGAAGGCGAAATTATTGGGACAAGCTCAAGCTTGATTATTAACTTTGATGAGTATGATGATCAGCATACATGGGATGAAATTACTGATGAGGGATATATTACAAACCATGATAGTGAGGGATACAATTTATATGGTATCGAGGTGGCAGTTCATCCGGAATATCGTCGTATGAAGATTGGGCGACGTTTATACGAAGCGCGTAAAGATCTTGCTCGTCAAATGAATTTGAAGAGTATTATTATAGGTGGACGTATTCCTAACTATAAGAATTATGCGGCTGAGTATACACCTCGTGAGTACGTAGAAGAAGTAACCTCTCACAATGTATATGATCCTGTTTTGACATTCCAAGTGATGAACGGGTTTACACTAAAACGTATTAATCGTAATTATTTAGACGATGATAAGGCATCGCTTCGTTACGCAACCCTCATGGAATGGAATAACGTTGATTATAGACCTACGTCAAAACGTCACTTTAAAACAGCGCTACCGGTTAGAATTTGTGCGATTCAGTATATGATGAAAAAGATCGATTCGTTTGACGAGTTTGCACAGCAGTGCGAATACTATGCGGATGTTGGTGCTAGCTACAACTCCGATTTCGTCGTCTTCCCAGAGATCTTTACGACGCAGCTATTATCGTTTATTGACGAGAAAAGCCCTAGTCGTGCGATTCGCAGATTGACAGATTTCACGGAAGACTATATTAATTTGTTTATTGATTTAGCGATTAAATATAACGTTAATATTATTGGTGGATCTCACTTCGTTGAAGAGGAAGGCGACATTTACAACATTGCTTACCTATTCCGTCGTGATGGTACCATTGAGAAGCAGTACAAGATCCACATTACTCCAAATGAACGCAAATATTGGGGGATTAAAGGTGGAGACAAAGTAGAAGTATTTGATACGGACTGCGGAAAGATCGCGATCCAAATCTGCTATGATATTGAATTCCCAGAGCTTGGTCGTATTGCGGCTGAGAAGGGTGCAAACATCATCTTCACCCCTTTCTGTACAGATGATCGTCAAGGCTATTTGCGAGTGCGTTATTGTGCGCAAGCTCGTGCTGTCGAAAATCAGGTGTACACCATGATCGCTGGAACATGCGGCAACTTAACACACGTAGAAAATATGGATATCCAGTATGCGCAATCAGGA
This sequence comes from Paenalkalicoccus suaedae, assembly GCF_006965545.2. Taxonomy (NCBI): domain Bacteria; kingdom Bacillati; phylum Bacillota; class Bacilli; order Caryophanales; family Bacillaceae; genus Paenalkalicoccus; species Paenalkalicoccus suaedae. The sequence goes on from NZ_CP041372.2 coordinate 1,220,226, forward strand.
ATCTTTTCTCCATCTGACTTCTCCTTTGCAAGAGATGGTATAGTTGGAGAGTGTCATCCAAATATTGAGACAGTTGTAGTCGGGGATGTTGACTTGGAGATTCTTCGTCGTTCTCGAAAATCTGGAAATGTGACACAGTGGCGTGATCGTAGAAAAGATCTTTATCGTATTGATTACAGCGAATAATAAGGTTAATAAAGAGGAAGAGTCAAACATACTTGTGTTGACCTTCCTTTTTTTCTTATATAATGAATGGTAGGCTAGTATAAAAGGAGGAGTGTCATATGAAACAGGTCGGTAGATTTGATGGTAAAGCGGTGTACGAATATGAATTACATAATGATTCTGGTATGAAGGTGACAGCACTTAACTATGGTGCGACGCTTACAGGTATATATACGCCAGATCGTCATGGAGAAATAGAGAATGTCTTGCTCAAATACGATGATTATAAAAAATATGAAAAAAACGATGGGTACATAGGGTCACTAGTTGGTCGTACATCAGGCCGCACAAAGCATGGCGTTTTTCACGTTGATGGTTTGAGGGCGGAAGTGGATAAAAACGATGGAAACAACCATCTACACGGAGGAAATAAAGGACTCTCACACGTCTTTTGGGACGTAGAAGAGAAAGGTCATGAGCTTATTTTTACGTATAAAAGTCCAGATGGTGAAGGTGGCTATCCTGGTAATGTAGCGATCAAAGTAACGTATACGTTGACAGAGAAGAATCAGTTTGTTGTGACCTATCATGCTACAACAGATACAACAACGCCAATAAATTTAACGCAGCATGCTTATTTCCGTTTATCAGGCACGAAAACGAAATCGATTCTTCACCACGAGCTGATGCTAAACAGCAATTATTTCTATACAATCGATTCAGAATCACTCCCTGTTGCAAAAACCTCAGTGGAGGAGCATCCAGCATTTGATTTTAGAAAGCCTAAGCTTCTTAAAAAGGCCATTTACGAGAAGGATGACCAAATTACTCTTGCGTCAGGTGGAATTGATCATCCATTTGTATTAAATGATGGGGAGATTGCCGCTGTTTTAATGGAAAAAGAAAGTGGCCGTAGAATGACAATTAGAACGGATGACGAAGCTATAGTCATTTATACTGGCAACATGCTATTAGAAGGCACAAAGATGAATACGAAGCCTGTTTTCCAGCACGGAGCTATTTGTTTAGAGACGCAGCAAATTCCAAACCACATTGACTTAGTGCTAGTTAAACCAGACGAAGAGTACAAAAAGGTAACAACCTTTACATTTGATACGGTAGAGGACGAGTAGACATAGACGAGCATTTACTGGACGAGGAGGGGTGTCATGTTAGAGGGAATAGACACCAAGGTATTACCAGCAATTCGAAACTTAAAGGATATCGATAAGGCATTAAAGACGAATAGCCCTTACGTGATTTTGTTGAACACGCACATCGGACAAATAAAAAGTCTTGTCAAAACGATCCAACGTAGTGATAAAAAAGTATTGATGCACGCTGACTTAGTCCAGGGATTAAAGAGTGATGAGTACGCAGCGCAGTTTTTATGTCAGGATATTAAGCCTGATGGATTAATTTCTACACGAAAAAGCGTTTTACTTACGGCAAAGAAGGCTAATTTAATAACTATACAACGTCTGTTTTTGCTCGATTCCATTGCACTTGAGTCAAGCTATCAAATGATGAAAACGATTAATCCTGACTGTGTAGAGATCTTACCAGGGATTATTCCGCACATTATTTCGGAAGTATCTAGAGAGACAAAGATTCCAGTCATAGCAGGAGGATTAATTCGTTCGAAGGAAGAGGTTCAGGCAGCCTGCAACGCTGGAGCTACTGCCGTCACTACATCTAACCGTGAATTGTGGGAGTAAAATATTAAAAACCCATTGACAACGCTTTCAAAAGCTGTTTTAATTGGGTTAAGTTAATATTTCATTCATGGAGACTATGGAGACCAATGAATCTGTTCCGGGTAGCGTACGATGCTCGGCTGCATTTCATTGGTCTTTTTTGTCTCTAAAAAGGGAGGGATTTACTATGTCACCATTTTTAGGTGAAGTGTTTGGTACGATGATCCTTATCATTTTTGGTGCAGGGGTAGTAGCAGGTGTTGTATTGAAGGACACGAAGTCAAGTGGCGCGGGGTGGATCGTTGTCACAGCAGCATGGGGGCTTGGTGTAGCATTAGGGGTTTATGCAGTTGGTGAAATTAGTGGCGCGCATTTAAATCCAGCAGTTACAGTAGGTTTTGCTCTAGTTGGTGATTTTGCATGGGGAGATGTCCCAGCATACATCTTAGCGCAAATGATTGGAGCCATGATTGGTTCAACACTCGTTTATTTCCAGTATTATGCACACTTCAATAAAACAGAAGATCAAGGTGCGAAGCTAGGTGTCTTTGCAACATCACCAGCAATTAAGCATTCACCATCTAACTTTTTTAGTGAAGTTTTAGGTACATTCGTTCTTGTTATCGGTCTTCTTTTTATCGGGGCGAATCAGTTTACAGAAGGATTGAATCCACTTATTGTTGGTTTCTTGATTGTTGCAATCGGTTTATCTTTAGGTGGTACTACTGGTTACGCAATCAACCCAGCAAGAGACTTGGGTCCACGTATTATGCATGCGCTTTTACCAATTAAGGATAAAGGATCTTCAGAATGGGGCTATGCATGGATCCCAGTTGCTGGTCCGATTATCGGTGGTGGTCTAGGATCGCTTACGTACGTGGCAATTTTTGAAGGAACGATTCAACCAGCTTTATGGATCTTTATCGCGTTATTTGCAGGAGCTGTCGTACTTACTATGATGCTCGAAAAAAAAGACGTCGATTTACAAGACAAAAAGTACGTCGTGCATAACCCTACTCAGAAAAAAGTTTAAGGAGGAGTCATCACTATGGAAAAGAAATATATTTTAGCACTCGATCAAGGTACAACTAGTTCACGAGCTATTCTATTCAACAAAGCAGGGGAAATAGTAGATGTCGCACAAAAAGAATTTAAGCAACACTTCCCTAAGCCAGGCTGGGTAGAACATAATGCCAACGAAATTTGGTCTTCTATTCTTTCTGTTATTGCAGAAGTACTTAACAATCAAAATGTCTCTCCTAAAGAGATTGCATCGATTGGAATAACAAATCAACGTGAAACTACCGTAGTTTGGGATAAGAACACGGGAAAGCCAATCTACAACGCGTTAGTATGGCAATCTCGTCAAACAGATGGAATTTGCCAAGAGCTAAAAAAAGCAGGCCATAATGATTTATTCCGTGATAAAACTGGTCTATTAATTGACGCTTATTTCTCGGGAACGAAAGTAAAGTGGCTATTAGATAATGTAGAAGGTGCTCGAGAGAAAGCAGAGAACGGAGAGCTACTATTTGGAACAATTGATACATGGCTAATCTGGAAGCTATCTGGAGGTAAGGCGCATGTAACTGACTACACAAATGCTTCAAGAACGCTTATGTATAACATCTTTGATTTAAAATGGGACGATGAACTATTAGATATTTTAGGAGTTCCGAAGTCTATGCTTCCAGAAGTAAAGCCTTCTTCAGGAGAATATGCAAAAACAGTAGACTATCATTTCTTTGGAGAAGAGATTCCTATTGCAGCAGCAGCGGGAGACCAGCATGCGGCATTATTTGGTCAAACGTGCTTCGAAAAAGGGATGGCGAAGAATACGTATGGAACAGGTTGCTTTATGCTCATGAATACAGGAGAGAAGCCTGTAAAATCAGAGCATGGACTGTTAACAACAATTGCATGGGGGATTGATGGTAAGGTTGAATACGCGCTAGAAGGAAGTATCTTTGTAGCTGGTTCAGCGATTCAATGGCTACGCGATGGGCTTCGCCTTATTAATAACGCAAAAGACACAGAAGGCTATGCGACAAAAATTGAATCTACTGACGGTGTGTATGTTGTACCAGCGTTCGTAGGTCTTGGAACACCATATTGGGATAGCGATGTAAGAGGAGCGGTGTTTGGTATCACTCGTGGTACTGAGAAGGAGCACTTCGTACGTGCAACTCTTGAATCACTAAGCTATCAGACGAAGGACGTTTTAGATGCGATGGAAAAAGATTCTGGCATTGCTTTAAAAACACTTCGCGTTGACGGTGGGGCAGTTGCAAATAATTTCCTCATGCAGTTCCAGAGTGATCTTCTCGATGTACCAGTTGAGAGACCTGTCATTCAAGAAACAACAGCATTAGGAGTTGCTTATCTAGCAGGCCTTGCTGTTGGGTTCTGGGAAAGCAAAGAAGAAGTTGCGAAGCAGTGGGCTATTGATAAAACGTTTGAACCGGATATGAAAGAAGACGTTCGAGAAGACTTATACAGCGGTTGGCAAACTGCTGTGAAAGCAACAATGGCATTTAAGCGATAACATTACTTTTACGCTCCTAACTTCTATGTTATAATGAATCTAAATTAATAGAAGGTCTGGAGAATAGAGGGAGACCACGACTAAGGGGCTAACAAACTACTTGTGATGCGCTTCTTACGTTGTGGTCTCTTTTTGTATCTTCAAAAACGCACATAGAGAGGATGTTTAAGATGGTAAAACCATTTTCAGCGATGCAACGAGAGCGTTATTTAGAGGAGATGTCTAAGCGTGAACTTGATATTTTAATAGTTGGTGGAGGAATCACCGGAGCTGGTATCGCCTTAGATGCGACTGCACGAGGTCTTAAAACAGGGTTGGTTGAAATGCAGGATTTTGCTGCTGGGACATCAAGTCGTTCAACGAAGCTCGTACACGGTGGACTACGTTATTTAAAGCAATTAGAATTTAAGATCGTAGCAGAAACAGGGCAAGAGCGTGCGATTGTTTATGAGAATGCTCCTCACGTAACGAAGCCCGAGTGGATGCTGTTACCAATCGTTCAAGGTGGGACGTATGGAAAACTTGCTACATCAGTTGGGTTAAAAGTGTATGACACATTAGCAGGTGTTAAACGTCATGAAAAACGTAATATGTTGAATAAAAAAGAAACGCTAAATATGGAACCATTATTACGAGAAGATAAACTTAAGGGCGGCGGCTATTACGTTGAATATAAAACGGATGACGCTCGTCTTACGCTCGAAATTATGAAGGAAGCCGTCCATAGAGGTGCGTTAGCTGTTAACTATGCAAAAGCAGAAGAATTACTCTATGAAAATGGGAAAGTAGTCGGAGCTAGAATTACGGATCATAGAAGTGGCAAAACCTATGATATCCATGCAAAACAGGTAGTAAACGCTGCGGGCCCGTGGGTAGACGATCTTCGTGAAAAAGATAAGTCTAAAAAAGGTAAATATCTTCATCTTACAAAAGGCGTCCATATCGTATTAGATTCATCACGCTTCCCATTAAAGCAAGCCGTTTACTTTGATACAGAAGATGGACGTATGTGTTTTGCAATCCCAAGGCAAGGGAAGACATATGTCGGCACGACAGATACACATTACAAAGCAGACATTGCTACTCCTAGAATGACGGAAGCAGATATTGATTATTTAATTGATGCAACAAACTATATGTTCCCAACTGTAAAGGTCACTCGTGGCGACGTAGAATCTAGCTGGTCTGGATTACGCCCGCTTATCCATGAAGAGGGTAAGAGTGCCTCAGAAATTTCACGTAAAGACGAAATCTTTGAATCAGACTCGGGTCTTTTATCAATCGCCGGAGGTAAACTCACAGGCTATCGTAAAATGGCTGAGAGAATCGTCGATATTGTAGCTAAAAAGCAAGGAAATAAGAAAAAGTGTACAACAGATAAGATTAAGCTTTCGGGTGGAGATATTGGCGGATCAGCGAAGCTATCCTCCTTCGTTCAGAATGCTGTAGATGCAGGCACCACTCTAGGCTTTACGTTAGATGAAGCGGAGAGACTAGCAACTCTATATGGCTCAAACGTGTCTCGAGTCTATGAGATTGCAGAAACATCTGGAGAAGAAGGAAAGCTATACGGCTTGCCTGTAAGTGTTTTTAGTTCACTTCTATATGGAATTGAAGAAGAAATGGTATATTCACCAATTGATTTCTTTAACCGTCGCACGAGCGCGCTGTTCTTTGATATTGATTTTGTTCAAAAATATAAAGATAACGTAATTAAATACATGGCGAATCGCTTCCAATGGACAGAAGATCAGATTGATTTCCATGTAACAATGTTAGAGGAAGAGATCTATTACGCGAAGAATCCAGTTGAAACGAAAGAAAAAAATTAACTGTAAGCCCTTTACTAAACTCTCCCAAATGCGTATAACTAAAGTATACGTCACGACGGAGGGGGATTATAAAAATGGATTACAAGAAGCATTATGAAAGATGGAACCAGAAGCAGGAGATTGATGCATCTATTGCTACCGAGTTAAAGGCTATGTCTGATGATGAAAAACTGCTTGAGGATAGCTTTTACAAAAACTTAGAATTTGGTACAGGTGGTATGCGTGGGGAAATCGGTCCAGGCACAAACAGGATGAATGTGTATACGATCCGTAAAGCAGCGCAAGGTCTGGCAGAATTTATTAAAGAAGCTGGAGAAGACGCAGTGAAGCGTGGTGCCGTTATTGCCTATGATAATCGCAGAATGTCTAAAGAATTTGCGATTGAAGCGGCAGCGACACTTGGACAAAATGGTATTAAAACATATGTCTTTAAAGAGCTTCGCCCAACTCCAGAGCTATCTTTTGCAGTAAGAGAGCTCCAGACCTTTACGGGTGCCATGATAACAGCAAGTCATAATCCACCTGAGTACAATGGATTTAAAGTGTATGGAGAAGATGGCGCCCAAATGATCCCTGAGGACGCTGACCGACTCATCGCACACGTGAACGCAGTGGCTGATGAGTTGGATGTACATACTGGAGATCCAAAGGATCTAGAAGCATCTGGTCTCTTAGAATGGGTGCTCGAAGATATTGATCGTGCTTATTTTGATAAACTCCAAACAGTGACAATTGATCATGATCTTATTAAAAAACATGGAGATGATCTGTCTATCGTTTTTACACCACTTCATGGAACGGCGTTAAAGCCAATGACAGAGGGACTTTCTCAAGCAGGTTTTACGAACGTTTATGTGGTGGAAGAGCAAGCCCAGCCAGATACAGAATTCAGTACGGTAGCATCGCCAAATCCTGAAGAGCCTAAAGCATTTGAATATGCGATTAAGCTAGGTAAGCAAAAGGATGCCGACTTATTAATTGCTACAGACCCAGACGCAGACCGAGTGGGGCTTGCGGTTAAGAATCTGTCAGGAGACTATCAAGTTCTCACAGGTAACCAAACAGGAGCACTTCTACTCGATTACCTTTTGATGAAGAAAAAAGAGCTTGGAACGCTTCCTAACAATGGTGTTATGATTAAAACTATCGTAACATCTGAGCTTGGTCGCACAATTGCTGATCACTATGATGTTGCAACCTTAGATGTTCTAACTGGATTTAAATTTATTGGAGAAAAGATTCGTGAGTTTGAATCAACTTCCGAGTATAGCTTCTTATACGGATACGAAGAGAGCTTTGGCTATTTAATCGAAGCGTTTGCCCGCGATAAAGATGCTATTCAGCCAGGAATTTTAGCAGCCGAACTCGCGGCTTACTATAAGTCGCAAGGTCTTACTATGTATGAAGGCTTACAAGCATTATATAAAAAATACGGATATTATTTTGAAGACCTTGCTTCCTTTACATTTAAAGGAAAAGAGGGTGCTGAAAAAATACAGCGTATTATGAACGTTTTTCGAGACGATGTTGTTCAAGGTACACTTCCGGGCGGTGTCGAATTCGTAGAAGATTATCAACGTTCGACTCGAACATTTATTAATAAAGATCAAGAAGAAGTCATTACTCTTCCAAAGTCAAATGTCTTGAAACTCTTCTTGAGTGACGGGTCTTGGTATTGTTTAAGACCTTCTGGAACAGAACCAAAAATTAAGTGTTATTTTGGTGTTCAGGCAGAGTCGGAAGCTCTAGCTTTAGAAAAGCTCGGGGAGATCAAACAAAGCGTGCTTAAGAAGCTTGAAGCAATTTAATAGATAACGAAGGACGTCTCAATTAGTTTTGAGACGTCCTTCGTTCATATAGCATAAGAAGTAAAAAAATCTAGCCCAAATCAAGGCAAATTAGTATAGTATTGCGCACAAAATATGGTAGACTGACAAAAACAAGAAAGAAAATTTCAGGATAAAGGTGAGCTCTCATGAGGAAGGATGATTTAACTGCACAGATTGAAAGGAAGCGAAAAGAAATGATGGAGTTAGCTAACAAACACGGCTTTACCTCGTCGAAGGCTTTAGAGCTTAGCCAAGATCTAGATCAACTAATCAATCTTCGTATTAAAGAATCTCATCCCTCTAATAAGCAAGACGATCCACTGAAAGAGACACCGTTATTGCCTTAATTCGTATACGTTTCATTTCAAAAGTTACTGTGCAAAGAAAAGAAGCGTGTAAAAGTCTTGAAGACTTTTACACGCTTCTTTTTGTTTTCGTTCTAAAGTCGACTATTCAAGAATATCCCAGCCAGTAGCAAGTTGTAGATCTGGATTCTTATCTTGGAACCATCGCAGAGCAAATTCATTCTCAAACAAGAGAACAGGGCGCTTCTGCTGGTCTTCTACAAGCATTTTGCGACTATCCGTCATATTGTCCTTTAATTCGCCTTTCGTTACCCAGCGGGCAAGCTCGTGGCTCATATAGGAGAACTCAATATCGACGTTATATTCGTTTTTCATTCGGTATTCAAATACTTGGAACTGCAGATCACCGACGGCACCAATAATATAATCCTCGAAATATGGAGTCTTATACAATTGAATCGTACCCTCTTGTACTAATTGCTCAATCCCTTTGTGATACTGCTTGTGCTTCAATGCATTTTTTGCCGTGATTTTGGCAAATTTCTCAGGTGGGAACTGAGGCATTTCTTCGTATTGAATACGATCTTGTCCAGTACAAATGGTGTCTCCAACTTTGAAGTTACCAGAATCGTAGAGACCTACAATATCTCCTGGCATAGCTGCATCAACTGTTTCTCTTTCAGATGCAAAGAAAGAAGAGGATTGGTTAAGCTTCATCTTTTTACCAGTGCGCGATAGTACCACTTCCATACCACGCTCGAAGGAGCCAGAACATACACGTAAGAACGCAATACGATCACGGTGATTTGGATTCATATTCGCTTGGATTTTAAAGACAAATCCACTGAAGTCTTTATTATCAGGAGCAACAAGCTCTCCTGAAGCACGTCTTGGTTGAGGCTCAGCAGCAAGCTTAACGAATTGATCTAAGAACGACTGAACGCCAAAGCTTGATAGAGCACTACCGAAGAAAACAGGTGTTAATTCTCCGTTTTGCACCTTTTCCATCGTAAATTCATTCCCTGCTTCTTCTAAAAGCATGATTTCTTCTTCGAGTGTTTCGCGCTCGTGATCTGCTAATTGAGTAGCTTCTTTATAAGGTATAACTGTTCGTTCGTGATCCTCGTTATATACCTCGACAGTATCGTCTGGGATGCTATAAATACCGCTTAGACGTTTTCCCATTCCGATTGGCCAATTCATTGGGTATGTTTCCATTTCAAGTGTTTCTTCGATTTCGGCTAAAAGGTCTAACGGCTCTTTTCCTTCACGGTCAAGCTTATTGATAAACGTAAGAATAGGAATTCCTCTCATACGACAAACCTTAAATAGTTTTAACGTCTGTGCCTCAATTCCTTTTACGCTATCAATAACCATGACAGCAGTATCTACTGCAGTTAGTGTACGATACGTATCTTCACTGAAGTCCTCGTGTCCTGGGGTATCTAATATATTGATTTGTACGTCTTTATAATGAAGTTGCATCACACTGGATGTAACAGAGATTCCGCGCTGTTTCTCAATTTCCATCCAGTCAGAAGTGGCAAACTTGCCTGATTTTTTACCTTTTACTGTACCTGCACTACGAATTCCACCACCGAGTAAAAGTACTTTTTCTGTCAGTGTCGTTTTTCCGGCGTCAGGGTGAGAAATAATTGCAAATGTTTTTCTTGGTAAGACATTGCTCATCATGCATTTCCTTTCTGTCGATAAATTTAATCGCTCGTAAGTATCCAATATTTGATTATATCAAAGCTGAAGGGAGAAAGCGAGGTTAAGTTATAGAAATTCTAGTGCAGAGAGACCTAGAGAACAGAGGGGAAAAAGGAATAGATACAAGGTAGGTGAAGAAACAAACAAGGTGGTCATGGTCAAAGGTGCAAAGGAGAAGCGAAGGAGTAAACAGTGTGGTCGGAGACACAAAGGAGAGGCAAAGGAACAAAAGAGGTTCGAAGAGGAACAAACAAGATGACCGGAAGCACAAACAAGGCATAAAGTAGTCATCAAAACACTAAAAACAAAAACGACCCTCACACAAAGAAGCGTGAGGGTCGCTAAACATCATAGAAGCGTATTCTTCTTATCAGTCACAGAACCTTAAGAAGATACCGTCTCTGATCGTTTTTCTTCAAATGCAGCAATTTTATCATCGTGTGTTAATGTAACAGCAATTTCATCCCAACCGTTTAACAGCATCTCGCGAAGGTAAGGAACAAGTGTGAAGGAGGCGCTAAAGCCTTCATTATCTCGAATTTCTTCTGCTTCTAAATCTACTTCTAACTGATAGCTTTGATTCTCTGCTTTTTTAACTAACTCAGCTACTTTTTCTTCTGATAAAACGATCGGTAGGATCCCATTTTTAGAGCAGTTATTATAAAAGATATCAGCAAAACTTGGCGCAATAATGACTTTAAATCCGAAGTCCTGTAAGGACCATGGTGCGTGCTCACGTGAGGAGCCACAGCCGAAGTTCTCACCAGCTACTAAGATGGATGCACCCTCATACTTCGGTTGATTCAGAGTGAAGTCCTCACGGAGTGAACCATCGTCATGAAAACGCCAGTTATAAAAGAGAAATTGACCGAAGCCCTGGCGTTCAATTCGCTTAAGGAATTGCTTAGGAATAATTTGGTCCGTGTCAATGTTTGAGCGGTTTAGCGGATAGACTAAACCGGTGTGCTGTCTAATTGGTTCCATATATAGTCTCCTTTCCGCTTTAGACCGGTGTGCTCATCATGTGTCTGACGTCTACAAACTTACCTTCGATTGCAGCTGCAGCAGCCATTTCGGGTGCTACTAGGTGCGTTCTAGCACCATTACCTTGACGACCTTCAAAGTTACGGTTCGAAGTGGAGGCGCAGCGCTCTCCTGCTGGAACAACATCGTCATTCATTGCTAGACACATACTACAGCCTGCGTCACGCCATTCAAAGCCTGCATCTGTAAAGATTTTATCGAGACCAAGTGCTTCTGCATCCTTTTTCACCGTTTGTGAGCCAGGTACGACAAGAGCTCTTACACCCTCATGAACGTGCTTCCCCTCAATGATTTTAGCCGCTCTTTGTAGATCACTTAGACGAGAGTTTGTGCAGGATCCAATGAATACGTGCTGAATGGGGATAGAGGTGATAGGCTGATTAGCTTCGAGCCCCATGTAAGCAAGTGCTCGTTCAATTTCTTCTCTATCCGCGTCAGATGTTGCTGACTCTGGAGAAGGGACGTTCCCACTAACTGGTAAACACATGCTTGGATTTGTTCCCCATGTGACCTGTGGCTCAATTTCCCAAGCGTCAATTTCGACTTGCTCGTCGTAAATAGCACCTTCATCTGTCGCAAGAGCTTTCCATTCCTCTACTATCGCATCGTAGTCATCACCTTTAGGTACATGTCTTTTTCCTTTAAGAAACTCAAATGTCGTTTCGTCAGGACTAATGAGACCGGCACGCGCTCCAGCTTCGATCGACATGTTACAAATCGTCATACGTTCTTCCATTGTTAAGTCTCGAATCGCTTCACCTGTGTATTCCAACACGTGACCTGTACCGAAGCGAACGCCAAACTTGCCAATAATAGCTAGAATTAAGTCCTTTGCCGTGACACCAGGTCCTAACTTTCCATTAACCTGTACTTTCATTGTCTTTGGCTTAGCCTGCCATATTGTTTGCGTTGCGAGCACGTGCTCTACTTCTGATGTCCCAATACCGAAGGCAAGTGCACCAAATGCTCCGTGAGTAGAAGTATGAGAGTCACCGCAAACAATCGTTTTACCAGGATGCGTGAGACCAAGCTCTGGACCAATAACGTGGACGATACCTTGATCAGGGTGATGAATATCAGCGAGCGTTACTCCAAATTCCTCACAGTTTGTTTGAAGTGTCTCCATTTGCTTTCTGGAAATAGGATCACTAATGAAATGACGAGCAATTGTTGGAACGTTATGATCCATCGTTGCAAAAGTTCTGTCAGGGCGACGTACCTGTCTATTTTTCATCCGTAAGCCTTCAAATGCTTGCGGAGAGGTAACCTCGTGGACAAGATGTAGATCAATATAAAGTAGGTCTGGTTTATTTGCTTCTTGATGGACAATATGTTTTTCCCATATCTTTTCGATAATCGTTTTTGGCTGTGCCATGCTGTTCACTCCTTGACGTCTAAAGTCATGATCTAAAAAAAGAAGAGGGGAGAGCTGCTCTCCCCACAAGATATTATGCGTAGCAGTTCATGATACTTGTTGTTGCACTATTTGCACGGATAAAGTCAATGATGATCCCTGTCATTTGCTCGGTATTAATCACCTGTCCGCCTTTCACATGAAGATCACGTGTATGGTATCCCTGATCTAATGCATCGGCTACTGCTGATTCAATAAGCTTTGCTTCGTTCTCAAGATGGAAGGAGTGGCGAAGCAATAGCGCGACAGATAGGAGCGTTGCAAGCGGATTAGCAATACCTTGACCTGCGATATCTGGTGCGGAGCCATGTACGGGCTCGTAAAGTCCAAAGTCATCCTCGCGCATACTTGCGGATGGAAGCATCCCTAGTGAGCCAGTTAATACGGAAGCTTCATCGCTTAAAATATCTCCAAACATATTTTCTGTCACGATGACGTCAAAGGAGGTTGGATTCGTAATTAAGCGCATCGCAGCGGCATCAACGAGCATGTGATCGACCGTGACATCCGGGTAATCCGATTTAACTTCTTCGACAACTTCACGCCACATTTTTGAAGACTCTAATACGTTTGCTTTATCTACGGAAGTAAGGTGCTTTTTGCGAACTTGAGCAGCCTCGAAGCCCTTTCTCACTATACGCTCAATCTCAGACCGATCATAAGCTAGCGTATCGACAACGGATGCACCATCATTACGTCGCTCTGACGGTTGCCCGAAGTATAAGCCCCCTGTTAACTCACGTACGATAAGAAGGTCGCTATCCTGGACTACCTCACGCTTTAACGGAGAGGCATGCAGGAGATTATCAAATCCTTGCACAGGTCGAAGGTTTGCGAATAGATTTAACTCCTTTCGAATACCTAATAAGCCACGTTCTGGCCGTAGGTGAGAGGGGTTTTGATCCCACTTTGGTCCTCCAACTGCGCCAAGGACGATGGCATCTGCCTGCTTGCACGCTGCTGTTGTGTCATCCGGTAGTGGTGTGCCATATTCGTCAATAGCGTAGCCACCGATTGCTTTCGATTCATACGTAAATGTGTGGTCAAACTCTTCTGCGATTGCTTCTAGTACACGCTGTGCGGAAGCCGTTACTTCGGGTCCGATGCCATCACCTGGCAAAAGTACAATATGTTTTTTCATCTTTCTAGGCCTCCTTTTGAGTGTTAAAGAGTTGGTGCTTCTACAGCGTTCTCTTTTTTCGGTGTTTGAAAATAAAATGCACGATTGACCGCGTTAATATATCCTTTTACAGCAGCCTCTAGCACGTCTTGAGAAGAGCCTCTGCCGTTTACTGCAATGTCGTTCACTGTCATTTTTACATTTGCCTGTGCTAATGCATCGCGACCGCGTCCAATAGAGCTTAGGTTAAAGTCTGTAATGTGGATCTCTTCTTTTACAATGGAGTCAAGCGTGTTAAATAGTGCTTCTACGGCACCTTGACCAGCTGCTTTATCCGTTACAGTCTCACCATCTGGCGTGACAAGTGTGGCAGTTGCCGTTGGTTGATTTGTACCTTGATATTCTACCTGGAACGATTCTAGCTGGTACTTTCTGCGATCATCCGATGTCGTTTGAATCTCTGTCAAAATGGAGAAGAGATCGTCATCTGTCACTTCTTTCTTCTTATCCGTTAGCTTCTTAAATTCTGTAAATGCAGCAAGTAGCTTCTCGTCGGATAGCGTATAGCCAAGCTGCTGCAATTTATCTTTAAATGCGTGCTTTCCAGAGTGCTTACCCATGACAAGGGAGTTTGATTTAACGCCGACTAGCTCAGGTGTAATAATTTCGTATGTCTCAGCGTGCTTTAGGACACCATCCTGATGAATACCAGATTCATGAGCAAATGCATTTTGTCCTACAACTGCTTTATTACGAGGTACAACCATTCCTGTAAGCTTACTAACAAGGTCACTTGTACGTTTAATTTCGTTTAGCACGAGACCAGTATGATGCGGATAAAAGTCTTTACGGATTGTTAGTGCTACAGCTAGCTCTTCAAGTGCCGCGTTACCAGCACGCTCGCCAATTCCGTTAATCGTTCCTTCTACTTGAGTAGCGCCGTTCTCAATAGCTGCAATCGAGTTTGCAACAGCCATACCTAGATCATCGTGACAGTGGGCTGAAAGTGAAACTTTGTCAATATTCGGAACATTCTGTGTGATGTAGTTAAATATTTGGCCGTATTCATAAGGTGTTGTATATCCGACGGTATCAGGAAGGTTAATAACAGTCGCTCCTGCGTCGATTACTTCTTTAATGATGCGAGCCAGAAAGTCTAAGTCAGAACGAGATGCATCTTCTGCAGACCACTCAATTTTATCGAAGTTCTTCTTCCCATACTTCACCATCTCCACAGCCGTTTGAATGACCTGTTCAGGCGATTTTTTTAGCTTATACTCCATGTGAATAGGGGAGGTAGCGATAAAACAATGTAGTCTCGGATCAGCGCCTTCCTTCAATGCTTCCCAGGCTGCATCAATGTCTGATTTAACAGCTCTCGCAAGTCCTGTAACGGAAGCGTTCTTGATCGTACGAGCTATTTCACGAACTCCTTCAAAATCACCCTGTGAGGAAGCGGGGAAGCCCGCCTCCATCACATCGACACCGAAGCGCTCAAGCTGTTTTGCTATCTCAAGCTTTTCTAGTCGATTTAGGTTTACGCCAGGCGATTGCTCGCCGTCGCGCAGGGTAGTATCAAAAATCTTAACGTGTGCCATTCGACACCACATCCTTTGCTTTTTTGGCTTGCTTAACGAAAGGCATTAGTTCGCGTAGCTTACGTCCAACTACTTCAATCTCATGCTTGTTTTCACGGTTATTAATCGCGTTAAACTGCGGACGATTAGCTTGGTTCTCTAGGATCCAACCATGTGCAAACGTACCATTTTGGATGTCAGTTAGTATATCCTTCATGCGCGCTTTTGTATCTGCATCAATGACGCGTGGTCCAGATACGAAGTCTCCCCACTGTGCTGTGTCAGAGATGGAGTAGCGCATGTTCTCAAATCCTCCTTCATATAGAAGGTCTACGATAAGCTTCATTTCGTGTAGACACTCGAAGTAGGCAACTTCTGGTTGGTAACCCGCTTCTGTTAATGTTTCAAATCCTGCTTTGATAAGGCTTGTTACGCCTCCACAAAGGACTGCTTGCTCTCCGAATAGGTCTGTCTCTGTCTCTTCTTGGAACGTCGTCTCCAAAATTCCAGCTCGTCCGCCACCAACACCTTTAGCATATGCTAGTGCTGTTTCTGTTGCATTTCCTGTGTAGTCTTGATAGATACCAAATAGGGCAGGGACACCAGCGCCGTCTTCAAACGTGCGTCGAACAAGGTGACCAGGTCCTTTTGGAGCTACTAAGAATACATCCACGTTTTCAGGAGGCACGATTTGGCTAAAGTGAACGTTAAATCCGTGAGCAAATGCTAGCGCGTTGCCTTCTTCTAAGTTTGGTTCAATGCTTTCTGCATAAATTTTTGGCTGATACTCGTCTGGTAGGAGAATCATGATAACGTCTGCTTGTTTTGTTGCGTCTGCTACTGACTCTACTTGATGTCCGTCTTCAACAGCTTTATCCCATGATTTACCTGGGCGAAGACCAACTACGACTTGGAAGCCGCTTTCTTTTAAGTTAAGAGCGTGAGCGTGACCCTGTGAGCCATACCCAATTACCGCAATTTTCTTTTCCTGTAGAGCCTTCTCATTAATATCGTGGTTATAAAGTACTTTTGTCATCCTTCATCATCCTCCAAAGTTTTATATAAGTTCTTTCATCAATCCTAGTTTAAGAAAATCTGGTAAAGCTATTTCAATAGAGAGTAGTGGGTCAATTCCGCCACCTGTGGCTGCTGCCCTCTTGCAAAGGCGGTTAAGCCTGTTCGAGCAATATCTTTGATCCCATAAGGTCGAAGTAGCTCAATGAGCGCTTCAATCTTTTCTGGTTTACCTGTTACCTGAATCGATAAGCTATCACGGCTCATATCGATTACGATAGCGCGGAACGGTTCGATAATACTTTGAATCTCACCGCGAACTTGTGCGTTACTTACTACTTTAATTAAGGCAAGCTCTCGTGCTACCACCGCTTTATCAGATAAGTCGGTTACCTTAATCACATCAATTTGCTTGTTTAACTGCTTCGTTAACTGTTCAAGCTTTCTGTGATCCTCTACATCAACGACAAATGTCATTTTAGAGATGCCTTCTTGCTCGGTCCGTCCAACGGAGATACTTTCAATGTTGAACTGCCTTTTTTGCATGAGGCCTGTGACGCGATTTAACACGCCACTTCGATTTTGAACAACTAATGTAATGATTCGTTTCATGGTTTCACCCCTACCATATCTTGAATGCCTCGTCCTGGCGCGACCATCGGATACACATTTTCTTGCATCAACACTCGACAGTCGAGTAGGACTGGTCCGTCGTAAGCAAGGACCTCAGGGAAGATTCGTTCGAAATCCTCCTGTGTTGTAATTTTATGACCTCGGATGCTGTAAGCTTCTGCGAGCTTAACAAAATCCGGTTGCACACTTAGTAGTGATTCTGAATAACGCTCCTCGTAAAACTCTTCTTGCCATTGACGAACCATTCCTAGTGCTCCGTTATTAGAGATAACGATTTTAACAGGTAGGTTTCGTTCTTGAAGAACGGACATTTCTTGTAGTGTCATTTGGAAGCCGCCGTCTCCGACAATGGAGATGACTGTTTCGTCTGGCAGAGCTAGCTGTGCTCCGATTGCTGCAGGGAATCCAAAGCCCATCGTACCCAGTCCGCCAGATGTTACCCATTTATCAGGTTTAGAAAAGGAATAGTATTGTGCGGACCACATTTGGTGTTGCCCCACGTCTGTTGTAACAATCGCATCCCCTTTTGTATGATGGTGAACGCGTTCCATCAGCCATTGAGTCACCATATCCTCTTTTGGATTGTTGTACCAAAGAGGGAAAGCCTCTTTATTTTTTTGAAGCTCAGAAAGCCATTCCTCATGTTCAGGACCGTCTTTTAGCTGTCTAGCTAGTTCTTCTAAAGCAGCCTTTGAGTCCGATACGATTGGAATATCTGTCGGCACGTTCTTACCAATTTCCGCTGGATCGATATCAATGTGAGCAACGGTTGCATTTGGTGCAAAGTGAGCTAGGTTCATCGTTAAACGATCATCGAATCTTGCTCCAACGTTAATGAGTAGGTCGCACTCCGTAATCGCCATGTTAGACGTGTACGTCCCATGCATGCCGCCCATTCCTAGGAAGAGTGGATGGTCACCAGGGAATGCTCCAAGACCAAGTAGGGTAGACGTAACCGGTAAACGGAAGCTTTCTACGATGTCCTTTAGGACCTTGGAAGCTCCGCCGTGAAGAACGCCAGCCCCAGTTAGTACAAGTGGCTTCTTAGCTTGTTTAATTGCTTCAGCCAGTTTTTTGATTTGGATCGGATTTGGCTTTATGGTTGGCTGATAGCCGGGTAGATGGAAATCACTTTCATCCACTTCTAAACAAGGATTTGCTGAAATGTCTTTCGGAATATCGACTACTACTGGTCCCGGACGACCCGTTGATGCAATATGGAAAGCTTCTTTGATAATTTTTGGAATATCATAGCTTGATTGCACCTGATAGTTGTGTTTTGTAATAGGTGTTGTAATGCCCATTACATCTGCTTCTTGGAAAGCATCTGTTCCAGTTACTGTCGTTGCTACCTGTCCAGTTAAAACTACAAGAGGTAGAGAATCCATCATTGCATCAGCAATACCTGTAACAAGGTTCGTTGCACCTGGACCTGATGTGGCTAAAACGACACCGGGTTTCCTTTTAACACGTGCATATCCTTCCGCTGCATGAATTGCACCTTGTTCGTGTCTTGTTAAAATATGTTGAAAGTCGGCATCGGAACGATATAGCGCATCGTAAATTGGAAGTACTGCACCGCCCGGATATCCAAAAATCGTATCAACACCTTGTTCAACTAGCGCTTCAACAAGGATATCTGCTCCTGTTTTAGGAGCTGTGACTGGCTGAGTCTTCACTTTTGTTTCCATTTTCATTACGATCCCTCCAAAGTTTTTTGCAAATAAAAAAGACTTTTTTCCCTGCACGCACGTATGACCCTTATTTCCATAAGGAAAAACGTGTTTATGCGGGGAGAAAAGTCTATACTTTCCACGGTACCACCCGAGATTTACAGCACTCTCGCGAATACTGACTTATGAAGTCCAACTAAATCTTGAACTCCTTTTGATAACAGGTGCCTAAACGGTCACCCGGCTCCACCTACTAAATTGCTCGTTCAGTGTCGCACTCAGAGACGATGTCGGATTAAGCTGTAGTATCGGGCTTCCACCATCCCCGACTCTCTGTAAAAACAGTACCTTAAACCTTTATTCTCTTCATCGATTTGTATATTTTGTATTATCCTACATTAGCTTGACCAGCATCCGTGTAGCAAGGAACGCCGTCGCGCGTGACTATTTCTCTAAAAGCAGCTAATAGGTGATTTGTAACGTCACCTGGAATTCCTTCACCAATCTTACGACCGTCTACTTGAACAGCTGCGATTACTTCAACAGCAGTTCCTGTTAAAAATACTTCATCAGCTACATACACATCGTGTCTTGTAAATGGAGCCTCAACAACCTCATAGTTTAATGTTCGAGCAAGGTCTATAATGGCATTTCTTGTGATACCTTCTAATGCACCTAAATACACGGGAGGTGTCACAATTTTCTTGTTTTTTACGATAAAAATATTGTCGGCAGAGCCTTCTGTTACATATCCTTGATCATTTAACATAAGCGCTTCATCAACGCCTGCTTGATTTGCTTCTAATTTGACTAATATATTGTTTAAATAATTTAATGACTTTACTTGTGGACTAAGTACATCTGGTCGATTGCGACGGGTTGCAACAGAACCAAGGCTTAACCCTCTTTGATAAAGCTCTTTAGGGAAGAGGGACAGCGCTTCTGCGATCACAACAAGTCTTGGTCTTGCGCAAGATGCAGGATCAAGACCTAAATTACCTTGACCACGAGAGACGACTAATCGAATATAGGCAGTGTCCAGCTCATTTTTTCGAATTGTTTCGATAATAATTTGCTGAAGTTCCTCTTTTGTATATGGAATTTCTAACATAATTGATTGTGCAGATTGATATAGACGCTTTAAATGTTCGTCTAACTTAAAGATATTACCGCTGTAAACGCGAATACCTTCAAAGACGCCATCGCCATATAAAAATCCATGGTCGTAAACCGAAACAACTGCTTCTTCTTTTCGAACGAATGCATGGTCCAAATAAATCCACTGGTTGCTCATCTTGTCCCTCTCCTTTCTTTCGTTTTTGATAATTTCGAACGAATATGTTGTTGCCAATATTACTCCGCTTTTAAAAAGAGGTCAACAGCTTTTTGTTAAAAATTCTAACATTTCTAAGTAATCTAATAACGGAAAAGCGCTTACATCATTGGTATGAAAGAAAAGTCTGAAAATTATAATAGTTTGTAAAGATTTAGTAAGCGTTTTCATTTTTGGGGGTATTGGCCCAAGTAAAAACGAATTCTCTCAATAAAAAACAGATGTAGGGAGGATTGTCCCACATCTGTTTTTAGTTACTCGTGAAATTCTACGGATGTTGTAGCAACCCCACTCAATATATCCCCATCGTAAATTGGCTTTGCGTATATCAAATACGTAGTATCCCCTTTAGAAAGGGGAAAGGTAATTAATTCAGAACTGATTTGTTCTGTTTGTAAGGTACGTTTTTTTAGAGCAACCAGTGCTTCAACTCCACTGTTATGTGTAATTTCAAAATCGGTTTTACCTATTACATTGTGAAAAGAAAAATCCTTGCTAGGATTACTAATCCACGTATATCGTAAGTCGAGATCGCATATAGCAAATATGATAGGAAGTTTAGATGTTACATGATAAAAGGGATTGTATAGCTTTTCGTTAAAAAATAAAGTTGGTTCTACTTGAAATACTTCCGCTATTTTTATGGCAGTCTCGATACTTGGATCGCGCACACCATGCTCAATCTGAGCGTAGTAGCCTCTGTCTAAAAATACTTTTTCTGCTACGTCAGACTGTGTTAATTTCATATTCTTTCTAAGATTGATTAACCAGCTTCTCATTCGTTCCTCCTAAATCGTGTCTCTCTCTAAATTATAATCGAAAAATACAACAAAAGTAGGACAAAGTGTTTGACAACTTATTGAATGTGGCGAATTGCCACATTTTCTAAAGAAACTAGGAGGCGAATTGAAGGGTTTAGTTGGTTAGTGAACAGTTGTTCTAATCATGTGAGGATCGGAGCACTCATAGATGTAGAAGAGGAGGTGAGGAGAAATGGGAGAGAGTGAAAATCAGCTAGTAACATCTATTGAGCATATTACACAGTTGGCGCGTGACTATGGACTTGATTTTTACCACATGCGTTTTGAAATTTGTCCAGCAGATGTTATTTATTCCATAGGGGCATATGGCATGCCAACACGCTTTACACATTGGAGCTTTGGGAAGCAATTTCATCGCATGAAACTGCACTATGACTTGGGGTTAAGTAAAATTTATGAGTTAGTGATAAACTCAGATCCTTGCTACGCATTTTTATTAGATACTAATTCTCTCGTTCAAAATAAACTAATTGTCGCTCACGTGCTTGCGCATAGTGACTTTTTTAAGAATAACAACCGATTTAAAGGCACAAGAAAAGATATGGTAGAAAGCATGTCTCAAACGGCCATTCGAATTTCAAAGCATGAGACGCGGCATGGAAGAGAACAAGTAGAGAGCTTTATTGATGATGTGCTAGCAATTCAAGAGCACATTGATCCTTACGAATCTCACTATGATGAGCGTGATCATAACAATGACACGCAAGATCTTTTGTTATTTCTTTTGAAGAAAGCAAAAAAGATGGAAGAATGGCAAAAAGACATTATGTCTATGCTCCGAGAGGAAATGTATTATTTTTGGCCACAAATGGAAACGAAAATCATGAATGAAGGCTGGGCGACCTTTTGGCATCAACGAATCATGCGCGATTTAGAATTGAATGAAGGAGAATCGATTGAGTTTGCCAAACTTCATGCAAATGTTATCCAATCGTCAACAACGAATGTTAATCCATATCACCTAGGACTGCGACTTTTTGAATATTTGGAGGAGAAAGTTGGAACCGAGCGTTTGTTTGAGATCCGTGAAACAGAAACAGACAGCTCCTTTTTGCGTAATTATTTAACGAAAGAATTTATTCAGCAGGAAGACCTTTACGTTTTTTCTGCTAAGCAAGAGAATTATGAGATTACAAGTAAAGATTGGACGGATGTGCGCGATACGCTTGTTAATCAGCGGTTGAATGGCGGTATCCCGGTGCTTTTAGTCAATGAAGGTGATAAAGGCGAGTTAGTATTAACGCATAGCTATGAAGAGGTAGAATTGGACGTCCCACATTTAGAAAAAACATTGCCAGCACTCTACAGGCTTTGGGGTGCAAAAATATGTATTGAGACTGTACTGGAAGGAAAGGACGTTTTATTCTCTTTTGATGGAAGCAATGTGAAGAAGACATACAGATGAATAGCTTCATGCATTCATTTAAAGAGTACAACAGAATATAGCTTTATATAAATAGTCCACATTTAGAAGGTCCTTTTGAGGGCCTTTTTTGTTGTTTTAGGTATTATAAATTGGTGCTCTCTAGATAAATTTCTACCCGTAAGATGATCTTTAATGCAAGAAAAGTCGTTGATATAGGTAATAAAAGACTGTGGTGATACAATAAACGTAATCATAAAGGAGGCTCGACTGTGATGAAGCTTAAGGTTTCTAAAAAAACAATTTTCCTACTTTTAACTATACTTATCATTATTAGTACGCTGCTCTACTTAAACGCAAATGTATGGCAAATTAGCCCGGAAACGATCCGTGATTATATAACAAGTTTAGGCGCATTTGCTCCTTTGGCCTATGTGCTCATCTATACGGTACGACCACTTATCCTTTTTCCTGCATCTGTTTTATCACTTGCTGGTGGACTTCTTTTTGGACCAATTTACGGAACGATGTTAATCGTTATTGGCGCAACAGGAGGCGCTGTTCTTTCTTTTCTTGTTGCCCGGAAACTAGGTAAAAATATAGCGGGCAAAGAGTGGACAGGTAAAGCCAAAAAATTGCAGGTTCAGCTTGAACAAAACGGTTTTTTATATGTACTTCTCATTCGACTTATACCTGTATTTAACTTTGATATGATTAGCTACGTTGCTGGAATCTCGAAGGTACGACTAAGAGATTTTTTCTTTGGGACTCTCCTCGGTATTATTCCCGGAGCGTTCGCATATAGCTTTTTAGGCTCGAGCTTTGTTGGGGGTGATGTCACGATCATTATTATCGCAATTAGTGTATTTATTCTTCTCAGCGTCATCCCAGTATTTTTTCGCAAAAAGCTCTTTCCGAATTCCTCAAAATAACTAGCTAAAATCAAAAAAAGGTGGTGCCCGCATCTAGATGCAGGCATCACCTTTTATCTTATT
This sequence comes from Paenalkalicoccus suaedae, assembly GCF_006965545.2. Classification (NCBI taxonomy): domain Bacteria; kingdom Bacillati; phylum Bacillota; class Bacilli; order Caryophanales; family Bacillaceae; genus Paenalkalicoccus; species Paenalkalicoccus suaedae. Next base: position 1,243,299 of record NZ_CP041372.2, read on the forward strand.
CGAAGCGACCAATAAAGCTCATCATTCTGCCGGTTTTGCCATTGTCTCGGCGGTGAGAAAAGAAGAGGTCACTCTCGCAACTTGTGCAATATGAGGAGACGCGGATGTTCTCCTCTGGGATGCCCTCTTGAATGAGTAATAGCCTATTTGCTTCTTGTAGATCTAACGCATACTGACCCTTAGACGTTTCGGTAGAGTAGGTATCAGATGATGCTTGCAGGACCTCTCCAAGCTGCGTCATCACATGATCATCAACGGTATAGCAACAAGGACCGATGCCAGGACCAATAACTGCATGAACTTCATGCAAGTCAGCACCTTCAACGTCCTGCCAAAGACGAACCATTTTGCCTCCGATGTGCAGTGCAGTGCTACGCCAACCAGCATGAGCGACGCCTAGTAAGTTATCAGGACCTCTAAAATAGAGAGGGATACAGTCTGCAAAGCAGAGCGTTAAAAGAACGTTTTTTTCTTTTGTATATAGTCCATCCGTTCGTTTAATACTTGTATCGTATTGAAGCGATCCTTTGCCTGCCAGCGCTTGAGAGACTTTTACAATCTGATCCTGGTGCGTTTGATCCGCACCAACAAAACGTTCAATAGGGACAGAGAGAATCTCTGCTAGGCGCGAGCGATTCTCGCCTGCATCTGGATCGTGAACGTGTAAGCCGACGTTTTGGGTAGAAAAGTCACCTGTGCCGACTCCACCATTCCTCGTTGTAAAACCTGTTTGAAGATCTTCCCAGCCAGGAATAGTTAGGTAGTTTTCATGTGTGTGCAAAAATAGCTCACTCATTGTATCTTAATCCTTTCGATCTGGTTTTGATTCTGGTTCATACATATCGTATGCCTTTGGCTCTGATTTCGTTTTCGTTCGCTTAGACGCTTTTTTGAGTCGATATACGCTAAAGGATGCCGCAATAAATACTAATATCATAACGAGGTACGCATAGCCCATATTTGGGTCATTAGGATCTGGGACTGTAAAGATATCCACGTCGCACACCTTCCTTTCTCTTCAGTTAAATCATCTTTATTATAGCAAACCTCCTGTCTTTTCACACAGAAAGGTATTAGGATGAAGTGACAAATGATTGAATTTATGCCTTGGAGCAAGTAGCATGAATACTAGATAGGAAAGGAGCATGGAGATGGAGCCAATTGCAACACTACCTTACTTTAAAGTGCAGCGTGAAATGTCTAGTATCGAAATGAAAAATGTAGAGTATGAACGAAAGCTCTACTTATTTGAGGATCGATTGTTAACAAAGCACCGTGAGTTCCCGACCGAGCAGATTTTTGATATGTCTCATAGAGAAATGAGTGGAGAGGATTCCATCCTTTATTTACACACGAGCCGTGGCGTGTATTCCTATACGATAAAAGATGACCCAACGACTTTTATCCAAGCATTTAAGCGGTTAGAAAAACAAATTTTAGAAGAAAAAGCAAAAGAGTGAAAACGTTTTAGTTGTCACCGTCTACGTATTTTCCTATAGTTAGGGAGAAGATACGAGAAGAGGAGTGATGAGTGTGAATTATCGAACGCTTGGAGATCTAAAGATTAGTGAGTTAAGCTTTGGGACGTGGGCAATTGGTGGAGCCTGGGGCAAAACGAATGATGAAGAAGCGGTTAGAGGCCTAAAGCAGGCGATGGAGCAAGGTGTAAACTTTTTTGATACAGCAGACGTTTACGGCGATGGACATGCGGAGCGCTTAATTAGAGAGGCGACAAAAGGGCAAGAAGATCAAATTTATGTGGCAAGTAAGTTTTGTCGGGCAGGTGACATTCACGATCCTGTTACATATCAAGAGGAGAGCGTTCGCCATTACTTGGAAAAAACGCTGAAAAACCTAGGGCGTGAGCAACTTGATCTGTATCAAATTCACTGTCCTCCTTTAGAAATTATTAAGGATGGTAGTGTGTTTGAGGTATTAGATAAGTTGCAGCAGGAGGGGAAGATCCGTCACTATGGCGTGAGTGTGGAGACCGTTGAAGAGGGTCTTGAAGCTATGACGTATAAAAATGTTCGTGCCTTGCAGGTGATTTTTAATATTTTCCGCCAAAAGCCGGTACATGAGCTCTTCCCAATTGCAAAAGAAAAGGAAGTAGGAATCCTTGCACGGGTGCCACTAGCTAGTGGTCTATTGACGGGTAAATTTAAAGAATCGCATCAGTTTGAAGAGGACGATCATCGTAACTTTAATGCAGATGGTCAGCAGTTTAATGTTGGAGAGACGTTTGCTGGACTTCCGTTTGCTAAAGGTGTAGCTCTAAGTCAGGAGCTTGATTGGATTAAAGAGGGGCGTGAGTCAATGGCGAAGGCTGCTCTTAAATGGATCTTGGAGCACGATGCAGTGAGCTCTGTTATTCCTGGATTTAAGACGACGAAGCAGGTGGAGGATAGTCTCGGTGCGGTTGATGTTCCTGCCTTTACAGGCGAAGAGATGCAACGTTTGGAGACGTTTTATCAGGCGCATGTAAACGAGCATATTCGTGGACCATATTAAAAATGAAGAGGAGGCTGGGATAAAAGCGATGAAGCTGTCCCAGCCTTTTTGGTGTGGGGGGAACGGCGTGCGGTTATCCGGAAAGGCTGCTCAGTTATCCTTTTAAGGCAGATAGTTATCCGGAAACCGGGTTCGATTATCCGTTTAAGGCCGACAATTATCCGGAAAGGCTGCTCGATTATCCGTTTAAGGCCGACAATTATCCAGAAACGGGTCTCAGTTATCCGTTCACGCTAAAAAGTTATCTATCACACGTTTGCCGTTCCTCTCTTTTCACGACAACTAATTTCTTCATAAAAAAGAGGCGCAGAGATGTTGCATCTGCCCCTCTTCTTTTTAGTTTAATGCTTGAAGCTCGGATTGTAGGAATTCCATAAGCTCTTTAATTAAATCTTGAGAGAAATCGAAGCGAATGCCTGCAGCTTCGTATACCTCTGGTAGAGACTTAGATGAACCGAGCTTTAGTGCATCTGTGTACTGTTTAATGGCTTTTTCTTTATCTTGGCGATAGTTCTTAAATAGCTGTAGTGCACCGAGCTGAGCAATAACGTACTCAATGAAATAGAAAGGAACTTCAAAAATGTGCAGAATGCGCAGCCACATAGCCTCCTGCCAATCCTCCATACCGTCAAAATTAACGAATGTAGAGTCCAATTCTTCTTTTATTTGCTTAAAAGCAGCATTTCGCTCAGTTGCTGTATGCCCTGGATTCTCATAGAGCCAGTGCTGGAATTGATCGACGACCATTCCAAGAGGTAGGAAGTTAATGATGTCCTCTAAATGATCCTTTTTAGCTCGAATGAGATCCTCTTCATTTGGATAGTAGTGATCCCATTGATCCATCGTTAACAGCTCCATCGACATACTCGCGAGCTCAGCGGATTCCATCGGAGTTTCGCGATAGGCAGAGAGGTCTAGGGAAGTTGTAAAATCATTATGAATACAGTGACCCATCTCGTGAAGAAGCGTAATCATATCTCCGTGCGTTTTGGATGCGTTCATAAAAATAAAGCTTAACTCGGACACTGGTAGCTTCGAGCAAAAACCACCGGGCGCTTTGCCTTTGCGAGAGGTGAGGTCGAGCATTCCACGCTGATCCATTGTCTCAAGCAGTTCAGCAAATCGAGGGTCTAGTGTGCGGAAGATGTGTGCACCCTTTCCAACAAGCTCCTCACTTGTCTCAAATGGCTTTAATGGCTGTAGACCTTCTTTTACCGCTGCAGTATCCCACGGTCTATACTCATCTACTCCGAGCTCTTCTTTGTGCTTCCTTTGAAGCTCTTCTTTAAGTGGCACAACGTGCTTTTTAATCGCTTCAGCTAACTGCTTACAATCTTCAGGCGTGTAGTCAAAGCGCTCATATTTTTTAAACATATAGTCGCGATAGTTAGCAAGCCCAGCGTTATCTGCTTTTTTCTTACGAATAACAAGGAGCTCATCCATTATCCCTTGGAGCTTATCTTGGACAGAAAGAAATGCGTTAGCCTGCAGCGTGACCGCCTTTTTACGCACTTCACGATCACTAACCTGCGCATAAGGGGAGATTTGACTAAGCGTTTTCTCTTCGCCATCCCACTCAACTGTTAAGCCTCCAGTAGTCTCAAAATACGCATTAGCAAGCTTTGCTTCCTCTACTTCGAGGGCGATATTCTGTTCTCTAAAGAGGCTTTTTGCATTACGAGTGCTTTGAATAAAGAGGTCATAGTATGGGCTTGGTAGCTCTGATAAATATGGACTTTGAAGGATCTTCTCATCAAGCTTTGCTTCAAATGCTTTCTTAATTGGCTCAATGTGATCCTGATCAAATTCTACCGCTTCCTTTGCGCTTTCTGAGTCACTTTGACACTGGAACTCAATGTAGTGGCCTGACAAAATCTCTTCCACTTCATCCTGCACGCGCGAATACCTAATTAGCCAGTCCTCTAGCTGTGTGGCAGAAGTGATTTCCTCTTCTAAAAGCTTCGTATAAATTCCTTCTAATTCCTTTGTGTTAGAAAAATCAATCTTTTCTACATAAAAAGATGTCATATGTATCCTCTCCTTTTGACAGCGTCTTCTTTATCATAATAGAAATTGGGAGTAATTGCTAGCTAAACAACTAAAAAACGCACGCCATGTCGGCGTGCGTCCTACATCCTTATAATTAAGGAGTTTCTACGATTGTTACAGATACATTTTGGCGACCAAAGTTTAGCGCATCTTCACGTGATGGCATGAATAGGTCGATTTTGTTACCTTGGATTGCTCCACCGATGTCGCCAGCTACAGCACGACCATAGCCTTCTACTTCAACGATAGATCCAAGTGGGATAACGTCAGGGTCTACAGCTACAACCTTTTGGTCTGGGTTGCTTCGTAGATCGATTCCTGTAAACGTTACACCTGAACAACCTTCACAGTAAGCAGTGTAAGCAGTTGCTTCCATGTTTAGAGTTGTTCCGTCTGTTTCGTTACTTGTTGCTTGCGCTGCCTCAGTTGTAGATTCAGCTTGTACAGCTTCTTCAGCTGGAGCTTCTTCCTGAGCAGGCTCTTCTACTACAGGCTCTTCAGCAGGTGTTTCTTCTGCTACTGGTTCTTCTGCAGGTACTTCTTCTTGTACAGGCTCTTCTACAACAGGTTCCTCAGCAGGCGCGGCTTCTTGAGCTGGCTCAGTTTGGTTTACTCCTGGATTGTAGCGGCTTGTTACTTCGTGAAGTGCTGCATACGTTTCTGGACCTGCAACTCCTTGAGGGTCTTCGGTTACACCATGGTTACTTTGGAAAATAACGAGTGCTTCCTCTGTAATTGGTCCAAAGATACCGTCGATGTTAAATCCGTAAAGACCAAGCTCTGCTAAGTCTTTTTGTAGTTCTTCTACTAAATAGCCAGTGTCGCCGTGAGATAATTCACTTAGCGCACCTAATGTTTGAACACCAGGTAGACCATCTACAAGCAGATCATTTTCTGCTTGGAAGTTGCGAACTGCTTCTGCAGTGTGCGCATCGAATGTGCTATCAAAGCTATGAGTAGCATCTAGAAGATCATTTTCTCCTAAAAGCTCTTTAAGTTCTACCACGTGCTCATGTACTTTTCCTTCGTACAAGAGTTTCTCGCCAAGGTCTGTACCCTCTTCAGCTGCGCTTGCTTGCCCGCTTGCAAACAGAATTGCTCCTGCTGCGATCGCTGACATTCCAAAGCGTCGAAGAGTAGATTGACTTTTGTCCATATAATGGAACCTCCTTTGTTGTTGCGTTGATGTCAAATTGAGTTGATGTCAACGAGCATCATCGTACCAAGCAATTCAACAAGGATCAATAGATAAGGGCTCCATTTAATATAATGACATGCGATTGTTACGTGGTGAAATGTTCCTGTCATGAACAAGAGATTTAACCATTATTAACAGGTATTTCGCGTGAATATAGCCACTGTTCTTTGAGAATTGCCATTTCATAGAGGGTAAGGGATGTCTCTCCAACTACCACGTGATTCTCTTTTATCTCCGTCACCTTAAAGCCCAAGCGCTCATATAATAGCTTAGCTTTTGGATTATTATCAAAAACACCTAACGTCACTTTCACCAAATCTAACTCTTTAAAGGCAACGTGAAGTGCTTGCTCGATCATCTTTTTACCGTAGCCTTTACCACGATGTGCATCGTTAATCAGTACTTTACCAATGCGAGCTGATCGAGTAAGCGGGTTTATGTACCTCAACGCGAGATGTCCAATAAGACCGTCGTCTTCCGTTGAACACGCAAAGAGTCTACTCGTTTTTTCTCCTATATAACGATCTAGCTGGTCGTGTGTGAGGGGAAAGGTGAAGGTTGTGCCAGACCAAGTTATCATGAACTCCTCGTCAGTAGCATTGATCCAAGTCATTAGAGGATCAACATGTTCTTTTGTGAATGGCGATAATGTTATCATGGATATGACTCCTTTTTAGTAAAAGTATAGAGGTTGAGTGACCAGGAGGGAATCATGAACGGGATAATTTTTATTATTTGTTTAGCGATGGCGTTAGTTGGGCCTGTCACGCGCGTGCTCGGATATCCGTCGATTTATTTTTACGTAATCAGCTTAGTCGGGATCGTAGGGATTGTTTATATAGAAAATAGTAGGCGCAGGTCTTGAGATTAGGAATAAGCTCTTGATATGATAGATAGGGTTAATAAGAAGAAAGTTGATGAGGTGAGAGAATGATTCAGAGAAAGTCTGAACGTGAAATAGAGTTAATGAAGGAATCTGGTCGTTTAGTCGCAAGCTTACACAAAAAGATTGCGACGATGATTAAACCAGGAGTTACAACACTTGAGATTGATCGATTTGTAGAGGATTCCTTAAAGAAAGTAGGCGCGAAGCCTGCGCAAAAAGGATATCAAGGCTATGCATTCGCAACATGTGCGTCTATTAATGATGAGATTTGCCATGGTTTCCCCCGAAAAGGCAAGCTAGTAGAGGGCGATATTGTGACGATTGATTTTGTCGTTGATTATAATGGGGGGCTCGCTGACTCTGCGTGGACGTATGAGGTTGGTAGCGTAACAGATGAGGTGAAGAAGCTGAATCAGGCGACGAAAGAGGCGCTTTATAAAGGAATTGAGCAGGCTGTTGCCGGTAACCGTATCGGAGATATTGGGGCGGCAATTCAATCCTATATTGATCCACTTGGATATGGGATCGTGCGTGATTTTGCTGGACACGGGATCGGACCGACGATTCATGAGTCGCCTAATATTCCACACTATGGGCAGCCTAGCCGCGGCGCAAGGCTGAAGGAGGGCATGGCCATTACGATTGAGCCGATGATCAATATTGGCGAGTGGCAATCCTCGATGGACAGCAACGGCTGGACCGCTCGTACCCAAGACGGTTCGCTTTCTTCTCAATACGAGCACACGCTCATTGTTACAGACGGCAAACCAATCATCACAACCGATCAAGACCGTGATGACCTGTTTGATCTATAAGCTGCGGGAGAAAATAGGAGAGGCAGCACTTGACTAGGTGCTGCTCTTTTTATTTTGCTCTATAGGCGTGAGCTCTGTTAGCACAATGATTTAAGGAGCTTAGGTTGAAAGGATAGATAACTAGCGCGAGAATAGCTATTTTTTTGGATACAGTGGCTCTTCGCGCATGACGGTGTTGTCATATGCGCGCTATTCATATAGTAAGTTTAATTTTATGAGGTTGGGTGTGGGATACAACTTCGGGAGAACGGTAGAGTGCGAAGTCCATAAGGCTGGGAACAGGCACATAAAACTCAGATGGGGCACATAACTCTGGAATGCGGAACATAACTATGCGAGAGGCAGGGCACGAAGTCCATAACTCTGGGAACAGGCACATAAAATCTAGATGGGGAACATAAAACTGGAATGGGGAACATAAAACTGGAATGTGGAACATAACATTGCGTGCGCGGAGCACGAAGTCCATAACTTCGAAATCAGGCACATAAAATCCAGATGGGGCACATAATTCTGGAATGCGGAACATAACTATGCGAGAGGCAGGGCACGAAGTCCATAACTCCGAAACAAGGCACATAAAATCTAGATGGGGAACATAAATCTGGAATGCGGAACATAACTTTCATTTAAGGAACATAACTATCAAAAATCACGCACACTCCCCCCTTAAAACCTCACCAGCCCCAAAAACAATCTTCATTTACATATAAAAAAGACTAGGAAGCTGTACTTCCTAGCCTTATCTCTATTAATTAGCAAGTGCATCTTCTATAAATGGGAGAACGCGTTCTAAATACTCCTCTGGCATGTCTGGATAGGTCTGGACATGATCTGGACCTTCTGGTAACCAAATGTCAAAGGCATCTGGATGCAGGGCATGCATCCGCTCGCTTTCTGTGTATGGAATGAGTGGATCGTCGATGCTATGGATAAACAGAATTGGCGTTGGATAGATGCTGTTAACTGCTTCTATAGGTTCGAGTCGGTCTACATCTATACCTGTATACAATGGTGCTGTATAAAGAATGATTGGCGTGAAAGGAAAGTCAGGTAGATTCGTCCAAACGGACATATTCGTTTCTAAATAGCTACGTAAGCTACTGAATGGACTATCTACAACGATGCTAGCAATATCTTCGCTATCTTCGCGCCCAGCGTAGCCTAATGTCGTTGCGGCTCCCATTGATATACCGTAAAGGATAACTGGATCATCGAATCGTTCATTTGCCCATTCGACTGTGCCGGCTAAATCGTCCTGCTCCATGTCTCCAATTGTCGTGATAGATCCTGCTGAATCGCCTGCGTTACGAAAATCATAGAGAATAACGCGATAGCCTTCCTCTCTAAATTCATTCGCTAATGATAGAAAGCCGACGTTTTCTTCCTCACGATTGCCCCTATAACCATGGCTCATGATAATAGTAGCCGTAGCATCGGACTCTGGTTCAATAAGCCAGCCGCTTAATGATGTTTCACCGTCAGCGCTAAAATAGGACATATCTTCATAAGGGAGATCAACATCCTCTGGAGTCCCCATGAGAGGTTTTGTGTCCGTTCGTGTCATGTTAAGTCCAACATAAACGGATATTCCTAATATCACGATTGTGAGCATGACTACTAAAAATACAAGTAGCCTAACGAGCCACCTGAATGGTCGCTTTGGCTTTGGTGCGTAAAGTGGTTCTACTGGTATGTGTCCTGCCAAAATGGTACCTCCTTCTAAACTTCTACTCTATGTATCATACCTTATTAAAAGGATAGATTTGGACTATTTTTGCGAAAAAAAGGCATGAATTTTGTCAAAAGGGTTTTATTTACACCTCATCTAGTTTTTAATGGTGACAAGGAGGGATTACGTTATGGTTAATCCGCTTATCTCTTCTATTGGAGAGGCGCTTCAACATTCAAAGGAGACGATTGCCCATGATATTTATCAATCGTTTCGTACGAAGCACGATGTTCAATTTTCTAAAATACCGCAGGATAGTTTTTTAAAGAAATTAGAGGCATATGTAGAGATTTTGGGCAGTGAACTCAAAGAGCATGCAACGGAAGATACAAATCTCGCAGCTCGTGAGTGGGGCAAGGAATTTGGTAATCACGCAGCAAGTCTAGGCTTGTCAGCTGAAAAAGCGATGCTAGTTGTACCAATTCTACGAAGAACTCTCTATGAAATCATTCGAGCAGAATTTGGTCGCGAAGTGCATGATGTGAAAGATTACTATGAAATTGCTGATGCGATTGATCCTATTTTAGATCGGACCATCTATGCGTTTACACAAGAGTATGTAGAGGAGAATGAGAAGAGCTTAGCGCAGGTTCAGGCTGAAGTAATGGAGCTATCCGTCCCAGTAGTACCTTTAACACAAGAGGTGGCGATCCTACCTATTATTGGTACCATTAACTCCACTAGGTCACAGCTGTTGCTCACGCAAGCATTAGATCGTGGAAGGGAGCTCAAACTCTCCCACTTAATTGTTGATTTATCTGGCGTGCATGTGATGGATACGTATGTGGCACAAAACTTATTTAACTTGCACGATGCGTTAAAAGTAGTTGGAATCAAAGCTATTTTTTCTGGGCTTCGACCATCACTAGCTCAAACTCTCGTTCATCTAGGAATCTCATTTGAGCATGTAGCAGTAGTTAGTAATTTAAAGCAAGCATTAAAAATGGCAGATCTATCACTCTCCTAATATTGGTTCTCTTACCAATCAGATCTTACTGGAAACCTTTTCCCCTTGCCCACAAGGGGATTTTTTTGTGTTTTAATTACTCTCGTGGAGGTGATTTATGATGCTAAAAAAACTACTGGCATCAGTTGCAACGATTTTTGTTTTATCTATATTCTTCGCGGTAGCAGCAAGTGCCCAAACACATACCGTAGAAAGAGGAGAGACACTTTGGCAAATCTCGCAAAAGTATAATGTCTCCCTACAAGAGTTGGTAAGGAATAATCAGTCGCTCACAAACCCGAACGTTATTTATCCAGGACAACGCATTACCGTATCTCAGCCAAGCGGTCAAGCACAGGCGCAAACGCAACCACAGACTCAAGATCAAAATATGTCACAGTTTGAGCAAGAGGTCGTGCGCCTTACAAACATAGAGAGACAAAAGCAAGGTCTACCTGCGCTTCGCGCGAATGCTAGTCTTGCAAACGTAGCGAGAGTAAAATCACAGGATATGAGAGATCGCAATTATTTTTCTCACCAAAGTCCAACATACGGTAGCCCATTTGATATGATGAGACAATTCCAAATCTCTTATCAGTCAGCTGGTGAAAATATTGCAGCGGGTCAAACGACGCCTGAGCAAGTCGTACAAGGATGGATGAATTCACCTGGTCACCGTGCCAACATTATGAGCACGTCATTTAATCAAATTGGAATTGGATATGCGCAAGGTGGCTCTTATCGTCACTATTGGACGCAAATGTTTATCCGAAATTAAAGAGTTGCCATAATCACGAGTTAGTTGATATGGATTGACGGATATGAGAGGATTTTTACGTCAATTTATAGTATACTAATAGAAAGAATCGTGAATGAGGTGATGGGGATGCAATTCAAGGAATATTCACATGCAAAAGATGTGTTAGCGCGAGTTGGGCCAATGCTCGAAAAGCGTGAGGTGCAGCACAATCTGCCCCTTGGTGTCCTTCGCCAGTTAGAACGTGAACGAGATCCAGATTGTTTTTTGGCTGTAGGAGAACGTGATGGTGAACCTGTATCTGTCATGATCCAGACACCTCCAAGAAAGCTCATTATATGTGGGAAACAAGATGCAATGAAAGAGACGGCAGAATGGATGTATCAAGTTAAACCAGATTTGAATGGAGTGATCGGATGCTCCGACAGTGCTGAAGCATTTACTCGTGCCTGGACGGAAATTTCTGGCGCGGCTTCAGAGCCGGTGAGACGTCAAGTTATCTTTCGTCTAGATAAGGTGAAGGAGTTTGACCGACCACAAGGGAAGCTGACGTATGCAAATGAAGATGACTTTGAGCTTGTCATGTCTTGGACGGAGGAGTTTGCTCTTGGATCAATGCGAGCATCTGACCTCGAACGTTTAGAAGAGACCGTTATGCAGGAGATTAAACATAATCAGGTTTTCCTATGGCGAGACCAATACTGCACGCCAGTTTCAATGGCGAAGCGCGCCCGTGAGCTCACAAATGGCATCGTCGTAAACTATGTTTATACGCCAGAGGAGTACGAGCGTCAAGGTTTCGCAACGGCATGTGTAGGCGCACTTTCAGAGCGACTGCTTAAAGAAGGATATCGCTTTTGTAGCGTTAACACAAATGATGACCATGAGGCATCCCAATCTGTTTATAAAAAGCTAGGCTATGAGCCAGTCGGTTCGGCAATAGAATTTAGCTATACAACATCTGTTACGTGAGGAGAGAGCCCGAGGTGGCTCTCTTTTTTGCATAGAAAAAGCAGAGCCACATAGGGCTCTGCATATGCATACTTATGACAAATGATCGTTTGAGTCTACGGGAGCTTCTTTCGCTGCAAGCTCCTGCTCTAAAGCCAGCACTCGTCTTTCAAGCGTATCAACCTTCTCTAGTAGCTCCGCATGCTCATCTCGAGACACAAGGTGCATGTCTTCTAACAACATACGAATGCGCTCCTTTGAACGTCGGCTTAGCTCCTCTTCTTTCTCCGTACCTTTTGTAAGTAATTGTGCATAAAGTGCGTCTGCTTTATCTGGTTTTACTTTCCCTTTAGATACAAGATCATCAACGTAATGACTAACCTTTTCCTTACTTGTTGCTGCTGCACCTAATCCTAATAGGAAACCTGTTTTTAGTACTTTTCTCATGATAATTCCTCCTCGTTAATGTGGTCTGTTTTTACTGATCCACTTATGGTGACGAATCAGGAAGACGAATAAAGTGCTTATGCTTACAACGGTTAAACCGGTTGAGCCGTAAATGAGTGTTTCCTGTGCAAGAAGAATAGAGATAAATAGCATAAACAGCGATAACCCTGTAAAGAGACCACTAAAGGTTAAGATGAGCAAATAGCGCTGATTAGAAAATGAATGGAACTGGCGTCTTTCTTCTGATCGAAGAGCAGACTTTGGTGATTCTAAGTATTCATTCATATTACGCGGAAGAGAGAGAAGTGGTTTTACCGAATCTTTTAAGACTTGGAGCCTGATATCTTCTTCCGAATTATCTGCTTCATCTAACCATTCTAGAACAACAGGTTTGCCAAGTTCGATAAAATCAATATCCGGGTCAATGATGGTTAACACCCCTAGACCAATAGAAGCGGCTCTCCCTAAAAAGGCAAATTCAACTGGGAGTTGAATAGGCTGCTCTCGGACCAAAGCCTGTAAATCCTCGAAGATTTCCTCGACGAGCTTTTGGTCCATGGTCGAGATATCTTGAGAAAGGTATAAATCGACGGATTCTCTTAAAATCTGTTCAAGCTTATATTTATTCGCATTCGGTAATAAAAAGCCGAGCTCCTGTAATTGATCGATAACGAGCTTATAGTCATCAAGAACGAAGCCTTGTAGCATTCGTCTGATTTTTGCAGAATCGCCGCGTGATATATAACCGATCATGCCAAAATCGAGAATGACGATGGTGCCATCAGCTTTAATTAATATGTTGCCTTGGTGTGGATCAGCGTGAAAGGCGCCTTGATCAAGTAATTGATCAATGAAAAATTGAAAGACGCTGGCAGCTGTTTTTTTACGGTCAATTCCATGTTGCTTCATAAACGAGATATCTGTTACTTTACGCCCTTCAATCCATTCCATGACAAGTACTTTACTTGTACAGTATTCTTCGTAAAACTGCGGGATGTAATAAGCATCCGTTCCAGAAAAACGTTGCTGAAAGCTTTGAGCATTTTTACGTTCCTTTGTATAATCAAGCTCATCCCCAACGATGGATACAACCTCACGATACAAAGCTTTCGTATCAATCTCTTTACCAAACTTCGTGAATTTATCGGTAATGAATAAAACAATACGAAGCGCTTTAAAATCTGTCTGTACGATAGACGCAACGCGGTGGCGCTGTATTTTAATAGCAACCTCCTGACCATTGCGCATTCGTGCCTGAAAGACTTCCCCAATTGAGGCAGATGCGACAGGTTTATCACTTACCCATTCTAAGTAGTTATAAATGTCTTGGCCCCATTCTTCCTCTAAAATTCCTAATGAGATATCGGAGGAGACTGGGGGAACTTGGTCAATTAAATCTGCAAGCTCTTTTAAAAAGATCTCTGGCATAATGTCGGCGCGAGTACTTAAAAATTGCCCGACTTTTATCATTAAGCCTTCAAGCTTCAAGGCAACCTTTCGATATTCGATCGCCTGCTTTTGTAAGAGCTTCTCCCACTTTTCTTGGGTAGGAGAGTCCCACGTCTTGTGTCGCTTATTAAAAATATATAGCTGGAGTACAAATTTGATGAACATCTTTACGATAATAAAGATGCGATAAAGCGAGTTGTATTTCATGCGTACCCCTTCTTTCTTAAATGACTACATGACATGATTTTACAGAAAAATCAGCAGAATTGAAAGGAAAGAGAAATAAACATTTGACTATTAGATAAACAAAAGTTTATAATTTCCGTAAAGGTAGGTGACAGCATGTGAATAAGAAGGAAACACAGCTATTGGCACTGATACAACAAAACCCATATATTTCTCAGCAAGAGCTCGCAGATCAGCTAGATTTGTCGAGATCTGCCGTAGCTGGATACATCTCTAATTTAATGAAGGACGGGGTTATTTTAGGAAAAGCATACGTCCTCAATAAATTACCAACAGTCCTTTGTATTGGAGGAGCTAACTTAGATAGAAAGCTTCATGTGAAAGGCGCATTTCAGTGGGAGGACTCTAACCCTGTTTTTGGCACAGAAAGCTATGGGGGAGTTGCTCGTAATATTGCAGAAAACTTAGCTAAGCTACAAGTAGAGACGGCTTTATTTACGACGATTGGTATGGAAAGTAGCGGTCAGGAAATGCTGCGGTCTTTGAAGAATGTCGATACGTCTGCTTCTATTCATGTTGCTGGTCGAAACACTGGTACTTACACAGCCGTGTTAAATGAACAAAATGAGCTTATGTTTGCGCTCGCTGAAATGGATATTTACGATACGCTGACGCTCGCGATGGTAAAGCAACATCAGCATAAGCTGCGGCAGGCTTCTATTATTGTCATGGATACAAACTTTTCGAAAGAGGTTTTAGAAGAGGTAGTGAAGCAAAAACAAGCGAACCAACAACTCGTTATCGTGCCGGTATCCGCTAAAAAAATGGATCGATTGCCGGATAGCTTGCATGGCATTACAACGATGATTTTAAATCGTACAGAGCTTCAAACGATCTCGGAAGGCAACTCGTTAGAGGAGCACGCATATCACTTACGCGAGCAAGGTGTAGAAAACGTGATCGTAACATTAGGTCGAGAGGGTGTTGCATACTTTTCTGCCAATGAATCGGGTACGCTCGAAGCTATTGAGGTAGATGTTGTGGACGTGACAGGAGCGGGCGACGCGTTTAGCTCAGGAGTCGTGTTTGAAATGCTACGTCAGTCGTCGCTTGAGGCAGCATGTCGAGCTGGACTAATGGTTGCTAGTGAGACATTAAAAACGGACACAACAGTTGCAGACCACATTACAAGAGAGCTATTAGAAGGGGTGGAAGAATGATGGAGAAATACGTCAAATATTCAGAAGAAGTAAAGCAGGCAATGGAGGCTGGCAAGCCAATCGTCGCGTTAGAATCAACGATTATCTCACACGGGATGCCGTACCCACAAAACGTGGAGATGGCAACGACAGTTGAGCGAATCATTCGGGACAACGGCGCAGTTCCTGCCACGATTGCGATTATGGATGGCAACATTTTAATCGGCTTATCTGAAGAGGAGCTTGAGAGATTGGCTACGGCTAAAGATGTGAAAAAGGTAAGTAGACGCGACTTAGCGTCTGTAGTAGCTGATGGGTCAATCGGCGCAACAACGGTTGCTGCAACAATGATTTGCGCGGAGATCGCAAACATTGCGGTATTTGTAACGGGTGGTATCGGTGGCGTGCACCGCGGTGCGGAGACTACGATGGACATTTCGGCTGATCTGCAGGAGCTTGCTCAGACAAATGTTGCTGTCGTGTGTGCCGGTGCAAAGTCAATTTTAGATATTGGCCTAACCCTTGAGTATTTAGAAACAAATGGTGTACCTGTAATCGGCTATCAGTCGGAGGCATTCCCTGCGTTTTATAACAGAGACAGCGGTTTTGGAGTAGACATTCATGCAACGGATGCTGAGGCTGTAGCTTCAACGATGAAAGTGAAGTGGGATCTTGAGCTTGATGGAGGTATTGTTGTTGCGAATCCTGTACCTGAGGAGAGTGAGCTCAAGAAAGAATACATGGATGGTATTCTAGAACAAGCACTTCGTGAAGCGGATGAGCAAGGGGTAAAGGGAAAAGATACAACACCATTTTTACTTGCTAGATTAAAAGAAATCAGTGAAGGGGAGACGTTAAAGACGAATATCGCACTCGTCTACCACAATGCGAAAGTTGGCGCAGAAATCGCTGTTGCTTATAATAGAAAGTAAGAGAAAAGCACGTGCTAGGGAGTGAATACACTTCCTTTGCACGTGCTTTTTGTTAGCCAGCGACAATTTTTATGAAGACTGGGATTCCTATTAACAGATTAAATGGGAAGGTGACTGCTAGAGCCATTGTTAAGTAAAAGGATGGCTTAACGTCTGGCACAGATGCCTGAAGCATAGCTGGGGCAGCGATATAGGAGCCACTTGCAGCTAGAGCCATGAGCAATATCGTACCTCCATCGGATAACCCCGTAAGCCCAGCTGCGACATATCCAAAGAATCCACCAATGATAGGAAATAAAACGCCTGCTATCACCAATTTAAGTCCGTATTCTTTAATACTGTGAAGATGACTACCAACTTTTAACCCAAGTCCAAGCAGGAAAATAAGTAAGACTCCAGGGAATAAATCAATAAAAAATGGTTCTAGAGTAGCTGGATTTGGAGCGGCAAAACCAGCTACGAGACCAGCTAATAAAAGCAGAATACTTTTTGACATCACGCTCTCAAGCATGACGGAGCTCACTGATGACTGGGGAACGATGCCGAGAACCACTTGTTGCTTCAAGCTTTGGTAAAGAAGCAGAGCCACAACAAGTCCTGGGATTTCCATAATGACAACGAGAGTGGTCATATACGGCTCATAGATTATCCCAATCGTTTCGAGCTGAGCAGCGGCTGCAGCAAAGGTTACTAACGATACAGAACCGAATGTTGCGGCCATAGCAATTCGCTCTTCTAGTTGAAATTTTAGTAGGCGACCTATTAAGTAGCCAACAAGCGGTAATAAAATGCCTAGTGTAAGAGCGGCGGTTAATGGCCCGGATAAATCCGCCCACGTTACAGTAGATAGCCCAATCCCTCCTTTGATTCCAATTGCGAGTAGTAAATAGATATTTAGGGCGATACTTAAGGATTCGGGAATTTTTATATTTGAATTCCCAAGCGCTGCAATCACTCCCACGATAAAAAGAATAACAGGTGGGCTTGTCAGCATAAATAGTACCATTTCCATGTCACATTCTCCTCCTACGAACGACAAAAAGCGCACACTCAAAAAAGAGTATGCGCTGTATGCAGATGGCTCGAGCTATCTCGCTCCATCAAAGCCGACAAATCGCCGATTAAGTTAGTTTTTAATAGGTAGCTCCGTACCTTTTGGGATATGCTGGATTTCCACATGTGGCTCTCCGTGCATCTGTAAAGGCAGTTTCTACTAAGGATATTATTTGCTATTGGACGTACATTTGTCAACTGAAATAGTGATTTATTCTGCGTTCCAAGGTGCATCGAATTTAAAAACGAGGAGTCGCTCGCCGGTTTTTGTGCTTATATCCGTGTGTAGCGAGGTCAGTTTTCTTTTAAATGTCTCTTCAACCATAGCTTCTAGCTGAGGGCGTCCAGATTCTACGAGATCATTTCTAAATTTCTTTAATTGCTCTCTGCCGGAGACCTCTTTGGCAAGGTGATATTCCGCTGGGGTTAAGACTCCGTTTAATGTGACGATTGCCATATCTCGTAGCAGATCACATTTACAGGAGAGAGAGCCTCGCCCTAAATATTCTTTTTCCCATTGAGTAACGCGAGCGCTAAACTGCATTTCTAGCTGACCTTTAGATGGATTCATTTATAGTAGCCCCTAACTCTATTGTGATTAACTGAGCTTAATGTACGAAAAAGAGGCAGAGAAGTCAATAGTATAAAAAAGGAGAAGAGCGGTCTGCTCTTCTCCTTTTACTATTTTGTGAGAGTGTCCTATAGCTTTTCACGAACAACGAGTTTGCCGTAAAGAAGTGTAAGGATAATTGGTAATACGAAGGCGACGATCATTCCTAGGAAGAAGGAGAACCAGAAGCCTGGGACGATAGAAAGAATACCTGGTAGTCCGCCGACACCGATGGATGTTGCGATAACGCCGTTATAAGCGATAAAGGCACCGGCGATGGACGCACTAATGATAGCTGCAATAAACGGGAACTTGTAGCGAATGTTTACACCAAACATCGCGGGCTCCGTTACCCCAAGGTAAGCAGATAGTGCAGATGATCCTGCAAGACCTTTTGTATTCTCGTTTTTAACGAGGAATAGCATAGCTAATGCAGCAGACCCTTGTGCAATATTCGATAGCGCTAGAATTGGCCATAGCGGTGTGCCGTCACCTGTTCCTGTAAGCTGAATATCAATTGCTAGGAATGCGTGGTGCATACCTGTTACAACAAGCGGCGCATAAAGAAGTCCGTAAACGAGACCACCGATTGTCGGAATAACGCTAAACATCCACTCAAATCCTGCTGTGATACCGTTACCGATAGCAAATGTGATTGGGCCGATTACAATAAACGTGATTAAACCTGTTACTAATAGTGCAACTGGTGCAACAACTAATAGTTGAATAGCATCAGGTACACGATTGCGTAACCATAGTTCAATTTTGGCTAATACAAACGATGCCACAAGTACTGGTAATACTTGACCTTGATAACCGATTGCTTCGACTTGTAAGCCGAATAGGTTCCAAACTGGGACCTCACCCGCTTCAGATGCCTCTGCGTATCCCCAAGCGTTCAATAGGTCCGGATGAACGAGAATTAAACCGAGGACGATACCGAGTAAATCACTACCGCCAAATCGTTTCACTGCCGACCAACCTATTAATGCGGGTAGAAACGCGAATGCGGCGCTGGCAATGATGTTAATCATTTCAGCGAGACCTTCCCACTGTGGGTACATTTCAATTAATGATAGTTCATCGTTGAAAATTCCAGGACCAGTTAAAATATTGTTAAGTCCTAGCAGTAAACCTGCGGTTACAATGGCCGGTAAAATAGGAATGAAAATGTCTGCTAACGTTTTAATAGCTCGTTGGAATGGATTCATCTTTTGAGATGATGCATTCTTTACATCTTGCTTAGATGACTCTGAAATAGATGTTGCTGCAATTAACTCTCTGTAGACTTGGTCGACTGTACCTTGACCAATAATGACCTGAAACTGTCCGTTCGTTGAGAAGGAGCCTTTTACGATATCGATATTTTCTAGTTTATCAGTATCGACAATGCTCTCATCCTTTAAAGAAAACCGGAGTCTAGTTACACAATGCGTGGCTTTGTCGACATTCTCTTCGCCACCAATGGCTTCGAGAATATCCTGGACTTGCTGATCGTACTTACCCATTATTATGACCTCCTAAAACGGTTACATTCTATTCTTGTATATACAACTTAGTTGCTTATGGTGCTATTATAAGTTGTATATACAAGTATTGCAAGCGTTTTATTTCTAGTTATGCGTACCCTTTTTTTGGAGTTTGATAACGTGTTGATTTGAGGGGGGGTGAGGCAGCTGGGATATGTAGATGTGGTGAGGTTATGAAAAAATGGATGGAGGTAATGACAGAATCGGGAACGGTAATGACAAAATGGGCAGAAGTAATGACAAAATTGGGGGCGGTTATGACGAAATGAGCGAAGGTAATGACAAAATCCAAAGTTACGAAGAAAATATAACAAAGACGTTGCCCCAGTATATTAGGACAACGTCTCAAACGGACTATTAAGAGGCTTTTCCTCTAAACAAGAGGTTCATGGACAGAATTTTCCTCGATAAGATTAAAGAGAAAAGAAGGAAGGTTAAAAATCCAATCCAGTAGGCAATGATGCGAAGGAATGTGGATCCCCAAGGTGCAAATGCTGAGATAAATAATCCGCCTAGTAAGGAGAAACAAAGTGTAATACCGATTAGGAAAACGATGGTAAGGCGTTTAAAAATTAAAAATTCGCCGTTGTGTTCGATTTTATTTTCTTGATATAAGTAGATACCACCAACAGTAAATAGCACAGTTAATATCCCATTAATCAAAAAGCCGATAAGACTTAGATTGGCTCCAACTACTGAATATAAGGGGGTTATATATTCTATCCAGTTCCAGTAATTAATAGAGGGCAATATCGTTGCTATATTATTCGTTAAAAAAAAGTCATAAACGAGGGTAGAAAACCCTAGCGGAAAGAACCCAAAAATAAACGTCAGAACAATCTGCGAAATCATTTCACCAGAAATTGTACCGATAAATAGAGCAAACGAATAGAACATAGCGAAAGCAATCAAAGGTGCTACAAAAATTTCTGTTAAAGATACTAAATCTAGTGCGTACGAGAAGGAAGAGAAATAGATTAATAAGTACGCAATAATAAAGTTGACGATAAAGCTCCCTAAAATAGCTGTCATACCTAGCGCCCATTTAGCAAGGAAGAGACTTTTACGTGAATAAGGGAGAGCGAACGTAAAGTCGTTACGTCGCGTGTTGCGCTCTAATCCAATCATGAGCGCTGCAAGAACGGTTATAATTAATGCGATGATCACATTGTAAAGTCCAGGATAGAAAAAAATACTACTTACTTCAAAAGAACCTATTTCAAATGTATAGCCAAATGTATTTTCAGCTTCGATAGAGCGCTCTCTCCAAGCTTGAAGCGTAAAAATCGTCTGTACCGGCATCTGCAGGACAAATATAGTAAATAGAATCCATATCATCATCCGAGATTGTTTAAAGTTTTGATACCAGAGAGCTTTTTCAAACATCGCTTTCACCTCCAAGCTTTGCGACAAAGATATCCTCTAAGGATAGGGAGAGTTCTTCGAAAAGAAGCGGACTGTGGGAATGTATAGCGTTAGATGCTACTTCATTTTGACGATCTAATAATATCGTATACACACGGCCTGTTTGAGCAACGATTGTTACATGCTCGTGAAGCTCGTCTGGCATGTCAGCTTCAAAGACAACCTGAGCTTTAATATATTGCGACTTGAGAGCATCGAGCTCGTAATGTGTGTCGACGCGACCATCCTTGATCATAATGATGTCGTTTGCCATAAACTCTAGTTCATCTAAGCGGTGCGAGGAGATGATGACAGAACGCTCTTTATCCGCAACTTCTTCCACTAATAGCTGAAGCACTTGTTTTTTAACAATGACATCGAGTCCATCAGTAGGCTCATCTAAGAGAATATAGTGAGCTTTTGTTGCAAACGCAATAATAATGGAGAAGAGTGCCTTCATTCCTTTTGAATACGTACCAATTTTTGATACTTGTGGTAACGCAAATTTTCCCATAAGTGCATGAAAATAATCCGTATCGAAGTTAGGATAAATAGCTTTATAGAGCTTTAAAATTTCCTTCGTACTGTAGTTTTTTAATGCCTCCGAGGAGTCAGGTACAAATAAAATTTGCTCCTTTAACTTATGTTGTTCAAAAATACTTTTATCCTCGACCAAGACATCACCTTTAGTAGGAGAGAGGATGCCAGCCATCGTGCGAAGTAGTGTCGTTTTACCTGCACCGTTACGTCCTACGATTCCGATTATATTGCCGGTCTCTACTTCAAATTCGATATCTTTTAAAATCTCTTTATTATGAATGATCTTTGAGAGATGCTGGACCTTCATCGCTGTTCCCCTCCATTTCCTCATAAAATTCCTCTAGCCACGTGAGAATTTCTTGTTTTGATAAGCCAGCGTACCTGGCATCTACGATCATTTGTTTGAGCGACTGCTTCATTTCTTGAATCCTCCTCGGATCGGAATAAGTTGGGACATCCTGAGAAATAAATGTTCCTCGCCCACGCAATGTGTGTATGATTCCCTGGCGCTCTAGCTCCTGGTAGGCTTTGCTGACGGTATTTGGATTTATGACCATCTGCGCAGATAGTTCGCGCACAGACGGGAGTTTTTCATCCGGCTTTAACACACCCTTCATACACATCTCTTTAACTTGCTGAATGATCTGCTCGTATAAGGGAGTGTTGGATCTCGGATCTATTTGAAAGAACATGGTGGCACCTCCTGTGCTCTAAGTGTACTACTCGTTATGATACACTTAGGATATTACGTGTTTAAGAAACATATGTCAATCTTATTTTTGCAACATATGGTAAACTGACTGCAATCACGTTATTTTAGGAGGAGTATCGTATGGGTAGAAACGTATTAGTTTTAGGTGGCACACGTTTTTTCGGTAAAAGACTAGTTCAAGCTTTGGTAGAGAATGGTGATAAGGTAACTGTTGCAACAAGAGGGGAAACACCAGTCTCAAGTGGTGTATCACATGTGAAGGTAGATCGATTTAATTCGGAATCCATGCAAAAGGCATTTACAGACACGAAGTGGGACCTTGTCTATGACCAAATTTGCTTTGCTCCAAATGATGCCAAAGATGCAATCGAGGTTTTTAAAGGGAATGTGTCGAGGTATATTCTCACATCAACGTTATCTACATATGCGTTTAACGACAAGCCAAATAAAGTGGAGAAGGATTTTGATCCGTTTGCTTATCCAATTACATATGGTCGTAAGGAAGATTTCGATTATGGAGAGGGCAAGCGTTTAGCGGAAGCGGTGTTCTTTCAGGAGGCACCATTTGACGTTGTTGCCATAAGACCGCCTGTTGTTCTTGGGCTAGATGATTATACGGAGCGACTTCACTATCACATTCGTAAGGTTGCAAATAATGAACCCATCGGATTTTCGGAGCCAGATTCTAACGTGTCCTTCGTTGATTCGGCTGAGCTAGCAGCATTTCTCTTATGGTGCGGCGATCAGTCCTTCACAGGTCCAGTGAATGCGTCATCTCGAGATCAACTATCCTTAACAGACCTTCTTACGTTGATCGAAAATACAGTTGATAAAAAAGCTAGAGTAGAGGAGCCAGGTGATGATGTGGAGTCATCGCCACTAAATTTCCCGGCGTCTTATTATCAAGATGTTGCATTAGCTGCTTCCTATGGCTTTGAGTTTTCACAATTAGAGTCTTGGCTGCCTAAATTAATTTCAGACATTGCTCGAGAAGAGAATCTAGTAAAGGATTAACTTTCGAGAAATTAACTTAAAGCGGTTATCTCATAAGGTAATTGTTTGTTAATCGCACATATTCGTTTTTCTATTCAACATATATTTAAGTTAGAGCTCACTTTTTAGTGGGCTCTTTTATACGTGCACGTACTGCTCTGAAAAAAATAGTGGGCATCCTATCGTGATAAATAGAATTATGTGACTCACTTTAAAGCTAGTTAACGACTCTTTATCTTTATACTCTCTCGAATTTTATATAACAGATGAATTACGTTGCATTTGATATTAGGCTTTTTAACAGAAAATATGAGTCAAGTAGTTTTCTAATAGATATATTTAAGCCAGGAATAAATTGATAATTTTTAACAAAAAGGTTATGATCAAGAAAAAAAGCGCTCTTTTATATGACTATTTTGGTGAAGTGAAATTCACTATAAGAAAGTTAGATATATATTAGTTATTGATTTATTTGAAAGAATAAATGATAAATTCATGAGAATAGAATAAAGAAGCAAATGTATGATTTGTTGTAGATTTATATTGGAAATTTCATGTAAGGTGGCATTCATATGATCAGACATTACTTATATATGTGGCTAGCATTTACGGTATTATTCACTTCGGCATCTGTTGGTTTAGAGATAATGGAAGGTAATAAAGTAACTACTACAGCATATTACGGTTTAAGAAACTTAGGTATTATCTATATTATTTTCACTTTTATACATGGGTTTATTATTTATCCTCTATCGTTTTTCCCTTTAAGTTTATTAATCAATAAGCTTATGAGGCCTTGGATCATAAGGATGTTAATTTTCATTATTGTAGCTAGTCTAGGTGCAGTTTGGGTATTTAATCAGTCATTTGTGTTTTCAGGCGGTAGCTATATAGATGTATATGAACTTAACATGTATAGTTCCGTCATTATTTTCGGAATTGCTGGTCTGGTCTATGCTTTAATTAATGAGGTTTTAAAGAGTAAAACACTTGGTGTATAAGTACTTTGCTCTAATGTACTTTGCTCTAATGTACTTTATAGTAGCTAGCTAATATAACTAAAGCTGTTAATATAACACTCCATCTAAGAGAGTTACACAATTATGTACTTCATAGTCAGCGGAAAACAATTAGAGGTGAATTTATGAAAAAGCAATTCTCAAGTAAGTCTAAGTATTGGTTATGGATTTGTATTGCAGGATTTTCAAGTGTAACCATACTCTATATAACAACTCAAAGTTTTTCTATTGCCCATTCTAATGATGAGGTTGTAGAAATGGAGCTATCACCTGATGAAACTAATAATTCATTGAATGAGAAGGAAGAAAATCATTCTGCTATTGAATCTAATGATGAGGTTGTAGCAACTGAAATTTCTCAGGAAGAAAATAACGATAGTCCTTTGCATGAGAAGGAAAAAAGTAATTTCTACATCACAATAAATGAATATGATGCAATAGTTAATTTGTTTAAGAGTGAAACTGTCACAACACATGACGTTTCTTCCATGATTCTTGCTGAACCTATATATAATTTTGAAGGTCGTGTTTATGAATATGAAGGCGAGAATGAAGGTTCTAATGTTGTATTTAGATTCGCATACGACGGAACGTTACTACATATCTCAGAAAACAATTTATTTAAGAAATCGACTTATTCAACAAGTCTAGATCAACTATATGATGAAACCATAAAAATAAATAATGATATTTGGGATAATTATAAGATAGAAACCTTAAATCAATTATTTACAGGTGAATTATCTAAGGAGGAGGTTATTCGTGAAACAGAAATACATATCATTAATTTAGAGGCACACTCAGATAAAATAGAAAAATTTAAAGAGGAAAATAATGATGACGTGGAAAATTTAGCGATGACCGGTTTGCAAGAGGCAACGATTTTTCGCTCATTTGCTTTTCAAGTAATGAGAGTGGCGCTTGAAGAGAGTTCAGATTTATCAGAAGCTGAAGAATCAGCAAAGTTAACTCTAGAAATGTCTGATCAAATATTATTAGAGGCAACAAAAAAGTTAGGAAGGAATTGATCTTAATTTATATATACGTTGTTTCTTAACTTATAAAATATTTAAAGACTTTTCTACTGAGAAAGTTACTCAATCATTTACCATATATCCAGTTTAAAACAATTAGAGGTGAATTTATGAAAAAGCAATTATCAAGTAAGTCTAAGTATTGGTTATGGATTTGTATTGTAGGATTGTTAAGTGTAGCCATACTCTATATAACAACTCAAAATTTTTCTGTTGCCCAATCTAATGATGAGGTTATAGAAATGGAGCTATCATCGGATGAAAGTAACAATTTATTTGATGAGGAGGAAGA
Source organism: Paenalkalicoccus suaedae (assembly GCF_006965545.2). NCBI lineage: Bacteria > Bacillati > Bacillota > Bacilli > Caryophanales > Bacillaceae > Paenalkalicoccus > Paenalkalicoccus suaedae. The sequence continues at coordinate 1,268,543 of NZ_CP041372.2, forward strand.
AGGTCATTCTACTAATGAATCTAATAATGAGGTTATAACAACTGAAATCTCTCAGGAAGAAAATAATAGTTCTTTGGATGAGAAGATAAAAACTAATTCTCTCATTTCAATGAATGAATACGATGCAATAGTTAATTTGTTTAAGAGTGAGTCGGTCACAGTCGATGATGTGACTTCGATGATTCACGCTGAGCCTATAAATATTCATGCAGATCGTATTTATGAGTATGAAGGAGAGAATGAAGATTTTAATGTCACATTTAGATTCGCACACGATGGAACGTTACTATATATCACAGAAAACAATTTATATGATAAATCGACTAATTCAATAAGTCTTGATCAACTATATGATGAGACAATGAAAATAAATGATGAAATTTGGCAGAATTACAAGGTAGAGACCTTAGATAAATTGTTCACCGGTGAATTATCAATGGATGAGGTTATTCGTGAAACAGAAATGCAGGTGGTTTTTTTAGAAGTACACTCAGATAAATTAGAGAAATTTCACGAAGAAAATGATAATGCTAATTATAGCTCAGCAATAACTGATCTAAAAGAAGGTACGCTTTATCGCTCAGATGCTTTTCTAATAATGAGGCGAGCACTTGAAGAGAATTCAGATTTATCAGAGGCTGAACAAAAAGTTAAATTGGTTATAGAAATCTCTGATCAAAGATTATTAGAGGCAACAAAAAAGTTAGGGGGAAATTGATCTTTCGTTTTAACCTAGTTGATCAAAAAATAAAAAGTATCTAATAATTTTAAACAGGGCTCATAGGTGTTACGCACTTGTAAGAGGTGCATCTATGAGTCTTTTTGATTGGTCCAGCCAATTATTGTAGAAATGTGCCATATTTCATAGTTGACAGGTAGCTTGACAATTGGAATAATTAGTCAGGTAGAATGGGGGAGTGATCAATGATTGGAGTTATTGTCAGGGGAATCGCAATTGGAGTCACGGAAACTGTACCAGGAATTAGTGGCAGCACAGTTGCGATGATTTTAGGAATATATAAACGAATGCTTTATTCGTTAAGTATGCTGACGACAAAGCGTTATAAGGAAGTACTACCTTTCTTACTTACGTTTGGGTTAGGAATGGTAATCGGTTTTGGGGTCGCTCTGTTTACGATTGATTTTTTACTTCAACACTTTAGAACCCCTACACTATTGTTTTTTGTTGGTGTCATTTTAGGGTTCTTACCATACTTATGGAAAGAAGCTGTGGAAGAGTCTACCTTATCCTTCGCAGCAAAGCACTATATGATAATGGTTATATTTTTTTCTATTGTCATTATCGGTCAGTTTTTAGGTGGAGGAAACGACTTACAAATCGATTCACTCTCAACTGCTGACTATGTGTATATGTTTGTAGCTGGGGCGTTAGCAAGCTGTGCTCTTGTACTACCTGGGATTAGCGGAGCATTAACATTAACGATACTTGGCTTGTATGAGCTGGCAACTAGATCGCTAATTGAGCTCCATCTTCCGGTTGTGATTCCTATAGGTTTAGGAGTTGTATGTGGGGTCTTACTAATTAGTAAGCTAGTTCGTTATTTGCTTCGATCTTATCCTACTGAGACGTATGCAGCTATCATTGGGTTAGTTGCAGCATCCATATTTGCTATTTTAGCTAATATAGAAGGCGCACTAACGCCTGCACTAATCGTAAGCTCCGTGCTAACATGTTTGCTTGGAATCGTGACAGTCACGTTGTTAGCTAAAACACAATAGTATAATATTTTATCTCGTAGAATAGAAGGAAGAATTTAACTTATGATCAACAGAGAAGTAATAGGGAACTATCGTTTTGGAAACTTTTATTGGGTCAAACACCTGTAAGTGAAACTTATTAATTTCAAAGGCTTTGAAGCGCGCAACCTCTGCTCAAAAAGTAGAGGGACAAACAAAGAATTTTCTTATGAATGAGGAAATTGTGAAATGGTCTTTTTCAAACTTAGGGAGCAGGAGAGTTAAAGATAATTACAAAAATTATCCAAAGTCTTAATGACTACTTCACTGTTAGAGAAGATATAACGTTAGAATCGGGGGCACGCTCATACAAAGGAGGTTAATAATGATGTCTAAAAGAAGATTTTGGATACTGTCTATTATTATATTTCTGTTATTAATTTTTATGTTTTATATGCAAATAGCGACTTATTCTGTTTACCCGCCACATCTAGGTGGAATGAGTTATAGAGTGAGGTTCGAAAATCTATGGCATACATCTGTATTTTTCTATGGAATTGTCTTATTCGTTATCTTTTTTTCGTTTTATTTAATGTTTAAGATTATCTCTATTTTATATTATCTTATTTTTAAGTTTAAACGAGAGTAAAATACTTCTGAAAATAACAGAGTGCTTTAGTCGAATAAGATGTCATTACAATGCATGACAAAGGAGCTTGGTTTAACCAAGCTCCTTTATTGTACTAGTTTATTTGATACTTATCGTACCAATTCCAATGTCTACTATAAATCAATTAGGGTTCTATTAAAAAATTTTTATGATTTGTACTCCATAACTGAACCAATTGTATATAGCTCTAGCTTCTTCTACTGTTATTTATTGTTATCTGCATCTTTTAGAAATCGTGGTGTTGGCCACTTTGCAGCCCAAAAGAAAACAAATATGATACTAAATATGACAATGAGGGGCGGGGCGATCATAATTAAAAACCAAGTCATCGTAATCCCTCCATTTCCTTATTTTCTACCCTCTACATAATCTGCGTCGAATAGGAATAATCGCATGAGCAGATATAGGGAAGGTAGGAGAAGTAAAAGTCCGGCAATGAATGCTGCAATTAACGCAATTGCCATCGTCTCGTTTGTGAAGCCATCGTAAATAGTTAAATACGGATAAAGCAGATACGGTAGGTGAGATGCTCCATATGCAAAGAATGCAGCGAAGAATTGCACACACACTAGAATAAATGCTGTACCGTAATTTCGTCTTTTCCAAATGAAGAATGTCGCAACCGCAAAGGCAACAAAGGAAATAGCAAACATCCACCATAGGTCAAGCATACTAGCAAAGTGGGTAGGATTTTGTTCGCCTAGTAAATAAAAGACGATCATACCCATAATGATAGAGGGTGCTGCCCACGTAAGCGCGTAGCGTCTAAGTAATTCTAATGCTTTTTCATCCTTCGCGCGTGATGCGTAATAGGTTAAGAAGGAAGCGGAAATAAACAGGACACTTACGATTGCTAAGATAACTACACCCCAAGAGTAAGGGCTTGAGAATAACTCTCCATATAGAAGTTCTACATTTCCACTTTCCTGAGAAATGTATCCTCCCTCAGAGATCGTTAACACCGTTGTAAGTGAGGCAGGGATTAAAAGCCCTGTAGCCCCATATAAGAAGGAGAAAAAGTTGCTCTCTTTTGATCCGTACGTTGCAAAAGCATAATAAGATCCTCGAATCGCTAACAGGATAATGGCAACACTACCTGGAATTAAAAGAGCTGTTCCGTAATAGTACGCTGTCTCTGGGAAGAATCCAACGATTCCAATAAAGAAGAAAACAAGGAATACGTTTGTGACCTCCCACACAGGAGATAAGTAGCGCTGTATAATGTGATGAATCACGTGATTTTTTTTCGTACGTTTTGAGTAGTAGCTAAAGAATCCTGCTCCAAAGTCAATGGAGGCAACGATTAAATATCCGTATAAGAATGTCCAGAGGACGGTGATTCCGACTATTTCATAAGTCACAAGAATAACTCCTTTCTGCTAAGTGATAGGCAAGATAAAGGGATGTGGGCAAAAGCCCACATCTTATTCGATTTCCTGATTGTCAATTCCTCGCTTCTCCATTTCTCTTTCGACCGGATTACGGTTAAACATTTTGCGAAGAACAACAATACATGTAATACCTAACACCGCATAAAGAGTTAAGAATAGATAAAGCATAATATCTACGTGTTGAGAAGTCGTAGCCCCTTCAGATGTTCGCATAAATCCGTTTAAAATCCATGGCTGTCTACCAACTTCTGCGAAGATCCAGCCTGATTGAATAGCCAAGATAGAAAGTGGTCCACCTGCAACGACCATCATCATAAGTGGTCTATTAAATGGGTTCCAGCCTTTCTTCCAGTTCATAAACACAAACAGAATAGATGTGAATGCTAAGAACATTCCGATAAACACCATGCTATCAAAGAAGTAATGTACCCATAGTGGAGGTAGATCATTCGGATCAAAATCATTTAACCCAGTTACCTCTGTGCCTGGAGTACCTCCAGCTAAAATGCTTAATGCATACGGAATTTCTAGAGCAAATCGAACCTCATTATCTGAATCTAAGAAACCACCGAGTATAAGTGGTGCATGTGTTTCTGTTTCAAAGTGCCATTCTGCAGCAGCGAGCTTTTCTGGCTGATACTCATGCAAGTACTTACCAGATAAGTCACCAACAAGTGCAGTACCAATTGCGAAGACAGCACCAGTAACCATTGTTAAGTGCAGAGCTTTTTTATGATAAGCTGATTTGTTACCTTTTAAGATACGAACGGCAGCAATCGCACCTAATACAAAGGCTGCTGTTAAGTAACATGTAATGATAACGTGTGATACTTTTGTAGGCGTGGCGGGATTAAACATCGCTTCAAGCGGATTAACGCTTGAAATAACGCCATCAATCATTTCAAACCCTTGAGGCATGTTCATAAACGCATTGACCGTCGTGATAAAGAAGGCACTTGCTGTAGCACCAATTACTACTGGGATAACTAATAAGAAGTGCTTCATTTGTGACTTAAATCTGTCCCAAGTATATAGATAAATTCCTAAGAAGATCGCTTCAAAGAAGAATGCGAATGCTTCCATAAACATTGGAAGTCCAATTGTGTGACCTGCTGTTTGCATAAAGTTTGGCCATAATAGACTAAGTTGTAGTCCCATAGCAGTACCAGTTACAACACCAATTGCAACGGTGATAACGAAGCCGCGTGCCCAGCGTCTTGCGAGTAGCGTATAATGCGGATCATTCCGCTTAATACCCATCCACTCAGCAATTGCAATCATTAGAGGTATACCTACTCCAATTGTTGCAAAAATAACGTGGAAACCAAGCGTAGCATACGTCAAAATTCTGCTATAGAGGACCGGATCATATTCGAAAAACATCGTGGTGTCCCCCTCATGTGAGTAAATCAATAATTCGTATTAACGCAATAATAAAGCATTTTAACAAGAACGTTTATAGGTGTAAACCCCTATATAATGTGAATCTATGAGCAAAAAATGAACATATGTGACACATTTCACAAACCTGACAAATTTACCTTTCTTACACTCTCTATTATACTTGATTTAAGAAGGGAAGTGGTAGTATGCGCATCCTTATTGGAATGGACCATGAGCTACTCCGTTACGGACTTATTCAGCTTATAAAAGATATTCGCGATATTGAATACATGGTTACTGTAAATACAAAAGAAGCATTCCTTAAATCCTCGCGTAAATACGAATTCGATGTCGTCATTTTACATGTTGATTTACCAGGAGCAACATCCATAGAAACACTCGTTAACATAGATGCTATAACCATTATTATTTATCAGCAAACCTATAAAGAACTGCCGCGAGTGAATGGCGTATTATTTGAAAGAATGTCATTAGATGAACTCATGCCAATTATGCAACGATTACTTAAGGGTGGACGTTTGGAACAAGCAAACGTACAAACCCCTAACGATGTCATCCATGAGCTTACAAGACGTGAAGAGGAAATTTTTCGCATGAAGCTTGAAGGATACTCTGTTCGCGACAGTGCAACTTTTTTAGCGATCTCTCCAAAAACAGTGGAAAACCATCGTCGAAACATACGGAAAAAATTAAATATCGTAAAGAATGAAGAGTGGGTGCAATGGGGCAAAAAATTGAGATTATTTTAAATAATCTCAAAGTACTAGTTGACGGTGTTAGATGGAAATGATATCCTACTTTAAGAGCAAGCAATAATAACGGATGAACATTCCGATGGAGGTGTATGAAGCATGAAAAAGCATATGAGTAAATTCGTAACTTCATACGTAACGCCCCCTCCCGTAGCTTTGTTTATCTTTTAAATGAATGAGACTTAGTACGTGGAGATCCACGTGCTTTTTATTTTGTCTATGAATGGAAATTTTTAGGCGCGTGGATTCCTCCACGCGTCTTTTTTGTTGTGTTGCTCAAAAAAAATGATGGAGGAATGAAGATGAACGTATTATCAATGAAGAGAGAACTCAAGGTGGATGTGACAGGCCCAGACTAGCAGACTAAAAATAGAATAGGGTGAAACTATGTTTTCAGTAATTAAGAAGCTCTGGTGGTTTTTTAAAGAGCAAAAGAAGCGTTACCTAATAGCGATTAGCTTACTCATGATCGCAAGTGTTTTAGAGGTGATCCCACCACTTTTGATAGGCGTTGTCATTGATGATGTCACAACAGGTTCGTTAACGAGAGAGCAGTTATTTATGTATATTGGCGTGTTTGTTTTTATCATGACGTCAACGTATGCCATCACATTTGTATGGATGAGATTATTATTTGGAGGAGCTATATATATTGAGCGATCACTTCGAACGAAGTACATGTCGCACTTATTTAAAATGACCTCTACCTTTTTTGAAAAAAATAAAACGGGAGATCTCATGGCAAAGGCGACAAATGACCTTAAAGCCATCTCTCAGACAGCAGGCTTTGGGATTTTAACGTTGATTGATGCAACAGCCTTTTTACTAATCATTTTGTTTATGATGACGTTCTTTGTGAGCTGGCAGTTAACGTTAGCGGCGTTTTTACCGTTTCCAATCATGGCCTTTATTATCGGAAAGTACGGAAAAGTCATTCATAAACGGTTTACCGTCGCACAAAATGCTTTTGGTACGTTGAATGATCAAGTACTTGAATCCGTGTCAGGTGCTCGTGTTATACGAGCGTTCGTGCGTGAAAAAGAGGATCAGGAACGCTTTCACAACTTAACGGAGGATGTATATCAGAAAAACGTGCAGGTAGCTCGGATTGATGCGCTATTTGAACCAACGATTAAAATACTTGTTGGAATTAGCTATTCAGTTGGTCTAGGCTACGGGGCCGTTCTCGTTTTCCAAAATCAGCTCACAATCGGTCAGCTCATTTCCTTTCATATTTATCTAGGAATGCTCATCTGGCCTATGCTTGCTTTTGGAGAGCTCATGAACGTCATGCAACGAGGGAGCGCATCCTTAGATCGTCTAAACGAAACACTTAGCTACAAAGAGGACGTCGTAGTAAAGGACGGAAAGAGGCTTTTAACACCTTCTTATATGGAGATCCGTGATTTGAGCTTCCACTATCCCAACGGTACAGCGCCTTCGCTTGAACGCGTGAATGTGCTTATAAAGCCTGGTGATCACGTGGGACTCGTGGGGAAAACGGGTAGTGGGAAAACCACGTTTTTAAGACAGCTTCTACGCGAGTATCCAATTGAATCACAAAAACTATTTATTAATGGAACGCCAATCGAGGAAATAGATCTAGAGCAATTAAAAGGCTGGCTTGGCTATGTGCCTCAAGATCAATTCCTATTTTCTAAAACCATTAGAGAAAATATTGTGTTTGCTAAGCCTACGGCGACTGCATCGGAACTTGAGGATGTCATCGAGCGGGCGAGCTTAACGTCAGATCTTGCGATGCTCAAGGATGGGCTGGAGACAGTGGTAGGAGAAAAGGGGATTGCGTTATCAGGAGGGCAAAAGCAGCGAATAGCGATAGCTCGGGCTCTTTTAAAAGAACCGGATATCCTGCTTTTAGATGATGCACTATCGGCCGTTGATGCGAAAACAGAAACGGCGATCATTGACCATATCCGAACGGCAAGAAAGTCAAAAACAACGTTTATCGCTGCACATCGCATGTCAGCCATTAAACACGCAAATACCATTCTTGTTTTTGATAATGGCCACATTATAGCAAGTGGCACACATGATGAACTAATGGAGCTTGGCGGTTGGTATCGCGAACAGGTACAGGCGCAAATGGCGGATAAACAGGAGGTGCTCGCATAATGACGACGAGACATAAAGAAACGGAAAAACGACTCCTACGCTATGCGTTAACAGCGAAACGAACCATTATTGTTGCCTTATTATTATTAACCTTTGCTGTAGCAGCGGAGCTTACAGGTCCCTTCATTGCTAAACATATGATTGATCATCATATCATGGGAATAGAACAGGAATGGGTTCCAACTGATGGAGATGGAGTAGCTTTTAATGGGCAAACGTATGAACGAGGTGATCGTGTTTCTTCTATTAATAATGAGGAAGGAATAACGATTCTTCAAATAGATCGGTCCTACGTAGCTATGGAAGGTACCTTAGCCTTTGATGGTGAAAGAGAATGGGCTATAGACCAATTAGTGGTTACTCGGGGTGATCAAGTTGCAACCTATAACGCAACACCGATGACTGCTTCTGACGTGTATGCATTTTTTGAGGGAGAGCTTCCATATGTACTTTTACTTATGTCAGGCTATTTCTTATTAATTGTGTTTGCGTCCGTGCTTCATTACTTTCAGGCCTACTGGCTTGAGAAGTCAGCAAATCGAATTATTTTGCGAATGCGCAACGACGTGTTTCGTAAAACGCATGAACTACCTATTTCGTACTTCGATCAAGTAGGAGCAGGTAAAATTGTTTCAAGAATAACAAATGATACAGAGGCAATTCGAGAGCTTTACGTCAGAGTACTAGCGACGTTTTTCTCAAGTGTCGTCTATTTAATCGGTATCTTTATCGCCCTCTTCATTTTAGATTACAGGCTTGCGCTTGCGACTCTTATTATTGTTCCGATCATTATTGTCTGGATGATCGTATATCGGAAGTATGCTAGTGCGTACAATCACGTTATTCGGGAGAAAATCAGTGATATTAATGGACGAATTAATGAGAACATTCAAGGCATGCCTATTATTCAAGCCTTTGGACGTCAAAAAGAGGTACAAGAGGAATTTGAGACGATTAACGAGACGCACTATAGGTTTAATCGTAAGCTATTAACGCTAAACTCACTTACTGGATTCAACCTGCTTAACTTAATTAGAAGCATTTGCTTCGTAGCGCTTATTTGGTATTTCGGAGGGGCTTCTCTTGGGATTGGCTCTGTTATAAGTCTAGGCGTCCTATATGCCTTTGTTGATTATATTAATAGAATGTTTGATCCAGTTAACGGTATAGTCAATCAGCTTAGCTTGCTTGAGGAGGCAAGAGTGGCTGGCGATCGCGTCTTTTATCTACTTGATGAAGCTGGCACGCCCGTTTTGTTTGAAAAAGAGCGTAAGCTGAGCGGAGAAGTTCACTTTGATAACGTGTCCTTCGCGTATAAAGGAGACACGTATGTCCTCCATGACATTTCCTTTAAAGTAAATAAAGGAGAGACCGCCGCTTTCGTAGGCGCAACAGGATCTGGCAAAAGCTCCATTATGAATGTCCTGTTTCGCTTCTATGATCATCAGCGTGGAACTGTGAAGATTGATGGTCAGGATATTCATGACATGTCGAGACAAGAGCTTCGTGAGAATATGGCAATTGTACTTCAAGATCCATTTATTTTTACAGGTACCATTGCATCAAACATTCGCATGGACAATGAGCAAATAACAGACGCCGAGATCCTTGATGCGTTAGAAAAGGTTGGAGCGAAGCCTCTCATTGACCGACTACCGAATGGTATTCATGAGGAAATAAATGAGAAAGGAAGTATGCTTTCTTCAGGAGAAAGGCAGTTACTCTCATTTGCTCGTGCATTAGCAGCAAAGCCAGCCATTCTTATGCTTGATGAAGCCACAGCTAACGTTGATACAGAGACCGAAGCCATCATTCAGCATGCATTAGACGTTGTAAAGGCTGGACGAACGACACTCGTTATTGCCCATCGACTCTCGACTATACGAGAAGCTGACCACATCTTTGTGTTAGACAAAGGGCACATCGTCGAAAAAGGAACGCATGAGGAATTAATGGAGCAAAAAGGCAAGTATCATCATATGTATATGCTTCAACAAAAAGGCTCGAAGAAAGTTGGTTAAGAAAAGGTGTTTACGCAAAAGGCTATCACAATGTGGTAGTCTTTTTGCGTTGGTAGTGTTTGGAGAGGAAGAAACTCAAACGGAGTGCTTGGATCTACAAATGAGGTGGAAGGAGCGCAAACGAAAGAAGAAGAAACGAACCAAGCGCACGGACGTGCAAACAGATGCCGCGGACGTGAAAAACAAGCAGCAGCAGGAACAAACGAGGCCTCAAGATGTGCAAACGAAAGGAGGAGGAACAAAAATGTCCTCCTCCTAAAGCACAAACAAACAAAAGCTTAACTAGTTACTCAGCCTTCTCCGCAATCCCAACCCGCTTATGGAAAAATTCCTTATTAGTCAAATGTTCAAATACAAACGCAGCTGTATCTCCAACCGTTATTTGCTTTGCTCCCTCAGGCTGGAAGTCTAGCTCATACATGACGCTACCTGTCGCCTCACCATCTGGTAAGTATGTCGGACAAAAGAATGTCCAATTAATGGAGGTAGCTTGAAAAGCCTCAAATACAGTTGCATGCTCTCTAGCTGCTCGCGTTGTTTTACGATTCGATTCGCTTGAATCAAAACGATAGAGAGAGGGCTCAGATTTTGCTCGAAGAATTCCTGCTGTGCTAACAGCAATAAACCGATTCAAATCAAATTCCTTCATTCCTTCAATCAGATGAGTAGAAGAAACGGAGAGTGTATCCGTCTTATCTGTAGATAAACAGCTAACAACTAGATCAGGCTTTGAAGAAAGCGCTCGATAGACATCCTCCTTCACTCGAACATTTCCTTCTATAATGTCAAGACGAGACGTTAGCTCAGATGGTAAATCGCTTAATTTATCGATAGATCGAGCGAAGGCAGTAACAGAATAATCGTTTCGTAAACAAAGGGTTACTAGCTCTTTTCCTACTCTACCAGTTGCTCCAAATATAACTACGTGCATGCTAAATCCTCCTCTAGAAAGCCTCTTTTTCTCTTTCATCATAACGAGATTAACATAGAAATGCACGTGTCACGCATATTCATATTTACATTATCCTCCTTTTCATTTACAATGTAAGCGTATACAAAAACTGAGCGAATGTTCAGTCAGTCGCGGCGTAAGATAGCTATAAAGGATCAGCGCCTAAAGATAGAGGAGGAGAGAGAATGGATTTTTCATTAACGAAAGAGCAACGCATGGTACAGGAAATGGTAAGGGATTTTGCTAAAAAAGAGATCGAGCCGTTAGCGGATGAAATTGATCAAAAGGAGCGGTTCCCAGAAGAAATTTTTAAAAAGCTTGGAGAACTAGGGCTTCTTGGGATCCCTTTTCCTGAAGAATACGGCGGATCTGGTGGAGATACGATTTCGTATATTTTAGCGGTTAAAGAAATCGGTAAAATTTGTGGTAGTACTGGTCTGAGCTATGCGGCTGCCGTTTCGCTCGGTGCCTCTCCCCTCTACGCCTTTGGGACAGAAAAACAGAAGCAGGAGCACCTTATTCCTTTAGCGGAAGGGAAGAGCTTAGGTGCATTCGGTCTCACAGAGCCAAATGCTGGATCTGATGCTGGCGGAACACGTACGAAAGCGGAGAAAAAAGGAGATCATTACGTTATCAATGGAGAGAAGTGCTGGATTACGAACGCTCAATTTGCACGAACGATTATTGTCACTGCTGTGAATGGAGTAGATGAAAAAGGAAAGAAAAAGATCTCGGCATTTATCGTTCCAACCGATGCAAAAGGGCTTACTATTCGGACTCCTTATAAAAAAATGGGTGTTCGAGGGTCGAATACGACAGAGATTATTTTAGAAAATGTGGAAGTTCCCGCAGAAAATATTTTAGGTGATCCTGACAAAGGGTTCCATCAGTTCTTATATACGCTAGATGGTGGAAGAATTTCTATTGCAGCTTTAGCTTTAGGAATCGGAGAAGCAGCTTATGAAGCAGCGCTACAATATAGCAAAGAAAGAAAACAGTTTGGCAAACAGATCGGAAGCTTCCAAGCCATCCAATTTAAGCTTTCTGACATGGCAATGGAGCTAGAGCTTGCTGAGAATATGATTTTAAAAGCAGCCTTTCTAAAGGATGCAAAGAAGCCATTTAAAAAACAAGCTGCTATGGCAAAATTATTTGCTTCTGAAGCAGCGACTAGAGCGTGTAATCAGTCCTTACAAATCCATGGTGGCTACGGCTATATGGAGGAATATCGGATTGAGCGTTATTTACGTGATGCCAAGCTTATGGAGATTGGGGAAGGTACATCAGAAATTCAGCGACTCGTTATTGCCCGGGAAATTGGATGTCCAAGAGGATAGGAGGAGACAGAAATGAAAAAGGTGTTAATTGCTAATCGTGGGGAAATTGCTGCTCGAATTATACGAACGTGCCAACAACTAAACATTCAGACCGTTGCTATTTTTTCAGAAGCGGATAAAGAGGCTATTCATGTAAAAATGGCAGATGAGGCGTATGAGGTAGGCGGTGCGCGCGTGAGTGAGAGCTATTTAAATAAGCGAAATATCCTGCAAATCGCAAAAGATGCGAACGTTGATGCGATTCATCCAGGCTACGGATTACTATCGGAGAATGCAGGATTCGCAAAAGAAGTGGAAGAGGAAGGGATCGCGTTTATTGGTCCGAAGGATACCGTTATTTATGCGATGGGAGATAAAATTAATGCTCGTGCGCACATGGAGCAAATCGGAATTCCAGTCGTACCTGGAATGACGCTTGAGGATCAGTCAGAGAGAAGCTTGGAAATGGCTGCGCGCAAGATAGGCTTTCCACTTATGGTAAAAGCATCTGCGGGTGGCGGTGGCATCGGGATGCAGCGAGTACACGATCAGAAAGAGCTTGTGAAGGCTGTTTCGTCCGTAGCAAAAAAAGCACAAACCTTCTTTGGTGAAGGGGCGCTATTTTTGGAGAAATATATCGAAAAACCACGTCATATTGAAGCACAAATTGTTGGAGATCTCTTTGGTGAGGTAGAAGCGATTGGACTAAGAGATTGTTCCATACAACGTCGTCACCAAAAAATCGTGGAGGAGGCTCCGCCACCAAGACTGTCCAAAAACGCTTCTGAGCAACTATTAGAGTATGCAAAGCGTATAGGTGAATCATTAGAATACAGCAGTGTTGGGACTGTAGAGTTTCTCGTAGATCACGAAGAAAATATTTATTTCCTTGAGGTAAACACAAGGCTTCAGGTAGAGCATCCAGTCACAGAGGAGACAGAAGGTGTCGACTTAGTTGAATGGCAGCTTCGTCTAAGTGAGAAAGAGAAACTTGAGGCATTACCACGAGATAAAAGAAAATCAGAGCATGCAATCGAAGTAAGAATTTATGCGGAAGACCCTAAAACATTTTTCCCAAGTCCAGGCGCATTAAAAAAATTCCGTTTTAAAGAAGTAGAAGGCATACGATTTGATATGGGGGTAGAGGAAGGGATGAATGTGACACCTTATTACGACCCAATGATCGGTAAAGTCATTGCCTATGCCTCGTCACGGGAAGCTTGCGTCGACAAGCTCTTGGACGTTCTAACGACATCAGAAGTAGAAGGAATTAAAACAAATATCCCGATGCTTGTGGATGTGTTACAAAGCGAAGCTTTCCGAGCTGGCGAAGTAACAACGCACTTTGTTAGTCAACCATCATAACGAATAGGAGAGGTGATTGTAAATGAAGCAGGTTAAAACAACGATGGCAGGTAATGTATGGAAAATAAATGTTGCTGTCGGTGACGCAGTTAAGGCAGGGGACGAAGTTGTTATTTTAGAATCCATGAAAATGGAAATTCCGATCGAGTCGGAAGTAAGTGGCGTGGTAAAAGAACTGTTGATTGAGGAAGGAAGCTTTGTGAACGAAGAAGATAGCTTAATGCACCTAGAGGACGAGTAAATGAGTCATCCGTTTATAACGGTCAAAGAGGTCGGACCAAGAGATGGCTTACAAAATGAGACGCAGATTGTGTCTACTGAAGATAAAGTAAAATGGATTGAAGAATTAGCTGACACAGGACTGACGCACATCGAGGTCAGTTCCTTTGTCTCTCCTAAATGGATCCCAGCTTTAGCAGATGCGAAAGACGTGTTTGCCATGTTAACGCGAAAAAAAGGCGTGACATATAGTGCGCTAGTGCCAAACGAAAAAGGGTTAGAAGCAGCGCTCCTTGCAGGAGTTGATGAGGTAGCCGTTTTTATGTCGGCTAGTGAAACGCACAATAAAAAAAATATTAATAAAACGATTCAAGAAGCGCTTGTCATCTTAGAGCAGGTCGTGCAAACAGCAAAGCAGGAAAAAAAGCAGGTACGAGGCTATTTATCAACCGTATTTGGATGCCCATATGAGGGGGAAGTAGCTGTCTCCCAAGTTGCTTCGATTACGGAAAGCTTGCTCCAGATGGGAGTCGATGAAGTCTCACTTGGAGATACGATTGGCATCGCTCACCCTTTACAAGTAAAGCACATTATGAAAGAGATGGAGCATGTTTTGCCAAAGTTAGCTCTGCATTTTCATAACACAAGAGGGTTGGCAAGCGCGAATGTTTTAGCGGGACTGGAGGCTGGAGTCACGACATTTGACGGGGCAGCTGGAGGTATTGGAGGCTGTCCTTACGCAGAGGGTGCGACAGGAAATATTGCAACGGAGGATCTCGTATACATGTTGCACGCGATGGGATATGAGACATCGGTTGATCTCGCAAAGCTTACTGAAGCAGCAAGATTTATGGAGAGAACGCTCCAAAAGGAACTACCTAGCTATCAGCTTAAGCTATAGAGAGGAGAGGTGAGTCACATGATTTTAGCGGAAGTGACAGATGGAATTGCTCTATTGACGTTGAATCGGAAGGAAGCGGCTAATGCTCTATCAACGGAGCTACTAGAAGACGCTATACGAACGCTACGTCAATGGAACGAGGACAAGAGTGTGCGGGTGGTTTTACTGACAGGTTCGGGTACGAGAGTATTTTGTGCAGGAGCCGATTTAAAAGAACGAGCGACGATGAATGAGGAAGAAGTGGCTTTAGCTGTGGCGAAAATTGGCGAGTTCATTGAGACCGTGGCAACGCTTCAAAAACCAACGATCGCAGTTGTGCAAGGGGCGTGTATTGGTGGAGGATTAGAGCTGGCTTTAGCGTGTGATCTTCGAATTTCTTCGGAGAATGCGACATTTGCATTAACGGAGACAGGCCTAGGGATTATTCCTGGTGCAGGTGGAACGCAACGTTTACCGCGATTAATCGGACAGCAGCTAGCCTCTTATATGATTTTTACAGGGCACACGATGTCAGCAAGTGAAGCATTCGATCGTGGTCTTGTTCTCTCCGTCCATTATCAAGGCGCGTTATTAGATGAGGCCATGGACATTGCGACAACCATAGCTACTAAAGCACCACTTGCAATAGCTTCTGCAAAGGAAGCGATTCGAGGTGGGCTTGATACACCTTTAAAAAAGGGTCTTGAGGTAGAAAAAGAGGCCTATCATAAGATCATCCAGACAAAGGACCGTTTAGAAGGACTGCAAGCATTTAAAGAGAAAAGAAGACCGCAATTTACTGGAGAGTGAGGGAACATACATGAAGCTAGATGCGAGTTGGCATGAACGTGTTGCTGTCATAGAAAAGGGTGGCAGTGAAAAATATCACGTGCAAAACGAGGAAAAAGGAAAAATGTTTGTACGTGAAAGACTGAAATTATTGTTTGATCACGGAGATTATACAGAGGATGGACGCTTTGCAAACAGTGAAGCACAGGGGCTACCAGCAGATGGAGTTGTGACGGCTATCGGTAAGATTCATGGGCAAACGGTTTGCGTAATGGCAAATGATTCTACAGTAAAGGCTGGTTCTTGGGGTGCTAAAACGGTAGAAAAAATTATTCGTATTCAAGAAACGGCAGAAAAGCTATCTGTTCCTATGCTTTATCTAGTGGATTCAGCTGGAGCGAGAATCACGGATCAGCTAGAGATGTTTCCGAACAGACGAGGAGCAGGACGCATTTTTCATAACCAAGTAAGACTCTCGGGTCACATCCCTCAAATTTGCTTATTGTTTGGTCCATCTGCTGCAGGCGGTGCGTACATCCCAGCGTTTTGCGATATCGTCATTATGGTGGAAGGGAACGCGTCTATGTATCTTGGATCCCCTCGCATGGCAGAGATGGTAATTGGGGAGAAGGTATCATTGGAAGAGATGGGTGGCGCGCGCATGCACTGCTCTGTATCAGGGTGTGGCGATGTGCTCGTGCAAACGGAAAAAGAGGCGTTAGAAAGCGCGCGGTCTTACTTATCTTATATGCCAAGCAACTATCAAAAAGCCACGACAAAGCACGAGGCAACTCCTCCAAAGCTTGCAGATAAAACGCTTGAAGAGCTGATCCCTAAAAATCAAAATGCTCCATTCGATATGCATAAATTAATTGAAGGTATCATTGATGAAGAGAGCTTTTATGAAATAAAGGCACTGTTTGCAAAAGAGCTCATTACAGGATTCGCAAGAATAAATGGTCAAACGATTGGAATAATCGCAAACCAGCCGAAGCAAAAGGGTGGTGTTTTATTCCATGACTCTGCAGATAAAGCGGCGCGTTTTATTACACTATGTGATGCCTTCTCGATCCCATTATTATTCTTAGCAGATGTGCCTGGATTTATGATTGGGACAAAAGTGGAACGCGCTGGAATTATTCGTCATGGTGCAAAAATGATCTCAGCCATGTCCGAGGCATCCGTACCTAAAATATCTGTTATCGTACGTAAAGCTTATGGAGCAGGCCTTTACGCGATGGCTGGTCCTGCCTTTGAGCCGGACTGTTGTCTAGCACTTCCATCGGCTCAAATAGCCGTAATGGGACCAGAGGCTGCGGTAAATGCGGTTTATGCAAATAAAATCGCTTCACTAGAGAAGGAGGAACAAGGAGCCTTCATCGAGACCAAGCGTAATGAATACAAAGAGAATATCGATATATACCGATTGGCATCTGAGATGATTATCGACGACATTATTCCTGCCGATTTGCTTCGAGCAACCTTAGTAGACAGGTTCGATTACTATAGCTCAAAGCAACCACCTGTTTTGAGAAGAAAACATGCCGTCTATCCTGTATAAGGAGTGAGAGTAGATGAAGCAAGCGTATACGTCATTTGAAGAAGTGGTAAAAGACGTTCATGATAACGCGACGTTACTTGTCGGCGGATTTGGTCTTTGTGGTATTCCAGAGAATAGTATAAAGGCTCTCGCTGATAAGGGTGTAAAGGGTTTAACGATTGTTTCGAACAACTGTGGGGTCGATGATTATGGACTTGGCTTACTCCTGCAAAATAAGCAAATTGATAAAATCATTGCCTCTTATGTGGGGGAAAATAAAGAGTTTGAGCGCCAAGTGTTGAACGGAGAGTTAGAGGTAGAGCTTGTGCCTCAAGGGACGCTTGCAGAGCGTTTGCGGGCTGGTGGAGCAGGTATACCGGCTTTTTACACGCCAGCTGGAGTTGGAACAAAGGTCGCGGAAGGAAAAGAGGTGCGATCATTTCATGGTCGAGAGTACTTACTTGAGAAAGCAATTGTAGGTGATTTTAGTTTTGTCCGCGCGCATACAGGAGACAATTTCGGAAATCTTCGCTATCGCAAAACGGCCAGAAACTTTAACCCACTTATCGCAGCAGCAGGTACCATCACGATTGCAGAAGTAGAGCATATCGTTGCGCCAGGCGAGATTTCGGCGGATCAGGTTCATACTCCGAGCATTTACATTAATCGAGTGATTCAAGGTGATCAAGAAAATCGCATTGAACGTCGAACTGTAAAGGAGGTAACGTAATGGATCGTCACAAAATGCGTGAGACTATTGCTAAACGTGCAAGTATGGAGCTGTCAGATGGAGATTACGTGAATTTAGGAATCGGGATGCCAACAATGGTTGCGAATTATATACCTGATAATAAAACCGTGATTCTCCAGTCGGAAAACGGTCTTTTGGGAATAGGTCCGTATCCAACCGAAGCGGAACTAGATGCAGATTTGATTAATGCTGGTAAAGAAACGATCACCGAATCGATCGGAGCAGCATACTTTGATAGCGCAGAATCCTTTGGGATGATTCGCGGGGGGCACATTGATGTTGCGATTCTTGGAGCCATGGAGGTTGCGGAGAATGGCGATCTGGCAAACTGGATGATTCCAGGTAAAATGATTAAAGGAATGGGTGGCGCGATGGATTTAGTCCATGGTGCAAAAAAAGTTATTATCATTATGGAGCATCAAAGTAAAAATGGGGACCCTAAAATTGTGCGAGACTGTAGCTTACCTCTTACAGGGAAAGGTGTCGTAAACCGAATTATCACGGAACGTGCGGTTATCGATGTAACAAAGGAAGGTCTCATGTTAATGGAGATCTTAGATGGTAGTTCATTTGAAGATATTCAGTCAGCAACAGGAGCTCCGCTCACTTTTGCAGAAAAGTAATTACTATAATTTACTATTATGTTTCTTACATATGATTCTCCGTTTGTCACACAATATGTGTACGATAGGAGGTGAGAAACATGACTAACAACCGAACTTCTAACTCAAACCAGCTTTTAGTACCAGGAGTACAACAAGCACTTGATCAAATGAAGTATGAGATCGCTCAAGAATTTGGCGTTCAGCTTGGAGCCGATGCTACAGCGCGTGCGAACGGATCCGTTGGCGGAGAAATTACTAAGCGTCTTGTGCAAATGGCTGAGCAACAATTTTCAGGACAGCAATAATTGAAATAAAAAGAGGCCATGTCTACTTCGGTAGATGTGGCCTCTATACATATCTGGGTTCAAGCGATTAATACGAAAAAAAGAGGATACACAGCCTAAGCTGTATACCCTCTAGGGGGAACAAATTAACGAATGCGTAGCTCATCAGCTGGATCGAAGAAATGCGCTTTGTTCATATCAAACGCAAGCTCAAGCTGATTGCCGCTTGTCACATCTGTACGAGAGTCTACACGAGCGATGAAGTCTTGATCGCTTACTTTAGAGTAGAGGTAAGACTCGGCACCCATAAGTTCAGCTACGTCAATTGTCGCAACAAACTTAGAGTTTTCAGATGCATCTAAGAATAATGGCTCATCGTGAATGTCCTCAGGACGAATACCAAGAATTAGTTCTTTTTGATCGTACTTTTCAAGCATTTTAAGCTTTCCTTGTGGGATTTTAACAGCAAAATCACCTAGGTGGAATGCGTCACCCTTTAATGTACCATGTAAGAAGTTCATTGCTGGAGATCCAATGAATCCACCAACGAAAACGTTCTCTGGGTAGTCATAGATTTCTTTAGGTGCACCAACCTGCTGAATGAAGCCGTCTTTCATAACAACGATACGTGATGCCATCGTCATAGCTTCTGTTTGGTCGTGCGTTACATAAATAGTAGTCGTTTGCAGACGGTGGTGAAGCTTGATGATTTCAGAACGCATCTGCACACGAAGCTTTGCATCAAGGTTAGATAGTGGCTCATCCATTAAGAATACTTGTGGGTTACGTACAATCGCACGTCCTAGTGCAACACGCTGACGCTGACCACCGGACATTGCCTTCGGCTTACGATCAAGCATTTCTGTTAGACCAAGAATCTTCGCTGCGTCACGAACGCGACTGTCGATTTCTTTTTTATCAAACTTACGAAGCTTTAAACCGAATGCCATGTTCTCATATACGTTCATGTGAGGATAGAGGGCATAGTTTTGGAATACCATCGCGATATCGCGATCCTTAGGTGCTACATCGTTTACTTTATTTTCGCCGATATAAAGAGATCCTTTAGAGATATCTTCAAGTCCTGCAACCATTCGTAGCGTTGTTGATTTACCACAACCAGATGGACCTACGAATACGATAAATTCTTTGTCTTCGATATCTAGATTGAAGTCTGTAACAGCTGTTACATCCCCATCGTAAATTTTGTATAAGCTATCGAATTTAATATTTGCCATGTGAAAATTCCTCCTAATTGATTCTGTGTGTGTGCCGTTTTGCTATGAACCAAGTGTATCCTGTAAGGGCTTTCAAATCTATTGACAGAGTGCACAAAGAAATGAAAGCGTTTTTGTGCACTCTGTCAGGACTCTTTTTTGTAGCTTTCTGCAAGTAGGAGCATGTAAACAGCGACAGCATTTGGGAACTGCTTAATATCGATAGAGGTTTTTTCAATAAACTTATCCACGCGATACTGCATCGTATTGCGGTGCATAAACATTTTTTTTGCAGCGAGGCTCGTATTTAAATTCGATTCTAAGTAAAGCTTTACGGATTCTAATAGTTGCGTATCCTCTCTCACTGGACTGAGTAAGGTTGCGAGTTCTTTTCTCGTAGCGGAAGGAATTTCACTAATAACGTAAAAAAGCGTTAATTCTTGCTCTACAAACGCATGTTTATTGGGAAATCGTTTTCTGACCTGTGTAAATAGCTTTTTCTCGTCTACAAAACGAGCTTGAAGCTTGTGCCAATCCGACTCAAAGCTACCAACCGCAACGGTTATCGTGACAAAAAAGTCAGTCGCAAATGCATCCAGTACAGAGGCAAGTTCAAGGGATTCCTCAAAATCGTCGGTTATTTGCTGGAATAAGACAGCCTCTCTTTCTGAGAGCCATATCACCGAAAAGGTCCCTAAAAATAATTCGCGTAGAGCAAGAGTAGCCTCTTCTTTATCCTCTAACGGACGATCCATCGCAACGTGGATACATCTAGAGGGCGACGCAAGTGGCTTTATTGGAGCTTCTTTATTATTTAAGAAAAATTGAAATAGCTCTTCATCTTGACTACTTAGTTGCTCTAAGTTTGATGATTTGTTCGCAAGCTTTTTTAATAAATCGTGTTCTTCTTCTGATAATGCATCAGGAGAGATTTCAATTGATGGAAAGTCGGGTATGGTAATAGTGATCTTATTTGAATTAGAAGACATACATGGTATCCTTTCTGTAACTATGATGAATGATCTTCGTATACATGATAGAGCATGAGATCATGGACAGCTTTCTCGAGCTCGTCTTTTTTGGACTCGCTATCTAATTGCTTCCATTCGATCGAGCCATCTGCATGGTACGTGCCTGTATGTCTCGCTTGATTATGAAAAAACGAAAAGCTCCAGCCACGCTGCGCGGAAGCTTTATTCCGTTGTTTATATTGAAAGTGTGAAATCATTGTTGCCTCCCATAGTACGGTTTTTACTTATCGTATCATGTTGCCTGTTGGAAAAAAAGGGATGGGAGTAGCTGGTTTGCCATAGAGATGAGGGATTAGGATGAATGATTTTGTTTTTATACTCGTATTGATCGTTGTAGGGGCATTACTTGGAGGTGGGACTAACCTTGTCGCAATCCGAATGCTGTTTAGACCATATAGAGCGTGGCACATTGGGAAATGGCGCGTCCCGTTTACACCTGGTTTAATACCAAAGCGTCGAGAAGAAATTGCGGTAAAGCTCGGAGCATTAGTAGAGGATCATTTAATTACACCTGAAGGGATGCAAGTTAGACTCAAGGACGGGATTCTTTTTAGTGAGGTAGAAAAGCGTCTACAACAAGGCGTAAGTGAGCTCCTCGTGGAGGATGTGACGCTCGACGATTGGTTGAGTGAACACTTGCAAAAGAAGGATCAGCTTAAACAGTTGCGTGCGTCGGTTGAGCTCGGCATTCAAACAACAGTGAAGGAATGGGCTTCTGATTATAAACACCGTCCTCTTGAGGAGTTTATTCCAGTGGAATGGCGTTTTCAGGCGGAGAAATACGTGCCACTCATTGCAAATACGATCACATCAAAAGGTGCCGAATATCTTGGTTCCGAGGAGGGACTAAAGCAGTTAGAGCAACTGATGGTAGGCTATTTGCGCTCAAAAGGGAGCATGTCCTCTATGTTTGGACGAGTTGCTACCAGATTTTCGCTAGCGGCAGTAATCTCCAGAGAGCTCGTATTATTTTTACAGAAAAAAGAGACGACAGCTTTAATAGAAGAATTAATTCGCAATGAGCTTGCAGATGCCCTTAAAAAGCCACCAAGCGAATTTATTGAAGAAGACAGAATGGACTATTATATAGATAAAATTACGACGGCAGTCATTGGAAAGACCCCACTTATTAGTGAGTGGAATCAGCCCTTAAAGGCGTGGAGTGGCAGATACGAGGAGCTACTTACAAAAACAATTATTCCGCAGGTAATGGCAACAGCTTCGCTTATTTTAAGCAGGTATTTAGAGACGATCATGAAGCGTCTTGGCATTAAGCAAATGGTCGAACGCGAAATAAACGCGTTTCCTTTAAGGCGACTTGAGGAAATACTATTAATGATCGCTAGCAAAGAGCTTAAAATGATAGCCGTTTTAGGCGGTTTAATTGGAGGACTCGTTGGACTCGTGCAAGGATTACTCGTAGTTTTTGTCCTTTAATGGGTGCAAAAGACTATTATTCATGTTATAGTCGTACGGAGCTAGTGTGTATGAGACACACAAAACTAAGGAGGAATTTTATCCATGTCTACACTTTTAGACAAAGCGAACGAATTAGCGCAAGTTTTAAAGGAAAGCGAAGAATTTACAAAGCTTCAAAATCTTCATAACGAGATCAACGAAGACGAAGTAGCAAAGAGAATGCTTGATAACTTCCGTAATGTACAGCTTGAGCTTCAGCAAAAGCAAATGCAAGGTCAAGAAATTACAGAAGAAGAAGTACAGCAAGCACAAAAGCAGTTCGAACTAGTGCAACAGCACGAAAAGATCATGCAACTAATGGAAGAAGAGCAACGCATGAGCCAGCTAGTTGGCGAAGTTAACAAAAAGATCACAGAGCCTCTTGAAGAGCTCTATGCAGTAGATAATACAGAGCAGTAATTCTGCTTAAGGGTGAGCCAACTTTATGTTGGCTCCCTTTTTTTGTTTTTTAAAAGATAAAACTACGTTAGTCCTGTCGGAATCCTTCGATTTGCCACCTTTCCAATAATCCCACCCGCCCCCTATTTTCTCACTAAACAAGCATGAATATAGGCAAGCCGTCATAGGGTGTAGTATTCGCGTATAAGGGGGCAGGCAGCTATGACATACCGCATCGTTGCGCTTGATATTGATGGGACATTACTTCGTGACAATGAGAAGATCCAGAGAGAGACAAAGGAAGCGATTCATTCGCTTCAGGACAAAGGAGTGTTTGTTACGCTCGTTACAGGGCGGTCGTATGTCTCGGCAGAACGAATCATGAAGCAACTCCGACTTAAGCCATTCCCACTCATCACCCATGAAGGGGCATTCATTGGACAGGATAGTAAATATCCGCTTGCCGCTCATAGGCTCACACCTGAATTCGTTCTAGATAACGTTCGACACTTTGAATCCTACCACTGTCATATGAAGCTTTATGGGGAGAAAAGAGTGCTCGCCAATCGCCATCCAGAAAAAAGTCAGTTGTTAAAGCGTATGACGATAAAAGCTTCTGAGCCATTACTTTACTCCACAACCTATGTCGATTCACTATCCGACCATTTGATCGAAAAGCCAGATTCCTTCTTGCATATGGATATCGAATTTATTGACGCAGAAGAGAGAAGGAGTGCAGAGACAGGTTCATTTCCTTCGATCCGAATCAATGACCGCACGCTTCGAATCGTTCACCCAAAAGCATCAAAGCTACAAGGACTGCTGCATATTTGTAAGCTTTATCAAATTAAGCAGGAGGAGATTGTTGCTGTCGGTGCATGTGAAAGAGATCGTGATATGCTTCAGTACGCTGGACTAGGAGTTGCGATGGGGCAGGCGCCGAAAGAAGTAAAGGACGTTGCTGATTGGGTAACGAGGTCCAACGAAGAATTAGGCGTTGCGTATATGATAAAAGAAGTTTTTAGAAAGCAGTACTCGATACTCATGTAGGTTATACGTACTTTCGTTGACCGCTCCCCTTCCTAACGCTACACTTATATAGAGGTAAGATACTAGGAGGAGTGGCAATGGATAAGCAAAAATGGACAAAACAGGCGGAAGCTGCCGTAGAAGCACATACGGATGGCTCGCCAGATGTCTTTATGTATAAAATGTTAGATATGACGTTTGACTATTTTGATGATCCAGAGGAAGTTGTCGTCAAAGCTCCTGTGACAGAAATTATGCTTAATCCCGTGGGGTTCATACATGGTGGCATTATGACATACTTGGCCGATTCCGCTATGGGGCACCTTTGTGCGGCGTTTAATGACCTTCCATCTGTATCATTAGAGCTTAAAACACAGTTTTTGCGCACGGTAAAAACCGGTTCATTAACGGCAAAAGCATCCTTCTTAAAAAAAGGGAGAGGCGTCCAGTTTGTCGAATGTATTATCTACGATGATGAGGAACGCGTTCTCTGTAAAACAACAGGCACGTTCTATCAGGTTGATCCAACCTCTACGTAAATAAGAAAGCTGCTCTTTGTCTATATAAACAAAGGGCAGCTCCTTTTGGCTTTTACGGGTGAAAATGCAGGAGGCCTCCTGAAGATTTGACAAGGCGACTTGGCGCATTAAGCAAGCTCTCCTCTTCTAAGCGAGCGAGTGCAAGCTTTTTAGCCTCTTCATCATTCGATGCCTTGACTACTTCGTTAATAAGGTGCTCTCCTTTTTTACCGTAGGCAGTTAAATAGAACTGATTCATCTTTATCCTCCTCCAATGAAAACGGATACAAACTTATCGTACTATGAAATACAAAATAAGGAAAGGGGTGTCTACGATCGTTACATTCATTCACTGTGCGGATATTCACTTAGGGCGATCAGGCGCCAACGTTGGCTACGAGGCAACGGAGAAATCATTCATGCGAATCTGTGAGGAAGCGGTCCGCCGTGATGTTGAGTTTATCATCATAGCTGGAGACGTTTACGATCAAGAGAAAAGGTCTCTTAAAAGTCAGTGGTTTTTTAGTACATGCATGCAAATACTTTTAGATGCTAATATTCAAGCGTATGTGGTTCACGGTAACCATGATCCAACTATTGGAGAAGATAAACTTGTCTCTTTTCCTCAAAACGTTCATGTCTTTTCTACAGAGGGAGAAGGGATGATCCATCGCACATCACGCGGAGAAGAAGTGGCATTATATGGATTTAGCTATCCTACGCGAGCATA
The DNA here is from genome assembly GCF_006965545.2 of Paenalkalicoccus suaedae. Taxonomy (NCBI): domain Bacteria; kingdom Bacillati; phylum Bacillota; class Bacilli; order Caryophanales; family Bacillaceae; genus Paenalkalicoccus; species Paenalkalicoccus suaedae. The sequence goes on from NZ_CP041372.2 coordinate 1,293,695, forward strand.
TACAGAAAATCCACTACCCATGTATCAAAAAACGCTTGAGGCAGACTATCATATTGGAGTATTGCACGGTCAGGAAGCTACGAACACTGATCACGAGCCTTACGCCCCCTTTTTTGTGAGAGAGTTAGTAGATCTAAGGCTTGATTATGTGGCATTAGGTCATATTCATGTGCGTCAAGTGCTCCAGCATGATCCTCCTATTGTGTACTCAGGAAATGTGCAGGGTACGAATCGAAAGGAAGCTGGTGAGAAAGGCTGTTATGCGGTGACGCTTCATCCAGGCGGCCATGAGCTTGAGTTTGTGGCAACGCACGAGGTTTTGTATCAGACAGAGCATGTTTCTATAGATTCTATGCAGGATGTGGATGACATAGTCAACCTATTGCGGAAGCGACTAGACGAGAGTAAACCGACCAATTTGACGTTACAGTTTTCTGGTCGAGGAGCGTTGCATCGGTTTTTACTTGAGGAGAGTAACCGTGAAGAGCTGAAAGAATTATTGGAACAGGAATTTCAAATACAAATCGAAAAAATAATGGTACATACGAAGAATGTGTTAGATTTTCAAATCGAGTCGTTTCATGATCACGTGGCCAGTGATATTGTTCAAGCGAGGCGTAAGCTTGAGCACGAGCATGCTTTATTTGAGGCAATTCGGCGCAAGAAGCTTACGTCTATCGTGGAACCAATGCTTGAAGAGGAACGAGCAGCTATTTTATATGAAGCAGAGCAATTACTTCTTCAGCAAGTACTGGAGGAGTCGGAATGATACTTCGAGAAATTATCATTGGTCAATATAAGCAGTTTAAAAATAGGCGAATAGCATTGAATGGAGATCGGGTCGTGTTATTTGGACATAATGAAGCTGGGAAGTCGACGATTCTCTCGTTTATTGAGTCGGTTTTATTCGGATTCAAAGAGGCACAGTCACAGTATCATGGCGCACTCGTTTTTATGGACGAAGACGAACGCCAGTGGACAATAGAGCGGAAGCAAATTCGAAATAAACGAGGCGAGCTTACCATTCTTGAAGCAGATGGAAAAACGTATACGGGTGAATTGGCGGATCTTTTGCCTGACCTAGATCGCAATTCGTTCACAGCTATGTTCCACATAAGTCTTGATAGCTTACAACAAATGAATCATATGGATGCAGCTGAGCTGAAGCGTTACTTATTTCATTCAACAAGTGGAACGAAACAGCTGTTTGACTATGAGGAAACATTACGAAAAAAGCGGGAGCTTCTCTATAAAGCAAGAGGGACGACCCCGCTCATAAACGCACGCGAAAAAGAGCTTGGTATTCTCCTTGAGAAAAAGCGAGAGCAGGAGTCTGAACGCTTAACTTACGACGCAGTTTGTCAATCGGAAGACTCGCTTCGACAGAAGCTTTTAGAGCTTGAAGAGCAACGGGAGCAGGTAAGAGAAACCGTAAAGCTTGAAGAAAAAGTAGTGACAGTGCGTCCCCTTCTTTTAGAATGGCTTGCGGAGAAAGAAAAACCAGAGCCAAAAACCCTCGTGAGTGTGCAGGATCAAGAGGCGATAGGTCGTATAAGAGAGGCAAGCCTCGAAGTTAACCGAGAGCTAGCGCGTATCGATGCAGATTTATCCCATATAGATTCGTCGCTAGACGCACTGCCCCCGTTATGGGGGAAAGAAAGAATGCGTAAAGCCCGCTATGCTACTACCAATTTTGCAACCTTTACTAGTAAGCAAGAGCAAGCAGAAGATGCGGAAGCAGAGCTTAATGTACTAAAACATGAAAAGGCACAGATTCAACAAGAGTTTAAGACGGAGGAGTTTCCCGCTCTTCAGATAGGCAGATACGAAGAGGAGCGGTTTCATGAGCTCTATACAAAAAAGGATCGCGAAGCATCAGCACAGCTCCCCGTGTTAACCGGGATTCCGTTATTTTTACTTGCATTAGTTGCTACCGTGTTTGGCCAGTGGATCATCGCCGCTCTGTCTGTTCTTGTCTATCCGATTATTTTAGCTTTAGGCCGCAATAAAAAACCTAGAGGTGGAAGGTTTACAGAGTGGGCCGGAATAGTTGGGGCTACGAATGGTAAGGATGCCTCATATTACCGTCTATTGATTGACGCGTATAAGGAATGGCAGGGAGTCAAGAAGCGAGAGGACCGAGCAATCGACCAACTTCGCAAAGCTACGGCAGAAATGGATGACTATTTAGCAAATCTTGAAATAGAACACATTCCAGATGACCTACATGGATTTATTGCAGGGTTAAATATTGATTTACAGACCCAAGATAAGCTTCGACTAAAGCGTGACCAGCTACTGTTAGATAGGCAGACGTTAGCCCAAAAGCAACAATCGACCCTGCAGGAGCAACAAGTTCTGAAGAATGAGGAACAAGCAATTTATGCTACGTATCACCTTGAGCATTCAGAGGAATTTGATCAAGCAATGGAAGCAACCATCGTATTTTTACATGCAAAAGAAGCAATTGCAGCACTAGATATTAAGCTCGCTTCTATGATTCCTGATAAGAAGGACTTAGAATATGCGATTACACATGTACATGAAAGGGAATCGATAGAAGAGCATAAAGAAGTACTTCATAAGCTTCAAAAGGAGCATACAACACTCCTTGAAGCACTAACAGAGACGCGAGCACAAAGGCAAAAGCTAGAGCAGGATGGTACGTATGAAGATACACTCCGCGAGATTGCACGCTGTGAAGCAGACCTAGCGGATTTAACGAGAAAGTGGGCTGTGTATGAAGCGGCAATTAAAATGATTGAAGAAGTCAAGCATATGTACGAGACGGATAAACAGCCTCAAGCTGTAAAACGAGCTATCCATCATTTTCGTGCGCTCACAGATAATCGTTACGTGAGTATCTATGCCCCTATTGGCGAAAATCGGTTTATTGTCGAACGCCATGATGGCAAGCGATTTGATCCTATTGAATTAAGTAGAGGGACGATGGAAATGCTTTATATTGCTTTACGTTTTGCCCATATGGAAACACGTCAAACGCCATTCCCAGTGTTTATTGATGAAGCACTAGTAAACATGGATATGGGTAGAAGACAACAAATGTGGGAGTTCCTTCACAAGCAGCAAAAGCAACTTTTATTTTTCACCTGCCATGAAGCAATTAGAGATGAAGCCCAAAAAAAGGACTTTCGTATGGTAGGACTGTAGAAAGTTCACGCGAAGGTGCTTAATTTCTTGTAAAATTCTCGTTCACTTTCAATTCTCTAAAAAAATGTATTAGAATAGTAGGTAAATAGTGTGGAGTAACCCTCCTCCTATATAACGCAGTACATCCACTACGATGAGTAAAAAGGAATAGTCTATTATACAAGGAGGATCACTAATGAGCGATTACAATGTGTATTTAGTTGAAGATGAAGATAACTTAGGTAAAGTAATAAAAGCATATATGGAGAAAGAAGGCTGGAAAGTCACCCATTTTGTTGATGGGAAGGACGCATCCGAGCATATTAACGATAATCCTCACCTATGGGTATTGGATATTATGCTACCTGGAATGGATGGGTATCAACTATTAAAGGCAATTAAAAGTGCTGGTGATACGCCTGTCATCTTTATTTCAGCTAGAGATAAAGACTTAGATCGTGTCCTCGGACTTGAGCTTGGTAGCGATGATTATTTAGCAAAGCCATTCCTACCAGAAGAACTAGTTATTCGTGCTAAAAAAATGCTAACGCGTGTATATCCTCCTGAAGTACAGGAAAAGGATGCTATTGAGCTTAACGGCTATCATATTGATCCAACGGCTCGAACCGTGCATGACGGATCAAGCGCTATTGAGCTTACAACGAAAGAAATGGATTTAGTCATTTTATTAACGTCTCATATCGGAGATGCATTATCACGTGAATCCATTATTGAGTATGTTTGGGGTGCTGATTACTTCGGCTCCGAGCGCGCGGTCGATGATGTTGTAAGACGAGTACGCAAAAAGCTTCCTAGAATTCATCTAGAAACATTGTACGGTTACGGGTATCGGGTCCTCTCGTCATGATTCGAATGAACTTAACGCAGCGAATTTGGTTTTCTTTTATTTCCATTCTTTTACTCGTTGCGCTTTTGATCGGTGTTATCTATCCAATTTCGTTACAAGGAGCTTTAACGGAAGAAACTTATAGAATTATCGAACAAGAGCAGGCAAGGTTTGCGAATCCAGAGGGGAGCTATTTTGTTCCGCCTGAATCGGATCTTGATTTTATTGAGAGACAGGAAGCAGAACGTTCTGTTTTCCACATTTTATTACTTAGTCAGCTACTCATTCGCGAGGGAGATCCGGTGCCAGACGAGGTGCTACTCGAAATGGGGAATAGCGCACAAGAACAAACAACGAGAAGGGGCAGGTATGAGCTGACCTATAATGGAGCGAGCCTGTTCTATGTCGTCTATAAAGTGTACACAACTGATGGGGAAGACTACCATATTTCTTACATGTGGGATACGTACCGTGATCAAATGGTGGATCGCCTTTGGGGCAGATTAAGTTACATTATGCTCTTTGCGGGACTTATGAGTCTTGTGCCAGCATTTTGGCTAAAGCATTACTTAAAGCAACCATTAGCAAGCCTTGGTAGTCACTTTGAGCAGATTGCGGAGCGGAATTGGAAGGAGCCCTTCCACTGGGAGGGTGATGAAGACTTCGAAAAGCTATCGAACCAGTTTGAAAAGATGAGGCAAAACCTCATCCGCTATGACTCCGCACAAAAAACGTTTATTCAACACGCATCGCATGAGCTAAAAACGCCAATTATGGTAGTAAAAAGCTATGCCAAATCGGTGAAGGACGGTATGGTTCCGAGCGAGAATCTAAATGAGACGATGGATGTTATCATTGAAGAATCTAATCGGATGGAGAAGCGAGTTAAAGATATGCTTTATTATACGAAGCTCGATTCGCTTAAAGAAGCCCCGATGGAGTTTAAAACATTCCCATTCGGTGGTATTGCTTATCACGTGGAGCAGCGCTTCCGCATGGCTCGCGAGGACGTCACGATCTATATCGAAGGTGACCAAGTAGAGCTTGATGGTGATAAAGAGCTTCTTACGATTCTTCTCGAAAATCTCGTTGAGAACGCACTGCGCTATGCTGTCGATAGCATTGTTCTAAAGGCGACAGAAGAGAACGGTGACGTAAAAATCGAAGTAAGCAATAACGGGGAGACCATTCCTGATGAAGAGTTAGATCACATCTTTACTCCATTTAGAAAAGGGAATAAAGGTCAGTTTGGACTTGGACTCGCTATTGTGAAGCGGATTTGCGAGCTACATGGAGGGTATCCATCTGTTCGAAATGAATCAAATGGTGTAAGCTTTAGCATGGTATTACCTCGTAAAAAAGATATCCAAGAAGGATAATGGACTTAGTTTAAAAGCCGGCGGAATCTGCCGGCTTTTATGCTTTTTTGTAGCACAATTATTGGCAGAAATAGTGTGTCTTTCGTTTCTACACAGCTAATGGAATATGGTATAATAAAAATACGAACATATAGTCGGAAAGGGGCATGTCCACATGAAAAAAGGAATCGACCACCATCAAATAGGTGATTCCGTAGAATTGTACCTATTAATAAAGCTCGTTAAAAAGGGTCTGGCTAGTAATGGCAAACCTTTTTTATCGTTACAGCTTTCCGATAAAACCGGTGAAATAGAAGCAAAGATGTGGGGAGTAACTCCTGAGGATGAGCAAACCTTTGTAAATAGCCAGATCGTTCACGTACAGGGAGACGTGCAGGATTTTAGAGGAATGAGACAGTTGCGCTTAAAGTCCATCCGTCCTGCTTCTATGATGGATCAAGTAAAGCCAGAGGACTTTATGCAGTCGGCTCCTCGAAATAAAGAGGAAATGCTTGAGGAAGTGAATCAATATATCTTTGATATGAAAAATTCCAAAATCCAGCGATTAACTCGCCACCTTTACAAAAAGCACCAAGCAGAATTTGCTGTATCGCCAGCTGCAACTAAAAATCATCATGAATATGTCTCTGGGTTACTCTATCACGTGTGCTCTATGCTCCAGCTAGCAAAAGGAATTGCTACGTTATATCCAAGCCTCGATACAGACCTGCTTTATTCAGGTATCATTCTACACGATATGGCGAAAGTAAGAGAGCTCTCGGGACCGATGGGCACCCAGTATACGGTAGAAGGTCAGCTATTAGGTCATATTTCGATGATTGCTAGTGAAATTGATGAAGCTGCAAAGGAGTTAGATATTCAAGGCGAGGAAGTGACAATCCTTCAGCACATCGTACTTTCTCACCATTCTAAAGGGGAGTGGGGCAGTCCGAAGCCACCGCTTGTGAGAGAAGCAGAGATCATTCATATGATTGATAATGTAGATGCTAAAATGAATATGATGGACCGTGCGCTAGAGAGAGTGTCACCTGGTGAATTCTCCGAGCGTATCTTTCCAATGGAGAACCGGTCATTTTATAAACCAACATTCCACGAATAAAAAAGATGCTATCTTCTGCAATTATTGCAAGGAGATAGCATCTTTTAATTCTTGTGATTAGGTTGTTTGTTGAATAAAATCATCCCCACCAAGCTCTCTTGCAGTGGCTTTGATTTCATCCTTCGTAAATTCTACGACAACCTCTTCATTAAATTTAGTAGCGCATTTTGATTCTTGCCATTCCGCCCACGTTAATCCGCGGCAATCCTCCCATGCTTCCTTCCAGTGGACTAATAAATAACTCTCGACGCGTTCTAAAACCGTTGGGAAGAACAAAAGTGGAGTACGCTCACCAGAAGCCTTCATTTTATCTAATACTAACTCAACTAGTTGCTGTTGAAACTGTCCATATGTCATATTCTCTAAAGTTAGTTCATTCATCATAATCCTCCTTAAATGTTGGTTGTAATGCTTCTATTCCCTAAATAACCTTGTTAAAACATTACAGTTAGATAACAATGATTAACGTTGCGGACTTATGCGGGGTGTTATTTTAAAGGGGAGAAAGTGGTTACATGAATCGACAAATTTCGCGTTATTACTATATCGGAATAATTTGTGGGTACTTAGAGTATGTGTACTAGCGTGGGAGGTCTTTACCGTACGATTTTAAAAGAAAAAGACCACCCCTATAAGGGTAGTCCTGTATGAAATAGTCACTATTCTTCTGAGTTATTTTCTTCGGTATCATCATCAGATGTCTCTTCTGTCTCTGTCGATAAGTGAGCAAAGTCCTCATCTAACACGTTGACGTCCACATTTTGAATCAGCTCTTGCTGAACTTCGTTCATTTCAAATAGTTTGCGGTCGTTATAAGAGGAGCGGAGTTGATCCACTACTTCTTCAAATTCCTGTTCAAATGGTGTCCGCCCAGTAACTTCAATAATGTGGTAACCAAACTGACTTTCAATTGGCTCGCTAATCTCACCTTCTGCTAAATTAAATGCGGCCTTTTCGAATGGCGGCGTCATAGTACCTCTACCAAAGCTTCCTAAGTTACCACCCTCAGCAGCAGATCCTGGGTCAACGGAGTACTCCTCTGCAAGCGTAGCAAAGTCTTCTCCGTCGTTTAGGCGATCAACTAGCTCATTTGCAAGCTCTTCTTCTGAAACTAGAATGTGGCGAGCTTCTACCTCTTGCCCTTGATCATACTCCGCGCGAAGTGTTTCATCATCGACTTCTTCAGGATCGCCGACGATACTTGCTAAAACGAGATGCTGCGTTACTTGCTGGCGAAGAACTTCTTCATTCGGAATTCCCTGCATTTGCATCATTTCATAAAATTGTTCTTCCTCTTCCATTCCCATTGACTCCATGAGGAATTGGATTTCTTCATCTATGTCCTCATCGGTCACTTGTTGATTCAAAGCTTCAGCTTCAAAGATCTTGCGTTGGATAAGCGTTTGAAGAGCCTGCTCACCATACATGGCACGAAGCTCACTCATAAGCTCTTCCTCCGTAATATCTCCTACGCTAGTCTCGGCAATTACTGCCCCAGATGCTTCATTTGTGTTTGCATTATTCGTTGAATTACCTTCATTCGTATCCTCATTCGTACATGCTACAAGCAAAAGAATGGATAACGAACTAATTAATAGTCCCTTTTTCATTTTCATTCGTCCCTCCTAGCTATCATCCACTTTAATATAGCACAGGAATAGATCACCTATCCATACTTTCCCTAAAATTTAGAATAGGTAAAGCGTCTATACGCATGAAAGAGACCTCCATACACTGTTAAAGAATACAGGATGAGGAGGTCATGACCATGTCACAAGGAAATCACTCTGGATTTGCGTTACTAGTTGTTTTATTCATTCTGTTAGTCATCATCGGCGCTTCTTGGTGCTGCTAATCAGTTAGGAGGGTAAACGCATGAGCTACACAAATAACAATGGCTTCGCGCTACTTGTTGTCTTATTTATTCTGTTAGTAATTGTTGGAGCTGCTTGGTGGTATTAAAAAAAGCGAACAGGTTTTATGACCTGTTCGCTTCTTTTATGTTAAGTAAATGCGGAAGAATGAGGACGTAATGAGGATCGTGATTAACACATTAATGGTACGGAAAATCTTTGCCTGCTTTTCTTCCGGAATTTCTTTTTGTACACATAATGAGTTCGTCATTGAGTTAATCACAAATAAGTAAAATGTCGCAAATAAAACAAACGGTATATACATAAATGGACCCCCTAATAGCGTTCCTTTTATAATCTATTGTAAATATGAGTCATTCCCGCTTAAAATGGCGTTATCTCGAAAGAAAACGAGGGAATGAGTGAAGTATCTTCTCTAGTTTAACAAAGTTTCGTTAGAATAGAAAAGAATCTTTACTAATTTTGAGGAGGAAACCTATGAATAGATGGAAAATAGCTTTTTTTAGTCTTATAGCACTTTTACTACTTCTCCTCATCGGAGGCGGGATTTGGATCAATCAGCAACTACCTGACGCGTCTGCAGAGCCCTTTGACCGTCCAGCTGTCGACACAGTAGAGGGACCGTCTTTTACCGTTACAACAACGCGTGAGGACTTAAACAGTTGGCTTCAACAGGAGCTTCAGGGTGAAAATCAAGAGTTTGATATTACAATTGATGAAGCTGTTTATTTTCAAACGGAGCTTGCATTGTTTGGAGTGTCTATTCCTGTGGAAATGACACTCGTTCCTGAAGTCACGGAGGAGGGGAATCTTTGGTTACTAGAAGATTCGTTCCGCGTAGCGTCATTTGAGCTACCATCAGAGCAAGTTTTCGCCCTTATTGAATCAACTGTAGACCTGCCAGAATGGATCACGGTGGCACAAAACGAAAGAGGCTTTTATGTAGATATCGTAAATGGCGTATCAGAAGATTTTCAAATTCAAGTAGAATCTCTAGATCTTGAACAGAATGATATTGAACTCCTTATAACATCCAAATAAAAAGAGAGAGGCTGCTAGATTGGCAGTCTCTCTCTTTGACTTTATTCTTGACCTTTTATTAATACGTAAAAACCTCTTTGGTTTTCTTCAATGACAGATTCACTTGGGGCAGAACTAATTTGCTTAAACGTAAAAAAGTCATGTAAACATAGACCGAAGTTTAACGCAGATACCATGGAGATGTAATGCAAGTACTGCGGGAACATGATCGCTGCTAAAATGGATCCAGCTGTAATAAATAGCGCTGGCGAGATAGTAGCAATTAGGCTAATCTGCTTAGATAATGGCTGTCTTGTTGAATAGCAAAAGTACGGCCAATGATTTCGCTTTAATCCAAATGTAGCTTTCTTTCCTACTAGCCAGATTGGTAGGCAGTGTAAGAAGGAGTGCAATGGTAGCGTTAATAGTAACGCCACAGTTAAAACAAAAAATCCATGATCGATCATTGGTGCATTCACGACAAACGTAGAAAACACAGTATAGAATATCATAAAGTATGCAAGAGTCATCGCAATCGATAAAAACCACATACGTCCTTTTCCAATTTCCTGTTCAATGGAGACTGATTTGACACAGTTCATTTAAACAACCCCCTAACGGACGACTAAATAATTCTTAAAACCACTTCTGTAATTTACTCCTCTTTTGAAAAGAATGCAATGCTTTTCTTTAAAAAAAATCGTTAAAAAGTGTAAATTATTTGAGAAGGTTTAAAAGGGGGAGTTAAAAGCGGTTACATAAGCACATTAATAGGTGAATATAGTGATGAATTCTGAATATTGTGTTTGAATAGTAAGTGAACGGATAAGTATAAACGATTAGCGCAAAACTCTACGCGACGAACGGATAACTAAGCGCAACAAACAGATAACCATCACCGCCGCAATCTCCGCATCGCCCAACTCATCGAACCCAAACAAAAAAGCTGTCTTATTCCGAAGGGGGAGCCTCCCGAATAAGACAGCTTTCATATATAAATTAAGAGTGCGTGACGTCGACAGAAGGACTATCTTTCGCGACAGCAACAATTTTACCGTCTTCCTCGGTGAACTCTTCGTCAAATTTTGAAAGAGACTTTTCAAAAATATCAATAAAATCAGGACCGTACACGTGCTTAACGATACTCATCAATTCCGAGAATTCAGGGAATTTACCGTAAAGATTTTTAATGGGGAGAGAACCACCGTAAACGCCATACGTAGAAGGGCTATACGTCTTAAATGTCTCAAGTAGAAGCTCTTCTCCTTTCTCCGTTAAAAAGACATACGTGTTACGCTTATCGTTATCTTTTTTTGAGAAAGATAAATATCCGCGCTCCTCCAGTTTTTTTGAGAAGTTAAAGGCCGTGGACACGTGCATCACGCCAAATTTAGCGATATCCGAGATAGATGCTCCTTCTAAGTGATGGGCGATCCAAAGAATGTGGTGTTCGTTTATGTTTAAGTCATAGGGCTTGATCCAGGCCTGCCAATCTTTTTCAATCGATTTCCATAAAGCTTTGCTGAGCTGGGCGATTTTATGACTAAACATAAGAGATTGTTTGATAGAGTGCATTGGATGCTGATCCATAGTCTCCCTCCATTTCATATAAAGTTTATCCCTAACAATGTTTTACTAGGAAAATGTTATATCCATAATAACACAATAGATTTACTATTCTCAATATCATTTCTGTATTTTCTGAATATTTATTTGTGCTTTTCTCAGATACAGATGTTAGTATGAGGGAGATATTACCTCGCTTAATCCCTTATAATGACATAAAATAAAAACGAAAGACGCATGCAATCGTATGGCATACGTCCTCATTTTACTAATTTACAATAATGTTTTTTGTTTCTAAAGAAAAATTCGCATTCTTGTAAATTATATTAAAAAATCTCACTTCTGAAAATCCGACATTAATGTTAGTAGTGCATCAATCGCATCGTCAGTGATTGCGTTGTAGTTAGAGACGCGACATCCACCGACACTTCTGTGACCGTTAAGCCCTAAAAAGCCTCGATCGGACGCTTCTTTTAAGAAGGCTTTATCTAACTCTTCCGTTTGCAAACGGAACGTGATGTTCATCAGTGAACGACTAGTTTCGACCGCATGACCTTGATAAAATCCATTAGACTCATCGATAGCACGATAAATACGGTCTGCTCTCTCTTTAGCGCGATCCGCCATCACGGACACACCGCCAAGATTTTTAATCCACTTTGCGACAAGGCCAGTCATATAGATAGCTGCAGTTGGTGGCGTATTGTAAAGAGAATTTGCCTTGGCGTGCTGCTTATACGAAAGGGACGGGGAAACATCACGGGCTTGCTCTAATAACTCCTTTTTAATAAAGACGAGCGTTACTCCTGACATACCAGCATTTTTTTGTGCGCCTGCGTAGGCTAAGTCTATGTTATCCCAGTTAATCTCTTTGCTTAAGATATCACTCGACATATCCACAAACACAGGATGCTTCGCTTTTTTAGGGAGCTCCCCCCATTGGGTTCCAAAAATCGTATTATTTGATGTTACATGCACATACGCTGTATCGTCAGGGGCTTTGTGTAAATCCACCTCAGGTATAAAGCGATAGTTGTCTTCCTTTGATGAAGCAAGGAGGGAGGTTTGACCAAAATATCCAGCCTCTTTTTGCGCTTTCTCCGACCAGGAGCCTGTAGAGACAAACTGTGCGGTTTTATCTGGGTGGAGGAAATTCATCGCCGTCATCGCAAATTGTACGGAGGCACCACCTTGTAAAAAGAGAATCTCAAACGTCTCAGGAACATTTAAAATCTCGCGCAACGTATCACGTGCTTCGTAGTGAATCTTCTCATAAACCGCACCTCGGTGGCTGAGCTCCATGACCGCCACAGATGATTGCTCGATGTTGAACATTTCATTTTTCGCCTGTTGTAACACCTCTGCTGGAATCGGACTCGGTCCAGCGTTAAAGTTATATACGGTCATTATTCTAGCCTCCGTTAAGATAATTGTGATTGAATCTGTTTAGCTAAGTTATCGCGATCGTCACTCGTATAGTTACCCGAGTTATCAGGCCACTCAACATCAAAGGAATCACCTTCGTAGCGAGGGATTAAATGAATGTGGTAGTGAAAGATAGATTGACCTGCTGGCGCTTCGTTATTGTTAAGTAAGTTCATACCAACTGGCTCAAAAGCTTGCTTTAACGCATTCGCAACTTTTGGAACTGCTTTAAATAGCTCGCTCGCCGTTTGCTCCTCAAGCTCGTATACATTTTTTTGGTGGTCCTTTGGAATAACTAACGTATGACCTTTTGTCACTTGTGTTAAATCTAAAAATGCATAAACATGATCATCCTCATACACCTTAGCGGAAGGGATTTCTCCTTCTACGATTTTACAAAAAATACAGTCGGACATATGTATCACCTCAACCTATTATTGTTGGAATATTCGTTCATTCGCTATCGTATCATATTCTAGTAAACTTGTGTATAAAGCTCCTACTGTTAATGAGGTGGGAGAATACGGTATAGTAAGCATGAGAACAAAAAAGAAGGTGGGTTACCATGACACAATTACTTAAGCTAGATTCTGTTACTGGCGGCTACCAGCGCACGAAGCCAGTTTTAAAGGATGTTTCATTTGAAGTAAATCGGAATGAAATAGTTGGTCTTATTGGACTGAACGGAGCAGGGAAGAGTACAACCATTAAACATATTTTAGGGCTGATGGAGCCTCATAGCGGAACCATTACACTGCAAAATAAGCTCATTAAGGATGACGTAGAAGCGTACAGGAAATCGATCGCCTACATACCAGAAACGCCTTTACTTTATGACGAGCTTACGCTGTGGGAGCACTTAGAGCTTACTGCAATGGCTTATCAAGTACCGCAGGAGGAGTTTGCTAATAGAGCAAATAACCTCTTAAAAGAATTTAGAATGACAAAGATGAAAAAATGGTTTCCTAACCAATTTTCTAAAGGGATGAGGCAAAAGGTGATGATTATGAGCGCCTTTTTAGTCAATCCTTCTCTTTATATTGCGGACGAGCCCTTTGTGGGACTCGATCCTGTAGGAATTAGCTCCTTCCTGCACCACATGCAGGAGTTTAAAGATAGTGGTTGTGGCATTCTGATGTCGACCCATATTTTATCGACAGCCGAGAAATACTGCGATCGATTTATTTTCTTACACCACGGGGAATTAATTATGCAGGGAACGATCGAGGAGCTTCGCGAGCAGGCGTCTATGCCGGGGGCGGATCTTGACGATATTTATGTACAGGTAACAAAGGAAGAGTCCAATGAGGGAGCATAACGAGCTTTGGACCGATCGTAAAAATGAGTATTGGACGATGGCGATCCGCTACTTGCGGTTGATCGGTAACAGTGGATTTTTATTCGCTATCTATTTATTGATCGTATTTGGTAGCTATTATTATGGACAATTTATTGAGTGGCTACCGGAAACCTTCCCAACGGCGATTCTTTTAACGGTAGTCTTTAGCTTGATGATTACAAGAGGTCGCGTACGCACATTCATGAAGCAGGCGGACCTCGTATTTTTACTTCCTATGGAGGCACGTTTGAAGGAGTACTTTAAAAAGTCACTTGTATACAGCCTTGTAATGGAGACGTTTTGGCTATCGCTCGTGTTCTTTTTATTCTTACCTTTATACGTAGACCGGATTGGGACAGGTGGCGACATCATCTTTGGCACACTCGCTCTTTTTGCACTACTAAAACTGTGGAATTTACTCACAAGCTTTGAGGAGCAACGTATGCTTGAGCGCGCGGGACTGCACGTCGGCGTTCGTTTCGTGCTCAATGTGATGGTCGTCTATGCCATCATCACCGTTCAATCTCTATGGGTGATCCTTGCGTTCGCAGTCATTCTCACTCTCATTTACATTCTCTATTTTAAAAAGCTCTCTATCTACCAGCTTAAATGGGAGCGACTAATCTTTATTGAGGAAAATACGGTGAGAAGCTTTTACCGAGTCGCAAACAATTTCACGGATGTACCTGCTTTAAAAGAAAAAGTGAAGCCAAGAGCGTGGGCGAACCCAATTATTCAGCTTGTTTCATATAAGAACGAGAACGTGTATCGGTATTTATTTGCGCGAGCATTCTTTCGGGCAAATGATTATCTTGGATTCTATGTGAGACTAACTCTACTTGGTCTACTATTTATTTGGGCGGTAGACTTACCATGGGGAATGGTTCTAGTTGCAGCGTTGTTTGCGTTTATGACGGCTATGCAGATAGAGACGCTCAAAAACCACTATCGCACCCATACAATTGTGTCTCTCTATCCAATTGATCAGGAGACGAGAATCAATGGGCATCGCTATTGGTTACTTTTTTTAGGTAGCTTTCAAACACTGTTATTTGCGGTTTTCGGATTGCTATTTATGGACGTGGTAACAGCAACGCTGATTTTAGTTGCTGTTGCGGCAGTGTATGGCTATCACAGTCAGCTGAGATTGCCTCGAGTGTATAAAAAGGAAAGAAAGTAGTAAGCAGGAGCTAGGAGTACATTCAGATGAATGTGATCCTAGCTTATTTTTTATAGAAACGGCGAGCTAGGGGAAGTTTGCGCGATTAATTTTATTGCACGCAGTTAACGGTGGTTTTCGCGCGATTGACTGCTCAACATACGCAGTCGGCTCCTTAACTCGCGCGATTCGTCCTTCGATTTGCGTGATTAATTTTATTGCACGCAGTTCACGGTGGTTTTCGCGCGATTGACTGCTCAACATACGCAGTCGGCTCCTCAACTCGCGCGGTTCGCCCTTCGATTTGCGCGATTAATTTTATTGCACGCAGTTAACGCTGAATTTCGCGCGATTAGCTACTCAACATGCGCAGTCCGCTCCTTAACTCGCGCGGTTCACCCTTCGATTTGCGCGATTAATTTTATTGCACCCAGTTAACGGTGGTTCTCGCGCGATTGACTGCTCAACATACGCAGTCCGCTCCTCAACTCGCGCGGTTCGCCCTTCGACTTGCGCGATTAATTTTATTGCACGTAGTTAACGCAGAATTTCACGCAGCACAGTCTTCCATTCGCGCCATCTCTGCCTATCCCAATAATAAAGAGGCCAATATAACGAACATTGGCCTCTCCATTCAACGAATACTTATATCGCTGTTCTTCCACAATTATTCAGCCTGCTCTTACAAAACCCCAACTTCCTTTAACACCACATTACCTAATACCTTAGAAGCATGTAGCATCGCTCGTTCATCAAAGTCAAAACGTGGATGATGGTGTGGATAGGCAAAGTCTGCCTCTGGATCCATGGCACCTGTAAAGAAGAACGCTCCACGCACATTTTCTAAATAATAGGCAAAGTCCTCGCCGCCCATTTGAGGCTTTGATAACGTTACCTGCTTTGTATCGTCAATGGACTTAGCCAGCTCTGCAATCAACTGCGCTTCTTTCGCATGATTAATTAAAGCGGAGTAACCGCGAGTATATGTGCAGGTAGCTTCAGCGCCGTAAGAAGCGGCAACATTGGAGACGATTTGACCTAAACGATCCTCCATCGTCTGACGAACCTCTTCAGAGAAGCTTCTAGCAGTCCCGGTAATCTTAGCGGTATCTGCAATAATGTTGTATGCATTGACAGCCTCAAATGCACCAACTGAAACAACGCCAGCCTCCATTGGGTCAATGCTACGACTCACGATATGCTGAATAGACTGCACAATTTGAGATCCAATCAAAATTGCGTCTTTCGTGTAATGAGGCTGAGCACCGTGACCACCTTGACCTTGGATGTCAATTTGGAATTTATCCGCAGCAGCCATTAACGCTCCCTCTGTATATTCAATCGAGCCTAGAGGGGTAGTTGCCCATAAATGTGTGCCGTAAATAGCCTCGACACCATCTAAACAACCATCGGCAATCATCGCCTGAGCACCACCAGGCGCGACTTCTTCTGCATGTTGGTGAATAAAGACAATCGTACCTGTTAATTCATCCTTTAACTCATTTAATACCTTGGCAAGCACGAGTAGTGTAGCCGTGTGTCCGTCATGCCCACATGCGTGCATTTTACCTGGCACAGTTGATTTATATGGCACATCCTTTTCGTCCTGCATAGGCAATGCGTCAAAGTCCGCTCTAAGTGCAATCGTTGGACCAGGCTTACCTCCGTGAAGCTTTGCTACAACGCCTCGCTCGCCGACTTTCTCGCGTACCTCGTGCCCTAATTTTTTGTGATATTCTGCTATGTATAAAGGTGTTTCAACCTCTTCAAACGATAGCTCTGGATGCTGGTGTAAGTACCTGCGAATCTCCACCATTTCCTCATAATATTCTGTTAATTTACTCTCGAGCTGATCTTTGACCATGACACGTTCCCCCTTCAACTAAACATTTCATCTACAAGTGTAGCAAACAACGTCAGACCTTTCCATTTTTTACGTAGAAAAATGAACAGGATTTTCTCCCATTAAAAAAGCAGGCACAAACGCATGCCTGCTTAAATCAATTAAATACCGAATGGAACAAACTGTGATAGGTAGCCGGCCATTCGTGAGAAGAGACCAGTGAACAGCATAATACCAAGTGCGATCATGACAACCCCTCCTGTTTTCTGAAAAATAGGAAGGAATCGGTTGATGTTGCGAATCTTGTCCAATGATTTGGCATACAGCATCGCAACGAGTAGGAATGGAATACCCAGACCAAATGAGTAAACGAGCAGTAGGAGCATACCGCCAGCAGGGTCATTATTGCTTGCTGCAAGCGCTAGGATCGAGCCTAAAACAAGGCCAATACAAGGTGACCAACCAGCAGCGAATACGAGTCCAAATAATACAGAACGACCAAAGCTTGCTGATTTTTTCGGCTGGTGCAGACGTTTTTCGCTCATTAAGAATTGAAACTGAAAAATACCAACCATCTGTAAACCGAATAAGACAATAATTATACCGCCTAGCTGTTCGATGAGAGTAGAGTTCATTAAAAAGAAGCGTCCTAAAAAGGAGCTGGAGGCACCGAGAGCTAAGAAGATCGTCGTAAATCCAATAATAAAGCCGATGCTACGGCTAAAGACGAGTTTCCTCGTCGCCTGAAGCTGGTTATTTGAAACCTCTGAGCCTGTTAGTTGCGCGAGATAGGCAGGCACTAGAGGAAAGACACATGGGGAGAGAAAGGAGATAACTCCGGCTAATAGTGCTACCCAAATAGATAAAAATGTTAATTCATTAATGACAAATGAGTCCATGACGTACCCTCCGTTTCTTTACGCTTTCACTATACAGGATCAACTTATTATTTCCTACAATTCTTCAAAAAGTGTCACGAAATTGAGCGATTTTGAAACATAATGTGTGAGAAAGTCGTATTATATGTAGGTACGTTTTTTTTAGGGGGTGCTCATGATGATGAAAAAGATCACGTTTAGTATTATTTTTATCCTGCTTGTAAGTATCGCAGGAGTCACCACATACCTTGGTATTATCCTATTCGGTAATTATGCAATAGATGAAACTGATTTAATTATGAAAGAATCCACTACAATTACAGATACAGACGGACAAGAGATTACGAGACTTTTCACGGAGAATAGAGAAGTTGTCGGTATAGATGAGATACCAACGCATGTACGTGAGGCCTTTATTGCGGTCGAGGATCAACGCTTTATGCAACATACAGGCATTGATTTTCGCTCAATAGGACGGGCTTTATATCGGGATATTATGACACAGTCAGCAGCAGAGGGTGGAAGTACGATTACCCAGCAACTAGCTAAAAATGTGTTTTTATCTCCCGAAAAATCGATTCTACGTAAGACAGAGGAAGTATTGATTGCGATCAACTTAGAGCATCGGTATTCAAAAGAAGAAATTCTCGAAATGTATTTAAACCGTATTTATTTTGGTCATGGGGCACACGGTATTCAAGCTGCCTCTAAGCTCTATTTTGATAAGGATGTCTCGGAATTAGCTGTTGAAGAAGGAGCGTTACTTGCCGCTCTACCTAAAGGGCCTAATTTGTATTCTCCATTTATTGATGCAGAAAATAGTAAGCAGCGCCGTGACGTTGTCTTACGACTTATGCAACAGCAGGAGTACATCACAGCGGAGGAGACGGTTGCTCTTCAAGGGCGTACGATTCCAACTGAGCAACATAGTATCGTTGCGAACCCTGCACATTTAACGTATGTAGATCTTGTGATTGATGAAGCGGTAGACACGTATGGTATTAGTGAGACGGCTATTTTAGAAGGTGGCTACGAAATCGTCGTCGCAATGAATCAAGAGATGCAGGAGTCGTCCTATAATCAATTTCAACAGGCGGCAACCTTTCCAGAAGCCCCTGAGTCCAACCCAGTTCAAGGAAGCTTTGTCCTACTCGACAATGAAACCGGGGGCGTAACAGCCGTTCAGGGTGGAAGAGACTACGTAAGAAAAGGCTTTAATCGAGTGACGGCGCTCAGACAGCCAGGCTCTACCTTTAAGCCGATAGCTGTTTATGCGCCAGCTTTAGAATCTGGCAACTATCATCCTTACTCCTTGCTTTCGGACGAGGAGCAAGCGTTTGGTGACTATACACCAACTAATTTATCCGGCTCGTATAGCGGAGAAATGTCCATGTATGATGCGCTTAGAGATTCTATTAATATGCCATCTGTTTGGCTTTTAGACCAAATCGGTGTTGACTATGCAAAGCGATTTTTAGCACTGCAGCAGATGAATCTCGATGAAAGTGGACTTGGGATCGCACTAGGCGGTCTTACAGACGGAGTTAGCCCCATGCAAATAGCAGCTGCCTACCGAACGTTTGCAAATGATGGACTTTACTCTGAGCCCTACTTTATCGAGGCTATTTATGACCGAGATGGTGAACTTGTCGCACAGGTTGATCGTGAGGAAGTCCAAGTCATGTCTGAGCAAACAGCGTGGTACATGACACGTATGCTAGAGTCAGTAGTAACAGAAGGGACAGGTCAGGCTGGAAGCTTTGACGGGGCACTTGCTGGTAAAACAGGAACATCGCAAGGGACACGAGACATTTGGTTTGCAGGCTTTACACCTGAAGAAAGTGGCGTCGTTTGGATGGGACAGGATCGCACCATCGAAGGCGAAGAGATAACCATGTCGAGTTCGTCCGCTGTACAAGCATTTAAGTCTATTCTTTCCTCTGATAGCGATCGTTTAATGGCGTTTGAACGTCCGGAAGGAATAACAGACTTAGAGGATCCGATTCGCTTTGTTGCCATCTCTGACTTAGAAGCCGATATGTCCCCAGGTCTGTTTGGGGGCACCATTGATTTACGCTGGTCAGAAAGTGACGATGATCGTCTGCACTATCGAATTTATAAAGTAGAAAATGGAGACCGTTCCTTTGTAGATGAAGTTGTCGGTGACGGAAGTTATACTATTAGCCGAGTCAACTTTTTCTCCTCATCCACATATGTAGTCGTGCCGTTTGACCCTCTTACAAATAGAGAGGGAGACGCCTCGAATCTTGCAGAAGCAAGTTGGCAACTTTTCTCAAGCCGCTAGATTGGAGAACTATTTATTATAGGAAAAAGCTCAGCGAAATACTCTACTTTGAGTGGCTGGGCTTTTTTGTTCACGTCTTTTCTGTGACGAAACGAGGTTTTTACTTTCACAGAGCGACAAAAAACGTTAAAATGTGAAACGGATATAAAAATATGTTCTGAGCGGTCTTCTTTAGGGAAGAATGACCTAAAAGAGGGATTTGGACAGATTAGAGGTGTAATACGTGAATACGTTTAATGACACATTTTTGAGAGCGGCAACAAAGAAGGAAGTCGAGCATGTACCAGTATGGTATATGAGACAGGCAGGCAGATCGCAGCCAGAGTATCGCGAGCTTAAAAAGAAATACAGCTTAGAAGAGATTACAAAGCGTCCAGAAACATGTGCGTGGGTAACGAAGCTCCCAGTAGATCAGTACAATAACGATGCAGCGATTCTTTACAAGGATATTATGACTCCGCTTCCAGGGATCGGAGTGGATGTAGAGATTAAAGCGGGAATTGGTCCAGTTATTGATAAACCAATTACGTCCATGCAGGACGTAGACAAGCTCTATGAGCTAACTCCTGAGAAGGACGTTGATTTTGTTTTAGAAACAATTAAAATCTTACGCACACAATTAACGGTTCCACTTATCAGCTTCAGTGGAGCACCATTTACACTTGCGAGCTATATGATTGAAGGCGGACCTTCAAAGAATTACAATAAAACAAAAGCAATGATGTATGCAGAGCCCGAGACATGGTTTGCTCTAATGGATAAGCTAGGTGACATGGTCATCACGTATGTGAAAGCGCAAATCAATGCAGGCTCGCAGGCAATCCAGCTCTTTGACTCTTGGATTGGAGCACTTAACCAAGAAGACTATCGCTTTTACGTAAAGCCAGTGATGGAACGAATCTTTGCTTCACTAAAAGATGAAGGCGTTCCGCTTATTATGCATGGAGTTGGAGCACGTCACTTAACGATGGACTGGCAGGACCTAGATCTTGATGTAGTTGGTCTAGATTGGCGTTATCCGATCGAAGAGGCTCGTCGTGACGGTATCGTTAAAGCGGTACAGGGTAACTTAGACCCGAGTGTTCTTATGGCTCCTTGGCCTGTTATCGAAAAGAAGGCAAAAGCAATATTAGATGCAGGCATGCAACAGCCAGGCTTTATTTTTAACCTAGGTCACGGAGTTTTCCCAGAGATTGATCCTGCGAAGCTAAAGCAGCTCACTGCTTTTATTCATGACTATTCAAAAGAAAAATTAGCGCAAAAATAACCGACAGCAAAGGATGATGAATCGTGAAAAAGAAGATGGGTTTATTAGTAATGGCATATGGTACGCCACGCTCTGTGGAAGAAATTGAGCCATTCTACACGCATATCAGAAGAGGAAGAAAGCCATCTAAAGAGGATTTAGATGAGTTAGTAGAACGCTACGAAGATATCGGAGGCATTTCGCCATTAGCACGAATTACAGAGGATCAGGCTAATGGACTGCGCGATGAATTAAACCGTCGCTACAATGATGTAGAATTTCACGTCTATCAAGGGTTAAAGCACATCGACCCGTTTATCGAAGATGCTGTATTACAAATGAAAAAAGATGGTATTAAAGAAGCAGTAAGTATTGTACTTGCGCCTCACTATTCCACGTTTAGCGTTAAGTCATACAACGGACGTGCAAAAGAGGAGTCTGAGCTTATTAATGGTCCATCGATCACGAGCGTAGAGAGCTGGTACGAGGAGCCTAAGTTTGTGAAGTACTGGGCGGATCAAATTAAAAAGACAGTTGGCCAAATGTCTGACGAGGAGAAAGAGCATCACGTGGTAGTATTCTCCGCTCACAGTTTGCCAGAAAAGATCCTTCAAAACGGTGACCCGTATCCGCAACAGCTTGAGGACACGGCTAAGCTTATTGCAGAGAAAGCTGGTATTAAAAACTTTGCTATTGGTTGGCAGAGTGAGGGAAATACGCCTGATCCTTGGATTGGACCAGACGTGCAAGATTTAACTCGTGATTTATACGAAAAAGAAGGATACAAAGCATTTGTCTATTGCCCAGTTGGCTTTGTAGCGGATCATTTAGAGGTACTTTACGATAACGACTACGAGTGTAAAGTAGTAACGGATGAGGTTGGAACAGGTTACTATCGCCCTGAGATGCCGAATGCTAAGCCGGAGTTCCTAGACGGATTAGCAGACGTAATTCAAAAGCATTTAGGAGACAAGTAAACCATGTCAAAAAAACGAGTTGCAATTATTGGTGGAGGAATCACTGGATTAACTGCAGCTTACTTTATCCAAAAAGAGATTGCCAGAGGCACCATGGACGCGGACTATGCTTTGTATGAAGCTGGTCCGCGTTTGGGTGGTAGCATTCAAACAGATTACACAAACGGTTTTGTCATTGAGCAAGGTCCAGATTCATTTTTAACACGCAAAACAAGTATGAGTGAGCTAGCAAACGAACTAGGGCTTGTGGATGACCTTGTGACCAATCAATCTGGAGCTTACATTTTGCATGATAAAAAGCTTCACCGCATTCCTGAGGGAGCGGTAATGGGCATTCCAACGAAGTGGAGGCCGTTTTTATCGACTGGATTATTTTCTTTTAAGGGTAAAGTTCGAGCAGCCCTCGATTTAGCGTTACCAAAATCACATCATACTGGCGATCAGTCTGTTGGAGCTTTCTTTAGACGCAGGCTTGGTGATGAAGTTGTCGATAATCTCATTGAGCCCTTACTCTCAGGCATTTACGCTGGAAATATTGATCAACTAAGCTTACAAGCAACGTTCCCACAGTTTCAGCAAATCGAGCAAAAGCATCGTAGCTTAATCCTCGGTATGAAGTCGCAGCAGGCAACCCAGCAAAAAATTCAACCGATCTTTGTTGGACCTGACAAAAAGCCAGCTAATATGTTTTTAACATTTGAAGGTGGCTTACAGTCAATCGTGGAGGCGTTAGGTGAACGTTTAGAGCATGCGCATGTAAATATGCCTGTAACGTCTGTGGAGAAAGACGGAGAGCGGTACAGAGTGACGTTTAATGATGGCACAGTAGATGTCGTCGATCATGTTATCATGACGACAAGGCATCAGCATACTGCGGAGATTTTGTCTCAGTATGATTTTGTAAAGCCTTTGAAGGAAATGACGGCTACTTCTGTTGCAACAGTGGCAGTCGCGTACCCACTGTCTGCGATTAAAAAGGATTTAGATGGTACTGGTTTTGTAGTGTCTAAAAAGTCCAACTATACGATTACGGCTTGCACGTGGACGCATAAAAAATGGCCTCATACAGCACCTGAAGGGTATGGATTACTTCGGGCTTATGTTGGTCGAGCGTCGGATGAGGCAATTGTGTATGAGTCAGACGAAGTCATTATGGAAGCAGTTAAGCGTGACTTTAAAGATATTATGGGAATTGAAGAAAGCCCGAGTTTTTATAAAATTAAACGCTTCGAGCAATCGATGCCTCAGTATGAGGTTAATCACGGTAATAAAATTGCTTCTGTTCGCGAAAAGCTAAAGGAAACACTACCAGGAGTAGTGCTCGCTGGTGCAAGCTATAACGGAATTGGTTTACCGGATTGTGTCAATCAGGCTAAACAGGCGATTGATGAAGTGATGGACAGGTAAATAAATGTTTGAGAGCTACTAACTATTCGGTTGGTGGCTTTTTTTGTTGTTGAGATTGAATGAAGATGATTTACATGATTTTGACTGAGTGACTGACTTATTGGGTGAGGGCTAATTGCTTTGTTTGAAGGGAGTGCTTTAAAAATGAATCTATTCTTTTGTATTAAAGTGATGAACCTCTTTTATTGAATACACGCATGGTATAGCTTTTTGCGCGGAGTGCCACTGTATTTTTACGTATGTATGGTGTTCTGGCGCTAGTTGAGGTTCAATGAAGCGTTAGTGCTTTAAAATGTTTAGGGAGTGCAGGATTTACATTAAGAAATGTTCCTATTTGGAGAAATATGTGCCGTATGTAGGAGTTATGTTCCGCATTTCAGAGTTATGGACATCATGCCTGTTGCTTAAAGAGTTATGTACCAACCTATAATAGGTACGGGCCAAAACCTACCTTTATCTGCTTCCAGTTTCTATCAAAAATTGTGATGCAACCTCGCTTTGTACATGTAACAGATTACATAATCTCTGCCCTATCTCCACAAAAAAAGACCGACTACACCTTACGTAGTCGGCAAAAAAGTTCCTTAATGAAAAATGCGAATTAAGGGGAGTTAATATACTTAATTCCACCTATATTATTTTTAAAACTAGATACAAGGACTTATTTATTACTTAACTAAACCTTGTCTCTTAATTTCTCCAGCCAACGCATAAAGAGCGACAAAGCTTGCGAAGTGAGAGCTGAAGTCCGTTTGGTCCTGCTGTGGGTAAACCTCAACAAAGTCCATTCCGACAACTCCTAATGTACAAATCTCATGAACCATTTGTAAGAGCTCATAAGAAGTAAGTCCGTTTGCATCTACAGGTCCTCCAGGATTATATGCATGATCTAACACATCACTACAAATACTCAAGTAAACGACATCTGTGTCTTTACTTGCGATTTCATATGCCTGTTTCGCGATTGCACGTGGAGAAGATGCTTGACGAATATCCTCTATGGTAAGTGTCGTAGTACCGACTGATTGAGCGAGTTGACCATTTTCCTTTTTATTACGCGGTCCATGAATTCCCATGTGCACGAGAGATTCGTTGCGCACGCCTTCTGTTTCGTAAAGGCGAGCAAAGGGTGCTCCGCGTCCGTAAGGGTCTCCGTTAGAGTGTTGATTATTATCATAGTGAGCATCTAGGTGAATGATGCCAACCTTTTTACCAGTTTTAGCTAGAGCATCAATAATGGGATACGTGATACCGTGATCGCCACCTAATGCGATGGGAAAGAGCCCGCTCTTCCATACGTTTGAGGCAAAGGCACGAATCTTCTCCATTGTCTCTTCTGGCTCGGCAGGAGTGACGGCAACGTCGCCTTTATCCCCAAGCTTCAAATGCTCAAAGACATCAATGTGATCCAACTCAGGCAAGTATCCACTATAGCGACCAGAGCTTAAGCGCATTACTTTAGGACCTAGTTCGCAGCCCGTATAATCGCCCCAAGTAACAGCGCCTTCCCATGGCACTCCGTAAACAACTGCATTCATTTCTTGTTCTTTTTCAGGATGCGTGACGAGATTTGTTCCTTGCAGAAAACAGGGTGTATTTCCGTATATATTTGTCATTGAGCTTCCTCCTCTATATGTACATACTTGTAAATTATCTTTCCTACTTTCTTAAAACGGTAAACGTCTATTTACGTAACCCTATAAAAAGTTTTGTTTCGTCTTGATTTATGCTATGATAACCGTTATGTGTGCAAAAAAATGCTATACTATATAGTGAGCTGAATTACGGATGCATAGGGGTGTGGCTGATTTGAAGCAATGGGACATGCTCGACGTACTGCGTCATTATCGTCATGATCGATTGAATGACTTGCAGTTGATTAAAGGATATTTAAAAATCGGGAGACTGGATAAAGTAGAGGCAATAGTAGAGCTTGTCGTGCAGCAAGCTTTTAATGAGAGCAGATTATCATCAATGGGGTTTGATCAGTTTGCGAAGCGCCTTATCTCCTATAATTGGGAAAGCCGACCGTTTATTGTTCAATATGAGGTCAGCACCGAAGATCCAGATTGGTCCATGCACGAGAACGATTTAGTATCTTTATTTAACCTACTGTCTGATATTTTTGATGGTAAAACAGCCGGTAGCGTCGAAAATGAGCTATTAATTAACCTAAGTGAGACGGACGGAAAGTATGTGGAGTTTGACTTTCATGGAAAGCTAATAGATATAAAAGCATTTGAAGAAGAACTGCAACAACTAAAAAAAGTTTGGATCACACGTATAGAGCAATTTACATGGTCAGAAGAAAGCTTTTATATGAAGCTTCGTTTGACCTGAATAATGAAGAGGTGAAAATCGATGTTTGTCGATAAGGTTAAGATTTATGTAAAAGGTGGAGACGGCGGTAACGGAATCGTTGCCTATCGTCGTGAGAAGTATGTACCAAACGGAGGTCCTGCTGGCGGAGACGGTGGAAAAGGCGCGGACGTTGTCTTTGAAGTAGATGAAGGTCTGCGTACGCTAATGGATTTCCGCTATCAGCGACACTTTAAAGCAGAACGCGGCGAGAATGGTATGACGAAGAACCAGCACGGTAAAAGTCGTCAGCCAATGCTTGTTAAAGTGCCACCAGGTACAACAATAATGGACGAGGCTACTGGTAACGTCATTGCCGATTTAACAGAGCATAAGCAACGAGCAATCATTGCTCGTGGGGGACGCGGAGGACGCGGTAACTCTCGATTTGCAACTCCAGCAAACCCTGCACCTGAAATTGCAGAGAATGGTGAACCAGGTCAGGAAAAGGATATTGTATTAGAGCTTAAAGTCTTAGCAGACGCTGGACTAGTTGGATTCCCATCCGTTGGTAAGTCCACGCTCCTTTCAGTAATCTCTAGTGCGAAGCCAAAAATCGCCGACTACCATTTCACAACTCTTGCACCTAACTTAGGAGTTGTGGAGACAGATGATCAGCGCAGCTTTGTTATGGCTGATTTACCTGGATTAATCGAAGGCGCACACAGTGGAGTTGGACTTGGTCACCAATTCTTACGTCATATTGAACGAACACGTGTTATTGTACACGTCATTGATATGAGTGGACTAGAAGGACGTGATCCTTATGAGGATTACATCACGATCAACGAGGAATTAAAGCAGTATAATATGCGACTCACAGAACGCCCGCAGCTTGTTGTTGCAAATAAAATGGATTTACCAGATTCCGAAGAGCATTTAGAAATGTTCCGCGAGCAGGTGGGACCAGATGTACCAATTTTCCCAATCTCAGCTGTTACGAAACAAGGACTTAATGCTTTACTTCGCGAGGTTGCGAATCGGATCGAAACAACACCAACGTTCCCACTTTACGAAGAGGACGAAACAGATCAGCGTGTTGTATACACGTATACGAAGAAGGCAGATCCATTTACGATTTCGCAGGATGAAGACGGAACGTATGCGATCTCTGGACATGAGATTGAGACAATGTTTAAGATGACTGACTTCAACCGTCATGATTCTGTACAGCGTTTTGCACGTAAGATGCGTCATATGGGTATTGACCAGGCGCTTCGTGATCTTGGTGCCGAAAATGGAGATACTGTTCGAATCCTTCAGTATGAATTCGAATTTATTGACTAAAAATAAAGCGAAACCACCTAAGCATAGCGAGGGTGGTTTTATCTTAGCTAGGAGGACAAATGTCCCCTCCTTACATACGAAATATTCAGGAAAATTCAGATTATATTTTCTCAAGTAGTTGTAAAGCTTGAATGTGCACTTTATAATGATGAAATACGGTGGGGTGGTGAAAGAATGAAACGAGCAGATCAATTTTACCTTGTCCGAGAAGATATGCTGTCAGAGGCAATGCTTAAAACAGTAGAAGCAAAAAGGCTTTTAGATAGCGAGGAGACTCGGACAATCAACGAAGCAGTAGATCGAGTTGAATTAAGTAGAAGTGCTTTTTATAAATATAAAGACGGTATATTCCCGTTTCATACGATGGTGAAAGAGAAGATTGTGACACTGTCGATTCACCTTCAGGATCAGTCAGGCGCACTGTCAAAATTACTGTCAATGGTAGCAAATACTGGTGCAAACGTATTGACGATCAATCAATCAATCCCACTTCAGGGAAGAGCAACAATTACGTTAACAATTGAGACAGCGGCGATGAACGAGGACGTATCAACGTTGCTTAAGCATATGCAAGAGCTTGATTCCGTGCGCAAAGTAGAAGTCGTCGGATCGGGTGCATAATAAGGCAAAGGGGCAAATTGGCGTGGAAAAGATAGCATATTTAGGGCCGAGGGGCTCATTTACAGAAGCAGCGGCATTAGCATTACTTCCTCATGCTGAGCGGATCGCATGCAGATCAATTCCGGACACGATGGACGCGGTAGCAGAGGATAAAGTAGAGCAGGCAATTGTTCCGATGGAGAATGCAATTGAGGGGACGGTTAATATTACGCTAGACTACTTCATTCATCATCAGCGAATGAATATGGTGGCAGAAATTGATTCGCCTATTCATCAGCATTTGTTGATCCATCCGACACGTGCCGAGGAATGGCAAGGCGTTAAAAAAGTGTATTCTCATCCGCATGCTATTGCGCAATGTCATCAGTTTTTACGAGAGTATTTACCAGATGCGGAGATTTCCTACGTAAACTCAACTGCGGCGGCGGCTAAGCACGTGGAGGATCACCCAGAGGAGAACGCGGCAGCAATTGCAAACGATATCGCAGCAGAGGCATACCATTTACAAATCGCTCAAAATACGATCAACGACTACGATAACAATCGTACGAGATTTCTTTTGTTACGAAAAGACGATAATTCGTTTAATCATCCTGTTATTTCAGAGAACACGACGTATAAAACAACGATGATGGTTAGTTTAGCGTCTGACTTTGCAGGAGCATTGCATCAAGTATTGGCTGCATTTGCTTGGAGAAAAATAAACCTTGTAAAAATTGAATCACGTCCCACTAAAACTGGACTTGGTAACTACTTCTTCCTCATTGATGTTGCAATGAAGCAGGATGATATTTTGATCCCTTCTGTCACAGAGGAATTGCGAGCACTAGGCTGTGGCGTCCATGTATTAGGTAGCTATCCATGCTTTCAGTGGGAAGAACTCTCTCGTGTCGTGCATCAAAAATAACGGACATAAGCATGCTTATTTACACATATGGTGTAAAAAAGGCATGCTTTTTTTGTGTCTATTATGCACGAGGGGTGAACGCAATGAAAATTCATATAGTGCAGACAGGAGATACGCTTTGGAAGCTCGCTAAAAAATATCACGTTGATTTTGAAGCGCTAAAAGCGGCTAATCACCACTTATCGAATCCGGACCTCATTTATCCAGGTATGAAGCTGTATATTCCTCAAGGGAAAGAGGGGAAGAAGGAATTTGTAAAAGAGACGCTTTTAAAGCCGGCTAAAGAGGTGCAAATGCCACAAGCTAAGAAGGAAGCGCCTAAAAAAGAGGCTCCAATCACACAAGCTAAAAAGGAGGCTCCAAAAAAAGTTGCACCTCAAGCCCCACAGCCTAAGAAAAAGGCATCTGTGCAAATCCAAGCGGAAGCATCATGGAAGAAGGAACAGCAGGTTGCACCACCACCACTCCCGACTACGATGCCATTACCGCCTATGCCAGAAATGCCAATCATGGAGGAGGCACCTAAGAAAGAAGCACCTAAAAAACCAGTTAGTAAACCAGCTTATGAGAAGCCGAAACCAAAGCCACAGCCACAGCCACAGCCACAGCCTCCTGCGACTCCATATCCACAGTTTGTCTCACCTGAGCAAATGCCAATGTGGTATCCAGTTGGACCAATGACGGAAGGATGTATTCCTGTTCCAGTAGTATGCGGATTTTATCCAATGAACATGCAATGTCAAACGTGCCGTCAAACTAAAGATTTCCGAGAATTTGGCGAACTATCGCCAGATCAATATAAC